>NZ_CP011452.2:2709032-3386291 GCF_001008165.2 Croceibacterium atlanticum | reverse complement strand
ATCCTGGGCATTCTTCGCCTTTCTGGCGATCATGCTTTTCTGAAACGGCTAGCCGATGCGGCCTGACCGGCCAGTGGCCGGCCAAGTTGCAATATGTCTTTACAGGGGCTTGGCCGCGGAGCCTTCCAGACGGTGCGAGCAACCGAGCGCCATCGCATCGTCGCCCTCGCTCAATGCGGCGACGGTGCGCCAGCCTTCGCCCCGCAGTCTAGCCGCAGCTTCGCGATCATGGCCGAGGGGCAGGAATACAGCTTGCGGAAGCGGCTCTTCCGCCTTGACGGCTTCGATCAGTTCTTCCGGGTAGAGCGAAAAGCCGGTCGCGACTTCCTCGCTCCCGCCAATGCGATAAGTGCCGCCCCGCCCCAATGCGCTGCGAACACCGTCGGCATAGATCGTGAATCCGAACCATGTCTGATATTCGAAACCGTGGCGTTCCGACGGGTCGAGCGTCAGTCGCGCGCGGCCATCGATCCGGTCGGCAATCTGGCGAAGTCCGTCAATCCGGCTGGCAAGCACGCCGCCATCGTCCAGGCTGGCCAGTTTCGCCGCCGCATCATCGAACGCGCCGGTGGCATAAAGCAGCGGAATATAGGCTTCGCCCCCTGCCGCCTTCAGTCCGCCAGCATCCTTGGCATCCAGTTCGCGGCGCACGGCCTGCACCTGTGCCGGATCCAGCGGCATTTCCTTCGCCGCCAGCGTATCGACAAGGTCCGGCAAGGTGAAATCGACCGATATGCCCTGCGCACCCGCCGCTTCCAGCGCATCAATCGCCAGTTCCACGATCTCGCCCGCGGCGGCCGCGGATTCGCTGCCGATAAGTTCGGCACCGATCTGCAAATTCTCGCGGCGCGGATCGAGCATGTCGCCCGTCATCCGCGCGACCTGACCGGCATAGCAGAGCCGCAGCGGCCGCGGCGCGGCGCCAAGCCCGGTTGCGGCTATTCGCCCGACCTGCGCCGTCATATCCGATCGCAATGCCAGCATCCGCAGGCTGCGCGGATCGACGAAACGGAACATGTTCCGCGTGCGCAAACCATCGGTACGGCTTGCCATCGACTTTTCAAATTCGATCAGCGGGGGGCGCACCCGGTCATAACCATGCGCATCCATGGCGGCGAGCATGGCACGCTCAATCCGCGTTGCCGCGGCTGCGCTGCGGGGCAAACGGTCTTCCAGCCCCTCGGGCAATAAGTCGGCAGTGGGATCGATCATGGAGCAGCCCCTAGCCGTTCGCTCCCCGATTGCGAAGAGCGAACGGCATCAGAGATCAGAAGGTCAGCGCCTTCACCATTTTCACGCCCTCGAGCTCCTGCGCGCGGGCAATAACATCCGCCGGGATCGGCTGGTCGACACTCAACAGCAGCACGGCCTCGCCACCGGTTTCACGGCGGCCAAGGTGGAACGTGCCGATATTGATGCCGGCTTCGCCCAGCAGCGAACCGATGCGACCGATAAAGCCCGGCACGTCGTCATTGACGATATAGAGCATACGACCGTCCAGATCTGCTTCGATGCCGATGCCGAAGATTTCGACCAGGCGCGGTTCGCGATTGGCGAACAGCGTGCCGGCAACGGACCGGTCGCCCGCACTGGTTGCCACGGTCACGCGCACCAGGGTCTGGTAAGTGCCCTGGTTCTCGTTGCGCACTTCGCGCACTTCGATCCCGCGTTCCTTCGCCAGGAAGGGTGCGTTGACCATGTTAACGCTGGAGGAGAAACGCTTCATCAAGCCGGCCAGAACCGCGCCGACTATCGGCTTCTGGTTCAGCTGGGCAGCGGCGCCTTCCGTCTCGATGCTGATCTTCGGCAGATCGCCATGGGCAAGCTGGCCGACCAGCGAACCGATCTTTTCCGCCAGCGCCATGTAGGGCTTGAGCTTCGGCGCTTCTTCCGCGCTGAGGCTGGGCATGTTCAGCGCATTGGTGACGCCGCCATTGACGAGGAAATCGCTCATCTGTTCGGCCACCTGCAGCGCGACATTGACCTGCGCTTCGGTGGTGGATGCGCCCAGATGCGGGGTACAGATGAAATTCGGCGTGCCGAACAGCGGGTTTTCCTTGGCCGGTTCTTCGGCAAACACGTCCAGCGCAGCACCGGCCACATGGCCGCTGTCGAGCAGGTCCTTCAGCGCCAGTTCGTCGATCAGGCCGCCGCGGGCGCAGTTCACGATCCGCACGCCCTTCTTGCACTTTTCCAGCCGTTCGCGGCTGAGGATGTTGCGCGTCTCGTCAGTCAGCGGCGTGTGCAGCGTGATGAAATCCGCACGCGTCACCAGCGTTTCCAGATCGACCTTTTCCACGCCCATTTCCACGGCACGTTCCGGGGTGAGGAACGGGTCATAGGCGATGACTTTCATCCGCAGGCCAAGCGCGCGCGATGCAACGATGGCGCCGATATTGCCGGCGCCGATCAGGCCCAGCGTCTTGCCGGTCACTTCCACGCCCATGAACTTGCTCTTGGGCCATTCGCCCTTCTGGGTCAGTTCGTTCGCTTCGGGGATCTGGCGCGCCAGGGACATGATCATGGCGATCGCATGTTCGGCCGTGGTGATCGAATTGCCGAACGGCGTGTTCATCACCACCACGCCCTTTGCAGAGGCATAGGGAATATCGACATTGTCGACCCCGATGCCCGCGCGGCCGATCACTTTCAGATTGGTCGCGGCATCGAGGATTTCCTGCGTCACCCTGGTCGAGGAACGGATCGCAAGGCCATCATACTGGCCGATGATTTCCTTCAGTTCCTCCGGCGTCTTGCCGGTGATTACATCGACTTCGCAGCCGCGCTCTTCAAAAATACGAGCGGCATTAGGGTCCATCTTGTCGGAAATAAGGACTTTGGGCTTGGTCATTTGAAACTTCCCTGAAGATCGTCGCTCCTGCGGCGGCGGGAATCCGGGCGGCAATCAGAGATGCAGGCCGGATCCCCGCTTTCGCGGAGAGGACGGGAATAGGCTTAGGAGTTGGCGGTCAGCTGGGCATAGGCCCAGTCAAGCCAGGGGCCGAGCGCTTCGATATCGGCCGTATCGACCGTGGCGCCGCACCAGATGCGCAGGCCGGCCGGGGCATCGCGGTAACCGGCGATGTCATAGGCGGCATCCTGCTCTTCCAGCAGCTTCGCGAATTTCTTGATGAAATCCGTATCGGCGCCTTCCACCGTCAGGCAGACACTGGTGTTGGACCGGCTGGCCGGATCCTGCGCCAGATGGCCAAGCCAGCTGCGTTCCTGAACGATCTTGTCCAGCGCCTGCGCATTGGCGTTGGCGCGGGCTTTCATGCCGGCCAGGCCGCCAATCGACTTGGCCCATTCCAGCGCGAAGATCGCATCTTCGACCGCCAGCATGGAAGGGGTGTTGATCGTGGCGCCCGTGAAGATGCCATCGATCAGCTTGCCACCCTTCGCCAGGCGGAAAACCTTGGGCAGCGGCCAGGACGGAGTAAAGTTTTCCAGCCGCTCCACCGCGCGGGGGCCAAGGATCAGCACGCCATGCGCGCCTTCACCGCCCAGCACTTTCTGCCAGGAGAAGGTCAGCACATCGACCTTGTCCCAGGCGATGTCCTGCGCAAACACAGCGCTGGTGGCATCTGCAATGGCCAGGCCATCACGGTCGGCGGAAATCCAGTCACCATTGGGGACGCACACGCCGGAGGTGGTGCCGTTCCAGGTGAAGATGACATCGTTCGACCAGTCGACCTGCTTCAGGTCGGGCAGCTGGCCGTAATCGGCACGCAGCACGGTCGGTTCGATCTTGAGCTGCTTGACGGCATCGGTGACCCAACCTTCACCAAAGCTTTCCCAGGCAAGCGTCGTGACCGGGCGACCGCCCAGCATGGTCCACATCGCCATTTCCACCGCGCCGGTATCGGAACCGGGCACGATGCCGACGAGGTGCGTTTCGGGCACTTCGAGCACTTCGCGAATCAGATCGATACAAAGCGCGAGCCGCGCCTTGCCGAGTTTCGAGCGGTGCGAGCGACCGAGCGAATCGATTTGGAGTTTTTCAGGGGACCAGCCCGGCGGCTTCGCGCAGGGACCGGAAGAGAAAAAAGGACGCGCAGGCTTGCGCGAAGGTACGCTATTATCAGTCATTTAAGACTCTCCTTGCAGAGAGCTCGCGCGGCGTTGGGACCGCGTGGCCCGGAGCCGCCACTAGGCTTATTGCTGACTGTGTCAACCCGGATAGCGTTTAATCCGCAGACAATCCCAATCTGCCGCCGTCATTAGGAATCTGTTAAGCACGGGCTGGGAAAATTGACGTCATGACCCGCAAGATCGCCCTGATCCTGTCCGCCCTCGCCCTTTCGGGATGTTCGATGCTGCCCAGCACACAAGGCGGCGATCCACAGGCGCGCAGGACGCGCAGCCAGCCTGCGCCCGTGGCGGTCAGCCCGGCGACACGCCAATGCCTTTCCGGGCTGGCACAGCTGGGCGCGGAATATACTCCGCTGCCCGATCGCTATCTCGATCAGGGATGCACCAATCTGGACACGGTGCAACTCTATGCCTTGCGATCGGATCTTTCGGACGTGGCCATATCGAATCTCGGCCCCGTGACCTGCGGCGTGACCGAAGCCTTTGCCGGCTGGACCCGTTACGGCGTGGACCGCGCGGCGCGGCAGATACTCGGCTCCCCCCTCCGCAGTATCGAGACTTTCGGCAGTTATAATTGCCGCAACGTGGCCGGAACGGGCCGCCGCTCGGCCCATTCAACAGCCGCCGCGATCGACGTTGCCGCCTTCGTCCTGATGGATGGCCGCCGTATCACGGTGAAGAATGACTGGCACGGCGGCACATCGGACGAACGCCGCTTCCTGCGCACGATCCAGCAAAGCGCCTGCAAGCGTTTCGACACAGTGCTGGGCCCCGAATATAACCGCGCGCATGAAGACCATCTTCATATCGAAGGCGTCATCGATGGTAAGAGCTATTGCCGCTGACTGACCTGGCCGGCGCGGCATAGGGATTGTTGTCGGGCATGATGGTCAGGCTGGCCTCCCCTTCCCGCTGCCTGCCCGCAAGCTCGAGCGTGTCCTGTTCGCTGCTGACGGGGGACGGCAGGGCGGCCAGCCAAAGCCGCACCGCATCCGCCGCATGGTTGGCTCTCAGCTTTGCCATCATGTTGGCGCGGTGAATTTCGACGGTTCGCGGGCTGATGCCCAGGACCCGGGCAATTTCCTTGTTGGAACAGCCTTCGCTCAGCAGGCGGAGCACTTCCAGCTGGCGGCCGCTCAACTTGCTCAGCAATTGGCGCGCCTCGATTTCAAAACGATAGGTTTCGGCAAGCTGTTCGGCCTCTGCCTGGATACGAGACAGCCGGCGAGCGAAATCGCCCATTTCCAGGGGCAGTCCGAGATAATCCAGCGCCCCTGCCTTGATCGCGGAGACTATATCCGACGCATGCGGTTCGTTGGCCGTGATGACAACGGGCAGGCCAACGCCATGGTCGCGCAAAATCCGGATGATGCCGGCGCCGCCCCCCGCCTCGATGGAATCGGCTGCCATAACCAACCCCGAGCGGGGCGGCTTGAGCAGCAATTCATCCAGATCCCCATAGATTTCCGCATGATGCCCGAGGGCAAAGGCGATGCGGGCCTGTTCGGCGCGAGAGCGGCTCTGGCCGCCTACGATGTGTAAAATTGTCCGTTCCATGTCCACCTGAGTGCATCAGCCGCGAAAAACGCGCATGCGGAAGCGTGGCGACAATGGACCAGATATGGCGCTGCCCGCTCCCCGCGGACAGCAATAGGGTGAGCTGCATAAGGAATTTTAGCTCCGATACGGAGCAAAACATGCGTAATTCTGCGGAAACGAAATAGCTAAAATCAGATACTTAGGTAAAACCACCTATTCCGCATCCTGTCGCATGTTGTAATCCGGCAAGGAATTGAACGCCGTCTTCAACGCATCGCTCCAGCTGGAGGAGATGGATTCGAAATAGGGATCGCCCTGTTCGACGCGCCGTTCATGCACGATTTCGAGCTTGTCACGTTCGATTACCAGCAGATCGAGCGGAAGACCGACCGACAGATTGGCCTTGAGCGTGGAATCGAAGCTGACCATCAGGAGCTTCACCGCGTCTTCGAAACTCATCGCCCGATCATAGGCGCGAACCAGGATCGGGCGGCCATATTTCGTCTCGCCGATCTGGAAGAAGGGCGTGTCGAAACTCGCTTCGATGAAATTGCCTTCGGGGTAGATCAGGAACAGGCGCGGCTCCATCCCCTTGATCTGGCCGGCCACGATCATGGAAGCGGCGAAACGGCCCCCGCCTGACTGGCCATTGCCCGACTGGGTTTCTTTCACCGTATCGCGCAGCAACTTGCCGGTTTCCACCGCCACCTGGAACATGGTGGGCAGTTCCAGCAAAGAATTCTGCCGCTCATCCGGTGTCTTGCTGCGTTCTTCCAGCCGGCTGATCACCGCCTGGGTCGTGGCCAGATTGCCCGCGGTCATCACGGAAATGATCCGTTCCCCCGGTACCGACCAGTGGAACATCTTGCGAAATACGGAGATATTGTCGACGCCGGAATTGGTGCGGGTGTCGCTCATGAGAACGAGCCCCTTGTCGAGCATCAGCCCTACGCAATACGTCATGTTAAATCCTGAAAAGACATGCAGCCTGAAACGGCCTGCTATTGTTCCACCGTTTGCTGCTGCACGGCAAGGTGGACGTGGAGATCTTCCGTCACTGCGCCGAAACTGATGCCTGTGACAGGTGCCGCATCGCGATAATCGCGCCCGGTCGCCACACGGACATAGCGCGGATCCGGACTTATTCCGTTGGAAATATCGAATCCGACCCAGCCCAGCCCCTGGACATAGGCTTCCGCCCATGCATGGGTCGCTTCCTGGTCAACCCGATCATCCATCATCAGATAGCCGCTGACATAGCGGGCGGGAATTTCCAGGGCCCTTGCTGCCGCGATGAAGATATGGGCGTGGTCCTGGCACACGCCAAAACCATCGGCCAGCGCGTCTTCCGCCGTGGTATGCACATGGGTCTTGCCGGTTTCATAGGCCACGCGTTCACGGATCGCGGCGGACAGATTGTGCAAGGTAGGCACCATGCCTTCTTCGCTACGTTCGACAGAGGACAATAATTGCCGCACGCGGCTGCCCGGCCTGGTCAGCGGCGTATGGCCCAGAAAACCCCAAAGCGGCAGATGACCCGCGTGATGGCCGATCACCCCGGCCTTGTCTTCCGTGTCGACGGTGCCACGGCAGTTGATGACCACTTCCGATGCCCCTTCGCGCACGGAAACAAGCGTCACATGATTGAAGTTCTGATCGTCATAGGAAATTTCTTCCCGGGCGCCCGAATATTCCATCGACCAGTCCAGGATCTGCTGCCCCTGCGTGGCCTTGGGCGTCAGGCGCAGCCGCTGCAGCCCGTGGGCAACCGGCTCTGTGAAACGGTAGCGGGTAGTGTGACTGATGGCGAGGCGCATGGGCTTTCCTGTCCTCAGGCTATGAAGCGATATTGTTCGGCAATGGAACTGGCCACGGTCTGGTTTGCGGAGATGAAATCCACCAGGAATTCGTGCAGGCCCCGATCGAAAATATCCTCCACCGTCTTGCCCAGCAGCTTGGTATCCACCGCGCGGATCGCTTCATGCGCGGGCCCGTCCCCGCCATGCATCCGTTCCAGCTTGGCCAGATTTTCCCGCATTTCAGTCAGGCAGAAGGAAAGGCTGCGGGGGAAGCGATCGTCCAGGATCAGGAAATCGGCGATGGACCGCGCATCCATCCGTCCGGCATTGAGCCAGCGATAGGCGCGCTCCCCCGAAAGCGAACGCAGCACATTGTCCCATTGCCCGCTATCCAGTGCGGTCCCGACATAGGAGAGCGAAGGGAGCAG
Source organism: Croceibacterium atlanticum (assembly GCF_001008165.2). Taxonomy (NCBI): domain Bacteria; kingdom Pseudomonadati; phylum Pseudomonadota; class Alphaproteobacteria; order Sphingomonadales; family Erythrobacteraceae; genus Croceibacterium; species Croceibacterium atlanticum. The sequence continues at coordinate 3,378,433 of NZ_CP011452.2, read as the reverse complement.
CAGGTAATATTTGATATCGAGAATGCGCGCCGTGTTGTCAGCCCGTTCCAGAAATGTGCCCAGACGGGCGAAGGCATAAGTCTCGTTGCGCAGCATGGAACCATAGGTCGCACCGCGCGCCAGTGTGGATTCGCGCCGGATCGCGCCCAGCGCCATGCCCAGATTGCTTTCCCGCACCTGCCGCGCCAGCAGATCGCTCAGGCTCATCCAGCCTTCATTGACCGCTTCCCACACTTCGGCAGTGATGGCCGAACGGCAGGAGCGGGCATTCATCCGTGCCCGTTCGAACATGGACAGCACGCTTTCGGGATTGACCCTGGCCCGCAGCACGAAATCGCAGACATGCGCGCCGGTATAATCTTCGTAATGTTCGTTATAGGCCTGCAACAGGCCCAGAGTGGTCAGGATGGACCGCCATTCCTGGTTGGCGGCATCGCCGCCGCGGGTCAGCGTCATGCGGTGGCCCGCGGCCAGCAGCCTGGCCGTGTTCTCGGCCCGCTCCAGATAGCGGTACATCCAGAAGATGCCGTTGGCGGTGCGGCCTAGCAAGGAATGCGCTCCCCCATCAGTCGTCCAGAACCCAGCTGTCTTTCGTGCCGCCGCCCTGGCTGGAATTGACGACCAGCGATCCCTTCTTCAGCGCGACGCGCGTCAGGCCGCCGGGCGTGATGTCCACCCCTTCTGGCGAAACGAGCACGAAGGGCCGCAGATCGACATGGCGCGGCGCCAGCCCCTTGCGGGTGAAGATCGGGCAGGTGGACAGCGAAAGCGTGGGCTGCGCGATGTAGTTTTCCGGCGCTGCCTCCAGCTTCTTGCGGAATTGGGCCAGTTCCTTCTTCGAAGAGGTCGGGCCGATCAACATCCCGTAACCGCCGGAACCGTGGACTTCCTTCACCACCAGTTCGGGCAGGTTTTCCAGCACATATTTCAGACTGTCCGGATCGGCACAGCGCCAGGTCTGCACATTGGGCAGCAGCGGCTGTTCACCGGTATAGAATTCCACGATTTCCGGCATGAAGGAATAGATCGCCTTGTCGTCCGCCACGCCCGTGCCCGGCGCATTGGCGATGGTGATCCCGCCATCGCGATAGACATCCATGATCCCCGGCACGCCCAGAACGCTGTCGGGATTGAAGGTCAGCGGATCGAGGAATTCATCATCCACGCGGCGATAGAGCACGTCGATCGGTTCGAAGCCGCAAGTCGTGCGCATCTGCACACGGCCATCCACCACCCGCAGATCGCTGCCTTCTACCAGTTCGGCGCCCATCTGGTCCGCCAGGAAAGCGTGTTCGAAATAGGCGGAATTGTAGATGCCCGGGGTCAGCACGGCGACGCGCGGATTGCTGGAGGCACGCGGCGGTGCGCAGGCGGCCAGGCTCTTGCCCAGGCGGCGCGGATAGTCCGAAACCTGCTGCACCTTGATACGGCTGAACAGTTCGGGGAACATCGCCATCATGGTTTCGCGGTTTTCGAGCATATAGCTGACGCCCGATGGTGTGCGGGCATTGTCTTCCAGCACCATGAATTCGTCCGCCCCGGTGCGGACCAGATCGATCCCGACGATATGGGTGTAGACTCCGCCGGGCGGTGTGAAGCCCACCATCTGCGGCAGCCAGGCGTTATTGTGGCGGAACAACCGTTCGGGCAGCCGGCCGGAGCGGATGATTTCCTGCCGGTGATATAGATCGTGCATGAAGGCGTTGAGCGCCCTCACCCGCTGTTCGATTCCGCGGGAAAGGTGCCGCCATTCGCGCCCCGTAATGATGCGGGGAACCATATCGAAGGGGATCAGCCGTTCTTCGGCGTCATTGTCCCCGTAGACATTGAAGGTGATGCCGGTGCGGCGGAAGAAGCTTTCCGCTTCAAACCCCTTGCGGCGCATACCGGCCGAATCCTGTTCGTTCAGCCACTTCTCATATTCGCGATATGCGTCGCGAACCGAGCCATCGGCTTCATGCATTTCATCGAACTGGGCGGGGCCTGGTGCGTTCATACTATCCTTTGATGCAGTGCAACATGGCACGCTTGACGCCAGTAGCCAAGAGCGACTGCGTAAGGATTTTTCAGAATTCCTCCAGCTCGCGCAAGATGGTGCCTATCGCCTCGTGAGAATTGGAAAATCCCAGATGGGTGCAACGTATCGCAATGGCCCGATCGCGTTCCCCCGGATGGCCGCAGGCGCTGCGCGGAGAGATCACGCCGTCGCGCGGGCTCCACAGGGCAATCGTTTCGACCGGCGGTTTGACCGCCAGCTCCGCCTCGACAGGTGGCTGTTCCACCGAATGGCCGGTAACCAGCTGATAGATGCGCCAGGCGTTGTTGGCATAGGGCGTGCCCGAAAAGGGCGAGCCCATGGAAATCACCTTCGCGACATGTTCGGGATGCCGTTTGGCAATCTCGCGCGCGAAAATGCCGCCCAGGCTCCAGCCCACGAGCACCACATTCTGCCCATATCGGGCGCTGACCTGCTCTACCCGGCGGGCCAGCTTATCGAAATTTTGCTGCGTCGGGCCGAGATTGAAGCCCAGCCCCCAGCGCTTGACCTTGTGCCCCGCGCGTTCAAGCTGCCGCGCCATGTAGCGCATGCGCATGGGATGGGTCCCGAAACCCGGCAGCAGCATGACAACACGCGGATGTTCCGCCACGGCAACATCCATCGGTTCCCGGAACGGGCGCAGCAGCGGTTCGGCAAAGGTCGCCAGTTCACCCCAGAGGAGCTTGGCATCGGGCCCGCGCTCCCCCGCAGGAGCCTTGCCACGCAGCAATCGGAGGCGGCGCGCAAAGCCGGCGTCCCATCGGGACGCACCGGCAATGGCCCGGTTGGAAGACATCGCGCGCATCGGCAGACTGTAACAGAACTGCCCCGCCCTGCGAAGAACGTAGATGGGGGGCAGGACCTTTCCCGAATCAGCCCGCGATCAGCTGCATTCCCCGACGCGGCGGCTATTCACTTTCACCTTCATATGGGCCTTGCCCATTTGCGGGATCTGCTGGTCCATTTCCATCATCATGTCGGAACTTTCCGACGTCATCGTGCCGGTCATCTTCATCGTGCCTTCCGACCCGTCATCCGCGATGCAGCTGAGATCGGCATTGATCGTGCCGCCCGCCACGTCGAACTTGTTGAAGGTGCAGTCATTCTCGGCAAGGTCGCGAACCATGCGACGCGGCCCTTCCTCTGCCTCTTCGGGTGTCAGGCAGAAACTGTTGCCTTCGGCAAAGCCGCTGGCGGCCAGATCGCGAATCTGATCGGCCAGATCGCCAGACAGGCCCGGCACTTCGAATTCCACCAGCTCCAGCGTGGTCGAATACTGGCCCGGCGTCAGCCTGATCGCGCCTTCCGCGGCGGCATTCGCCTCCGCTTCTGACAGGCCTTCGCCCGCAGTTGCACTTTCCTCTTCCGTCCCGCCGCTGCAGGCAGCAAGGGCGATGGCCGCGACCAGCGGCAGGGCATGGATCTTGCGCATCGTCACTTCCTTCATTTCGCGCCGGAGCATTCGCCCACGCGCCTTGCCTTCATGTTCACCTTGATCAGCATGTTCCCCATTTCGGGCATCGACTGGTCCACCGTCATGACGATGTCGGAACTTTCCGGCGTCATCGTGCCGACCATGGTGATATTGCCTTCCCCGCCATCGTTCCGGCAGGTCAGGTCGGCATCGATGGAGCCGCCATCCACGTCGAACTTGTTCAGCGTGCAATCGTTCTGCGCCAGCTCCTCGATCATGCGGGAGGCGCCTTGTTCCGCCTCTTCCGGCGTGACGCAGAAGCTGTTGTTCTGGGCAAAGGCGCTGGACATGGCATTGCGCATCATGCCCTTCATGTTGGCGGGAATGCCGTCAGCCTGGAAATCGACCAGTTCGTTCTGCGATTCGTATTGGCCGGGGACCGGCTTCACCGCGCTTTCGGCTGCGGCGCGGGCCGCCTCAACGGAAACGCCATCCTGCGCCGCGCCGTTCGCGGCGGTGACAGCGGCAAAAACGGCAAAAACGGCACCGATCGGCAGGGCATGTTTCAAACGCATCGCATATCCCCCTTGAATAGCGGCCTCATTCCGGGCCGCGTTACGGGTGGGGATGCTAGCAAGCCCCCGACATGCTGCCAATGATTGCGTGATCGGGCCGACATGCCCATATCCTGCCCCATGGCCGAACTTGTAATTCGTCGCGGGCTGGAAGAGCCCGATACTTCGGAAAGCTTCACCCCGCACAAGCCGGTTCGACCGGAAAAGAGCGATGGCGGGCGCCCGTTCAAGCTGGTCAGCGAGTATGAGCCGAATGGCGACCAGCCGACCGCGATCCGCGAACTGGTTGAATCTGCGCGGCAGGACGAAAAGACGCAGGTCCTGCTGGGCGTGACCGGCAGCGGCAAGACCTTCACCATGGCCAAGGTGGTGGAAGAATTGCAGCGTCCGGCCCTGGTTCTGGCGCCGAACAAGATCCTGGCCGCCCAGCTCTATGGCGAATTCAAGAGCTTCTTTCCCGAAAATGCGGTGGAATATTTCGTCAGTTATTACGATTATTACCAGCCGGAAGCCTATGTCCCCCGGTCCGACACCTATATCGAGAAGGAAAGTTCCGTAAACGAGGCGATCGACCGGATGCGCCATTCGGCCACCCGTGCCTTGCTGGAACGGGATGACGTGCTGATCGTCGCCTCCGTTTCCTGCCTTTACGGCATCGGTTCGGTGGAAACCTATTCCGCCATGGTATTCGACATCAAGAAGGGCGAAACGGTCGACCAGCGCGAATTGATCCGCAAGCTGGTATCCCTGCAATACAAGCGCAACGACGTGGCCTTCGCCCGCGGCAGTTTCCGCGTGCGGGGCGATAATCTGGAGATCTTCCCCAGCCATTATGAAGACATGGCCTGGCGGATCAGCTTCTTCGGGGACGAGATCGAGGAAATCAGCGAGTTCGATCCGCTGACCGGCACCAAGGGCGCCAATCTGGACAAGGTCCGCGTCTATGCCAATTCGCATTACGTTACGCCCGGCCCGACCATGAAACAGGCGGCGGAAGCGATCCGCTTCGAATTGCAGGAACGGCTGAAGGAATTGCACGCGGAAGGCCGCCTGCTGGAAGCGCAAAGGCTGGAACAGCGGACCAATTTCGATCTCGAAATGATCGCCGCGACCGGCAGCTGTGCGGGGATTGAAAACTACTCCCGCTTCCTGACCGGCCGCCTGCCGGGCGAACCGCCGCCGACCCTGTTCGAATATCTGCCCGAAAATGCCCTGCTGTTCGTGGATGAAAGCCACCAGACCGTGCCGCAGATCGGCGCCATGGCGCGGGGGGACCATCGGCGCAAACTGACGCTGGCCGAATATGGTTTCCGCCTGCCCAGCTGCATCGACAACCGCCCGCTGCGCTTCAACGAATGGGATGCGATGCGCCCGCAGACCATCGCCGTTTCCGCCACGCCCGGTTCATGGGAAATGGAAGAAACCGGCGGCGTGTTTGCCGAACAGGTGATCCGCCCGACCGGCCTGATCGATCCGCCCGTAGAGATCCGCCCGGTGGAAGACCAGGTGCAGGACTGCATTACCGAGTGCAAGGCCACCGCCGAGAAGGGTTATCGCACGCTTGTCACCACGCTGACCAAGCGCATGGCGGAAGATCTGACCGAATTCATGCACGAAGCGGGCGTGAAGGTCCGTTACATGCACAGCGATGTCGAAACGCTGGAACGTATCGAACTGATCCGCGATCTGCGGCTCGGCGTCTATGACGTGCTGGTGGGCATCAACCTGCTGCGCGAGGGGCTGGACATTCCCGAATGCGGGCTGGTCTGCATCCTGGACGCTGACAAGGAAGGTTTCCTGCGCAGTGAAACCAGCCTGATCCAGACCATTGGCCGCGCGGCGCGCAATGTGGATGGGCGCGTGATCCTCTATGCCGATCGCATCACCGGCAGCATGGAACGCGCCATGGCGGAGACCGAACGCAGGCGCGAAAAACAGCGCGCCTATAACGAGGAACACGGCATCACGCCGCAGACGATCAAGCGCCAGATCGCCGATATCGTGGCCCATACTGCGGCGCAGGACGGCGTAACCGTGGATACGGGCGACGAGGATGTGAACAATCTCGTCGGCCATAACCTGCGCGCCTATATCGAAGATCTGGAAAAGCGGATGCGCGAAGCCGCCGCGGATCTGGAATTCGAGGAAGCCGGCCGCCTGCGCGACGAAATCCGCCGGCTGGAGAACGAGGAACTCGGCCTGGCCGAAGGCGAGAAGAAGGCGCCATTGGTCGGCAGATCCAATGAAGGCAGGCCGGGCACGCGCAAGACGCGCTACGGCAAGGTGCAGAAAAAGTGGAAGAAATAAGCCGCACCTGACGGAACATTGGCATCTCCCGCCCCGTTGCCCGGGGGAGGAGACAAGATAGCCATGCGCCGACTCGCCGCTATCGCTGCCATTGGAATTCTGGGCCTTGCCGCATGTTCAGAAGAACCGGCCCCCACCGATATGCCGCCAGAGAGCGGATCGGGAATAGCATCGTCCGACACCGCAACGACACCGCCGGAGGACGAACTCGGCTCCGACGCGGTGATGCAGGGCGAATGGATCAGCAAGCAACTGGCCGGCAACCCGGCGGTGTTGTTCGGGCCTCCCGGGACGGAGGCAAGCTTCTCCGTCGGTTGCGAGGATGGGGAACTTGTCTTTTCGCGTAGCGTGCTGGTGGAACCTGGCGAAACGGACATGCGCCTGATGGCAGGTGGCGAAATCCGCACGCTCGACGGAACGGCACAGGCCGAACCCTTGCCGCGAGTCACCGCTCGTCTGCCTGCCGGGGACCCTTTCGCCACGATTCTGGCCGGACTGGATGCCCCCTTCGCCGTGTCCGTTGCAGGCGGCCCCTCCTTCCGCATGCCGCCCAGCGATGCTTTTCGCCGCGTGGTTGCGGATTGCCGGGGCTGACCCTCTCAAGCCCGCTTGAAACCGGGCCGCAACGCCGCCATCAGGCGGCATGGCGCGCATTGTTCCTGTCTTTCCCATCGCCTTGCTTGCGGCCTTGCCGGGCTGCAGCAATTCTGCGTCCGAACCGGACGATGTGCAGCGCATCTCCCTTGCCGAAGCTCGCCATGCCGCGGAAACACCCCTGCCCTCACCCGAAACGGAAGGGGCCGGCTGGGTGGTCAGCGAAAACGGTCAGGCGATCCATTTCGGGCAGCCGGAAGAACCTCCGTTCCTCACATTGTCCTGCAATTTGCGCACGGAACCGGCGCAATTGCACATCATCCGCCATGTTACCGGCCGACCCGGGCAGAAGGCGCTGTTCCCGATCATCGGCAATGGCACGATCTCCCGTTTCAAGCTGGACGCAGCGCTGGTGGATGGCGAATGGCGCTGGGAAGGCGCCGTCCCCGCGCGCGATCCGAAACTGGACGTATTCACCGGCTCACGCGAATTGGAGGCGACGCTTCCCGGTGGCGGATCGCTGGCGATCGCGGGCAGCCGCATTCCCGGCGAATTCGTGAACTGGTGCCGCGCGGGCGGCCGGGTACAGCAGGCCCAGGCGAAAGAGCAGGAAGAGGCTGAAGGCAGGGAGGCGGAATAGCGCCTATCTCCGCTCGTGGTGAGCCTGTCGAACCACGCGTGCATCCTTCGACAAGCTCAGGATGAGCGGACGGGGGTTCTGGATGAGCGCGCCCCAACCCGCTACTCGGCAGCTGCCAACTCGGCCAGCATGTCCGGCGTCAGCACTTGCGGCAGCACTTCGCCTTCTCCGCCAGCCGGATACCACAAATAGAGCGGCACACCCGCGGCACCTTGGGCGGTGAGGAAGCGGGTGATCTCCGGATCACGCCGCGTCCAGTCGCCGCGAATGGCGATGACACCCGCCCTTTCAAAGGCCTTGCGCGTCGTCTCTCGTTCGATCGCGACATTTTCGTTGACCTTGCAGGTCAGGCACCAATCGGCAGTGAACCAGAGGAAGACCGGGCGCTTCTCCGCCCGCGCATCAGCCAGCACGGCATCACTGAAATTGCGCGGGGAAAGCAGGCTCTGTTCCGAATTGCCCGGCGGTGCATGGACCATGGGCAGCAGCACGACCGATATTGCCAGGGCCAGACCGGCGATGGATGGCAGCACGAAGCGCCCTGGGCGCCCCCTGTTTCCTTCCCGCAGGCCCCAGGCCAGGGCGCCGGTCAGCACCAGCGCCAGAACACCGGCCAGAGCGGCGAATTGCCAGCCACCCAGCCGCCAGCACAGCCATAGCAGGGCCAGCGCGGTCAGCCCCATCGGCACTGCCATGATCTTGCGGAACCATTCCATCCAGCGCCCCGGCTTGGGCAATAGCCGCCTGAGCGGGGGCACGAAGCCGAGCAGGAGGAACGGTAGCGCCAGCCCCAGCCCCATCGCCGCAAACAGGATCAGCGCTTGCCACCATGGCAGCAGCAGGGCGGCGCCCAGCGCCGCCGCCATGAACGGCCCGGTGCAGGGCGTCGCCACGAAGGCCGCGAGTAATCCGGTTGAAAAGGCGCTGGCCCGCCCCCCTTCGCGGGTGAAGGAAAAAGAGGGCAATTCATACAGGCCGGCAAAATTGGCCGTGATCAGCACCGCCAGAACCAGCAACGCGACCACCACGCCCGGTTCCTGCAACTGGAAGGCCCAGCCGATCTCGCTGCCCGCCGCGCGCAGGGCCAGCAGCAAGCCGCCCAGTGCAAGGCAGGCCAGCACCACGCCCGCCGTGTAAGCCAGCCCTTCACGCCGCGCGCCCTCCGCGCTTTCCCCCGCGCGGGCCAGCGTCAACGCCTTGAGGCTGAGGATGGGGAACACGCAGGGCATCAGATTGAGAATCAGCCCGCCGATGAACGCCCCGCCCAGCAACAGCCAGATCGGCGCAAGCGCCTGTGCCGTGCCGCCAACAGGTGTACCGCCAGCCGGCACTTCGCCAGGCATGGCAGAAAAGCGCAGCCCGCCTCCCAAATTGTCGAGCTTCAATATGCCGGGAATGCGGCCTGCCCCGTCGGCCAGCCCTTCACGCGGGATTTCCGCCACCAGCAGATCCCCATCGCGCATGAATATCTGCGGCGCGGCATAATCGACCAGCTGCGTTTCGCCCACGAAAACATGCGGTTCGGCAAGGTCCAGCGAAGCGGGCAGCGGGATGGCAATGCGCAGCGCATCCCCGGTCAGTTCAAAGGCCGCCTCGCTATCGAGCATGGGCGGCAGGGCGGCACGCCATTGGTCGAAACGCGGATCGCGCGGCACATCCGCCCCGACCGGCAGACGTAAACTCATGGTCGCGCTTTCGGGCACGCAGATCTGATCGGTACAGGCCAGCCAGTCCGCCTTCAGCTCTATCGGCACCGGCCCGGAAAGCTGCGCATCAGCCGGGACCGAAATCGGCACCAGCACGGCATAATCGCCTTCATAGACGTGATTCATCAGGTTCGAGATCACGAGCGTTTCGGGCACCGGATAATCAGGCTCTCCGGCCTCCCACCCTTCCGGCAGGTTCCAGTCCAGTTCCATGCCATATCCGGCATCGCCCGGATTGGACCAATATCCGTGCCAGCCCGGTTCGGGCCGGAAATGCAGCGCCACGGTCAGCATTTCGCCGGCCTGGGCGCCACCTTCCGCCACCAGTTCAGAGGCGATATTATTGCCCTTGGCCGGTTGCGGCGGGGGCAATTGGGCCATGGCCACCTGCGCCGCCATGGCGGCGAGGAGGACAATCAGCCACCGGCAGCAATTGATCGTGCTTGCGCGCATCGTGCTGCACGATCTAGGACCCTAAGCCATGGCGAACAAGCGCGAACTCCTGATCCTCGGCGGCGGTCTCGTCGGCATGACGCTGGCCCTGGCCGCAGCCCGCAAGGGCCTGTCCAGCCATGTTGTGGACATGGCCGATCCAGCGGCACTGACGGCTGACGGTTTCGATGGGCGCGCCAGCGCCATTTCCACCGCAAGCTGGAACCTGTTCAGCAATATCGGCCTGGCCGACCGGCTGAAATCGCAGGGCTGCCCCATCTCCGCCATCGCCGTTTCGGATGGGCTGAAACCCGGACGGCTGGATTTCCAGCCTGAACCGCATGAAGGCGCGCTGGGCTTCATGTTCTCCAACCTGACACTGCGCAAGGCGCTGTTCGAAGCGGCGGAGAAGGAAGAACTGATCAGCTGGAACGCTCCGGCGCGCGTGGTCGAACGGCATCGCGGCGAACATGGCGTATCGGCCGTTCTGGATGATGGGCAGGTGCTGGAAGCATCGCTGATGATCGCGGCGGAAGGCCGCCGTTCCCCGACTCGGGACGAAGCCGGCCTTGCCCTGGCCCGGTGGGATTACAGCCACCGTGCGCTGATCGCCGGGATCGATCATGAAAAGCCGCATGACAATGTCGCCTGGGAAATTTTCTATCCAGCTGGCCCCTTCGCCCTTCTGCCCATGCTGGACGGGCCGGAGGGGCAGCATCGCAGCGCACTGGTCTGGACCGTGGCGGAAAAGGATGCGGAAGGCGTGCTGACCCTGTCCGACCGGGCCTTCCTCCACGAAATCGAGAAGCGGATGAAGGGGCTGTTCGGCAAGATCACGCTGAACAGCAAGAGATCATCCTACCCGCTCAGCTTCCAGCATACGGCGAAGATCACGGCACAGCGGCTGGCACTGGTGGGCGATGCGGCGCATGGGATGCATCCGATCGCGGGCCAGGGGCTCAATCTCGGCCTGCGCGATGTCGGCGCGCTGATGCAGGTTATCACCGATGGCATGCGGCTGGGCCTGGATATTGGCGATGCGCAATTGCTCGCCCGTTACGAACGCTGGCGCGGGCTGGATTCCCTGTCCGTCATGGCGGCAACCGATACGCTGACCCGGCTGTTCGGCATTCCCGGCCGCCTGCCCAGCGCGATCCGCCGCCTGGGCATGAGCGTGGTCCAGCGCACTCCGCCCCTGAAGGGCTGGTTCATGGACGAGGCGCGCGGCGTTTCCGGCGAATTGCCGGAATTGCTGCGGGCCTGACCGCCCTGCGCGAACCTATTCGCTGCCGCTGACCGCCGGGCTCGGCTGTTCCACCCTGTTGCCGGACCCGTCCCGCAATTCGCGCGGTTCCAGAATTGCGGTCGTTTCCAGCAATTCCAGCGCACGTTGCGCCGCGGCATACCGTTCCGCATCGGCGATCCAGCCACTGGCGGCTGCTGCATTGGGCAGGTGCCGCACTTCGGCCACGGCCGATTCGGGCCGGCCGCTGCGCAGGAACAGGCGCGCCCTTTCCAGCCGCCTGTCCGCAGCCGGGGACGGCGTATCCTCGCTACGAACGACGAATAATTCACCCAGTTCGCGTGTTAGCCAATCGAACGTATCTTCATTGGAAGGGGCTTCGCTCAACACCGGGGAAAGCCCGTCCAGCCGCGCAATCAACTGATCCAGCGTGATCGGGTTGCGGGCCGTGGCGATCACGGTGCGCACCGAATTGGGATGCGCATCGCCAAAACGCAGCCGCAACTGGTCCGCCAGATAACCCAGCGGCGCCCCGCGTTCGATCGCCCGCCGCGTGGCGAAGGCGATCAGCAGGCCTTCGGCGCGTGCTGCATTACCTGCGGCCGCCTGCGCCTGCAGGTCCAGCCGGGCAATGCGCTGTTCCAGTGCCGCCACACGCTGATCGATGCCGCCCTGCTGTTCGGCCACACGCTCCACCCGTTCGGCAGTGATAAGCTGCGTGCCGCCGCCCGTCTGCGTGGCGGTAGGTGCGGGGCCAGGTTCGGGCGTAGCGGTTTTCTGTGCGGGCTGATCCGCTGATTCCTGCCGCACGGCAAAAAGCGTGCCGGGCGAAATATCGTCCGGCCCGAACAGGTAATAAGTAGCGATCCCGCCTACCAGGAACGCGCCGAGCGCAATGCCCAGCATGGTTCGCATCTGCATCTGCCGGCGGCGCGCCGAAGCGCCCGCCCCATGGGCATCGATATGTTCCATCCGTTTCCTTCGCGACCCCAGCGAATTCGGGCGGGCTCTTCGTCTCAGATATGCCCCGGTTCATGGCACAGGTCGGACGCCAAAGCCAACAACGCTGCTTCATTGGGCTGGGGAGCACTTTGCAGCTTGCCCCAGCCTGAACCGGCCGCATCTGCAATACGCGGCCCCAGCGCCGCCAGAAGCATGCCCCCGCGCAAAATGCCCAGCCGGTCACATTCCGCAGCGAAATGGCGCGCGCTGGCCGCCGAATAAAGCAGAACCACTGCGCCCTTGCCGATCCTTTGCGCCATTTCATCCGGCAGCGGCAAAGGTGCATTCTCATAGGCAATGCATTGCTTCACCTCGATCCCGTCGGGGATTTTCAGCGGCACATATTCGGCCCCCGAAATACGCAACAGGCGGGACGGCAGGCCATCCTGCGTATCGATCAGGATCTGCAAATGTCCGCCGCCAACGCCCGCTATGCTGAAACCCGCCTGTCGCGCGGCTTCGGCGGTCGCCTGCCCCACGGCATAGACGGGCTTGTCCCTGAATTTCTCCAGCGCCTTCCCGCCATGACGGATAGCATTGGCGCTTCCCAGCAACAGCGCATCGACGCTGTCCGGGGATGGCGGCTGCCAGGCGACCGGGCGGATTTCCGACAGCGGGCAGGCCAGCATTTCCAGCCCGGCTTCGCGCCCCGCCCTTACCGTGGCGGAGCAACCCGGCTCCGGCCGGATTACCGCAACCGGCAGCATCATTGCGATCCGGCGAATTGCGCCGCGATGCCCGGTGTTGCGCGATCCAGAAGGTCGGCCGCAAGCCGCAAGGGGGCATCGATGTCGCCCGCGGCAAATTGCGCTTCGCCGTCCACCCGTTCCGCCCCGTCCGGGCTGAACAGGGCAGCGTGCATGGATAATTGCCCGTCCGCGTAATCGCACAGGACCGCCACCGCACTGTGACAATTGCCGCCAAGCCGATGCAGCAAGGCCCGTTCCGCCATCACTTCCGCCCGGCTGGGTGCGTGATCCAGCGCACCGATCAGATCCAGCACGCGGCTGTCCCCCGCGCGGCATTCGATCGCGATCGCCCCTTGTGACGGGGCCGGCAGCCATTCGCCCGGATCCTGCTTGTGGCCCGTTCCGTCCTGCCCAAGACGCGCCAGACCGGCGGCGGCAAGGAAAGTGGCGTCGGCATCCCCGGCGGCCAGCCTGGCCATGCGGGTTGCGACATTGCCGCGGAACAGCACGATCCTGCAATCCGGCCGCAAATGCAGCGCCTGCGCCGCGCGGCGGGGTGCGCTGGTGCCGATCACCGCGCCTTGCGGCAGGGCATGGACGCTTTCCGCACCCAGCAGGACATCGCGCTTGTCCGCGCGCGGCAGGATCGCGGCAATGGTCAGGCTTTCTGGCCGGATCGTTTCGACATCCTTCAGCGAATGAACCGATGCATCGATCAGCCCTTCCGCCAGCCAGCCATCCAGTTCCTTGGTCCACAGGGCCTTGCCGCCGATTTCGGCCAGAGGCCGGTCCTGCACCTTGTCACCGCTGGCGACGACAGGCACGAGTTCGACCTCGTTTTCGTCCCAGCCATGGATGTGGCACAGCCGCGCACGCGTTTCCTCCGCCTGCGCCAGGGCCAGTGGTGAACGCCGGGTTCCGAGTTTCAGTATGGTTTCGCTCATTGGGTCCGCTTGCCCTAATCGCCATTTGCGTCCAGTGGAACCCGGGATGAGGATCGTATTGGGTATTGAAAGCAGCTGCGATGAAACCGCAGCGGCGCTGGTCACGGATGACCGGCGGATCCTTGCGCAGGCCATCGCCTCGCAGGAAGAAGCGCATGCGCCCTATGGCGGCGTGGTTCCGGAAATCGCCGCCCGCGCCCATGCTGAACGGCTGGCCCCGCTGATCGAAAAAGTGCTGGATGAAGCGGAGGTCACGCTCGACCAGTGCGATGCCATCGCGGCCACGGCCGGTCCTGGCCTGATCGGCGGCGTGATGGTCGGCCTGGTGACGGCAAAGGCGCTGGCCATGGCCGGGGACAAGCCGCTGCTGGCGATCAACCACCTGGAAGGCCACGCGCTGAGCCCGCGCCTCGCGGATGAGACGCTGGAATATCCCTATGCCCTGCTGCTGGTATCTGGCGGGCACTGCCAGATCCTGCGGGTGGAAGGCGTTGGCCGCTATCGCCGGCTTGCCACCACGATCGACGATGCGCTGGGCGAAGCTTTCGACAAGACCGCCAAGATCCTCGGCCTCGGCTATCCGGGCGGCCCCGCGGTGGAACGGCTGGCCGCGCAGGGCGATGCCAAAGCGGTGCGCCTGCCGCGTCCGCTGCGCGGCAGCGCGGAACCGCATTTCTCCTTCGCCGGGCTGAAGAGCGCCGTTCTGCGCGCGCATGAAAGCGGGGATCACCGCGCCGAAGATATCGCGGCGAGTTTCCAGCAGGCAGCGGTCGATTGCATTCTCGACCGGCTTGAAAAGGCATTGGCCGGAATGGGCGATGTCAGCGCGCTGGTCGTGGCCGGCGGGGTCGCCGCCAATCGCACGATCCGCACCGCGCTGGAAGGTCTGGCCGCGCGCCATGGCCTGCGCTTCACTGCCCCGCCCCTGCCGCTCTGCACCGATAATGCCGCCATGATCGCCTGGGCCGGAATCGAGAAATTGCAGGCCGGTGCCGATGCCGATCCGCTCGACGTGTCGGCCCGCCCGCGCTGGCCGCTCGATCCGGGGGCAGAGCCGGTGCGCGGTGCGGGAGTAAAGGCATGAAAACGCCGGAAATCGGGGTGGTCGGCGCCGGGGCCTGGGGCACCGCGCTGGCGCAGATGATCGCCAGCGATGGCCGCGACGTGCTGATCTGGGCGCATGAGCCGGCACTGGTGGAGGAAATCAACAGAAGCCACACCAATTCACTCTATCTCCCCTCCGCCCGATTGGCGCAAACCATCCGCGCTACCTCCGATCTGGGCGAGATGGCGCAATGCGCGATCCTGCTGCTGGTAACTCCGGCGCAATTTCTGGCGGAAACGCTCTCCCGCATGTCCGCCTTCCCGCGCGATCTGGTTCTGTGCGCCAAGGGGATAGAGGCGAAGACCGGCCGCATGATGCATGAAGTGGCGTCACAGGCCGCACCGGCCAGCCAGATCGCCGTCCTTTCCGGGCCGACCTTCGCGCATGAAGTCGCCGCCGGAATGCCGACCGCGATCACCCTGGCCTGCGGCGGTGGCGAGGAACAATGGCAACGCCTTTCCTCCGCACTCGGCCGGCCGAGCTTCCGCCCCTATTACAGCGACGATCTGACCGGCGCGGAAATCGGCGGCGCGGTCAAGAACGTGCTGGCCATCGCCTGCGGCGTGGTCGACGGGCTGGGCCTCGGCCAGAACGCACGCGCTGCCCTGATCGCGCGCGGCTATGCCGAAATGCAGCGTTTCGGCGAAGCGCTGGGCGCTGATCGCCAGACTCTGTCGGGGCTGTGCGGTCTCGGCGATCTGGTGCTGACCTGCTCTTCCACCTCCAGCCGCAATTTTTCCCTTGGCGAAGCGCTGGGCAAAGGTGCGAAGGCATCGGAACTGATGGCCAACCGGCATACGGTGGCCGAAGGCGCCTTTACCGCTCCGGTCCTGGCGGAAATGGCTGCCAGCCGGGGCATTTCCATGCCCATCGTCGATGCGGTCAATCGCCTGCTGGACGGCGCGGACGCCCGCGACATCGTCACCGGCCTGCTCGCCCGCCCGCTCAAGGCCGAAGGACCGTCCGCTTGAGCGTTAAGACAGCGACGGAGGAACAGGGCGGCGATCTGGTCGCGCTGGCCAAGGGCGGGCGGACGAATTTCTTCGGCTTCCTGCTGCGGCTGGCCGCACGCCTTCCCTTCCTGTTCATTGCCGGCCGCCTCTATGGTGCGGCGGCGCTGGGGCGTTTTGCATCGGCGCTGGTGATTGTCGAACTGATCGCCATGCTTTGCACGATGGGCGAAAAGCGCGGCCTGGCGCAGCGCCTTTCCGATAGCGATGATCAGGATCAGCATCCGGGCCTGGTGGCGGACGGGCTGGTTCTGGCCTGCGGCGTTGGCGCACTGGCGGCGCTGTTGCTGTGGTTCGTACCGGCGCCGATGTTTCCCAGCGGCATCTATACCGAAACCGACAAGCTGCTGGTTCTGGCAATACCGGCACTGGCGCTGACGGAAATCATCCTCGCCGCGCAGGCTTACCGCTATGACATCGCCACGACGGTACGCGCGCGCGCCATTGTCGAGCCATGGACGATCTCGATCATGGCCGGCGTCATGTATCTGGTAACACCCGCCAGCGGATTGTCGCTCGCCTATCTGATATCCATTTATGCGGCGCTGATCACGGCGCTGATCCCGTTCCTGCGCAGCTATGGCCTGCCGGGCGGCGGCTGGCGCCCTTCCTTCAGCCGGATGAGCAGCCTGACAATTCGCGGTGCGCCGCTGGCCGCGGCAGACGCAATCGAATGGGGAACGAGGCGGCTCGATATCTTCATTCTCGGCCTGTTTGCCGCCCCGACGGCAGTCGGCGTCTATTACGTCGCGCAACAGGTCGCCAGCCTGCCGCAGAAGCTCAAGACCAGTTTTGAACCGATCCTCGGCCCGGTCATCACGCGCAAATTACGGGAGAAGGATTACAGCTCGATCGCGAAACAGGTGTGCCAGGTGGGCTTCTGGATCACCGCCGCACAGGCTGGTGTCGCGCTGGCCCTGGGCATTCCGGGCGAAGCGGTGATGGGGCTGGTGGGGCCGAACTTCGTGGGCGGCACCGGCGCACTGGCTTTCCTGCTGGCTGCCGAAGTGGTGGCGGCGACTGCCGTCGTCGCAGAAGCCGCGCTGGTCTATGTCGCGCGGCTGCGCAATCTGTGGGTTTCCGCAGGCACGATCGGGCTGCAGGCGCTGCTGACCGTGGGCGCCATGTTGGTGGCCGATCATTATGACTGGAACGAATATTATCGCGCCGCCGCCGCAGCCGCTGCGCTGATGCTGGCACTGGGCGCGGCATCGCTGATCAAGGCTTTGATGCTGGGCCGCATCCTGCACGAGCCGGTGAACAATTGGCGCTGGGCACTGGTCTGGGCCGTCGCGGTCGCGGTCGTGGTCGGCCAGTTCATGCTGCTGCTGCCCGAATGGGCGGAGCTTGCCTTCGGCATCCCGGCCATATTGCTCGCTTATGGCTGGGTCATCTGGACCAAAGGGTTCGGCCCGGAAGACCGTGTGCTGTTCCGCCGCAAGATGACCGAGGAAGAGCCGCCCGAAACTATCGACGGCAAGTGATTTCCCGCTAGTAAGGCCCCATGTCCGCGTTGCGTTCCCCCTATCTGCCCATCGTCGCCGGTGCCCTGCTTTGCATGGCGCTGGCGCTGGCGGCCAGCCGGATGAACGGCGCCGCCATGGCCGATGATCTTGCAGCGCGTGCGGAACTGGCCATTGCCGAAGCGCGCGGCGCGCCCGTGATCGCCCATTTCCGGACGGAAGGTGGCCTGCCCACGCGGCACCCACTGCTTAGCGGAGGGGAAGAGCTGAACGAGGCGACCCGCGCCCGCATCGCCAACGTCGTGGCCGCGATACCCGGCGCAGGCGGCATTCGCTGGACGGACGGCTCGGCCCTGGCGGAAAGCAGTGCCGCACCGATCCGTCCGCTGCACTGCCAGAACGAAGTGGAGGCATTGCTTCGCGCGCGCACCATCCGGTTCGAGGAAAGCTCCACCCGGATCGACGCAGCCAGCCAGCAATTGCTGGATGAAGTCGCCGCCGCGCTGCGCCCCTGCCTTGGCAGCATCATCGCCATTACCGGGCACACCGATTCCTCGGGGCCGGAACCGGGCAACCTCGCCTTGTCCGCCGACCGGGCCGAAGCCGTGCGTCTCGCCCTGATGAATCGCGGAATTCCGGCAGACGGTCTGCGCGTGCGGGGCATGGGATCGAGCGATCCGGTCGAAGGGCTGGATCCCACGGACCCGGCCAATCGCCGGATCGAATTTTCGGTCATTGCGACCGAAGCAATCGTGCCGACCCCTGTGGACACGCCCGGCCCGCGCTGATGCAAATCGTGCAGCATTTCCACGTCCATTGCCAAGCCCGGGCAAAGACCATTAAGAGCCGCCCATGCCGATAAGTCTTGAGCTGGTTGTGCTGTCGCTTGTCGCCTATGGCGCCGGGCTCGCGATCGGCTGGGGCCTGTGGGGCCGGGACGAGAGCAGGACCGAATAGGGAGATAGACTGTTATGGCAGAGCTGATCCAGCAGAACTGGATTTTCCTGGTCATCGCATTGGTCGTCGGGCTGATCGTTGCCTGGTGGATCTTCGCCGCCAATCGGCGCACCACGGTTACTCTCGAAAAGCCGGAAGAAGATCAGCCCGCAGCGGCAAAGCGCAACCAGGCGCTGATCGACGCGCCGCCTGCCGCTTCTGCGGATTCGGGCGAAGACCTGCCCCCCGTTACACCCGTCGGCATGGCTGGCGTGGGTGAAGCGGTCGCCGCCGCGGCGCGGCCCGTCCATGTCGAAAGCAGCCATGACGAACTGACCCGGATCAAGGGCATCGGCCCCAAGCTGGCGCAGCAATTGCACGATCTGGGCATCACGCATTTCACCCAGATTGCCGATTGGGACGATGCCGAAATCGACCGGATAGATGCCCAGCTCGGCCGTTTTCAGGGCCGTATCCGGCGCGACAACTGGCCCGAACAGGCCCGCCTCCTCTCCTCCGGCGATAAGGCCGGATATGAGGCAAAATTCGGCAAGCTCTGACCCTGGCGGGAACTCAAACCCCGGGTTTTGGGTTCTAGTCTCCAAAAACAACCCGAATTTAGAGAGATTTAAGGTCGCGCTAGGAGTGTTATGAAATGGCAACCGCCGCATTAAGCGAAGAGAGGCCGAGGGTCCTGGTGGTCGAGGATGAGTTCATCATCGCTCTCGACCTGTCCGAGACGGTCAAGGATCTCGGCTATGCGCTTGAAGGGCCATTCGCAGACAAGAAAACCGCATTTTCCGCATTGGGCCGTGGCTTGCCCGATTGCGCCATACTCGATGTATTCACCAAGGATGGCGAGGTCTTCCCGCTTGCGGATGCGTTGACGGAAGCCGGTGTCCCCATCATTTTCCATTCCGGCCATGTCGATGCGGAAGAGATGCGCAAACGCTATCCCCGCGCCATTGCCTGCAACAAGCCCTGCCCGCCCGATCACATGATCGACATGTTGCAGGCAGCACTCGACCAGGCAAAATCCTCGCACTGAGGGCCGCCGGCCAGCGCAAGCCATTTGGCGCGCCGATCCTCCACGGTTAAGACAGCCGCAGAGAAGGATCAGCATGGCAGACAAGACGCCGTTCGATTGGGCCGACCCGCTCGGCCTCGAAAAACTGCTCACCGAAGAAGAGCGGATGATCCGCGATGCCGCACGGCGTTTCGCACAGGATGTGCTTATGCCGCGCGTGATCCGGGCCTATCGCGAAGAGATCAGCGCGCCCGAACTGTTCCCGATGATGGGGGATGCCGGCCTGCTTGGCGTCACCGCGCGCGAGGAATCCGGCGGCGCTGATGCAGGCTATGTGGCTTACGGCCTCGTCGCGCGGGAGATCGAGCGGGTCGATTCCGGCTATCGTTCGATGGCATCTGTCCAGTCGAGCCTGGTGATTCACCCGATCGAGGCTTTCGGATCGCAGCAGCAGCGCGAATATTATCTGCCCCGCCTTACGAGCGGCCAGGCGATTGGCTGCTTCGGCCTGACCGAACCGGACGCCGGATCGGACCCCGGATCCATGCGCAGCTTTGCCCGCAGGGATGGCGATGGTTTCAGCCTGTCCGGCACCAAGACATGGATCACCAACGCCCCCTTTGCCGACATCTTCGTGATTTGGGCGAAGAGCGAAGCGCATGGCGGGAAAATCCGCGGCTTCGTGCTGGAAAAGGGCATGCCGGGTCTCTCTGCCCCGAAAATAGAGGGCAAATTGTCCCTCCGCACCAGTACGACCGGCGAAGTGGTAATGGATGAGGTGAAATTGCCCGCCGATGCCATTCTGCCGGGCGTGGAAGGCATAAGGGGGCCGTTCTCATGCCTCAACCGTGCCCGCTACGGCATTTCATGGGGCAGTATGGGCGCTGCCGAGGCGTGCTATTCAGCGGCCCGGCAATATGGGCTGGACCGCAGGCAGTTCGGCAAACCGATCGCCGCCAACCAGCTATTCCAGAAGAAACTGGCCGATATGGCGACGGAGATCGCACTCGGCCTCCAGGCCAGCCTGCAAGTCGGCCGCTGTATGGATGAAGGCGATTTTGCGCCGGAAATGATCAGCCTGGTCAAACGCAACAATGTCGGCAAGGCGCTGGAAATTGCCCGCGCCGCGCGGGACATGCATGGGGGCAACGGCATTTCCGAAGAATTCCACGTGATGCGCCACATGGCCAATCTGGAAACGGTGAACACCTATGAAGGAACGCATGATATCCATGCGCTGATCCTCGGCCGGGCTATTACGGGCATAGCCGCCTTCTGAAGTGCCGCCTTACACAGCGATTATAGGCAAAGGGGAAATCGGCGCCGCGATGGCTGGCAGCATTGCCGCCAGCCCGATCGCGACAGGAGACTGAAGCGAATTCAGCCGGTGATCAGCGCATACCCCCGGCGCGCCGGCGCGGCCCACCCTGACCGGGAGTGCGTTCGCGATAGACGATCCGCCCCTTGCTGAGATCATAGGGGGTCATTTCCACATGCACGCGATCCCCCACGACTGAGCGGATGCGGAAACGGCGCATCTTTCCAGCGGTATAGGCGATGATGCGGTGATTATTGTCCAGCGTTACACCGAAACGGCCATCGGGCAGGATCTCGTCAATTTCGCCTTCTACGGTAAGCAATTCTTCCTTGGCCACGGATACTCCTTCCTGAGAATGGAACGTCGCCGACACACGCCCGCCGCAAGGGGGCGAGAGCGAAGACTCATAGGTTTGGAACTGCCGCGCGGAATCGCGGCAAGGCCCGTCGCAGGCGACGTGAGATTGCATAAAGATGGTGTCTCGTTGCCGAATTACAACATTGGCGCGCACATCCCGGAGCGCGCTTGTGTGAAGGTCCTGCGGGAACTGTCTTTCCGAAACATCTCTGCCGCATGAAGATTTCAGCCGGCCCTGCAAAACCGACTCGAAATAGCAGCGCCCGGCCCGTCTACCTGTGGATAAGCCGGTGCATATCTTCGACACAAAAGACGCTCGGACCTATCCCGCAGATGGGATATGATCGCTGCAGTCGAACATACGGTCGCACCCATTCTTCGCAATTGCGGATCAACGGAGACGTATGATGTCGAAACACAGCTATCGCAGTAGCCGCCCGGACAGATGGAGCGTGCCCCGCCCACCGCTCGACCCGAGCCTGCGCCTCTCTCGCTTCGGCAAGATTCAACCCATGGAAGAACCGGGATTTCTGGCGCGCCTTTTCCGCTGGCGCTGACGCGAAATTGAACGGCGGGCCTGCGGCGTTCCGCCAATCGGCTGGGCAAGACCTCAGGCAGGCTTTACGGCGATGGGTGATCCGCCCTATCAGGCCTGCACTTGCCCGGGGTGGATCGCACCCGTGGCCGCCGAAGCCGAGGTTCCTTGTTCCAGCCAAGCGACGTGCCAGAGGGTTCCTTGCGGGAACGCATTCGTGCGGGGCTGGGTCCGCGCGCAATGGGCATTATCGTCGCGCTGGCGCTGGAAGCCTTGCTTATCGGCCTGCTGCTGACAATCGGCTGGGTAAACTCTCCGCCAGAGGTGATGGGCCCGGCAATCGCTACATTCGACGCTGGCGACGCTGAACCGGATCAGGCCCCCGAACCGCAGCCCGAGACCGAGCAGGAACAGAGCGTTCAGGAACAGGTGCGCGAGGCTGAACCGACGGAGACGCCGCCTGAGCCGGTATTGGAACCGGTCCTGGAACCGCGACCGGCCCCATCGATTCCGGCCTTCATCCCGCTGACCCGTGACCAGATGGCCTCTGCCGATATTGCCACCAGGGAAAGCGCGCCCGCACCGCCCGCCGCCAGCCAACCGGCCTATGGCCCGGCTGACATGGAACCCGGCCCGCCCGATACGGAGCGGGTCGGCACCGCGCCGAATGGCGAGCCGCTTTATGCCGCACGCTGGTATCGGGAGCCGACCCGTGACGAGATGGCCGGCTATCTTTCAACCGCCCGGCCCGGCTGGGGCCTGATAGCATGCAAGACCGCGCCGAATTACCGCGTGGAAGATTGCGTCGCGCTGGAAGAATCCCCTCGCGGATCGAATGTCGCCCGCGCCGCGCTGGCGGCGGCCTGGCAATTCCGCGTCCGCCCTCCCCGCCTCGGGGGAAAGGAAATGATCGGCGAATGGGTCCGCATCCGCATCGATTACAGAATTACCAGATAGGCGCCGCACCTGCCCGGCCGACCGCGCGGGGGCAAACCGGCCCAATCGCCATAATCATGCCGATGTAATGCGCCACATGCGATCCAACCGCGAGAAGGCAGGCCGGATCGCATGTGCCAGGGCTGGATCAGTCGACCAGCATCAGCGCGTCGAGCGCAACCACTCCATCACCCTTGGGATGGATGATCACCGGGTTGAGATCGATTTCGCGGATGGAAGGATTGCCGGTCATGACCTGCCCGATCTTCACGATCAGATCGGCCAGAGCATCGACATCCAGTTCCGGCGATCCGCGATAGCCCTTCAGGATCGGCGCCTGCTTCAATGCCAGCAAGCCTTCCTTCACCCGTTCCACGCCCATATCCGGGGTGAACAGCTTCACGTCCTTGAGGATTTCCGCCGTCACGCCGCCAAAGCCGGCCAGCACGACCGGGCCCCACTGCGGATCGGACTTGGCGCCGACGATCATTTCGGTGCCCATGCGGCCCATTTTTTCAACCAGCACGCCGTCCAGCGTGATGGAGGAATCATAGCTGGCCACATTGTCATACATGCGGGTGAAGGCTTCGCGCACTTCGTCCGCGGTCTTCAGGTTCAGGATGACACCGCCGGCATCGCTCTTGTGGCCAAGTGCGGCAGCCTGCGCCTTCATCACCACCGGGAAACCGATGGTTTCGGCCACGGCGGCCGCTTCATCCGCGCTGGGGGCGAATTTGCTTTCCGGGAAAGCGATGCCCGCCGGGCGGAGCAATTCCTTGGCCTTGTATTCAGGCACGACGCCGGACACTTCGGCCATGCCGGAAAGGGGCAAGGGTTCGCCCGACTGGTCCGTCAGATCGCGCTTGGCAAGATCCGCCAGCCGCGCGATCGCGCGATAGGCGCGTTCCGTGCTCGGGAACCAGGGAATGCCGACCTTGCGTAGCCCGTCGATATATTCCTGCGGCACGGTGGCGCCTTCATCGACGCCGGCGAAGACCAGCGGCTTGGCGAAGCTGCCGTCTTCCAGCACCTTGATGATATGCGGAAACTTGATGCCGCTGGTGATCGGGTCCGACTGGATGATGGAGGCGACCACCGAGCCGACCCGGTCATCATCCAGCAGCGCAGTCAGCACCTTGGTGTAGATCTCTGGCTCCGACAGGCCGATCGCCGTGATGTCCGTCGGATTGGAAACCGGCACGAAATCGGGCAGCACGGCGCGAAGGGCCGGGCTGTTATCGTCATTCAGATCGATCAGGTCGAGGCCGATATCCTCGGCAATGTCGAAGGCCAGGCCACGCAGCGCGCCGCTTTCGCCCAGAACCGCCATATTGGCGCCGGGCAGAGCCGGGCAGCGCAGGGCGATTTCGGTAATGTCTTCCAGCTCTTCCAGCGTATCGGCGAAGATCACGCCTTCACGGGCTAGCTTGGTCTTCATCAGCGCATAATCGCCGGCCATGGCGCCCGTGTGGGTGGCAGCCGATTCCTGCGCCTTGTTGGACTTGCCCGGGTGCAGCATGATGATCGGCTTGCCGGCCGCGCGGGCGCGCCGGGCCGCTTCGATGAAGGCCTTGGGCCGGCGCAGGCTTTCCACATACATGGCGATGACATGCGTATCCTCGTCATCGACGAGCCAGTTCACATAATCTTCCACGCCCGAAGCCGCTTCATTGCCGGTGGAAACGGAGGTGGAGACGTAGCAGCCGCGCGGATGCAGCGCAGTCGCCAGCACGGCGGCCAGCGCGCCGGACTGGCTGGCAATGCCAACAGCGCGCGTGCCCTTGGGCGGCGTCTGCATGTTGGTTTCAACGAAGGTCAGCGGCACGCGTTCGACATAATTGGTGCAGCCCAGGCAGTTCGGCCCTTCGATCACCATGCCGTGTTCGCGGGCGATTTCGCCCAGTTCGAGCTGTTCCTTCATGCCTTCTTCCCCGGCTTCGGAGAAACCGGCGGAATAGATCACAACCGCGCCGCATTTGCGGGCCGCAAGGCCGCGCACCGTATCGAGCACGAAGGGACGCGGAATGGCAAGAACGGCGCAATCGATGCCTTCGGGCAGTTCATCCACCGTGTGATAGACCTTCAGGCCCAGCAATTCGTCCCGCTTCGGATTGACGGGATAGATATCGCCATCAAATTCATACTGCACCAGATTGTTGAGCAGCGTCGCGCCAAGCGCGCCCTTGCGGTCCGACGCGCCGATAACCGCCACCGATTTGGGGCGCAGCAGCCGGTCGATCTGTTCATTGGTGAAACGCCGTTCGCTCATTGCAGCAATCCTCCCATGCGAATGCCCCGGCAACCATGCCGGAGCATCCGAAATTCCGCGTGTCCCTACGGTCGGAGGGCGGACCCGACAAGCCCGCCCTGCCAGATCAATCCTTCTTGATCTTGCTCGTATCGAAAGTACCCAGACCCGGCTTGAATTCCTTCTTGTCGAGGAACTGGCTGGTCGCTTCCGTGCGGGCTTCCTTGCCGCCGAAGCTGTGCAGCGCTTCCTGAGCGCGGATCTGGTAATCGAGGCCGTTGTCATAGGTCATGTCGACCATGCGGCGCATCGTCCACTTGGTGGCACGAAGGGCGTGGGTTTCCTTCTTCTTCAGAACGTCGCAGATTTCCTGCACGCGTTCCTTCAGCTTGTCAGCCGGCACACATTCGGTGACCAGGCCCTGTTCTTCGGCCTGCTTGCCGGTCAGGTTTTCACCCATCATCGCGTGATACATGGCCTTGCGGAACGGCATGAGTTCCTGCGCCACCTTGGAGGCGCCGCCACCGGGCAGGATGCCCCAGTTGATTTCCGACAGGCCGAACTGCGCATCTTCCGACGCAACGGCGATATCGCAACCGAACAGCGGGCCGTAGCCGCCGCCGAAGCACCAGCCATTGATCATCGCAACGGTCGGCTTTTCATACCAGCGCAGGCGTTCGAACCAGCCATAGCTTTCACGCTGACTCTTGCGGATGGCGCCCAGCCCTTCCGCTTCGGTCATGCGGAAATATTCCAGCAGGTCCATGCCCGCAGTCCAGGCCGTGCCTTCGCCAGTCAGCACCAGCACCTTCACATCGTCGCGGAATTCCAGCTCTTCCAGGACGATCTTCATCTGGCGGTTGAGCTTGGGGCTCATGCAGTTGCGCTTGTCCGGGCGGTTGAAATAAACCCAGGCAACATCGTCAATCACTTCATATTTGACGGTTTCTTCCTGCGGACGCGGATCTGGTTTGGACGGCATGGCCATTTGGTCTCTCCTCGGACAAATGAGTCGCCGGACGCGGTCCGGCTTTCGCATTGCCTCCCCCTTATCGGCGGGTATTGTTATGATCAACAACAATCGCTAGGCTCCCACCATGCGAGATCCATTGCCCAGCCTGCCCGGCTATGCGCTCCGCCGCGCCGCGCTGGCGACTGCATCGGAACTTGCCGCGCGGCTAAGCGCAATCGGCCTGCGCCAGTCCGATGCATCCGCCCTGATCCTGATCGGCGAAAACCCCGGCGTCACCGCCAGTGCGCTGGGCCGGCAACTGGCCATTCAGCGCGCCAATATGGTGCCGCTGCTGAAACGGATGGAAGATGCCGGCCTGATCGATCGGGCGCCGATCGACGGCAAGTCCCAAGGGCTTGCACTGACCGCGGCCGGCCAAGCCCGGCTGGCGGAAGCGCGCAATGTCATTGATACATATGAAGCCGAACTGCTGCGGCGCGTTCCGGCGGAACACCGCAATCATCTGCTGCCGGCGCTGGCCGCGCTCTGGACCTGATCCCTCTTGAGCCGGGGCGCCATGCGGCCTAGCCCCTTTCCCGGACTGGCTGCTTTCCCTAATCAGGCTGCCAGCAAGTGTGTGGGAGCAGGTGATGAGCGACAAGGCGGTTTATCCGGTGCCGGAATCCTGGGCGAAGAACGCCCTGATCGACGCAGCCACTTATGAAGAGCGTTATCGCAATTCGGTGGAAGACCCGGAAAGCTTCTGGGCCACGGAAGCCCGCCGGATCGACTGGATCAAGCCCTTCTCCACCGTCAAGAACACCAGTTTCGCGGCTGACGATTTCCGCATCAAATGGTTCGAGGATGGCACGCTCAACCTTTCGGCCAACTGCCTTGACCGGCATCTTGCCGACAAGGGCGACGATATCGCCATATTGTGGGAGCCGGACGATCCCGAGAACGAGGCGCGCAGCTACACCTATCGCGAATTGCACGAGGAAACCTGCCGCTTTGCCAATGTGCTGAAGGCACATGGCGCGAAGAAGGGCGACCGGGTCACCATCTATCTGCCGATGATCCCCGAAGCAGCCATCGCCATGCTGGCCTGTGCCCGGATCGGCGCGGTCCATTCGATAGTCTTTGCCGGGTTCAGCCCGGAGGCGCTGGGCGGCAGGATCGACGATTGCACCAGCGACCTGGTCATCACTTCGGATGAAGGCCTGCGCGGCGGGAAGCATATTCCGCTGAAAGCCAATGTGGACGAGGCGCTGGAACATCACGCCAAGGATGTCTCCACCGTGATCGTCGTCCGCCATACGGGCGCCGACATCGCCATGAAGGAAGGCCGCGACGTGTGGTGGCACGAAGCGATGAAGGGGCAGGAACCGGAATGCGAACCGGAGGAAATGAACGCGGAAGACCCGCTGTTCATCCTCTATACCAGCGGCTCCACCGGCAAGCCCAAGGGCGTGCTGCACACTACCGGCGGCTATGCCGTGTGGACCAGCATGACCCATGAATACACATTCGATTATCGCCGCGGCGAAGTCTATTGGTGCGCCGCCGATATCGGCTGGGTCACGGGCCATTCCTATGTCGTCTATGGCCCGCTGGCCAATGGCGCGATCACGCTGATGTTCGAAGGCGTGCCGAACTATCCGGATTTCTCCCGTTTCTGGCAGATCGTGGACAAATATCAGGTGGCGCAATTCTATGCCGCACCCACCGCCCTGCGCGCCCTGATGCGCGAAGGGGATGACTGGGTCACGCGCACCAGCCGCAAGAGCCTGAAAGTGCTCGGCTCGGTCGGCGAACCGATCAATCCCGAAGCGTGGGAATGGTATTACAAGGTGGTGGGCGACAGCCGCTGCCCCATCGTGGACACATGGTGGCAGACGGAAACGGGCGGCCACATGATCACCCCCCTGCCCGGCGCGACCGCTCTCAAGCCCGGCAGCGCGTCCATGCCGATGTTCGGCGTGCAGCCTGCCATCGTCGATAATGACGGAAAGGTGCAGCACGGCGCGACCGAGGGGCCGCTGGTCATCACCGATAGCTGGCCCGGCCAGATGCGCACGGTCTATGGCGATCATGAACGCTTCATCCAGACCTATTTCAGCACCTTCCCGGGCAATTACTTCACCGGAGACGGCGCCCGCCGGGACGAGGATGGATATTACTGGATCACCGGCCGGATCGACGACGTGATCAATGTTTCCGGCCACCGCATGGGCACTGCCGAAATCGAAAGCGCGCTGGTGCTGCATGAAAAAGTGGCCGAAGCCGCCGTTGTCGGGATGCCGCACGAGATCAAGGGACAGGGCATCTATGCCTATGTCACCACCACGGCGGGGACCGAGGATTCAGACGAATTGCGCGCCGAGCTGATCAAGTGGGTGCGCCGTGAAATCGGCCCGATTGCCACGCCGGACGTGCTGCAATTCGCCCCTTCCCTGCCCAAGACACGCAGCGGCAAGATCATGCGGCGCATCCTGCGCAAGATCGCGGAGAACGACACGAGCAATCTGGGCGATACTTCCACCCTGGCCGATCCCGGCGTGGTGGACGATCTGATCGCGAACAGTCCGCAGACCAATCAGGCTGATTGATCCGGCAACAAGAGGCCAGGCACATGATCACGATCTACCACGTTCCCAATTCCCGTTCCCTGCGCATCGTCTGGCTGATGGAGGAACTGGGAGAGGATTATCATGTGGAGCGGGTTTCCTTCCCCGTTGGCGAGGAATTTCTGAAGGTCAATCCGCTCGGCTCCGTCCCCACGATCGAGGATGACAACATCGTGATGTGCGAAAGCCTGGCGATCCTGCAATATCTGACAGGGCGCAGGCTGGTTGCTGGCAATGCACAGGCGGCCGCGCTGACCACCGGGCCAAATCCGGACCCGGCTGCCTATGCCGAACATCTGCAATTCCTCCATTTCGGCGAATCTGACCTTGCCGTCCCGCTCGGCACAATATTCCGTACCAGAGTGTTCGCGAAGGAGGTGACCAATGGCACGGTGAAGGATCTGTTCTCCCAGGTCGCAAAACGGCTGGCCTTCCTGAACAATCATCTTGCCGATGGCCGGGAATGGGTGACCGGCGACAGGTTCACCATTGCCGACATTTCAATCGGTTATGCTTTCGTGATCGCCGATTTCGCCGGGTTCGATCTGGATCTTCCCGAACATGTGGCGGCCTATTGGCAAAGGCTGCAATCGCGCCCCGCCTATCAGCGGGCAATTGGCAAGTAAGGCAAGCCGGCTCCGCAGGTAAAATCAGAATCTAATCGCTGGCGCATCGCCCGACGGGCAAGTAGTGTGCTCTCAAACAACAGGGAGAGGGCCCACCATGACACTTTCTATCCGCGCTGCGGTGCTTGCCGCCGCATGTCTGTTCGCCGTGCCCGCCGCGGTTTCGGCAGAAGTTCCATTGCCGCCCAAGCCGGAACAATCGTGTCAGCGGGAATGCCTTGAAGACTATGTGAACCGCTATCTCGCCGCCATGCGCGATCAGGATGTGGATGACGACCTGTTTGCCGACAATGTCCGCTTCACCGAAAACGGCATCGAATTGCCGATCGGCAATGAGGGGCTGTGGGCGACGACCAGCGGGCTTGGCAATTACACCTTCTATGTCCCCGATGTGGAAACGCAGCAGGTCGCCTTTCTCGGCACGGTGATGGAAACGGCGGGCAGCAGCGCGGCGGGCGCCATGCGCGATCCGGAACCCGTGGGCCTGGCGCTTCGTCTGCGGATCGACGATCAGGGCAGGATCAGCGAGGTGGAACAGATTGCCGCCCGTCCGGACCGGCCGCTGGGTGATAGCACCGGCGAATCTTCCAGCCCCTTCCCGGCCACGGGTGAAGCGGTGGAAAAGATGGGATCGCCCCATCCGCATTTCCTGCAAGCGATCCCGGAAGACGAACGGATGAGCCGGGCCGATCTGATTGCCGTGGCCAACCAGTATTTCGAAGGCATGCAGCGTAATGACGGCAAGGGATATTATCCCTTCACCGATGATTGCGTGCGTCATGAAAACGGGATGTTGGCCGCCGCGCCGGTAGAGGTCGTTGCAAACCTGCCCGAACGCCCCGCCTTTGGCCGCATCCAGACCTGCAAGGGCCAGTATGAAACCGGGTTGAAAGGCGTGGTGACAGGCATTCGCGACCGGCGCTTCGTTGCCGTCGACCAGGAACGCGGTATCGTCTTCGCCTTCGCCTTTTTCGATCACCGGCCGATCAACTGGACCTGGCAATTGGGTGAATTGTTCAAGATCGAAAAAGGCCTGATGAGCCGGATCGAAGCCATCTTCATCCGCGGGCCATATGGCATCAATTCGGGCTGGAGCACTTACGAACAGGGCCGCTCCGAAGAAATCCAGGATGTCCGCTGAGACGATGCCAAGGGGGAGAAAGAGCATGTTGAAGAAAGCACTCGCCACCGCCCTGCTGCTGGGCGCGGCAACGCCGGCTCTGGCGCAGGGCGCCCCGCCCAGCCCCTATGCCCCGCTGCAGGATCGCCCCGAATGCACGAAGGCGCAATTGCAGGCGGCCAGCGCCGCCTATGTGAAGGCGCAGGAAGCGGGCGACCTGTCCGGCCTGACACTGGATCCGAAGGCGCATTTCCTTGAAAACATGGAAACGGTGGATCAGGCGGAAGGGCTTTGGAACACTGCCCTGCCCGTCGCCCATGCAATGAGCTTCCATGATGACAGGCGCTGCAAGACCTTCACCGAAATCATCGTGACCGAAGGGGGCAAACCCTATGTCATCGGCACGCGGCTCTATCTCCATCAGGGCAAGGTGATCCGCGTCGATTCCATCGTTACGGAAGAAGGGGACTGGCTGTTCAACGCCAATGCCTTCCTCAAATATACGAAGCAGGAAAATTGGGAGCCATTGTCGAAATATCAGCGCACCGATCCTGCGGAAATGATCCGCGGGGCCAATGCCTATCTGGATGGATTTGCCGACAAGTTCACCGATATTCCGTGGGGAACGCCCTGCGCGCGGCTGGAAGGCGGCGCCTATACCAACCGGGACGGCGACCCGGAGGCGAGCTGCGAGATCGGGATGCCGCCGGGCGTGCTTTATATCGTCAATCGCGATTATCTGATCGACGAGGAAATGGGCGTGATCAACGTCTTCTGCCGCTTCGGCGGTTCGGATGGCGGGCCGGATTCACACACATTCCGCTATGTGGATGGGAAATTCCGCCAGATCCACACTCTCACCGCCATTCCCGGGCCGCAGGCGGATGACAATGGCGCGATGGCCGGCGGCGCGCCGGATCCGAACGCCACCTGAGGAATAGCGAGGGCGCGGCCGGTATTCGTGCACCGGCCGCGCTTTGTTGCGATTTTGGTCACACCCCCGGTTTTGTTGCATTTTTTGCAAATCGCAAAGCTGGCGGAATCCTGCGCTCGCTGTTAGGCGAGCCCTTTCCTGAATCACGACAAGGTCGCATTATGCGCACGAGACTTTATCCGCTCGAAGAGCTGGACGACATTCCCGGCACCAAGATCTTCAACGCCAGGCGCTCGCGCCAGGCCTATCACCTGCACAAATTCTGCATGTCCTTGATGCAGGCGGAAAATCGCGAAAAGTTCAAGGCCGACGAACGCGCCTATCTCGATAATTTCCGCATGAGCGAGGAACAGAAGCAGGCCGTGCTCGATCGCGATTTCAATCGCCTGATCGACCTTGGCGGCAATGTCTATTTCCTCGTCAAGCTCAGCAACACCGACGGGTGGAGCGTGCAGAAGGCGGTCGGTTCGATGACCGGCATGACGGCAGATGAATATGCGGCGATGATGCGCGCGGGCGGACGCCCCGCCAAGGGCAATCGCTCTATCCGGGAAGGAAACTGAACATGGCCCGCATTACCGCAGGTATCGCCACCAGCCACGTTCCCGCCATCGGTGCGGCGATCGATCTCGGCAAGACCGAAGAAGATTACTGGAAACCCGTTTTCGCCGGCTATGAATGGGTGAAAGAGTGGGTCAAGGACAACACGCCTGACGTGGTGATCCTGGCTTATAACGATCACGCATCCTCGCTGATGCTGGATATCGTGCCGACTTTCGCCATCGGCTGTGCCGAGGAATTCCGCCCCGCCGACGAAGGCTGGGGCCCGCGCCCCGTGCCGACCGTGATCGGGCATCCCGAACTGGCAGCCCATCTGGCCGAACAGCTGGTGATCGACGAATTCGACATGACCATTCTCAACGAGATGGATGTCGATCACGGCCTGACCGTGCCCCTCTCCCTGGTCTTCGGCCAGCCCGAGGAATGGCCGTGCAAGGTGATCCCGCTGGCCGTCAACGTCACGCAATTCCCCACCCCGTCAGGCAATCGCTGCTTCCAGCTGGGCGAAGCGATCCGCGACGCGGTGAAGAGCTTCCCGCAAGATTTGAACGTGCAGGTCTGGGGCACGGGCGGCATGAGCCACCAGTTGCAGGGCCCGCGCGCCGGCCTGATCAATCCGGAATTCGACAACAACTTCCTCGACAAGCTGATCAACGATCCCGACGATCTGCGCACGATCACCCGCCTGGAATATCTGCGCGAAAGCGGCAGCGAAGGGATCGAACTCATCATGTGGCTGCTGATGCGCGGCGCGCTCGGCTATGGCGTGGAGGAACTGCACCGTTTCTACCACGTCCCCGCCTCCAATACGGCGGTGGGCCATGTGGTCTATGAAACCAAGGAAGCGGCCAGCGCCAGGGCGAAGGCCGCGGCCAAAGCCTGACCTGATCGGGAGAGGGGGCGATTTTCCGCCCCCTTTTCTTTTTGAGGCCGCCGTGTTGGGGTTTCAGCAAGATTTGCCCACTAGTCTGCACGCGCAGAACCGGAGGGCGCATCTTGATCGAGATCGAAGTCCAGAACGAAACGGACCAGACGCAGCAGCGCCTGCGTTTCGCAAGCGTGCCGCGCATTGGCGAAGGCATCAGGCTGCGCGGAACGGATGGCTTCTGGGCATCCTATGACGTGCTCGACGTCTGGTATCAGAAAGCCGATTACGGCGATGTCTGGGTTCCCTATCTGCATGTCCGCCTGACGCCGGCCGAAGGCGAAGCCGCCCCGCTGCCGGGCGAAGTGGAGCCTTTCCCATTCACGGCCTGATCAAGCGAGCCGCCCAGCCGGCACGCCCGGCGGAGAAGCGAGTGGAAGAGCCCGCGCCCGCGCCCGCTCCCGTAATGGGCCCGCGCAACTGCCTGATCGTGGACGATTCACGCGTGATCCGCAAAGTCGCCCGCCGCATTGTGGCTGGCCTCGGCTACAGGGTCGAAGAGGCGGAAAACGGGCAGGAAGCGCTCGCCAAGTGCAAGGTTGCCATGCCCGATCTGATCCTGCTCGACTGGGAAATGCCAGTGATGAGCGGGTTGAATTTCGTCACCGCGCTGAATGGCGCAACCGCCGAAAAACGGCCGCGCATCCTGTTCTGCACCACGCGGACGGACACGCTGGACATTCATCGCGCGATCGAAGCCGGGGCAGATGATTACCTGCCCAAGCCCTTCGACGAAGCCGGCTTGCTGGCCAAGCTGAAACGGATCGGCGCCGCCTGATTTCAGCCGGCATATGAGCCACCGCCATCCATGGCCGCATGAACCGCATGGCGGGAATAAATACCGGGGGCGTGCCCGTAAATTCCTGTCGCCATGCGGTTTCTCGCTTCATTCCGGGGCGATGTGGAACACGCGTTCGGCATTGCCGTGGCAGACGGCATGGCGTTCCGCCTCGGTCAGCGGGGCGGACTTGATGAACTCCACCGCCGGCGCCATCGGCTGGTAGGGATAGTCTATCGCCCAGATCACATTGTCGATCCCCATCCGGTCGATCGAATATCTCAGCGCCAGATGGTCTTCCACGCCGCTGGTGGTGAAGACGAAATTGTCGCGGAAATATTCCTCCATGCTGCGCTGGGTCTTGCGGGCGCGTCCCACCTGCTGCGCGCGGGTGTTCATGAAATTGATCCGCCAGATCCAGAACGGGATCGCTTCGCCCATATGGCCGATGCAGATCTTCAGATTGGGGAAAGCGTCGAACACGCCGCCCGCCATCATGCGCACGGCATGGGTGCCCACCTCCACGCCATAGCCCCACATGGCGCTGTCCATGCCGTAATCCTGCAACGGACCTTTCAGCGTGTCGCTGGCCCCGCGCGGATGGATATAGATACATGCATCATGCGCTTCGGCCGCTTCCAGGATCGGCCAGAATTTCGGATCGTCGAAATATTCGCCATAAGTGTGGCTGTTGACGATCAGCCCGTTGAGCTTGAGTTCGCTCATCGCGCGGTCGATCTCCTTCGCGGCCCGCTTCGGGCTGTGCGGGGCAAAGCTGGCCAGCCCGGCAAAACGCTTCGGATATTTGGCGCAGATTTCCGCCATGCGATCATTGGCGAGCGCGGCCAGATCGGTTGCCGTATCGGCATCGAACATCTGCACGCCCGGCGCGGTGAGGGACAGCAGGTGCATGTCCACGCCCAGTTCGTCCATCTGCTTCAGCCGATGTTCCTCGACATCGGTCAGGCCGGACAGGAAATCGAGCTTGCCATAGCCGGACGTGTCGGCGGGCGCGTCGTAAATTCCCTTCACCAGCAGCTTGTCCAGGCTCTGCGTCGGGCTGTTCGCGACCTTCTTCAGTTCCGCGGCGACTTCCGGGATCGACCAGGCTTCTTCGGTGGCGATCAGGCGCATTTCAACTCTCCTCAGTCTCTATATCCGTGGGCCCGGATGGGCCGCCATTCGGGCTCAGGGCCGGCCACTCCCGGCAGCTCTTCACCAGAATGATTGTCCTCCGCCGCGAACAGGGCGGATGCGATTTTGAAAGTCCGATTATCGGCATGGAGGGCATCGGCTGCCATTGCGCAGCGGACTTGCGACAGGCAGCCAGAGGCCAAGGCAACGGCCGATAGCATCATCTCTCCCCCCAATTATCGGCTGCAAACTGGACGATTGCCGGGCTGACCGCAATGCCGTTCTCCGCCATATCGCGGAGCCTTGCCGCTTTCCCCCGCGCGGCGTAACTTCCCCCCATGGGAGAGCCGCGATCAGCGGAAGACACAAGCTGGAGCTCGGCGGGACTGGCCCGGCCCGAGGCGCTGAACCAGTGGCGCGACTGGGCCGCCAGCACCATCGCCCCTATCGAAGTGACCGTGTTCGATGCCGATGCCTTTGCCGCGCGCTGGGCCAGCCACGGTCTCGGGCAATTGCGGATGCTGCATCTCCACGCGCCTGCCCAGCGCGTGACCCATACCGGGGCGGAAGGCAGCAGCGGGCGGGCCGCGCCTTCGATCCAGCTCGTCTATTCGCGGCACGGCGTGCTGAAAACCCGCATGGGCGGCAAACGGTTCAACGTCATGCCCGG
Source organism: Croceibacterium atlanticum (assembly GCF_001008165.2). NCBI lineage: Bacteria > Pseudomonadati > Pseudomonadota > Alphaproteobacteria > Sphingomonadales > Erythrobacteraceae > Croceibacterium > Croceibacterium atlanticum. The sequence goes on along the minus strand of NZ_CP011452.2, from coordinate 3,343,587 downwards.
GCAATTCGTGCTGCTGGACAATACCCAATTCTATGAAATGGAAATGGAGACAGAGCATGAATGCCTGGACCTGATGATGCCGCAGGGCTGGCTGGAAAAACATTTGCCAGATCCCGCCGCCCTGCTCGCCCGGCCAATCTCCGCGCGGGACAATTGGGGCGCGCCGCTGGGCGCATTGCTGGAAGCGATGCTGGACGGGGTGGACCAGGCGCCCCTGCCGCGCCCGCTGATTGCCGAACAGCTGGGCAGCCTGCTCGGCCTGGCAACGGGCTTCCATGAACCGTCGGAAACCACACGCCATCGCGGGCAATTGGCGCGGCAGATCCTGCGCCGGATCGAAAGCGAATATGCCGATCCCGATCTTTCGCCGGAACTGGTGGCGGAAGAATGCGGCATATCCAAACGCTATCTGCAAAACCTGCTGGCCGGCAGCGGGACCAGCTTCGTGCAGGAACTGAACGCCACCCGCCTCGACCGGGCGAGCGACATGCTGGGCGATCCGCGCGCACGGACGCTTTCCATCGCCGATATCGCTTTCCGCAGCGGGTTTCTGGATCCGGGCTATTTTGCGCGATTGTTCCGCAAACGCTTCGGCATCACCCCGCGTGAATGGCGCGCAGGCCACGCGCCGCAGAGCTGATCCGCCCGCCGCGTGTCAGCCGGAAACCGGCCTGCCCCCTGCGCCATTCCGCGCAAGAAGGCCGGGACATAAACCAGACAAATTCCCCTGCGCTTTTGTCCTGTTCGGCCTGCGCGGGAATCCTTCACCGTTCAGTTATGAACCGTTAGGATCGTAATCAATCGGGATATTGGCAGACGCCGCAAATGGCGCGCCGATCCCGGAGAGAGAGGATGCGATCCATGGCCGATGAACAGAAGTCATTCCCCCTGCCCAGCTCCGTCAAGGTGGTGCCGGGCACCGAGGATGCACAGGCAGCCTATCCCTATTACGCGCAGTTCACGCCGGAAGACGATGACCGCTTCTGGTTCTATAACTCCATGCATTTCCCCGAACCGATGCATCATTTCGACATGATCACGGCGGAGGCGGCCTATTGCGCATTGGGCAGTTTCAACACCCGCGTGCATGTTCTGCCCACCACCAAGGGGATCGATCACCGGGTCATCAATGGCCGCGTCTTCATCGGCGGCGTGCCCGTTACCGATCCGGAAGAGATCGAGGCGCGGACGGCGGAATTCCAGCAGCGCGCCTTCTATTACTACGAAAACTGGGAAAAACTGTACGACCAGTGGAAGGAAAAGATGAAGGCGCTGATCGCGGATGCGCAGGCGCTGCCAACCCCTTCCCTGCCAGATCTGGAACCGATCGAAACAACCCACACCGGCAAGGGCGTGGCTGCCAATCACGCGCTGATCGATACTTATCGCAAGCAGCTCGAAGGCTATTACCGGATGTGGCACCACCACTTCGAGTTCCTGCTGCTTGGCTATGGCGCCTATCTGACCTTCTTCGATTTCTGCAAACGCGCCTTCCCGGAAATTTCCGACCAGGCGATCAGCCGCATGGTGGCGGGCATGGAAGCGGAAATCTTCAAGCCGGACGAGGAAGTTAAACGCCTGGCCCGCCGCGCCGTGGAACTGGGCGTGGACAGCCATTTCCATGACGAGATGGAGATCGAACAAGTGCTGGGCGCGCTGGACCAGTTGGGCGAGAATGGCCGCGAATGGCTGCAGGAACTGGAGACCAGCCGGCACCCCTGGTTCAACGTCAATGTCGGCGATGGTTTCTATCACTATCACCGCAGCTGGAACGACGATCTGTCGATGCCCTTCGCCGCCCTGCCCGGCTATATCGACAAGGTGAAGAAGGGCGAGAATATCGAACGCCCGATGGACCAGCTCGTGGCGGAGCGCGAACAGCTCGTTTCCGATTATCGCGAATTGCTCGACAGCGAGGAAGACAAGGCGACCTATGACCAGCTGATCGGCCTGGCGCACCGGGTGTTCCCCTATGTCGAGGGGCACAAATTTTATTGCGAGCACTGGTACACCAATCTGTTCTTCAACAAGATCAGGGAATATGGCGCCCTGCTGCGCGATCACGGCTTCTGGGAAGCGGAGGAAGATGTCTTCCACCTGACCCATTACGAGCTGGAAAGCGCCATCGTGGACCTGATGCTGGCCTGGTCCAGCGGCTCCGCCCCGCTGGGGCCGAAACGCTGGCCCGCAATCATCGCACAGCGCAAACAGGCGATCGAGGCATGGGCCGAGGCAACCGTCCCGCCCGCGCTGGGCGCGGTGCCGGACGTGATCGATGATCCGGCCATCGTCATGCTGTGGGGTATCACGCGCGAAAATCTCGATACCTGGCTGTCCGACGGCGAGGAGAACGAGAATGAGCTGAAAGGCTTTGCCGCCTGTTCCGGCGTGGTGGAAGGCACGGCGCGGGTCGTGAAATCGGTCAAGGAAATCGGCCGCCTGGAAGAAGGCGATATCCTTGTCTGCCAGGTCACCAACCCGACATGGGCGCCGATCTTCCAGAAAATCAGCGCCGCCGTATCCGATATTGGCGGATCGATGAGCCATATGGCCATCGTGGCGCGCGAATATGGCCTGCCCGCCGTGGTCGGCACCGGCGCGGCCACGCAAAAAATCAGGGACGGCCAGCGCATCCGCGTGGATGGGGGCCGCGGCGTTGTGACCTTGCTCGATGAAGAACATGTGCTCGAGGACGCCTGAACGATGAGCAGCGCGAATGAAGCAGTGGCATGGTTCAGGGATGTGGGCATTGCCGACCGTCCCACGGTGGGCGGCAAAGGCGGATCGCTGGGCGAATTGACGCAGGCGGGCATTCCCGTGCCGCCCGGTTTCGTGGTGACGACGCACGGGTTCGAACTGTTCCTGCAGGCGCTGGAAGCGCGCGATCCGGTCCGTTCGCGGGTGGAGGCACTGGATCGGCACGATCTGGCCGCTGTCACCAGCCTGTCCGAAGAATTGCGCGCCCGCGTGCTGGAAGAAAAAATGCCCGCCGAAGTGGAACAGGCGATCGTCGATGCCTATCGCACGCTCTGCCCCGATGGGGAGCCGGTGGCCGTCCGTTCCAGCGCGACGACGGAAGACGCCGAAGATGCCAGCTTTGCCGGGCTTCAGGACACTTTCCTGTGGGTGCTGACGGAACAGGACATGGTCCACCGCGTGCGCGAATGCTGGGGCAGCCTCTATTCGACCGAAAGCATGACCTATCGCCTGAAGCATGATTTCCCCGAAAGCGGGGTGGCCATGGGTGTGGTGGTGCAGCGAATGGTGGATGCCAGATGCGCGGGCGTGATGTTCACCCGCAGCCCCACCACGGGCGACAAGTCCGTAATCACGGTGGAAGGGGCATGGGGCCTCGGCAGCGCGGTGGTTTCAGGCGAAGTCACGCCGGACAAATGGGTGATCGGCAAGATCACTGGCGAAATCTCCGACCGGGAAATTTCCGACAAGCATGCGCGGCAGGTGCCCGCCGATGGCGGCGGCATCCGCGAAGTGGAGAACAAGCCAGATAAGCGCAAGGCGCCCTGCCTGACTGACGAGGAACTGATGGGCCTGCGCGAAGTCGGCCGCCGGATCGAACGGCATTACGGCAAGCCGCAGGATATCGAATGGGCGGTGGACCAGGATGGCCAGATCCTGCTGCTGCAGAGCCGGCCGGAAACGGTCTGGGCCACGAAGGACAAGGAAACGCCGGTGAAGAAGCCCGAAGGCAATGCGCTGAACCACGTGATGACGATCTTCGGAGGGAAGAAATGAGCCTTTCGCGGAAAGACGTGGAAGAGATCATGCAGCTGCTGGAAGGCAGCCGCTTTGACCGGCTGGCGCTGGAAATGGACGGGGTGAAGCTGGAACTGGTGCGGGAGGGTGCCGGGTTGGGAGCGCGTCCTTCGACAGGCTCAGGACGAGCGGAACCTCCTCGTTCCCCCGAACCTGCACCCACCCCCGCTCATCCTGAGCCTGTCGAAGGACAGCCTCCGCAAGCACCCGCCCCAGCCCGCGGGGAAGGACTGGTCGAAATCAGGAGCCCGCTGCTCGGCGTATTCTACCGTGCGCCCAAGCCCGGCGAACCGCCCTTCGTGGAAGTGGGCAGCCGGGTGGAAGAAGACACGGTGATCGGCATCATCGAAGTGATGAAGCTGATGAATTCGGCCCGCGCCGGCGTGTGTGGCGAAGTGGTCGAAATCCTCGGCACCAATGGCGAAATGGTCGAGCATGGCGAAGCGCTGATGCTCGTCCGCCCGGATTGACCATGGCCATCCGGCGCATATTGATCGCCAATCGCGGCGAAATCGCCGTTCGCATCATCCGCACATGCGAGGCGCTGGGCATCGAAACCGTGCTGTGCGTGTCGGAGGCGGATCGCAATTCGCTGGGCGCGCAAATGGCCACGCGGGCCGTCTGTATCGGCCCCGCCAGCCCGGCCAGAAGCTATCTGTCCATGGAAACCGTGATGCAGGCAGCCATCGGATATCACTGCGATGCGATCCATCCCGGTTATGGATTCCTGTCCGAACGTGCCGAAATGGCAAAAATGTGCGAAGATGAAGCGGTAATCTTCATCGGCCCTACGGCAAGCCAGATAGAAGCCGTGGGCGACAAGCTGCGCGCCCGCAGCGAAGCCATCGCCGCCGATGTTCCCGTGGTCCCGGGCGGGCCGGTCGAAACACCGGAAGATGCGCGCAAACTGGCCGAAGAAATCGGCGCCCCGCTGCTGATCAAGGCGGTCGGCGGTGGCGGCGGGCGCGGCATGAAACTGGTGGAGAATCTGAAAGACCTGAACTCCACGATGGACATGGCCAGCGCGGAAGCGGGCGCCGCCTTTGGCGATGCGCGCGTCTATATCGAACGCTATGTCGAACATGGCCGCCATATCGAAGTGCAATTGCTGGGTGATGGCGCAGGCCGCGTGATCCACCTGGGCGAACGCGATTGTTCGGTCCAGCGCCGGTATCAGAAACTGGTGGAGGAAACCCCGGCTCCGCATCTGCCGCCAGCCACGCGGGAAAAGCTGCTGGATGCCGCGGTCCGCTTTGCCGAAAGGCTGCATTATCGCGGCGCGGGGACGGTCGAATTCCTCTATGACGTTGCGCGGGACGAATTCTATTTCCTTGAAATGAATGCCCGCATCCAGGTGGAACATCCCGTAACCGAAATGGTCAGCGGGGTGGACCTGATCGCGCAGCAGATCGCCATCGCCGCGGACGAAGGGTTGCGCGTCACGCAGGAAGAGATCGGCCTGAACGGCGCGGCGATCGAATGCCGGATCAATGCCGAAGATCCGGCCAATGGCTTCATGCCCTCCCCCGGCACGGTAACTTCGGTTCAGTGGCCGGAGGGCGAAGGCATCCGGGTGGACACGCATATCGTGGAGGGCGCGAGCATTCCGCCCTTCTACGATTCCATGATCGCCAAGATCATAGCCCACGGCCCGGACCGGGCGACCGCCCTGGCCCGCCTGCGCGGCGCGCTGGAACGCACGCGGATAGATGGGATCGCCACCAATCTGGCCTTCCAGCAGGAAGTGCTGGCCGAACCGGAATTTGCGGCGGGCGGCGTGGATACCGGCTTCCTGGCGCGGAAGCTGCAGAAGGAGCCTGCCTGATGGCCAATATCGAACTTGTCGAAACCTCCCTGCGCGATGGCAATCAATGCCTGTGGGGCGCGCTGGGCGTTACCACGGCGAACACGCTGGCCGTGGCCCCGGCGCTGGAACGCTGCGGTTTCAAGGCGATCGATTTCACCACCTCCACGCATATGGGCGTTGCCGTCCGCTACAAGCAGGAAGACCCGTGGGAACGGATCCGCCTGATGGCGGAGGCCTGCCCGACCACGCCGCTGCAATTCCTGTCCACCGGCTTCCGCTTCATCGCCTGGGAAACCGCCACGCCCGAATTCATGGAGCTGGCCTTCCGCACGCTGGCGCGCAACGGCATCCGCCGCTTTGCCCTGGCTGACCCGATGAACGATGCGCAATCGAATGTGGAAGTCGCCCGCATGGTCAAGCGCGCGGGCGGGGAACAGGTGGTGGGCGCGCTGGTCTATACGATCAGCCCGATCCACGACGATGCCCATTATGCCGAAGCGGCGCGGATCATGGCGGAAAGCCCGGATGTGGACGCGCTTTATATCAAGGATCCGGGCGGGCTGCTGACATCGCGCCGGGCGCGCACGCTGATCCCCGCCATTTTGGAACAGATCGGCGACAAGAAACTGGAACTCCACGCCCATTGCACGATCGGGCTGGCGGAACAGGCTTATCTGGAAGGTGCGGATCTGGGCGTCACCGCCGTGCAATGCGCCAGCGGCGGGGCGGCAGACGGCACATCCAACCCGCCCATCGAACGGATGATCGCCAATCTGCGCGAGATGGGCCACACGGTTGAGATCGACGACGAAGCCGTGGCCGAAGTGGCGCAATATTTTCGCGACATGGCGGAGGCCGAGGGCCTGCCCACCGGCAGCCCGATGGCTTTCGACGCGGCCTATCTCCACCACCAATTGCCCGGCGGCATGGTCGGCACCATGCGCCGGCACCTGGCCGATCACCGTGTCTCCCATCTGGAAGGCGCCGTGATCGAGGAGCTGGGCCGCGTGCGCGAGGAACTGGGCTGGCCCATCGTGATGACGCCCTTCGCGCAAATGCTGCAAACCCAGGCGGTGATGAATGTCACGGGCGATGAACGCTATGGCGTGATCCCGGACGAGATCATCCGCTATGCCCTGGGCAAGTTCGGCCGCCCCAATGTCCCCATCGAACCGGATGTGATGGACAAGATCATGGCCAATCCGCGCACGAAGGAGCTGGAGGCCGAAAAGGGCATGGCCGATCTGGACGATCTGCGCAAACGCATAGGGCCCAACCTGTCGGACGAGGAATTCCTGCTGCGCGCGACCATGCCCGCCAATCTGGTGGATGCGATGCAGGCCGCCGGACCGGCGCAGCGGGAATATAATCCGCAGAAACAGCCGGTGATGGAACTGTTGCGGCAAATGCTCGCCCGCACCGACCTCACCCGCGTCAGCGTGGAGAAGGCCGGCTTCAAGCTGGAGCTGGAGAGAAACGAGCCATGAGTCCCCGCGCAGGCGGGGACCTCCCCCAGCCAGCGCGGCGCCTAACAGATTGAGGCCCCCGCCTGCGCGGGGGCTCACCGCGAAAGAATGGAACAGGCCGAATGAGTGACACCGCCCTTCCCCGCCAGCCGAAAGGCTTCATGTTCGATCTGGACGGGACGCTGATCCTGTCCAACCGCAAGCTGGGCAGTTACCAGGTGATCCCCGGCGCGGTGGATCTGCTACAGGCGCTGGAAGAGCGGGGTATTCCATATCTCGCCATGACCAATGGCAGCGCCTATCCCGCCCGCAAACAGGCCCCGCGCCTGCGTGAAGTGGGCCTGCCGATCCGGGACGAACGGCTGTTCACCCCCAATTCCGTGGCCGCCGGGGTGATGCTGGAACGGGCCTATTCCCGCGTCATGGTTCTGGGCACGGATGGCGTGGCGGAAGCGCTGACAGAACAGGGCGTGCATTGTTGCCTGCCGGGCGACGAAGCGGCGGCGGATGCCGATGCGGTCTATGTCGCCTGGCACCCGGATTGCACGATGGACCATATCCACGCCGCCTGCGGCCGCATCCTCGACGGCGCGCATTTTCTCACCGCGTCGGACGTGCCCTTCTTCGCGACCAAGGAAGGCCGCAGCTTCGGCTATAGCTGCGCCATCAACGGCGCCATCGCCCGCGTGACCGGCACAGAGCCGGAACCGACCGGAAAGCCCTCCACCGACGCCATGCGTTTCGTGGCGAAGCAATTGGGTCTGGACGTAGCCGATGTGGCCGTGGTGGGGGACGATGCCGTGGCCGAAATGCAGATGGCCCGCGCAGAGGGCGCGATGGGCATCGCCGTCACCAGCGGATCAACCAGCCGAGAGGATTGGGCCGCCCAGCCCCCCGAACGCAGCCCGCATCTGGTGATCGAGCATGTCGGGGAATTGCTTAGCGAGGGCTATCTGGGCTGAGTTCCTTCGCCCGCAGCGCATCGAAATAGGCGATCAGATTGGCGATATCGTCCTCTTCAAAGGTGAAGACGGGCATTTCCGCCGTGTGGCCCACCTGAATTCCCCGCTCGAACGATCCTTCCACCATCCAGTCCGGCAAACGGTGCGCCGCATGGCGAAGGCTCGGCGCATCAGGATTGGGCGAGACACCATCGTCAATCGCATGACAGCCGGCGCAATTCTGCTGCGCAAAGGCCCGACCTTCAGCCGCGCTTTCGGAGAGCGTGTTCGCTTCGCGATCGGTAACGCAAGCCGCCAGCAGCAGCGGAGTTGCAAGAACAAGCAGGCGCTTCAACACGATATGATCCCCTCTTCCGATCGGAGCGCAGTAGCGCAGCGGGGCCGATAGGCACAAGGCGGCTGAGATGGAAGGAGTTTTGGTTCTGGGTGTGTGCGGTGGGGTGAACGAGGCAGACGCCCCTCCCCGCTCATCCTGAGCCTGTCGAAGGATGCGCTCCCACGCTAGAGACTGCGCGATGGACTTCTACGCTTACCTCCTGCGTTGCAATGACGGGTCATATTACGCCGGCCACACGGACAATCTCGATCAGCGCATGGCGCAACACGGCTCGGGGTTGCTCGGCGGATATACCGCAGGTCGGCTACCGGTGACCCTCGTCTGGTCGGAGCGTTTCAGTAGCCGCGATGAAGCCTTCGCCGCCGAGCGTCGGATCAAGGGCTGGAGCCGGGCGAAAAAGGAAGCTCTGATTGCCGGGGATTGGGACGAATTGAAAAGGCTTGCCCGGAATCGGCAGGTTGACGCGGGGGTTGGCGCGCATCCTTCGACAGGCTCAGGATGAGCGGGTTTGTGCAGGGGATTTCATCCACGCCCGGCAGCACTCTACAAACTCAAGCTCGGCTTCCTCGTCGACGCTGGCTGAAAGAACATACCACCTGCCCGCTCATCCTGAGCCTGTTGAAGGATGCGCGCCGACACCCACCCCCGCGTCGCGCCCCTTTCCTACACGCCCCCGGAACTCCACAAACGCGCTGCTCTTTGCCATCGTCCACCCCCCTTTCGCACCGGAAAGCCTCCGCCTTTCCGGGCGACATAAGGCAGCCCCGAACCGCCGTGATTTTCCTGGCACAGGACTGTGTTCCAAGTGTTCCAGCCACGGGGAAATCCTCGCCTTGTCAGTCATTTCACCCGATCCGGCGGGCGGGCGTTTCCATTTGCCCGCCCAGCCCGTAAAGTCGTGGGACCATTGGGAGAATTGCGATGAAACTGGGGCCGCTGAACCATGTCGGCGTGGCGACGCCGTCGATTGACGAGGCCGTGACCTTCTGGCGCGAAACCATGTGCGCCAGCGTGATCCACGAACCGTTCGACATGCCCGAACAGGGTGTGCGCGTGTGCTTTGTCGATACGCCCAATTCGCAGATCGAATTGCTGGAACCGCTGGGCGCGGATTCGCCGATTGCCGGATTCCTGGAAAAGAACCCGCAGGGCGGGCAGCATCATCTCTGTTTCGAAGTGCCCGATATCGAAGCCGCGCGCAGCCGGTTCGAGGAACTGGGCAAGCGCATACTCGGGCCCACGCGGATCGGGGCGCATGGCACGCCGATCTTCTTCCTCCACCCCAAGGATATGGGCGGCATCCTGACCGAGATCATGGAAACACCTGAAAAACCCGCCGACGAAACCGGCAAATTCGCCTGGGCGCAATAAGGGACCGGCCATTTCCATGACAGACAAGACCGACTGGCAAGCAAAGGCCGCGAAGGAACTGAAGGGCAGAGACGTGACCTGGCACACGCCGGAAGGCATCGACGTGCAGCCGCTCTACACGGCGCAAGATGCACCTTCGGATGGGCCGGGAATGCCGGGCATGCCGCCCTTCACCCGTGGCCCCTATGCCAGCATGTATACCGGCCGGCCGTGGACCATCCGGCAATATGCGGGCTTCTCCACCGCGGAGGAAAGCAACGCCTTCTATCGCCGCAATCTGGCCGCCGGGCAGAAGGGGCTTTCGGTCGCCTTCGATCTGGCCACCCATCGCGGTTACGATTCCGATCATCCGCGCGTGGTCGGCGATGTCGGCATGGCGGGCGTCGCCATCGACACGGTGGAAGACATGCAGATCCTGTTCGACGGCATCCCGCTCGACCAGATGAGCGTGTCCATGACCATGAACGGCGCGGTCATCCCGGTCATGGCGTTCTATATCGTGGCAGCGGAAAAGCAGGGCGTCGGCCAGGACCGGCTGAGCGGAACCATCCAGAACGACATCCTGAAGGAGTTCATGGTCCGCAACACCTATATCTATCCGCCGGAACCCAGCATGCGGATCGTGGGCGATATTATCGCCTATACGAGCGAGCACATGCCGCGCTTCAATTCGATTTCGATCAGCGGCTATCACATGCACGAAGCCGGGGCGACTGCCGTGCAGGAACTGGCCTTTACCATTGCCGATGGGAAGGAATATGCGAAGCGGGCCATGGCAGCCGGGCTGGCGCTGGACAGTTTCGCGCCGCGCCTGTCCTTCTTCTTCGGCATCGGCATGAACTTCTTCATGGAAGTGGCCAAGCTGCGCGCCGCCCGCACATTATGGTACCGGGTGATGGACGATCTTGGCGCGCAGAATGACAAGTCCAAAGTGCTGCGGACCCATTGCCAGACCAGCGGTGTCAGCCTGCAGGAACAGGATCCCTACAATAATGTGATCCGCACCACGGTGGAGGCGATGGCCGCCGTGCTGGGCGGCACGCAAAGCCTGCACACCAATGCGCTGGACGAAGCGCTGGCCCTGCCCACGGACTTCTCCGCCCGCATCGCCCGCAACACGCAATTGGTGCTGCAGGAAGAAACCGGCATCACCAATGTGATCGATCCGCTGGGCGGCAGTTACTATGTCGAGGCGCTGACTGCCCGGCTGGTGGAGGAAGCGGAAAAGCTGATCGCCCGCGTCGATGAAATGGGCGGCATGACCGAAGCCGTGGCCAGCGGAATGCCCAAGCGCCTGATCGAGGAAGCCGCCGCCGCGAAACAGGCCCGCGTGGATCGCGGAGAGGACGTGGTGATCGGCGTCAACAAATATGCCGTCGATGAAAGTTCCCCCATCGATACGCTGGCAGTGGATAATCACAAGGTCCGCAAGGGGCAGATCGCGCGGATAGAAAAGGCCCGCTCCACCCGCGACGAAGCGGCCTGCCGCGCGGCGCTGGAGGCGCTGAGCGAAGGCGCGGGATCCGGCGGCAATCTCCTCGCCCTGGCAGTGGAATGCGCGCGGCAGGATGCGACCCTGGGCGAAATCTCCGCCGCGATGGAAAAAGTGTTCGGTCGCCACGATGCCTCCCCCACGCCGGTCCGGGGCGTCTATGGCCCGGCCTATGCAGGCGATGCCCGCTATGCACAGGTGACGCAGGGCGTGGAGGCCGTCAGCCACCGGCTGGGCCGCAAGCCGAAGATCCTGATCGCCAAGATGGGTCAGGACGGGCACGATCGCGGCGCGAATGTGATCGCCAGCGCCTTCGCCGATATGGGGTTCGACGTGGTTTCCGGCCCGCTGTTCCAGACGCCGGAAGAAACCGCGCAAATGGCACTGGCGGAAGGGGTGGATGCCGTGGGCGCCAGCTCGCTCGCCGCCGGGCACAAGACGCTGATCCCCGAACTGATCGGCCATCTGCGCAAGGCCGGGCGCGGCGATATCAAGGTGGTGGCAGGCGGCGTGATCCCGCCGCAGGATTACGACTTCCTGCGCGAAGCCGGGGTGCAGGGGATTTACGGGCCGGGTTCCAATGTCGTGGAATGCGCGGCGGATATGCTTCGCCTGCTCGGCCACAATATGCCACCGTTGGAAGAGGCGGCGGAATGATCAGCACTCTCCCCTCGTCATCGACGGAATAGGGACGATGGCCGGTCTCGGCTTCTCGGTCGAAGAGCTGCTTCCCCGCGCACGCGGCGGCGGGCCGCTGAAGATCGGCCTCGCCAAGCTGACCGAAGACGAATGGCTGCAACAAGCGCCCGATCTGGCAGCGCGCAAGGCGGCCTTCGATGACCATCCCGATAGCGTCCAGCTAACGCCGGAGGCCGAGGCACCGGGCCGCGAACTGGCGGCCATGCTCGCCCTCAGCGGTGGGCTGGAGAGCGCCGCCCGCGCGCATCACGAGGATATGTGCCTGCTCACCCGCGCCGAGAGCGAGGATATCTACCGCCTGATCGGCGCGGCGGTGGCCTATCCCACGGACTGGCACCCGGCGGACAAGATCGGCCTGCCGCTCACCGCGCTGCACGGCCCGATCCACGGCTATGCGGATCAGCTCGCCAGCGGGGTCGATCGCTTCATGGCGAAGCTGAAGCCCGGCGCGATCTATGGCCGCTGCAACTGGTTCGTCAGCCCGACAGCGGCGCTGCGCTGGATCGAAACCCGCCCACCCGAACAGGCATTTGCCCATGTCTCGCCGGATAATGCCGGTGAAACTTTGTTCATCCGATCCGAACGGCAGACCCTGCGCCGCCTGCCGGAAAGCGGCGCGATCCTGTTCACGATCGGCGTCTATGTCGCTCCGCTCGGCACGCTGTCCCCGGCAAATATCGGACGGATGGCAGGGGCACTGGCCACTCTGCCGCCGGAGGAAGCAAAGCGGCGCAGCGCGGAGTATTTCGCGCCCGCTTTACAAGCCTTTGCTCAGGCCCATGGCAGCGCTATCGGGGAAGCCGCATGATTGACATTCGCAATGACTGGACCCGCGAGGAAATCGCGGAAATCTTCGCCCTCCCCTTTACCGAGCTGGTGTTTCGCGCGGCCGAAACCCATCGCCGCCATCACCCGGCGGACGAGGTGCAGCTCTGCACCCTGCTGTCGATCAAGACCGGCGGCTGCCAGGAAGATTGCGGCTATTGTTCTCAAAGCGTCCATGCCGATAGCGGCGTGAAAGCAACCAAGCTGATGGACGCGCAGGAAGTGCTGCAACGCGCGGCGCAGGCCAAGGATGCCGGCAGCCAGCGTTTCTGCATGGGCGCCGCATGGCGCAATCCGAAAGACCGCGACATGCCCAGGATCGTGGAGATCGTGAAAGGCGTGCGGGAAATGGGCCTGGAAACCTGCATGACATTGGGCATGCTGACGCCAAAACAGGCGGAAATGCTGGCCGAGGCAGGGCTGGATTACTACAACCACAATATCGACAGCAGCCCCGAATATTACGAACGGGTGATTTCCACCCGCAGCATGGATGACCGGCTGGATACGCTGGGCAATGTCCGCGCGGCGGGGATCAATGTCTGTTCGGGTGGGATTGTCGGCATGGGCGAAACGCGGGAGGATCGCGTCGGCTTCATCCACACGCTCGCCACGCTGGAACGCCACCCGGAAAGCGTGCCGGTCAATGCGCTGGTGCCGGTGAAGGGCACGGCGCTGGGCGATATGCTGGCGGATACGCCGCTCGCCCGGATCGACGATATCGAGTTCATCCGCACCGTGGCAACCGCGCGCATCTGTATGCCGATGAGCATGGTGCGCCTGTCCGCCGGGCGCGAGAGCATGAGCGAGGCGACGCAGGCCCTGTGCTTCCTGGCCGGGGCGAACAGCATCTTCACCGGCGATAAATTGCTGACAGCGCCCAATGCCGGGGATGACGAAGACGCCGTCCTGCTGGCGCGGCTGGGCATGAAGGCAATGGAAGGCGAAGAACCGATGCGCGCCGCCTGTGAACGGGAGCCAGCGGAATGATTATCCTACCCCTGCTTGCCGCCGCCGCCCAGGCGGCCACGCCCAATCCCGAGTGGAATTGCGATGACCCGGTCCAGCAGCAGGAAATGAACTGGTGCGCCCAGCAGGATTTCCTCGCCGCGGACGAAGCGCTCAACACGCAATGGGATGCCACCGCATCGCGGATGAAGCAGCGGGACATGGTCTATGACACCAGCCATGACGGCAGGCCCGGCTATTTCGAACAATTGCTGGAAGCGCAGCGCGCCTGGCTGAAATATCGCGATGCACATTGCGCCACGGACGGCTATCTCGCACGCGGCGGATCGCTGGAGCCGTTGCTGGTGGCGACCTGCAAGACCGCGCTGACAAAGACGCGTATCGAAGAATTGCATGATATCGAGGTTTGGCCCGAATAGGGCCGCCATTGGCGCAACATTGCCGATTGGGAGAGAGACGAATGAGCGAGACCGAACAGCACAATATCGAAACCATGGCGATCCACGCGGGGACCGCGCCCGATCCGACGACCAAGGCACGGATCACGCCGATCTACCAGACGGCCAGCTATGTGTTCGACGATGTGGACCATGCCGCCCGCCTGTTCGGCCTGCAGGAATTCGGGAATATCTACACCCGCATCATGAACCCCACCAATGGCGCGCTGGAAGGCAAGATCGCGGCCATGGAAGGCGGCGCGGCCGCGCTGGGCGTGGCATCGGGCCATGCGGCGCAGTTCATCGTCTTTCACACGCTGATGGAACCGGGCTGCGAAATCGTTGCCGCCAAAAAGCTCTACGGCGGCTCACTCAACCAGCTGGGCCAGAGCTTCCTGAAAATGGACTGGCACACCAAATTCGTCGATGCGGATAATCCGGCGGAAGTTGCCGCCGCCATTACCGACAAGACCCGCGCCGTCTTTATCGAAAGCCTCGCCAATCCGGGCGGCGTGGTGCAGGATATCGAAGCTATCGCCAAGGTCGCGCATGATGCGGGCGTGCCGCTGGTGGTGGACAACACGCTGGCCACGCCAATGCTGTGCCGCCCGATCGAACATGGCGCCGATATCGTCGTCCATTCGGCAACCAAGTTCCTGAATGGCCATGGCAATTCCATTGGCGGGCTGATCGTGGATTCCGGCAAATTCGACTGGGGGGCGAGCGACAAGTTCCCGACCATGACCCAGCCCAACGCATCCTATCACGGCGCGGTCTTTACCGAAGCGGTCGGCCCGATCGCCTTCATCATCGCCTGCCGCGTGCTGGGCCTGCGCGATCTTGGCCCGGCCATGGCGCCGATGAACGCCTTCCTTGCCCTGACCGGCATGGAGACGCTGCCGCTGCGGATGGAACGGCATTGCAGCAATGCCCTCGCCCTGGCGCAATGGCTGCAAGATCATCCGAAAGTGGACTGGGTTTCCTATGCGGGTCTTGCCGACAATCCCTATCACGCGCTGGCTCAGAAATATCTCGGCGGCAAAGGCGGCGCGGTGTTCACCTTCGGCCTGAAGGGCGGATATGATGCGGGTGTGAAGCTGGTTTCGTCCGTCAAATTGTTCAGCCACCTCGCCAATATCGGCGATACACGCTCGCTGATCATCCACCCGGCCAGCACCACCCATAGCCAGCTGGAGGGCGAGGAACTGGTGCAGGCCGGTGCCGGGCCGGACGTGATGCGCGTCTCTGTCGGCATCGAACATATCGACGATATCATCGCCGATATGGCGCAGGCGCTGGATCAGGTCTGACCGCGGCGTGTTCTCCAAGATCCTCATCGCCAACCGTGGTGAAATCGCCTGCCGCGTGATCCGCACGGCGCGGCGGATGGGCATTGCCACGGTGGCGGTCTATTCCGATGCAGACGCGCGCAGCCCGCATGTCGCGCTGGCGGATGAGGCGGTGCATATCGGCCCCGCCCCCGCCGCCGAAAGCTATCTGCTGCCGGAAAAGATCATCGCCGCCTGCAAGCAGACCGGGGCCGAGGCCGTGCATCCCGGCTATGGCTTCCTGTCCGAACGGGCGAGCTTCGTGGAAGCGCTGGCGGCGGAAGGCATCGCCTTTATCGGCCCACCGGCCAAGGCGATCGCCGCCATGGGCGACAAGATCGAAAGCAAGAAGCTGGCGGCCGAAGCGGGCGTGAATGTGGTTCCCGGTTCGGAAGGTGCGATTGCCGATACGGAACAGGCCCTGCGAGAAGCGAACCGTATCGGTTATCCGGTGATAATGAAGGCCAGTGCCGGCGGCGGCGGCAAGGGCATGCGGCTGGCCTGGAACGACACGGATGTGCGCGAAGGCTTCGAAGCGACGCAGCGCGAAGGCTTGAACAGTTTCGGCGATGACCGCGTCTTCATCGAGAAATTCATCGAGAGCCCGCGCCATATCGAAATTCAGGTGCTGGGGGATCAGCACGGCAATATCGTCTATCTCAACGAACGCGAATGTTCGATCCAGCGCCGCCACCAGAAGGTAGTGGAAGAAGCGCCCTCCCCCTTCGTGACGCCGGAGATGCGGCGCAAGATGGGCGAACAGGCCGTCGCGCTGGCCCGCGCAGTCGGCTATTTCTCGGCCGGGACGGTGGAACTGATCGTCAGCGGGGCGGACCCGACGGGGGAGAGTTTCTACTTCCTTGAAATGAACACCCGCCTGCAGGTCGAACATCCGGTGACGGAAGCGATCACCGGCGTGGATCTGGTGGAACAGATGATCCGCGTGGCCGCGGGCGAGAAACTGCCATTCGCGCAGGGCGATATCGGCATCAATGGCTGGGCGATCGAGAACCGGATCTATGCCGAAGATCCCTATCGCGGTTTCCTGCCCAGCATCGGCCGGCTGGTGCGCTATGCCCCGCCCCCTGCCGAATTGCGGCAGGCGCCCTTTGCCGAACCTGCCGAAGAGGGCGCGCCGGACGGCCCCTATGTCCGCGTGGATGATGGTGTGGCCGAAGGCGGCGAAGTGTCGATCTTCTATGACCCGATGATCGCCAAGCTGATCACATGGGGCGAAACGCGTGACGAGGCGGCGGATCTGCAGGTGCAGGCGCTGGACGCGTTCCGGATCGAGGGGCCAGGCCACAATGTCGATTTCCTGTCCGCCCTGATGCAACACCCGCGGTTCCGCGCCGGGGAACTGACCACGGGCTTCATTGCGGAGGAATATCCGGACGGCTTCACCGGCGCACCGGCATCGGATCAGCTTTCCCGCCAGCTTGCCGCGATTGCCGGCGTGATTGCCACAGTGCGCGCGGACCGCGCCCGCCGCATCAGCGGGCAGCTGGACGGCAGCCCCCATCCGCCCTTCGCATGGCGCGTGCAGCGGGGCGATGCGTCATGGGATGTCGCCATCACGGAGGAGGATATCCTCGTCGACGGCGAAGCGATCGACATCTCGATGGAATATACGCCTGGGGACTGGCTGGTCAGCGCCCGGTTCGGAGAGGAAGATCTGACCGCGCAGGTGCAGCCCGGCCTGCTGGGCCTGACGCTGACCGCGCGCGGTGCGAAGCACAAACTGACCGTGCTGCCCACGCGCATGTCCGAACTGGCCGATCACATGATCGAGAAGGTGCCGCCGGATCTCTCCCGCTTCCTCATATGTCCGATGCCGGGCCTGCTGGTGCGCCTGCATGTGGCGGAAGGGGAACAGGTGGAACCGGGCCAGCCACTCGCCACGATAGAGGCGATGAAGATGGAGAATATCCTCCGCGCGGAGAAAAGCGGCACCGTGTCCTCCATCTCGGCCGCGGAGGGTGACAGTCTCGCCGCCGACACGGTCATCATGGAACTGGATTAGCGGCTCAGCTCCGCCTCCGCCCGTGCAAGGTCAGCGGGCCGGTCAATATCCAGCAAGGCAGATTCCGGGGGATCGAGCAGCGTCAATTCGTCCAGTCCGGCCAGCAACGAAGCAGCGCCGCGATCTCCGCCAAGCTGGGCCAGTTGCGGCAGGAGAGAAGCAGGAAACAGCGCGGGCACGCCCGGCCGGCCTGTTTCATGGCGTATTGCGGCAGGCGCATTGGCGCCGGCCAGCCCCGCAATCAGGCCTGGCGGGACCAGCGGCATATCCGCCAGCAGGACCAGCATGGGCGCATCATCCCGGCGGCTGAGTGCATCTCGGGCAGCCAGGGCGAGCGAGGTGCCAAGCCCCGCTTCCGGTTGCGGATTGACCAGCAAGCGCCACCCCGGCGCGGCTCGTGCAAAGGCGGGAACATCCGGCCCGACCACTATGGCACCCGGCGCCAGCCCGGCCTCCGCCACGGCATCCAGCACCCATTGCCCCAGCCTCTTGCCCGCGCATGGTGCATCCAGCTTGCCACCGCCAAAACGTGTCGCCCGCCCCGCGGCAAGCACCACGACATGCGGCTTCTCAGCCATGCGGGTGCAGCGCCTCATATTCGCCGACGACCTGCGCCAGCACGGAAAGAGCCAGTACCGAAGGCTCCCGGCTGCGCGGGATCAGGCCGATCGGGCTGCTGATCCGCTGCAATTGATCTTCCGCCACACCAGCGGCACGAAGGCCGTTCATCCGATTGTTGCGTGCCTCTGCACCGCCCTGCGCGCCGATATGGAAAGCGGGGGTCTGCAGCGCCCATTGCAGCAGCGCCTGTTCCCATTCGTGATCGTGAAACAGCAGGATCACTGCTGTCCATTCATCGATTTCCTCACCCTGTGGCGCCTTGCCCAGCGATAGGGCCGACGGATCATCCTTGCGCCGCGCCGAAACTTCGATCCCGGCCGCCCCTGCCAGCTGCGCCAGCTCTTCCAGCTCCGGACCTTCGCCGAACAGGGCCAGTCGCATCGGAGGGATATAGCGCCTTTCGCGCAGAAGCCCCTGCCCCGCATCCAGATCCAGCGTGGCCGGCCTGCGCAGGTCGAGATGGTTCACCGCTTGCCGGCAGGCCCGATGATCGGGCTGCGGGTCGATCAGAATGTCCAGGCCACTGCCGCAAGGCAGGCGGAAATCTATGATTGGCGATCCCGCGCCAAAGCGCTTGACCACGGCGCCCTGTCCGCGTGCCCGTTCGATCTCGCTCGCCAGCTGTTTTTCCAGGCAACCATCGGCAAGGCTGCCGGTGATCCCGCCATCCGGATGCACGGCAAGCTGGGCGCCAAGGCGGCGGGAGAAACTGCCTTCGATGCCGACAATGGTGCAAAGCCCCGTTCCCGGTTCACATGCGGCGCGCAAGGCGGCGCGGTCATCACTGCGGCTCGGTCTTTGTGCTGTCATCATCGCGCCCAGACATAATGTGCTTCACGCCGATAGCCAGCATTGCCCGCTTGCCTGGAAGAGGCCGCCCACCATAGGATCAGCCCATGAGAGCCCGAAAAGCGGCTCCGGAAGGGAGAGGGGATTGCCATGAAGACTTGTAACTTGTTCACCGCTGCCGCGCTGATCGCGCTGGCCACTCCTGCCGCAGCGCAGGCGCAGGACTGCGACCGTGATTGCCTGATCGGCCTGGCAGATGATTATGTTGCCGCACTGGTCGCCCATGATCCATCCGCCGTGCCGCTTTCCGGCAATGTGACCATGGTAGAAAACATCCAGACGATCGCGCCGGGCGATGGCTTGTGGAACTCGCTGGCCAGGGGACCGGATGGCAGTTTCACCATCCATGTGGCGGATCCCGTGTCCGAACAGGTCGGCATCATGACAATGGTGACGGATAGCGACAACGAACCGGCCCTGATTGGCATACGCTTGAAATGGGAAGACGGTGCAATCACCGAGGCGGAACATATGGTCACGCGGGACCTCAGCCCTGTGGCGCTTGGCAATCTGCAGGTGCTGCGCCCGGCCATCATGCAGGAAGTGCCAGAGGCATATGCCGATTCCCGCAGCCGGATGATCTGGCTGGGCAAGAGCTATTACGACGCGCTGGACAACAACAATTCCCGGCATTCGGCGATGGCGGATGATTGCGAAAGGCGCGAAAACGGCTTCCAGACTGCCCGCAATCCCATGGTTCGCCCCACGCCAGAAGGTCCGTCAAACGGACAGCGCGATCCGATCTTCGCCTATCTGGGCGGCCTTGGCTGCGCGGCCCAGATGGACACGAATATGTGGGAATATATCACCAGTATCGACAACCGCCGGGTGGAGATCGCCGATCCTGTGACGGGTCTGGTCTGGGGCGTCAGCCATTTCCGCCATGCTTTTGACAAGAAGGACTTCGATCTGGTGGGCGTGCCCTGGGCGGACAGCCGGCACCTTGATTTCCAGCCCTTCGATATGCCGGCGATCCATATCTACAAGATATGGGGCGGTCAGATCCACGAGATAGAAGCGATGGGCTTCACCACCGCATACAGGGCGCCGCTCGTTTTCGCGGATTGACGCGGGGCTTTTCAGGAACGGACTTTCCGGGGCGGGTACATGGCCCGCCCCGGCCTCTCCAACTCAGACCAGAGCCTTGCCGTCAATCGGCAGGCTGCGCACGCGCTTGCCCGTCAGGGCCGCCAACGCGTTTACCAGCGCGGGAATGACCGGCGGCAGGGCAGGTTCACCCAGCCCCGTCGGCGAATAATCGGTCTTGATGAATTCCACCTCGATATTCGGCGTTACCGGCATACGCGGAACCGGATAATCGTGGAAATTGGACTGCACGGTGGCGCCGCCTTCGATCTCGACCGCCAGCGACATGGCCTGGCCGATACCGTCGATGATTGCGCCTTCCACCTGGTTCAACGCGCCGAACGGATTGATGATGTGGCTGCCCACATCGCCTGCCGCCCAGACATTGTGCACGGTAATCTGGCCGCGATCCGAAATGCTGGCTTCCACCACTTCAGCGAAATAGCCCATATGGCTGAAATAGAAGCCGAAGCCCTTGGCCCGCCCTTCAGCCGAAGGTGTGCCCCAGGCGCCCATCTGCATGGATTTTTCGATCACTGCCTTGGCGCGCGCCGGTTTGAAACCCGGCTGCATCCCGACAAAACCCTGCGTATCGGGGAACGGGCCGCGGGTGGACAGCAATTCCAGCATCAGGTTCGGCAGGTCGGAACCCTGTTCCTGCGCCACTTCATCCAGGAACGACTGGGTCACGAAGCTGAGCGCATTGGAGGATGGCGCCCGCAACGCCCCCATCGGCACGGCCGATTTCAGCTTGCTCTGCGCATAACGCAGATTGGGCACGAATTTCGCCGGGAAGATGTCCGGCGCCATGGCGGCCGGATTATAGGCGCCGTCGCCCAGATCGAAGGTGATGAAATGATCGTCAAAGCCGGTCAGCTTGCCGTTTTCATCCAGCGATGCACGCAGCCGGTGCCAGCCTGCCGGACGATAGAAGTCGCTGCGGACATCGTCCTCGCGGCTCCATATCAGCTGCACGGGCGTGCCCGGCATCTTCCTGGCGATGGCGGCGGACTGGTGCATGTAATCATTGGTAAGACGTCGGCCGAAACCGCCGCCCATACGGGTGACATGCACCGTCACCTGTTCGGGCTTGAGGCCCAGCATCTGCGCCACGCCCTGCTGCCCGCCCTGCGGGGTCTGGGAGGGCGCCCACATTTCGATCGAACCGTCATCCTTGCACAATGCGGTGCAATTCTGCGGCTCCATCGGCACATGGGCCAGGAAGGGATAGGAATATTCCGCTTCGAGGATCTTGGCCGCGGAGGCGAAGGCGGCGTCCACGTCCCCTTCGGAAGAGAACACTTCCTCCGGCTTGCCCGCCGCCATCAATTCGCGCGCCTTCTTGTCATAACCGGCGCTGGAATGGCTGGCCCATTCGCCATTATCCCATTCGATTTCCAGCTTTTCGCGCGCCTTGTTGGCGATCCACCAGTTCTTGGCGATGATCGCCACGCCGTCCACCAGCTGTTCGGCATTGCCATTGCCTTCCACCACGAAGGCATCGATCACGCCCGGCTGCGCCTTCACGGCGTCCAGCCTGGCCGAAACCAGCTTCGCCCCGAATACCGGCGAGCGTTCATAAGCCGCATAGACGAGGCCCGGCAGCTGCGTATCGACACCGAATATCGGTTCGCCCCTCACGATCCGGGGGCTGTCGATCCCGCCGATCGCGCGGCCGATGATCTTGAAATCCTGCGGGTCCTTCAGCGGCACCTTCGCAATATCTGGCACGGCCACCTTGGCCGCTTCACTCGCCAGTTCGCCATAGGTCAGCGAACGGCCGGACGCGGGGTCCACCACCGTTCCAAGCCTGGTCTGCAGTTTGGCGCTATCGACACCCCAGCGGCGCGATGCAGCTTCCAGCAGCATCTGCCGCCCGGCTGCGCCGACCTGGCGCATGGGCATCCAGTTCATCGGTGTCGAAAAACTGCCGCCGGCCATCTGCGGGCCGTATTTCGCCATATCGGCATCGGCCTGCACGATCCGGACCTGATCCCAATCGGCGTCCAGTTCCTCTGCCACCAGCATCGGCAGCGAAGTCTTGATGCCCTGCCCGATTTCCGGATTCTTGCCGACGATCGTGATCGTATTGTCCGGCGCGATGGTGATGAAGGCGTTCAGCATCGCCTCTGCCGGTTCGGCGCCGGCCGCCGCGCGGGCAACCATCGGAATGCTCGCCGTCAGCGTCAGCCCGCCGCCGGCAAGGGCGCCGGCCTTGAGCAATGTCCGGCGGCTAAGTTGCGGGGAAGCAGCCTTTTCCATCAGGTCAGACATTGGCCGTGTCCTTCTTTTCCGCGACCTGGGCGATCGCATCGCGAATGCGGGTATAGCAGGCGCAGCGGCAGATATTGCCCTGCATCGCCGCATCGATCTGGCGCGCGCTGGGCTGCGGATTGCGATCGAGCAGCGCCGTCGCGCTCATCAACTGGCCGGCCTGGCAATAGCCGCATTGCATCACGTCCTCATCGAGCCATGCCTGCTGCAGGGCCTGGCCGGTTTCGGTTTCGGCCAGCGCCTCGATCGTGGAAACCCTGGATTCGCCCACAGCGCTGACGGGGAAGGAACAGGACCGCTGGGCCTGGCCATCGATATGCACGGTGCAGGCACCGCACAGGCCGACGCCGCAGCCGAATTTCGTGCCAACCATGTTCAGTTCATTCCGGAGCACCCACAAAAGCGGCATTTCGCCGGGTACATCCACTTCATGTTCGACACCATTGATCGAGAGCCGATAGGCCATTCGAACCTCCAATTGATCCTTCCCCGATCACCGGGCGGCACATCTGCGGCGCGCCTGCCTGTACGAGGGTAAAAAATACGCGCGTGAAAAGACTTGCAGCCGGGCGAGTTTACCTTTCTGGCACGCGGCTGCAATACACTTTGATGGCCGCAATTGGTATCGGCCGTTCGGTGGACAGTTCGAGGTAATCATGACGACGGCGAAGGCGGGCAGCGGCCCGGCATCGAAGCGGGGCGGCAAGTCCAGTTTCCAGATCTATGAAAACGGCGGATCGACGGATGAAATCCGCCTGACCATACAACTCGTGATCGTTGCGCGCCGATGGCGCTCGCTGATGGATGAACGCCTGCGGGCAATCGGGCAGAGCTCTGCCCGGATGGAAGCCATGTCGGCGATCATGAATTCACCCGAACTCAGCGCGCAGGTGGATATTGCCAAGAGATTGCGGATCGAAGGGCCGACCATGACCCGCATGATCGACACGCTGGAGAAAGACGGCCTGGTGGAACGCCTGCCCGATCCCACCGACCGCCGAAGCAAGAAATTGCGCCTGACGCCGGAAGGCAAGACCGTGCTTTCCGACATCTTCGACATTGCCGACGAAATGCGCGAACGCCTGCTTCAGGGATTGCCGCAGCAGACGGTGGACGAGCTGAACGACGTGCTCAAAATCCTGTCCGATCGTCTCGACAAGGGCCTGCCCGCGGTCGAAGGCTGACCCTTCGCCAATTGCCCGACCGTGCCGCGTCACCGGCCGGGCCGCGGCAATTTTATTCGCCCCAATCCTCGTTGGCGCGCGCGATCAGATAGGCGTGGATGGCATCCGCCTCTTCCTCGTCGATCAGGTCGGCGAAGGAAGCCATGCCCTTGTCCAGATAGAGCCCTTCCAGCACGATCTGCCTGAACTTCTCATGCGCTTCGGCGCTCATATGCCGGAGGTCTTTGACCCCGCCCACGGCATTGTCGCCATGGCATTGCGAACAGGTATCGGCATAAAGCTTCGCCCCGCGCTGGACCACGGCTTCGCTCGCGCGGAGCGGCGGTGGCGGCGGCACGGGTTCCTGCGCCGCAAGCGGCGGCAATTGCGCGCTTCCGCCCAGCTTGAATACAAGCAGGCGCGCGGGCGAGCGCGGCAATTCGATGCCTGCCCCACGCTCTATCTGCGCGGCGCCGCCGCCCCAGCCAGCATTGATGGCGATATATTGTTCGCCATCCAGTTCATATGTGATGCCGCCCGCCACCGGGGCGCTCTGTGTCGGAAACTCCCATAATTGCTCGCCCGTATTCGCGTCGAAGGCAGCGAAGGTCTGCTTCGTTGTCCCTTCAAAGACGAGATCGGAAGCGGTCACGAACACGCCGCCATTGCCGTGGCGGGGCAGATCAACCTTCCAGGCGATTTCCTGCTTCACCGGATCATAGGCGACCAGGAAGGCCTGTTCGTCCTTGTCCCCTTCCTTCTGCAGGGCCAGCGTCCGGTCGATCTGATGCGGGCCATACCCGCCCCAACCGGAATTGGACCGGAAAGGCTTGGCCTTGAAATCGGGATCCAGCGCATAGGTCCGCCCCGATTGATAGGCCGGAAAATAGGCCAGCTTCGTGCGCGGGCTATAGGCCATGGGGAACCAGTTATGCGCCCCGCCCGGCCCCGGATAGACCAGCACCGGATCGGTGCCATAACGGACTTCCGGGTTGACGATCATCCGGCCCGTTTCCGGGTCCGGCCCGCTGGACCAGTTGACCTTCACATAGCTTTCAGCGCTGATCAGTTCGCCCGTCTTGCGGTCCAGCACATAATAGAACCCGTTCTTGGGCGCCTGCATGATGACCTGGCGCTGCTTGCCATCGATTTCCAGATCGGCGCTGACGATGGAACTGGTGCAGGTGTAATCCCAGTCTTCCCCTGGAACCATCTGATAGTGCCAGGCATATTCGCCGGTTTCGGCATGAAGGGCCACGATCGAACAGAGGAACAGATTGTCCCCCTTGTTCTCGCTGCGGTGATAGCGTGACAAGGGCGAACCATTGCCGGTGCCGACGAATACCAGCTTGTTTTCCGGGTCATAGGCGATGGAATCCCAGGCATTGGCGCCGCCGCCCAGTTCCCAGTACTTGTCCCCGAACCAGGTCTTGCGGATCATCTCCATGATCGGGTCCGACGCTTCGCCATCGGGGCCGTCCGCCGGATTGCCCGGGGCGAGATAGAATTTCCAGAGCTTCTCCCCGGTATCGGCGTCCAGGGCGATCACGAAACCGCGCACGCCGAAATCGCCGCCAGACTGGCCGATAACCACCTTGCCATCGAACACACGCGGCGCGCCGGTGATCGTATAGGCATATTTTTCATTATCGAAGGTCCGGGTGGACCAGACCTGTTCGCCAGTCTTCCTGTCCAGGCCGATCAGCCGCCCGTCCAAAGTGGCGATGATGATCTTGTCATTCCACATGGCCAGCCCGCGCGACACGGGTTCGCAGCAGGCATAACGGCCCATCTCACGCGGCACTTCGGGGTCAAAGGTCCACAGCCGTTCCCCCGTCTTCGCGTCATAGGCGATGGTGATGTTGAAGGGCAGGATGTTGTAGAGCACGCCATCGGAATAAAGCGGCGTCGCCTCCACCCCGCGATAAGTATCGAGATCGTCATACCAGGCCAGGCCCAGTTCCCCGACATTGGACGCATCGATCTGCGTCAGCGGGCTGTATCGCTGCGCGGAATAGGTTCGCCCGTCGCTAAGCCATTCGCCTGCGGCGGGATCGGACAGCGGATCCGCATCGCCTGCCAGGGCGGAACAACCAGCAAGGGCGAACGCGCAGAGCGGCGCGAAAATTGCTCCGGCAAAAGCGGATGCGCGTTTTCGGAACAGCATCATCTCAATTCCTCGGGGCTTCGGCGATCGGCTGCGTCCCGTCAGCCAGCCGGCCCACGGTCAGCGATTGCGCCTGTTCCGGCGTGCCGGGCGGCCGGTGATAGGCGCCAACCTGGCCCGCGTCGGTGACAAAGCTCTCCCCCGTGACCGGGTTGGGATAGTGGAAGGGCACGATGTAATAGGCGGGATAGGTCAGATAGACCGTGCTGGGCGGCAGGTCCGGCGGCGGATCGAACTTGTCCGGCCAGGTGTTGTTGAGCGCGTTTTTACCCCAGCCCTCCCAATTGGTGTACATGGTGAAGGGCCCGGTCAGGCGGCTGATTTTCCAGACGCCGTCTTCCTTCACGAACTGGTCTTCATATAGCGGCAGGCCCCAGCCGCCATTGCTCATCACATAGGCGCGGGACCGGATCCAGCCGGTCTTGCCATCGGGCGAGACATCCGGGATCGGCTGGAACTGCATGTGATTGACCAGCAGGCCCGGCTTCGCGCCATCAGGGCCGAAAGCGGTCTGCATATATTCGAGCACGCGGTCCTTGCCGATGAAGATGCCCTTGCCGCCGATCTCCAGCGTCGCATCTTCGGCAAACAATTCGGAAAGCCGGGTCCACTGCCCCTTGTCCACGAAATAGCCATAGGTCCGCTGCACCCGCTCGATCTGGTTGAGATCTTCCAGCCGGGTGATCCGCGCATCAAGATCGTCCAGCCGTTCTTCAGCAGTCTGGGAGATGGCTGGCGCGGGCAGAACAGCGGCAAGCGGCAACAGCCCGCCCAGAAAGCTCCGCCGCACAAACCCCCAACCCGCCCGTCTCGAGCCGGTCGAAGGACGAGCGGAGGCAATGCGAAGGGCCTTGGGACAATTCACCATCATCATTCCCTCCCCAACACGTCGTCAGCCGGCTGCGGAATGTCCGACAGCGGCTTCCCGGTGACAGGGTGATCGAAACTGAAAGGCGGAATATATGCGCCCGGCAATGCGCGATACCGCTCCGTCGGCGGGGCGTCGGGCGGGAACAGCGCGCTCTGCCCTTCCATCGGAATGGTGGAGCGCATCCAGCCCGCATCGTAATCGGTCTTTGCCGTGACATAGAAATGCAGGCTGGAAATCTTCCAGGCGCCGCCTTCCTTCACATATTCGTTTTCATAGATGCCGACGCCCCACTGGCCGTTCGCACCGGGCTCGCCCAGCATCACCATGCCCTGCCAGCGCGCAGTCGCGGTTCTGCCATCAGGGGCGACCGCGATAACGGCCTGCAATTGCATGTGATTGTTGAGATGGCCCGGCGCCAGGCCTTCCGGCCCGAACAGCAACAGGGCACGGCGAATGCGGTCCTGCCCGATATAGACGCCGCGCTGGCCATATTCGAAACTGCCATTCCGTGAAAAAAGGCTCGCCACCTCGTCCCACAGGCCCTTGTCGAAATAATAGCCATAGAGCGCCTGCAATTTCTCTATGTCATTCTGGTCTTCCAGCCGCTCGACCCGCTCACGATAGGCGGAGACGCGCTGTTCCAGCGATTGCTGCGCCAATGCGGGGCCGGAAATAGCGGCAGTGCCCATGCCCAGCGACAGGGCCAACAGAGCGAATTTGCGCATCACTGCCCCCCTTCCACGTTCTTGCCGGTCACGGGGTTCGGCGCCCGGAACGGTGGCAGCTGCACAGCCGGGAAAGGTTCATAATTATCGCTCGGCCCGCGGTCGGGCGGAAATTCCTTCGATGCATCGCTGCGCAACAGCCCTTCACCCGGCTGCAACCGCGCCCAGCCCTTTTCGTAAGGGGTGACGAAATTCACATAGAGATGGAGCGAACGGATACGCCAGATACCATCCGCCCCCTTCACATAAGTGTTCTCGTAAATTCCGTCGCGCCATTCGGCATGTTGCTTGTACTGCCCCAACATGCCCAGATCGCGCCAACGCGCCGTCGCGCTCATCCCGTCATCGGCGATGGAGATGGCCGGCTGCAGCGTAACCCATTCGTTGAGCTGGCCGTAAATCAGGCCTTCCTGCCCGCCATGCAGGCGTTTCAGATATTCGCGGATCCGCTCCTTGCCGACATAGACGCCGTCAATGCCGATTTCGATCGTACCGTCATCGGCGAAGAGATCCGCCGCTTCTCCCCACAATCCGCGATCGACATAGAAGCCGAAGGCCCGCTGCAACTTCTTTACCGCGCGAATGCCCTCCAGCCTTTCGACGCGCTGCGTCAGCTCGTCGATTTCCCGGTCCAGCCGCGCCGACTGGGCGGAGGCCGCAACTGGCGCGCACAGAATGGCCAGCGCCGCGAAGGCGGCACAATTCCGCCGCATATTAGCTGAGAAAATCCCCATCCTCTCCCCATCCGGTCTATGCCGTTTGTTAGTATGATAAACATACGCCGGCACAAGCAAAGCCCAAATGCGGCAGCAGGCGCGATTGTTCTTTCCCCCCTCCCGCCCATCGACCGACGACGCAAAAAATCAAAAAAGGAAAAGAATGGAAAGCGTTGCTTTCAGGCAACGAGAATTGACACTTGTCAAGAAAACTTGCCCCTCGAACCAAAAACGCTTTTGCGCGATGCCAATACAGCCCCTAGGATCAAGTTTCGAATGGGGCGGTATTGGGGAAAACCGATGTATTCACGGCGAACGGTCCGCAAGGCCGCCTGTCTCGCCGTATGCGCCGGGGGGGTTTTCTCTCTCGGGGCCTGCAGCACAGCTTACATCCCGCCCGCCCAGACCGGATCCGACATTCCCGAACAATGGGCGGAAAGCGATCCGGCGCCAGTCAGCCGGGACATTGCCGAATACTGGACCACGCTGGACGATCCGCTGGTCAGTGAATTCGTGCAAGCCGGCCTGGCCGAAAATCTCGACCTCGCGCAGAGCGCTGCCCGGCTTGAACAGGCCCGCGCATCCTTTCGCCAGGCCCGCGCCGGCTGGCTGCCGCAAATCAACGCCAGTGGCCGCACGACGCAGGAAGTCGGCGATTTCGCACAGGACGATCTGCAAATCTCGCTCGGCGCCGATGCCAGCTGGGAAATGGACCTGTTCGGCCGGATCGGCGGCAATGTCGCGGCATCGCAGGCAGATCTGCTTGCCGCCGGTTATTCGCTGGCGGATCTGCAAAGGCTGATTGTCGGCCAGGTGGCGCAGGCAACGATCAATGCCCACGCCACATCGCTGCAACTGGCCATTGCGCGCGACACGCTGGGCTATCAGGACGAAAATCTCCAGATCGCGCAATGGCGCAACCAGGCCGGTCTGGTCTCCAGCCTCGATGTCGAACAGGCGCGGACCCAGCGTGCCCAGACCGCGGCAACCATTCCGCAGCTGGAAAGCAATCTGGCCGCCACGGCCAACGGTATCTCCACCCTGATCGGAGAGCCGCCCGGCCGGGTTCTGGCCTTGCTTGCAGATAGTGCCGCCGTGCCCAAACCGCCAATCATGGCCGGGTTCGAACCGCCGGCAGAGGTACTTCGCCGCCGCCCCGATGTGCGCGGGGCCGAAGCGACACTGGTCGCCGCCGGCGCGCGGGTTGGCGTGGCCAGGGCGCAATTGCTGCCGCTGGTCCAACTGAGCGGCACGGTAAACACCGCCTCCGTCGGACTGGGCGACCTGTTCGACGTGATCACCGGCGCGCTTTACGGCTCGATCAGCCAGCTGATCTTCGATGGAGGACGCACCGCAGCCCAGATCGACAGTGCAGAGGCCGCAGCCGATGGCGCGTTGGCCGCATGGCGCCAATCCATCCTCGGCGCGCTGGAGGATGTGGAAAGCGCCGCCGTCAATCTGCGTTCCGCGCGCGAACGCGTGGCCATATTCGGCGAAGCGCTGGATGCGGCGAACAATTCCGCGATTCTGGCCCGCAGCCAGTATCAGTCCGGCCTGACCGATTTCCGCACCTTGCTGACTGCCGAGAACCAGCTTCTCTCCGCGCGCAATTCGCTGATCGCGGCGGAAGCGGAGCGCGCGAATGCCTTTATCAGCCTGACCCAGGCCCTGGGCGGCGGATGGTCGCCCGATGACTATCCCATGCCTTCTACCGACGGGATCGAACAATGAACGACACGGCACAAGAGCCCGAAGCGATCGAGGATTTTCTCGGCACGTCGGAACGCCCGCGCTGGCGCCGCTGGGCCCGTTACTGGGTTCCGGCCGTGATCGTCATCCTGCTGGTGCTGATCGTGGTGCGCTGGACCAGCGGGGGTGGAAAGCCCGATTACATTACCGAGGAAGTGGCCCGGCAATCGCTCGACCTGACGGTGACGGCAACGGGCAATCTGCGGCCCACCAACCAGGTGGAGGTCGGCTCCGAAGTGTCGGGCCGCATCGACGAAGTCTTTGTTGATGTGAATGACCGCGTATCGCGCGGCCAATTGCTCGCCCGGATCAATACCGACGTGATCGAGGATCAGATCACCCAGGCCCGCGCCAGCCTGAATGCCGCACGCGCGGCGGTGGAGCAGGCGCAGGCCACGCTGGACGTGGACACCGCCCAGCTCGAACGATTGCAGGAAGTGCTGCGGCTTTCGGGCGGCAAGGTCCCGTCGAAGACGGAACTTCAGGCGGCCGAAGGGCTGGTCCTGCGCGACAGGGCGGCGCTTGCTTCCGCCAGGGCCAATGTCGCATCGGCCCAGGCGGCATTGTCCTCCAACGAAACCAATCGCGACCGCGCGGCGATCCGATCCCCCGTTTCGGGCGTGGTCCTGGCCCGCCAGATCGAACCGGGGCAGACCGTCGTAGCAAGTTTCAACACGCCGACCCTGTTCGTGCTGGCGGAAGATCTTTCCACCATGCAATTGCGCGTGGCGATTGACGAGGCAGATGTCGGGCAAGTCGCGCCCGGGCAGGATGCGAGCTTCGTGGTCGATGCCTATCCCAGCCGTCGCTTCCCGGCCAAGGTCACGCGGATCGATCTTGCATCAAGCAATACGGCAACCGCCAGCAGCAGCGGCACGAGCACGGGCGCAGCAGGCTCCACCGGCAATTCGGTCGTCAGCTATGAAGCGCGTCTGGCGGTGGCGAATGGGGACGGCCTGCTCCGCCCCGGCATGACCGCCACGGCGACGATCGCCACGGAAAGCACGGGTGAACAATTGCTCGTGCCCAATGGCGCCCTGCGCTTCACGCCCGACGCGCAGGAAGAGGAAGAAGGCGGCGGCGTGCTCAATCCGGAAATCGGCCTGGGGCGCGAAGAACAGCAGGCGACAATCGGCGTCGGCAGTCGCCAGGTCGTGCATGTCCTGCAGGATGACGGATCGCTGAAACCCTATGATGTGGTGACGGGGCAGAGTGACGGGCGGCGAACGGTTGTGATGTCCGATGAACTCAAGCCGGGCATGAAGGTGGTCACGGGGGTCAGGGCAGACCAGTCGTGAGCGATAGCCACCTCATCGAACTGGAAGGAATCACCAAGACCTTCGGCCAGGGCGAAACCGCGTTCCAGGCATTGAAGGGAATCGATCTGCAGATCGACCGCGGCGATTTCGTCGCGGTCATGGGCCCGTCCGGCTCCGGCAAATCGACCACGATGAATATCCTCGGCTGTCTCGACACGCCGACATCGGGCATCTTCCGTTTTCGCGGGGTGGAGGTGCAATCGCTCAACCGCGACCAGCGATCCCTGATCCGGCGGCGCTATCTCGGCTTCGTTTTCCAGGGCTTCAACCTGCTGGCCCGCACCAGCGCGCTGGAAAATGTGGAACTGCCCCTGCTCTATCGCGGCGAGAAGAAATCGGCGCGGGAAGAGGCAGCCATGAAGGCGCTCGATCTGGTCGGGCTTGGCCCATGGGCCGATCACACGCCGGCGGAACTTTCGGGCGGCCAGCAACAGCGTGTGGCCATCGCCCGCGCACTTGTAACCGATCCCGACGTGCTGCTGGCTGACGAACCGACCGGCAATCTCGATACGGCCCGCTCGATCGAGATCATGGAATTGCTGCGCAAGCTCAACCAGGGCGGCATCACCATATTGATGGTCACGCACGAATCGGAAATGGCCGAATACGCAAAGACCATCGTGCATTTTCGCGATGGGCTGGTGGAAAGCGTGGAACGCGGCGCCCGTGCCGATCACGGAGTATCCGCCTGATGTTCGGCGCCACCCTGCTGCTCGCCTTTCGCGAGATCAGGCGCCATCTGTTGCGCTCTTTCCTGACGACGCTGGGCATCGTGATCGGCGTGGCGGCGGTGATCACCATGGTCACGCTGGGCCGCGGCGTTACTGCATCGGTGCAGGAAGATATCTCCTCGCTCGGTTCCAATGTGTTCATCGTGTTCCCGGTGCGGACCGACCGTGGCCCGGGCCGCCCGTTCGACGGCGATGACGTGGAAGCAGTGGCAAGCCAGATCGCCGGGGTGGAAGAGGCCGCCGGCAGCGTAAGCGCCAATGCCACGGCCATCTATAACGGGCAGAACTGGTCCACATCGGTGCAAGGCGCCAACAACGCCTTCCTGCGGGGGCAATCGATCGAAGTGGATGCGGGCCGCACCTTTACCGAGACGGAAGAAACTGCGGGCAAGAGCGTCTGCCTGATCGGGACCAAGGTCCGCGCGGCGATCTTCCCCATATCCAGCAGCCCGCTGGGGGAAAACCTGCGGCTGGGCGACGTTTCCTGTACGGTCATCGGTGTGTTGAAAGAGCGCGGACAGGGCGCATCAATCAACAACCAGGATTCCGACGATGTCGTGATCATGCCGCTCAAGACCGTGCAGCGGCGCTTCACCGGCAGCACGGATCTGCAATATTTCATCGTCAAATATTCCAGCGCCTATTCCAGCACCGGCATCCAGAACGCACTGATCGATCTGTTGCGCGAACGCCGCGT
This sequence comes from Croceibacterium atlanticum, assembly GCF_001008165.2. NCBI lineage: Bacteria > Pseudomonadati > Pseudomonadota > Alphaproteobacteria > Sphingomonadales > Erythrobacteraceae > Croceibacterium > Croceibacterium atlanticum. The sequence goes on along the minus strand of NZ_CP011452.2, from coordinate 3,311,129 downwards.
TTTGCAGGGCGGGCAGGACAATGATTTCGACATCATTGATACGGCGCAGGTGAATGACGCCATATCCTCTGCCACTGGCGCGCTGACCGCCATGGTCGCCGCGATTGCGGGGATCAGCCTGATGGTGGGCGGCATCGGCATCATGAACATCATGCTGGTTTCCGTGACGGAGAGAACACGGGAAATCGGCATAAGGCTGGCCATCGGGGCCCTGGCGCGCGAAGTGCAATTGCAGTTTCTGACCGAAGCGGTGGTCCTGTGCTGTTTCGGCGGGATGATCGGCATCGGGCTGGCCTTCGTTCTTTCGATCAGCCTCGCCCAGGTTCTGGACGTGCCATATGTGTTCGATCCGGCAGTCAATGCGATCAGTTTCCTGTTCTCCGCGCTGATGGGCATCGCCTTTGGCTATTACCCGGCACGCCGCGCATCCCGGCTGGATCCGATAGACGCCCTGCGCCACGAATAGGCTTCCTGCGCCCTCAATGCCCGTTTCCGCCATCTGGCGGGCACGCCTTTTCGCATTCGCAGCATAAAGGTTTTGATTTGTTCAATCGAACGAATTATTGAAATCGCATGGTGAAATCACGCCTCATGGACGTGGCTGTCGCCCATTTCGGCCGGCGCGGTTTTGAAGGCGCCAGCACGCGCGACATCGCCACGGCCGCGGATACGGCCATGTCATCCATCACCTATCACTTCGGCGGCAAGGAAGGGCTTTATCTCGCCTGCGCCGATCACATCGCGGCGCAAATCCGGGAAAGGCAGACAGAAGCCTTCGCCCTGTTCCTCGATGCCATGTCGCTCACCCCCGACGAAGCGATCGAACGGGTGCTGCTGGTCGGGGACAGCATGGCCGTGATGATGCTGGATCCCGCCTCTGCCGACTGGGCGCGCATCGTGGTGCGCGAACAGCAGGATCCGACCGAGGCTTTCGACAGGTTGTGGCGCGGGGTGATGGAAGATCTGATGCTGGGCGTGCAGGCCCTGCTTTCGCGTATCTGCCCCAATCATTCCCGGATCGAATTGCGGGCCCTGGCCATTCTGCTTTTCGGGCAGGTCATGGTCATGCGCTCTGCCCGTGCTTCGGTGTGCAAGGCGCTGGAGGTAGAAGAGCTGGGCCAGGAACAGGCCGCAAGGCTGCGTGACCGGCTGCGACGCAATATTCTCGCCATTCTCAATGCGGAGAAAACCAGATGAACAAGCGCCTGATCGCCATCATCGCCCTGGTGGCGCTGGCCATCATCGCCTATTCGACAAGCGGGTTTGGCCTGTTCGCCGATGATCGCAACGGCCCGCTCAAACTCTATGGCAATGTCGATATTCGAGAAGTCGATCTGGGTTTCCGGGTCGGCGGCAGGATTGCCGAAATTGCCGTGGAAGAAGGCGACCGGGTGGAGCAAGGCCAGCAACTGGCCCGGCTCGATCCCGCACCGATCGACGCGCGAGTGGCCGAAGCGGACGCGGCGATCGCCCGGGCGCGGGCGCAACTGGCCGAATTGCGCAATGGCAGCCGCACGCAGGATGTCCGGCAGGCCAGCGCCGCGGTTGAAGCTGCCCGGGCCGCCTATGAAAAGGCCCAGCAGGACGTTGAAAGGCGCGAACCGCTGGTTGGCCCCGGCGCGATCAGCCGCGAGGTCTGGCAAGCCACCGTGGCCGCCCGCGATCAGGCGAAGGCGCAACTGGAACAGGCGCGGCAAACCTATTCCAAACTGCGCGAAGGCGCCCGGCCGGAACAGATCGCCGCGGGCGAAGCGCAGTTGGAATCCGCACTCGCCGCGCGAGGCAGCATCACAACCGATCTTGGCGATACAGTGCTGGAAGCGCCGCTGGACGGAACCGTGGTGACACGCGCACAGGAACCGGGCGCTATCGTTCAGCCGACGCAGACCGTGCTGACCATGTCGATCGACCGGCCATTGCGCATCCGGGCCTATGTCGCGGAACAGGATCTGTCCCGCGTCGCCCCCGGCATGGAGGTGGAGGTCGAAGTGGACGGCAATCCCAGGATTTATAAGGGACAGATCGGCTATATCTCCCCGCAGGCAGAATTCACGCCAAAGACAGTGCAGACCGAAGATCTGCGCACCGATCTGGTCTATCGCATGCGCATTATCGTCAAAGATCCGGATGACCGCCTGCGTCAGGGCCAGCCGGTAACGGTGATCGTCCCCCGCCCCAACCCTGCCCCTGCCGAGGGCTGATCCCGATGGGCGACGCCCCGGACCAGGCGACCGCCACCGCGCGCGATGTCGTGAAGCGTTTTCCCGGCGCCGAAACACCCGCGCTGGCCGGCGTCAGCATGGAAGTGGAACCGGGCAGGATCACCGGCCTTGTCGGCCCCGACGGTGCAGGCAAGACCACGCTGATCCGCCTGCTGGCCGGGCTGATGGCCGCTGATGAAGGCGAGGTCGCGATCCTTGGCCGCCCCGCCGGCGAAATGCTGGACCAGCTTGGTTACATGCCGCAGCGTTTCGGCCTTTATGAAGATCTGACGGTTCGCCAGAATCTGCAACTTTATGCAGAATTGCGCGCCCTGCCCAAGGAAGAGCATGACGCGACCTTCGACCGCCTGCTGAGCTTTACCGACCTTGCCCGGTTCCAGGATCGGCTGGCCGGCAATCTTTCAGGCGGAATGAAGCAGAAGCTGGGCCTTGCCTGCACTCTCGTCCGCACGCCCAAACTTATGTTGCTGGACGAACCGGGCGTCGGCGTCGATCCGATTTCCCGCCGCGAATTATGGGCCATGGTGGAAGATCTGACGCAGCAGGGCATCGCGATATTGTGGTCCACCGCCTATCTGGACGAGGCGGAGAAGTGCGACACGGTCTATCTCCTCAATGACGGCAAATTGCTGTTCCACGGACCGCCGGGGGAACTGACCGGCCGCATATCGGACCGGGTGATACAGGTCAGCGGTTTTGAACAGCGCCGCCGCCATTTCCTGACCAGAATGCTCGACCGGGACGATATTATCGACGGGTCGATCCAGGGCCACAGCGTCCGCCTGCTGGTGCGCGACAATTGCGAAATACCGGATGCCAGCGCCCTTGGCGGCGGAAGTCGGACCGCCGTGACCGGCACCGCCCCGCGTTTCGAAGACGGTTTCATAGAGATACTGGGCGGCGGCCCCGGCGGTTCCAGCCGCCTGGCCGAACATTTTCGCACCATTCCGGACAGCGGCCGCCCCGCGATCGAGGCGAAGGGCCTGACCAAGCGCTTTGGCGATTTCACGGCCGCGCGGGATATGCAGTTCGAAATACCGCAGGGTCACATCTACGGTCTGCTCGGCCCGAATGGCGCGGGCAAATCGACGACGTTCAAGATGTTGTGCGGATTGCTCAGCCCCACCGAGGGCACGGGATCGGTGGCCGGCAACGATCTGCGCATATCGGCGGCAGAGGCGCGCAGTTCGCTCGGTTACATGGCGCAGAAATTCTCGCTCTATGATGAACTCAGCGTCGCGCAGAATCTCGATTTCTTTGCCGGCGCTTATAATCTTGCGCGGGGCGAGGCGCGGCAGGCCAAGGATGCCATGGTCGAGATCTTCGATCTGGGTGACAAGCTGGACCAGAATGCCGGCGCACTGCCGCTGGGTTTCAAGCAGCGGCTCGCTTTGGCCTGCGCGGTGATGCACGGGCCGCCCGTGCTGTTTCTGGACGAGCCGACATCGGGTGTCGATCCAGTGACGAGGCGCGAATTCTGGACCCATATCAATGGCCTGGTTGAAAAGGGCGTGACGGTTCTCGTCACCACGCATTTCATGGACGAGGCAGAATATTGTGACGATGTCTCGCTGATCTATCGCGGCGAACAGATCGCCAGGGGCACGCCCGACGGGTTGAAGGAAGAAGCCGCGAAACTGGCCGGGCTGGAAGATCCCAGCATGGAGGATGCCTTCATCGCCCTGATCGAGGAAAGCGACCGCAAGCGCGAAGCGGCGGAAGGCGAGGCGGCATGAGCGGGGAGAAACTGCGTTTCGACAAGCGGCGCCTGCGTGCCATGATCGTGAAGGAATTTTCGCAGATCAGGCGCGATCCCTCCACCTTCCTGATCGCACTGGCCATGCCGCTGCTGCTGCTGTTCCTGTTCGGCTATGCCGTATCGCTCGATATTTCCGGCACACGCGTGGCACTGGTGGTGGAAGACGATAGCGGTCCGGCCGCAGGCCTGACCCAGTCCTACGCCGCATCCCCTTATTTCAACGTGGAAATCATGCGGGACCGGCAAACGGCGCGGGAGCGGATGGTTTCCAGCCGGACCCGCGGCATCATCGTGATTCCGCAGGATTTCGGGCGTGTGGTCGCTTCGGGCCGGGTGCCGGAAATCCAGATCATTACCGATGGATCGCAGCCCAACATGGCGGCTTTCATCGCCGCCCATGCGCAGGGCGTATTCCAGACATGGCTGAGCGCGGAGGGAATGGCCGACGCCCCGCCCACGCCGCAGATAGAGGTCAGTTCGCGTTACTGGTTCAATCCAGGCCTGCGCAGCCGATATTTCCTGGTGCCGGGCGCCATCGCCACGGTGATGACGATGATCGGCACCTTGCTGACCGCACTGGTGGTGGCGCGGGAATGGGAACGCGGCACGATGGAGGCGATCATGGCGACACCGGTTTCCATGGCGGAATTCATCGCCAGCAAAATCCTGCCCTATTTCCTGCTGGCCCTGGCATCCATGACATTATGCGCGGTGATCGGCGTGACCTTGTTCGGCCTGCCCTTCCGCGGTTCCATCCTCGCGCTCTACCTGCTTTCCTCCGCCTTCCTGCTGCCGGCGCTGGGGCTTGGCCTGTTCATTTCTTCGGCCACGAAAAACCAGTTCGTTGCCAGCCAGATGGCGTTGCTGACCAGTTTTCTGCCGACCTTCCTGCTATCCGGCTTCATCTACGAAATTTCGTCCATGCCGCTGCCGATCCAGGCGCTGACCTATATCGTGCCGGCCCGATATCTGATCCCCTCCTTGCAGACGATCTTCCTCACCGGCGACATCTGGGCGCAATTCCTGCCCAACATGGCCGTGCTCGTGCTGTTCGGGCTGGCCTTCTTCCTCCTCTCCTTCCGCGTGACGCGAAGGAGCCTCGACTGATGCAGCGCCTGAAAGCCATGGTCGTGAAGGAAATCTGGGCGCTGCTGCGCGATCCCAAGGCGCGGATCGTGCTGATCGCGCCGCCATTGATGCAGCTTTTCATCTTCACTTTCGCCACGACGCTGGACGTGACCAATGTCGATATTGCCGTGCTCGACCGTTCGCAGGGCGTTCACGCGGCGGAGCTGGTGCAGCGCGTGGCGGGCAGCCCGAATTTCCGCAAAGTGGTCCATGTCCATTCCGCGCAGGAACTGGATGCCGCGATCGACCGGCAGGATGTGATCGCGGCGCTGGTGATCGACAATGGCTTCGACACCGCGCTGGAACGCGGGCAGCAGGCCCGGCTCGGCATCGTGCTGGACGGGCGAAGATCCAACGCGGCCCAGATCGTCAATGGCTATATCAACCAAATCGTCAGCGACATGAACCTGGAAAATGTTCCGCAATTGCGGGGCGGCGGCGCGGTGGTGACCAACTGGTTCAACCCGACGCTGGATTTCAAATGGTTCACCCTGCCCGGCCTGATCGTGATCATTTCCTCCATCGCGGGCATTGCCGTCACCAGTCAGACCGTCTCGCGCGAGCGGGAGATGGGCACGTTCGACCAATTGCTCGTTTCCCCCCTGCGCGTGCACGAAATCCTGGCCGGCAAGGTAGTGCCGCCTTTCCTTGTGGGGCTGGTGAACGGGATATTGTTCCTGGTGGTGGCGCAGATCGTGTTCGGCGTGCCTTATACCGGCTCCGTCCTGCTGTTTTTCCCTGCCTTGTCGCTTTACCTGCTCTCGCTGATCGGGATCGGCCTGTTCGTTTCCTCCATGTCGATGACCCAGCAGCAGAGCTTCCTCGGCGCCTTCGCCGTGACTGTGCCGCTGATGCTGCTGTCCGGCTATGCCGCACCGATAGAGAACATGCCCGTCTGGCTGCAGCCGGTGACCTATCTCAACCCCGCCCGCTATTTCCTGATCCTGATGCAGGGGCTGTTCCTGAAGGATATGCCCGTTTCGGCAGTGCTGCAGCAATTATGGCCGCTGGCCGTGATCTCGATAATAACATTGACTGCCGCCGGGCGCCTGTTCCGCGCGCGAATGGAGTAACCGCCATGCGTCTCCGCCCCCTTTCCGCCTTTCTCGTTCCGGTCCTTCTGGCCGGCTGCACTGTCGGCCCGGATTACCAACGGCCCGAAATGGCCGTGTCAGATCAATGGATGGAGCCTGTATCGGCCGATCCCGTCGATCCGCGATGGTGGGACCGTTTCAACGATCCGGTTCTGACTGCGCTGGTGGAACGCGCCTTTGCCGACAGTCCCGGCCTGGCCGAAGCCAGCGCCCGACTGGCCGAAGCGCGCGCCCAGCGCGAAGCCGCACAGGGCGGCCGCCTGCCGCAGGGTGGCACAAGTGCAAGCGTGACCGAAAACCGGCTGAGCGAAAACGGCCAATTGCCGGTGGGCAGCATTCCCGGCTTCGACCCCACCTTCCCGCTATTCGACACAGGCTTCGATGCCAGTTGGGAAATCGATCTGTGGGGCAAGACAAGCCGCGAAGTGGAAAGCGCGGCCGCCCGTGAACAGGCGGCCATGTGGGCAGAACGCGATGCCCGCATCGTGCTCGCCGCCGAAATCGCCCGTGCCTATGTCGATTGTCGCCAGGCGCAGGCGCAACTGGCGATCCTGCGGCAGGAAGCAGATGCGGCGGCCAATGTCGCCCGCCTGACCGGTCTGCTGGCGGATGCGGGGGAAGCGAACCGCATCGATGCCAGCCGCGCCGCTTCTTCCAGCCAGGCCGCGCAAATCGCCTTGCGCAATATCGAAGCGGAAGTGGCCGGGGCCGAATATCGTCTGGCCGTTCTCGCCGGGGCCACGCCCGAAGCGATCGTTCCTGAATTGCAGGCCACCAGCGCGCCCGTTCCCGAAGCGCCGGACATCATCGCCAGCGGCATCCGTTCAGACCTGTTGACGCGGCGGCCGGATATTCGCCGTGCGGAGAGGGAGCTGGCGGCAGCCACTGCCGGGATCGGCGTCGCCACTGCCGATCTCTATCCCAGATTTTCGCTGATCGGCAGCCTGGGCCAACAGGCGCAGCAGACAGGCGATCTCTTCGACAGTGCCAGCACCCGCTACAGCGTCGGACCGAGTGTGAGCTGGCCGATCTTCTCGCTCGGCACCATTCGCGCCCAGGTGCGCGCCGCCGACGCCCGCGCACAGGCGGCAGCGGCACGTTATGAAGCGGCGATAATCCAGGCGCTGGCCGATAGCGAAGGCGCAGCCAACCGCTTCGCCGCGGCCAGCGCCTCCGCCCGTGCAGCGCAACTGGCGCTGGAGCGGGAGCAGGAGGCATATCGCCTTGTCCGGATGCGTGAAGAACGCGGGGAAGACAGCAGGCTGGTGCTGGAACAGGCCCGCCTCAGCCTGACCCGGGCAGAACGCCAGGCACTGCAGGCCCGGGCGGGCAGATCTGCCGCCGCCATCGCATTCTACAAGGCGCTGGGCGGCGGCTGGCAATAATGCCTACATACCGTCCATCTGCGAGCGTATCTGCTTGAGCGCCGATGCCTTCAACTGGTGCACGCGGGGCACGCTGACATCCAGAATGCTGGCAATCTCCGACAGGTTAAGCTCTTCCACGAAATAGAGCTGGATAACCATCTGCAACCGTTCCGGCAGCGCGGAGATCGCTTCGATCAGCTGGCTGCGATCTTCCTGCTGGAGCAGGATTTCTTCCGCGTCCGGCATATCGCTGGCAAAGGATCCATCACTGTCCGAATAGCAATCGTCGATCGAGGTGAGCGAGACTTGCGCACTTCCCGCACGCAGGCGCGAGGTTTCTTCCACGCTCAGCCCCAGGGCCTGAGCCAGTTCGGCCATATGCGGTTCGCGGCCCAATTGCGCACGCAGGGCCTGTTCGGCCTTTTCCAGGCGCAGCCGTCGCTCGCGCGTGCCGCGCGCTTCGGTGGAGGAACTGCGCAGCAAATCCACCATGGCGCCGCGCACGCGCAATTTGGCATAAGCTGCAAAGCCGTCCTCACCCGGCCCTTCATGCCTCTGCGCGCATTCCGTCAGCGCAATCAGCCCGGCCTGCATCAGATCCTCGGCATCGAGTTCCGGTCCGGCGCTTCCCGCCAGATGCCAGGCATATTTGCGCACCATGGGAAGGAAGCGCGCAACACGCTCCCCGATAGGATCGCGATAGACTCGTTCGGCCTGCAGGCCGGCATGGTTGTGGATCATGCGGGGACTGCCTCCATGTCATGCATATGCGGCGTTTCCTGACTGTGCGAATTCGGTGCCGGCAGCCCCTGCTGCTGACTTTCGCCGCCAATCACCGAAATGACTTCTATCGGCTGACTGGTCGGAAGTTCGTTGATGGACAGAACCGCGCAGCTTGGCGCGCGCAGTTTGAGCAGGGATGCCAGCGGGCGCCGGGCGCGCGGCTGGACGATCAGCGCGGCCGCCGTGCCAGCGGGCAGGCTGTTGACGATCTGCGATACACGCTCCCCGATGGAACGGGCGAGATCGGGTTCGATCACCATCTGCCCGGTCGTCGGATCCTGCATCCCGCCGACCACCATCTCTTCCAGTTCTGCGGCGAGAGTGATGACCGGCAGTTTCTCGTCCGGGCCGCAAATGCTGCCCACCAGCATCGGGCCAAGATCGGCGCGCATCATGTCGACCAGCGTGTTGTGATCCGTGGTCTGCTGTGCCGCCTGCGACAGGCTGGAAAGCACCGGAATCGGATGGGCCAGCGAAATGCCATCCGCCAGCAGGGCCCGCAGGAGACGCGTGACCTGTGCCAGGGAAAGCGGCTGCGGCGTGATGGTTTCCACCAGCTGGCCGTGGCGCTGCTTCACCGTGTCGAGCAGTTCGCGGACCTGGTCCGGCCCCAGCAATTCCTGCGGGCGCGAGGATAGCAGCTGGTTCACATGGGTGGCGACAACGCTTTCCGCATCCACCACCAGATAGCCTTCCGCCACGGCCAGATCGCGCTGGCCGGGTTCGATCCACAAAGCCGGGCAGCCAAAGCTGGGATCCTGGGTCGGATCGCCCTGCAACAACGATTCCTGCCCTACCTGCCCGGTATCGATGGCAAGGACCCTGTCGGCGCGCAATTGCGCGGTGCCCAACGGCGCACCGCCCAATGTCACGCGGTAACGATCGGGGGCGAGTTCGAAACTGTCCTTGATGCGAAATTGCGGGATGATGAAACCGAAGGACTGGCACATCTGCCGCCTCAATCCGGTCAGGCGCGATACCAGCGGCGCCCCGCGCCTCTCATCCGCCAGATGGACCAGGCCATAGCCCAGTTCCACCGTGACCAGTGCCTGTTCGGAAATATCGTCCATGCTGATCCGCGACGGATCGGGTTCCGGTTCCGGAATGATTGCCGCGAAGGCCGCCTGTTCCTTGCGCTTCTTCAGATAGTGCCACAATGCGAAAGCACCGGCTGAAAGCGGCAGGAAGATGGTTTGCGGCATGGCCGGGATCATGCCCATCGCGCCCAGCACGAAGCCCACGGGCAGCCAGATGCGCGGATCGGAAAGCTGCCCCCCAATCTGGCCCGTCAGGTCGCGTGTATCCGCTACACGGGTAACGATGGCGGCAGCGGCAATCGACAGCAGCAGGGCCGGGATCGAGGCGACCAGCGCATCGCCCACGGCCAGTGTGACATAGCGTTCGCCCGCTTCCCCGGCGGTAAGGCCATGGCTGATCATGCCCAGAACAAGCCCGGCAATGATATTCACCGCCAGGATCAGCACTGCGGCAATCGCATCGCCCTTCACGAATTTGCTGGCACCATCCATGGAGCCGTAGAAATCCGCTTCGGTGGCGATTTCGCGGCGGCGTGCCTTGGCCTCTTCCGCGGTCAGCAGGCCGGCTGCCAGATCGGCGTCGATCGCCATCTGCTTGCCGGGCAAGGCGTCGAGCGTGAAGCGCGCCGACACTTCCGAAACGCGGCCGGCGCCCTTCGTCACCACCACCAGGTTTATGATCATCAGGATCAGGAAGACGAAGATGCCGACAGCAAAATTGCCGCCGATCAGGAATTCGCCAAAGCTCTGGATCACCTTGCCCGCGGCGGCTTCCCCTTCATGCCCGTTGAGGAGCACCACGCGGGTCGACGCCACGTTGAGAGCCAGCCGCAACAGGGTCGCGAACAGCAGAACAGAAGGAAAGGAGGAAAAGTCGAGCGGCTTTTGGGAATTCACCGCAGCCATCAGCACCGCCACGGACAGCGCGATGTTCAGCACGAAGAATATGTCCAGCGCCATAGCCGGGATCGGCACCACCATCAGGACGATGACGGCCAATATGCCGAAAGGCAGCGCCAGTGCTGGCGAAATGAGGGATCGCAGGTTCACAGTCCGAAAGCCTTGAATTTGGCGTAGGCGGCATTCACCCGCTGGCCGGCCGCGTCAGCGGAAGATCCAGCGGTGCCGAAGGTGGCGCGCAATGTTTCGGCCATGGATGGCCGCGCGGGCGCAGGGTTCATGGGTGGCGGCGCAGGCGCGGCGGGCGCGCCGCCCTGCGATGCCGACAGGGATTGAGAATAAGCCGCCGCCATCGGGAAACTTCCCTGATTGGCATCCATTGCCCCGTCGACCTTGGCGCGGACCAGATCCATCACCTGCCCCACGGTGCGCGGCATGTTGCCATCATAGAAAATGGGCCGGTTGGCTGCCGCCGCCTTGGGAAACAGGGCCGGCGCCGATTTGGACGGTGTCGCCTGCAACACGCCCAGGAAATCCCGCGCGCCCTTCGCGCCTAGGAAATGGGCGAGATAGAGTTCGGAAGAATCAGGCGAACGGCCGAGAAACCCCTCCAGCTCCGCGCTGTTATCGCGCGCGAGTTCCGCAGCCATCAATGCGGAGGCGTTGGGGTCGTAACGCAGGGCCATGACTTCGGCCCGCATGGACGGATCGGCAATCACTGCCCGCCCGCCCTTGCGGCTGATCGCATTGTCCGCCCAGCCAAGGCCGTGCGCGGCGCCATGCTTGTCCAGCGTATCCAGCCAGGTTCCGTTGACGAATTGATAGAGGCCGGCGGCGGATGACGTGCCTGCCCGGGCTGAAGGATCGAAACCCGATTCCAGCTTGGCCTGCGCCAGCAGGTAATCGAAATTCACGCCCGTTGCGGCGGAAGCGCGCGCAATGGCGGCGTGTACTTCGCCTTGCCGGACAGGATTGATTGAGGGCACGTTCTTCCCCGGGGTTGATCAATATCCTCCCGGGGTTCTGCAACAAGCGTGCCAGTTTGCTGTTTAGCGCGGCATCTCCGCAATCACGGAGGGACGCTGGCCCGAATAGACGTTGACCGCGCCGGTCAACGAATGGAGCCGCGCCTGCAGATTATTGGCTATGAGGTTGCGAAGCTTGCGGTTTACCTCGTTGAGGCGTTTCACCGCGTCCAGCAGGCCGGTGCATTCCTCGTCCAGATCCGCCTTGTTGCAGCGTTCCATCACGGCGCAAAGTTCCAGCTTGCCATCGGCGCAGCTGACGATGCGATCCATGTCCAGGGCGGCAAGCGCCTGCCGCTCCCCTTCCAGGAGGGCAAGCATTTGCCGCAGATGGTCGCGAAGGGATGCGGGCTGGTTCACGACTTGGTCCTCAACAGATAACCGGCAGCAATCATGGCGTCACCGATGCGGGTCGGGACCAGCGGATAACGCCCTTCTTCCACCGCCTTGCGGATTTCCGCGACCCGATCGACATCGATCGGGGCTTCGGCTCCTGCCGATGCGGTCTTTTTCAGGCCGGTGGTCACGGCGGCGCCGGTCCTGCCCCCTTCACTGGCGGCAGGACGGACTGCTTCCGCGCGTGACACGGGGGACGATGCGCCGTTTTTCAGGCGCTGAGTCACATTCAGACTTGCCGCGTCAACCGGGTTCATCGTTCCGCTCCGTAAAGCAATTCGATAACCAGAACGGCCGCGGGGGAGCATATTTAAGGGGCACCCCCGACAAAATTTTGCCGGTTACGGCAAATCCATGCCGACCATGCCGGGCCGGACCACGCGGGCGCGAACGGGATCGGTACGTTTGCCCGCCGGTCGCACGCGGATCCATTCGCCCACGGCGCCGGATTCCATCGCCTCTCCCTGGCGGGACAGGACAAAACCACTGCCGCGCACGGCGATGGTCACGGATTCCCCGCGGGAGACGACCGGCTGGGCCGGTGCGGCGGCGGCCATCTGCTGCTTCGGCTCTGCCACCAGCGGCACGAAAATCCGCCAGCCGCCCGGTTCCGGGCAGCGGACAAGCACGGTTTCCCGGTTCCTGCCATACCATTCAAGGTCATGCGGCTGCGGGCAGTTGGACAGTTTCAGCCGCCGGTCGACCGGCAGGCGCGCGCCGCCCGGTTCGCCCTGGCGGGCGCCAGTGAACTGCGCAACTTCGAGATCGATTGTGGCAGGATCGGCAAAACCGGCGGCGATTGCACCAGAGGCAGCAGTCAGCGCAGCGGCGCCCGCTGCGAGCTGGATGATACGCATGGTCTATCCCCTTGCATGGTGGCACCATCGCCACCTTTGCCCGGAACTGTGCAATCTTCATGCCAGCCGGCCTGCGTATCGTCATAGGCCAGCACCGCCAGCAGTTCCGCCTGTTCCCCCGGTTCCAGGAGAATGCGCGTGCGCCCGGCCCTTTCGCCGGCCTCCTCGGCCAGGGCCAGCGCTGCGCCTGCCGCTTCGACCGAGGCGCCATTGGGATAGCGGGCCATGATCGTCAGGCGCTGGCGCGGATCGGCCTGCATCTGTTCAAGCCAGTCGGCGATCGGCAGGGCATCGGGCCCCGCGCGGTAAATGCCGATCGGCTCGCCCTCTGCCGGCAGCGGATTGGCCAGCACTGTCTCCTGCGGCGCGGCCTGCCCTTCATCCTCCCCGTCGCCGTCCCCGATGGCGGAAACCGAGATCATGAACAGGATCAGCGCGAGATCCGCGATCACGGTCTGCCAGCTTGCCCCCGCCCCGCGGGAGATCACGCCGCATTCCTTCGCCGACCGTCAGGCGCGGCCCGTTTCCGCACTTCTTCGCGCAGGGCACGCGGGCCGCTGGCGTCTTTCACTGCCTGCGCCAGCCAGTCGAGCAATTCCTTGCGGGCGCATTCTTCCACGCTGGAACGGCGCTTCACCGCGGCCGCCAGGGGGGAAAAGAGGAAGTTGGCGATAACCAGGCCATAGAGCGTTGTGGTGATCGCCATGCCGATAGCGGCTGCATAATTACCGCCTTCGGCCACATCGGAAGAAAGGCTTCCCAGGGAGATCAGCGTTCCAGCCAGCCCCAGCACGGGTGCAAGCTCGGCCGCGGCCGCCAGAACGCCTGCCCCGGTTTCCGCAAGAGCAAGCCTCTTCTGCCGGTAACGTTCATGTTCATCGTAAAGCGCCTGGACCGATCGCCGCCCGATCAGCGTTCCCGAAAGTCCATCGAACTCGTCATCGCCCGATCCCCGCAGTTCGGCCCGCAGAAGCCCGTCTTCCTGTATGGCCCTGACCTGCCCCGCGAGCTCCGCCTTCACGCTCGCCGCGTTGAACGGGCGCGCCGGCAGCTGTGCGAGAGAACGCAGCATATCGCGCATATCGCGCCAGCCGCAGCGCAGCACAGTCGCCGCGATCGTGCCCCCCAGCACGATCGCGATGGCCGGCAGATCGATCAATTGCGTGACGGTCATTGGGTCTCCTTGACCATCAGAACGGCAGGAATTCGCCGTTTTTAATCTGAATGGCCAAAACTTGCCGCCGGACGGCAATGCTTTGCCGCTTCCTCGGCTTGTCGACTTGAAACCCCAGCAATTCCGCCAGTTTCGCCAGTTTGGCACACCAATTGCTTAATTGGGTGCGAGTTATTGTGTGGAGTGTGTGATGAGCGAAGGACTTTTCGGCGTCCACGGTGCCGCGCTGGAGATCAGATCGCAGCGCCTTGGCCTGCTGGGCTCCAATATCGCCAATGCCGCGACGCCGGGATACAAGGCGCGCGACATCGATTTCGATGCCGCGCTCGAAGCGCGTCTGGGTGGTGCGAGCGGGGACGAGGCCATCGGCACCGCCACACGCTATCGCGTTCCGGTCATGCCCAGTCTCGATGGCAACACGGTCGAAATGGCGACCGAACAGACCGCCTTCGCGGAAAACGCCGTCGCCTACACGGCCACGCTCTCCTTCCTTCAGGGCCGGATCGAAACCGTGACCCGCGCGATCAGGGGCGAATGACGATGTCCGACCAGATGACCATGTTCCAGCTGGGGCAGCGCGCCATGTCCGCGCAGCTCGTGCGGATGAATGCGGCCGCTTCCAACCTGGCCAATGTCGGCAGCGTATCCGCCAGCGAAGGCGAAGCATACCGCCCCGTTCGCGCGGTGTTTTCCGAAGAACTGGATCAGGCAACCGGCCTCAGTTCCGTCCGCGTCGACCGCGTGATGGCGTCCGAGGCCGCACCGATCAAGCAGCACGATCCCGACCACCCGCTCGCTGACGAGAACGGCGATATCTGGGTCTCCCCGGTCGATGAGAATGAAGAGATGGTCGAGATGCTCGAAGCGTCCCGCCAGTACCGCAACATGGTCGATGCACTGTCGACCGCCAAGCAGCTGATGCTCGAAACAATGAGGATGAAATGACGGCTATCGCCTCCACCAGCGCGGCGAACACCGCCGCGTCCTCCACCACCGGGAAAGGCTTCGCCTCGCTCGGCTCCGAAGACTTCCTCGAACTGCTCGTCGTCCAGATGCAGCAGCAGGACCCGTTCAACCCGGTCGATAATACCGACATGCTGGCGCAGATGGCGCAGTTCTCCTCCCTGTCGGCCACGACCGACAGTTCCGAGTTGCTGCAGGAAATCTCCGACAAGCTGGACCTGCTGGTCTCCGCCCAGGCCCATGGCGCAGCCAATACCGAAACTACCGAGAACTGATCAGGAGTTACACCGATGTCCTTCTATGTGTCGCTGAACGGATTGAAGAATTCCCAGACCGATCTGGGCGTGATCGCCAACAATATCGCAAATGCCGAAACCAACGGCTTCAAGAAGAGCCGCACGGATTTCGGCGATGTCGTGGCCGCCACCGCGCTGACCAATCCGCGCATGATCCAGGGCGTGGGCTCCACCGTGGAATCCATCACCCAGGTCTTTGAACTCGGCCCGATCGAACAGACCGGCTCCGCGCTCGACCTCGCGATCACGGGCCCCGGCTTCTTCACCACGGTCAACATGGAAACCGGCAAGACCTATTATACGCGCAACGGTTCCTTCACGACCGACCAGGTCGGCAATATCCAGGACGGTTCGGGCAATGTGCTGCAGACCTATCCGGTGGACGCCAACGGCACGCCGACTTCGAACACCCCGCAAGACACCCAGATCCCGGCAACCAATGCATCCGGATCGGAATTCGCCAGCGTCTCGATCAGCACTGACGGCCTCGTTACCGCATCCTATGCCGATGGTTCCACCCTGCCCCTGGGCAGTGTCGCCCTCGCCTCTTTCCTCACGCCGGAAGGCCTGAAGAAGGTTGGCTCTTCCAACTGGGAAGTCAGCGGCATTTCCGGCGCCGCCAATTATGGATCTCCGGGCTATGGCCAGTACGGCACGCTGCTGTCCGGTTCGCTGGAACGGTCCAATGTCGACATTGCCGAAGAACTGGTCGGCCTGATCACGGCCCAGCGCAATTTCCAGGCCAATGCCAAGGCGATCGACACTGCGACCCAGATTTCGCAGACGATCATCAACCTGCGGACCTGATAGAAGATGGACCGGCTGATCTATACCGCTTTATCGGGGATGCAGTCCTCGATGCAGCAGCAGCGGGTGATCGCCAGCAATATGGCGAATGCCCAGACTCTCGGCTTCAAGGCCGAGCTGCTGGACCAGCGGCCGATGACCGTGAAAGGCGACAGCCTGGAAGTGCGGGCGATGCAGCACGCCGAAGTGCGCGGCGCCCGCATGGATACCGGGGACGTGATCGAAACCGGACAGCCGCTGGATATCGCCATCAACGGACAGGCTATGCTGGCCGTGCAGGCGGACGACGGGTCGGAGGCATATACGCGCCGCGGCGACCTGTCGATTTCGCCCACCGGCCTGCTGGTCACCGGAGAGGGTCAGCCCGTCATGGGCGATGCCGGTCCCATCACCATCCCGCTGGGCGGCAAGGCCAGCATCGCGCCGGACGGCACGGTTTCCGTGACCGATCCCGCCGCGCCCAACGCCCCTGCCCAGGATGTCGGCCGGATCAAGCTGGCCGGCTGGCAGGGCAGCCCGGTTCTGAAAGGGCTGGACGGCCTGTTCCGTGTCGAGGGCGGCGGCGTTCTGCCGCGCGACGAAGAAGCGAGCGTCACCACCGGATCGCTCGAACAATCGAATGTGAAACCAACCGAGGTGCTGGTCGAAATGATCGACGCGCAGCGCCTCTTTGCCATGCGCAGCAAGCTCATCGCGACCGCCAGTGAAGTGGACGAAAGCGGTTCGCAGCTGATGCGAATGACCTGACGAAAGGATTGAACCCATGCCTGTTTCAGCACTCCAGGTCGCCCGCACGGGGTTGGAAGCACAGGATGCGCGGATGCGCGTCGTGGCCAACAACCTGGCCAATGTCGGCACCACCGCCTTCAAGCGCGATCGCGCCAATTTCGCGACACTCGCCTATCAGGATGCCCGGATTGCCGGCCAGCGCAGTTCCGGTGAAACCGCTTATGCAACCGGCCTCAATCTCGGCACCGGTGTCGCCATTCAGTCGACCAGCCAGATCGTGACGCAGGGTGCGCTCAACACAACGGGCAATGCGCTAGATCTCGCGCTCGATGGCGATGGCTATTTCCAGGTGGAACTGCCCGGCGGCCAGCTTGGCTATACCCGCGCCGGCAATTTCACCGTTTCGGCCGAAGGGCAGGTGGTGACGCAGCAGGGCTATGTCGTGCAGCCCGCGATCACCATCCCCGAAGGCGCCAGCGCCATTTCCGTTTCCCCGGACGGCATCGTTTCGGCCCAGCTTCCGGGAGAGAGCGAATCCGCCGAACTGGGCCAGCTGCAAATCGCGAGCTTTTCCAACCCGGCCGGCCTGCGCGCCATTGGTGACAACTTCCTGGTCGAAACCGGCGCCAGCGGCGTCGCCCAGCTCGGTCCGGGCGGAGAAAACGGCCGCGGCGGCATCCGCCAGGGCATGCTCGAAGCCTCCAACGTCAATATCGTGGAGGAGCTGGTCGACATGATCGAATGCCAGCGCGCCTACGAGATCAATTCCAAGATGGTCTCTTCCGTCGACGAAATGCTGCGCAACGCCAACCAGACGCTGTGATCGGCCGCGATATCGTGACCGGCGAAGCGACAAGGACCAATATGATGACCGTCAAATTCACCCGCATTGCCGCCCTGCTGGGAGCGACCACGCTGCTCGGCGCCTGCGGTGCGGAACGGCCCGCAGGCTTTACCGCGTCGCTGCCCCCTGCCCCGGTGGCGGCACCTGCCCCCGGCAATGGCGCCATCTTCCAGGCGGCAGGCGGTTACGCGCCTTATTATGCCGGCGCCCGCGCCCATCAGGTGGGCGATCTGGTGACCGTGGCGCTGATTGAACGCACCACGACATCCAAATCCGCCAGTTCCAGCAATTCGCGCGACGGCGGCTTTGCGCTGACTCCGCCGACCACCGGCCCGCTGTCTTTCGATCCCAGCAAGCTTAATTCTTCGGCATCTTCGTCGTTCAATGGAGGAGGCGACGCGGCGCAATCCAGTTCGCTGGCCGGCACTATCACCGTGACCATCGCGGAAGTGCGGCCCAACGGGACCGCGCTGATCAGAGGCGAAAAAGTCATGAATTTCAGCCAGGGCGATGAATGGATCCAGCTTTCGGGCATCATCCGTCTCGCCGATATCGGGCCGGATAACATGATCGCTTCGCAGCGGATCGCGGACGCCCAGCTTCGCTATGCCGGCAAGGGCGCCGTCCAGCAATCCAGCCGTCAGGGCTGGCTGCTGAACTTCTTCAACAAGATCAGCCCGTTCTGAGGTCGGCCATGATACGCAAGCTGCTCATCGCACTCGCCGGCGTTATCGCCGCCATTGCCAGCCCCGCCGCGGCCGAGCGCGTGCGCGATCTCGGCACGTTCCAGGCGGTCCGTTCCAACCAGTTGACGGGCTATGGCATCGTGGTCGGACTGGACGGATCGGGCGACGACAATTTCGCTTATGCCACGCAGGCCATGCGCGGCGTTTCCAGCCGGTTCGGCCTGCAATTGCCGCCGGGCGTGAATCCCGCGCTCAAGAATGCGGCGGCCGTGCTGATCACTGCCGATTTGCCCGCTTTCGCCAAGCCGGGCCAGCGGATCGACGTGACCGTTTCCGCCATCGGCAAGGCCAAGAGCCTGCGCGGCGGCGCGCTGGTCCTGACCCCGCTCTATGGCGCGGACGGCCAGATCTACGCCATGGCGCAGGGCAATCTTGCCGTGGGCGGGCTTGGCGTTTCGGGGCAGGACGGATCCAAGCTGACCGTCAATGTGCCGACAGTGGGCCGCATCCCCGAAGGCGCCAGCGTGGAACGCGGCGTTGCCACCGGCTTTGAACAGACCCCGGTGCTGCGCTGGAACCTTTATCAAGCGGATTTCCTCACCGCCTCGCGCGTGCGCGATGCGATCAACAACATATATCCGGGCATGGCCCTGGTGGAAGACGGGGTGACGCTGGCGCTCAACCTGCCGGCGGGTGCCGATATCCGTGCCAGCATCATGTCGCAGATCGAGATGATCGATGTCGATCCCGCAGAGGCTGCCGCCCGCGTCGTGGTCAACAGCCGCACGGGCACGGTGGTCATCTCCAGCGCGGTGCGCCTCGCCCCGGCAGCCATCAGCCATGGCAGCCTGGTCGTCCGCATCGACGAGGATCCGACCGTGGTCCAGCCCGAACCCTTCAGCCGCGGCCAGACTGCGCTGGAGGATGACAGCCAGATCGATGTCGAACAGCGCGGCGGCCATGTCGCCATGTTCGATCCGGGCGCCTCGCTGGCCGAAGTGGTGGATGCGCTGAACCTGCTCGGGGCAACCCCCGCAGACCTGGTGGCGATCCTGGAGGCACTGAAGCAGGCCGGTTCGCTCAAGGCGGAGATGGTGGTGATATGACCCAGCCGATTGCCCTTGCCAGTCACAATGCCTCTTCGGCGTTCCAGTCCACCCAGCCCGGCGATCGCGAGAAGCTGGGCGAGGTGGCGGAACAGTTCGAGGCGATTTTCCTGCGCCAGATGCTTGCCGCGGCCCGCAAGGCCGATTTTGGCGGAAACGAGCTTTTCGGCGGACAGGGGGAGCAGACCTTCCGCGAAATGCAGGATGCGCAATTTGCCGATATCGCTTCGCAGACCGGCATGATCGGCTTCGCCGCCTCCATCGAGGCGCAATTGTCCCAATATATCCAGCCGGAGGACTAGGCGATGGCATCGGACCTCCTGCAGATTGCGGCCAGCGGCGCCCGCGCGGCGCGCGGCGCACTGGACGTGACAGCGCAGAACATCGCCAATGCGTCCAGCGATGGCTATGTCCGCCGTTCGGTCACGATCGAGGAAGTCACTGCCTCGGGCGGGATGCGCCGCGTCCACGATATTTCGCTGTCAGGCTCGCGCGTTACCGGCATCAATCGCAATGCGGACATGTTCCGTCAGTCGGAAGTCCGCCGCACGGTCAGCGACCTCGCCCGGTCTGACGCGGAGCTGACGGCGCTGCAGAACCTGGAGGCTTCGGTCGACCAGGTCGGCATCTATCAGGCCATCGTCGAATTCGAAGGATCGCTGCAGGAACTCTCCGTCGATCCGGTCGATCCGTCGCTCCGGGCATCAGTCATCGCCGCGCTGGATTCACTGGCCAACAAGTTCGAGATCGCCGACAGTTCGATCACCTCGGCCATGTCCGGGATGCAATTCAACGCCCAGGCCGGTGTCGATCAGGCCAATGTCATCACCACCGAACTGGCGCGGGTGAACTTGCAGCTGAGCCGCGCCGGCGATGGCAGCAGCGACCAGGCATCCCTGCTGGACCGGCGCGACAGCCTGCTGGAACAGCTCAGCGGCATAACCAATATCAATACCACTTTCGGCACCAATGGCACGGTCACCGTGCAGGCGGCTGGGGCATCCGGCCCGACGCTGGTATCCGCCGGAAACGCCGCTTCTATAGCCATGGCTACGGCGGCCGACGGCACGATTTCCTTTACCGCTGGCGGCACCGCCTTCACGCCTTCCGGCGGATCGCTGGCGGGTAACGCGCTCGGCCTGGCAGAAGCCACCGACCTGCGCAGCCGGCTCGACACTGTGGCGGATTCGGTCATCAGCGCGGTCAATAATTCGCAGGCCAGCGGCGTCGCCCTGGACGGTTCGGCAGGCCAGCCCCTGCTGACCGGCAGCGGCGCCGGCGGGATCCAGCTGGCCTTCAGCAATCCCGACGGGCTGGCCACCGCACCGGCCGGCGCAGGCGCGAACAGCCGCGATGCTTCCAATCTCGACGCGCTGCGCTCGGCGCTGAACAACAGCGAAGCGGCGGATGACATGAACGCCCTGCTGTTCGAGATTTCCAGTAAGGTTTCCAGCCGCGAACTGACCAATGAAGCGCTGGAAACCATTGCTTCCTCGGCCCGGATCTCGCTGCAGGAACAGGCCGGCGTCGATCTCGACAAGGAAGCCGCCAACCTGATCCGTTACCAGCAGGCGTTCCAGGCTTCGGGCCGCGCCATGCAGGTGGCCAAGGAATTGTTCGACACCCTCGTCGCCATTGGATGATGCCACGATGATCAATCTCAGCACTTCGGCATATTTCGAACGCGCCACACGCCAGATGGGCGATCTGCGTTCGCGCGCCAACAAGATGCAGGAACAGATCAGCACCGGCGATCGGCTTACGCGGTCTTCGGACGATCCGGTCGCGGCAGCGCGCCTGCGCACTTTGTCGCGCACGCAGACCTTGTCCGATATCGACAAGACCAATTCCGACCGCGCCGCCGCCGATCTCAAACTGGCCGACAGCGCCCTGTCTTCCGTGGCGGAGATCATCACCCGCGCCAAGGAACTGACCATCCAGGCTGCCAATGGCATCTATGGCGAGACCGAGCGGGCGACGATCGGCATGGAACTGGAAAATCTCCAGAAAAGCCTGCTGCTGGTGATGAACGGCGAAAACAGCGCGGGCCATGCCCTGTTCGGCGGGCAGACAAGCGGCGATTCCTACGAATTGCAGGGCGGCAGCTATGCCTATGTCGGCACGGCGCAGACCACGCCGCTCGATCTGGGCGAAGGGCAGGACGTGATACCGGGCGTAACCGGGCCGGAAGTGCTGGAATTCGAAGTGAATGGCAGCACGACCGACCTGTTCGCCGTGCTCGGCAATCTTGCCGCCGTGCTGCAGGACAGCAGCCAGGACGGCACATCCGCAGCCAATGCCGCGCTCGACAGTCTGGATGCCGGTTTGCAGAAAGTAACCACGGCCCAGACCGTGATCGGCGCGCGGATGAACTGGGTCGATCTGATGGATACGCGCCGGATCGAAGCGTCCGAACTCAATGCGGATGAGAAGGCAACGGTCGGCGGGGCGGATATCGCCGAAACCACGGCCCGGCTCCAGGAAATGCTGACCGTGCTGGAAGCCAGCCAGGCCAGCTTCGTCCGGCTCGCCAATCTCTCGCTCTTCAACATGATCTGACCTGCGCAAGCGGAACCTGAAGGACTAAAATAAATGTATGCTGCAATCGGGATCGTCATTCTGCTGGTCATGGTTTTCGGCGGCTTTGCCATTACTGGCGGCGCGCTCGAACCTGTCATGCATGCGATCCCGCATGAAATGCTCATCATTGGCGGCGCCGCGCTGGGCGCGACCGTTGCCGGCAATTCGCTGCATGAACTGAAGGCGATCGGCGGCGGGCTGGCCAAGGTCTTCAAGGGCCCGCGCCACACCAAGCAGGATCACATGGATGCAATCGCGCTGACGACGAAGCTGATGAAACTGCTGCGCAGCGAAGGCCCGGTCGCGCTGGAAAGCCATGTGCAGGAACCGGAAAATTCCCCGCTTTTCGCCGAATATCCAAGGGTTCTGGCCAACAAGCCGCTGGTGGCGCTGATCTGCGACACGCTGACGCTGATCGTCGTTTCTTCCGGCACGCTGGAAACGCATGCCGTGGAAGAGGTGATGGACAATGCGATGAAGACGCATTTCCACGAATTGCACGAGCCGCAGCACGCCTTGCAGTCCCTTGCAGACGCCCTCCCCGCACTGGGAATCGTCGCCGCCGTGCTCGGCGTGGTCAAGACCATGGGTTCCATCGACGAACCGCCTTCCGTGCTGGGCGGCATGATCGGTTCGGCGCTGGTCGGCACCTTTCTCGGCGTGCTTCTGGCCTATGGCATTGTCGGCCCGCTGGCATCGCGCCTGAAGCAGGTGCTCGAAGCCGATGAACAGATCTTCCACGCGGTAAAGCAGGTGATCATCGCATCGCTGAACGGCTATCCGCAGCCGCTGGTGGTGGAAAGCGCGCGTTCGGGCCTCGGCCACGCCTTCCGCCCGGGCCTGTCGGAACTGCTAGACAGCCTGCGGAGCCGCTGAGATGGCATCGCAACGCGGAAAGAACGAACCGCCGCCGCCCATCATCGTCAAGAAGGTCACCGTCGTCGAAGGCGGTGGTCATCATGGCGGTGCCTGGAAGGTCGCCTATGCCGACTTCGTGACGGCCATGATGGCCTTCTTCCTGCTGCTCTGGCTGCTCGGCGCCACGACGGAGGACCAGCGCAAGGGCCTGGCCGACTATTTCACGCCCACCCTGGTCAAGACGCGCCAGGAAAGCGCCGGCGCCAATGGCCTGCTTGGCGGTTCATCGATCACCGATGTCGACAATTATCCCAATCGCGCCGGCCAGACCGGCACGAAATCGCTTACGATTCCCCGCGGGGCGACCGGCGGCCCCAAGGAAGGCGCCGACGCGGTCAGCCGGATGCGCCGCCGGGTCGAGCAGGAACTTAATGAAAGCAAGCGCATGCGCCGCCTGGTCCAGCAGGTGCGCATGGTCGACACGACCGAAGGCGTTCGCATCGACCTGGTGGACGATGCCGATTTCTCCATGTTCTCTCTCGGCACCACGGTGCTGACGCAGGATGCCTCGCAATTGCTGAAGGTGATTTCCCGGGCCGTAGCCGAAGAACAGGGCAAGCTGACCGTTCGTGGCCATACCGATGCCCTGCCCTGGAAGAGCGGGATCAAGGCCAATAACTGGTCGCTTTCCGCCGGACGCGCCGAAGCAACGAGACAGGCCTTGATGCGCAGCGGCATTGGCGAAAGCCGCTTCCTGCGGATCGAAGGTGTTGCGGACCGCGAATTGCTGATCAAGGACAACCCCCAGGATCCACGCAACCGACGGATTTCGATCCTGCTGAGCCATTAGCCCTTAAGGAACGCGCCAATCCGGTGTTAAGGTCGGTTACCGCCTGTTAACCATGGCTGTTTAAGCCCTCTGTTCAGACAGGGGGGCGATACCGGCATGGCGCCGGCAACAGGCTATGCTCCCGAAGCGACAGGAGCTCGCCTTGACCGTTTCCCTTTCGCCGCATCAGTTCGACCAGTTGCTTGGCAGCCATCCCGGCATCCAGTGCCTCTCGCTCGACTGTTTCGACACTTTGCTGTGGCGCGACACCCACAGCCCGCGCGATATCTTTCACGGCCTGCCGGGGATCAGCATCATCCAGCGCAGCAGCGCGGAATCGCGCGCCCGGCGCGCGGCACAACTGAACGGCCGCGGCAGTGAAGTGACGATTGCCGATATCTATGATCAACTCCTGCCAAATGCGGATCGGCAGGAGCGCGAAGCCGCCATCGAAGAGGAAATAGCGGCAGAAGCACGCCATTGCTTCGGCTTTGCGCCGGTGGTGCAATTGATGGTCGCGGCAAAGCAGCGCGGCCTGAAAATCGCCGTGGTCAGCGACACCTATCTCGATTCAGATCAGTTGCTCAGCCTGATCGCGAAGGCGGCGGGGCAGGACGTGGCCGATCTGATAGATCACGTCTTCTGTTCATGCGCATTCGGCAAGTCCAAGTCCGGCGGCGTTTATCACGATGTGCTGCGCAAGCTGAAATTGCCGGGCAATGCGATCCTGCATGTGGGCGACAATCGCAGCGCCGATATCGACGGGGTCAAACCCTTTGGCGTGAACACCGCCCATCTGGCCCAGTTCGCGAATTCGACCGAACAGAGATTGCGCCTGGAAGCGGCGATCGACCGCATGATCCATCCGCACAGGGCGGAGAAAGTGGCGGCTACCCTGCCCCATCGCGCGGCCCTTTCCATTGCCGAACCCCTGGCCGAAAGCCCGGCGGAACGGCTGGGCATGACCCTGCTCGGCCCGGTATTTTGCGGTTTCGAACGGTGGCTGAAGTCCGAGGCGAAAGCGCTGGAAAGCGCCAATGGCGGCAATGTGCACTGGTGTTTCCTGATGCGCGACGGCCATCTGCCGATGATGGTGCATTCCCTGTTCGGGAAAGACGAAAATGCCCATGCGCTGGAAATCAGCCGTTATACCGCCGTCGCTGCGTCGCTGACGACGGAAAAGGCCCTGCAGCGTTTCATCGAACAGAACGCCAATCTCGATCCCTTTATTCTCGCCCGGCAATTGCTGATCGACGAGGAACAGATCCGCACGATTTGCGCCGATCTTCCCCCGGCGCAGGCCAGCCAGGCCCTGCTGCGCGAATTGCGCACCGGGCAGCGCAAGAAATCCATCATTCGCGCATCGCGCGAAATGGCGGAGCGGTTGATTGCCCATATCGCCAATTCAGTGCGGCCAAAGACTGGCGACACGCTGATGCTTGTCGATCTGGGCTATAACGGCACGGTCCAGAACCGTATCGATGGATTGCTGGCCGAAAGACTTAGCGTGAAAATCGCGGGGCGTTTCCTGTTGCTGCGCGAAAATGACCGTCCGGGCCTCGACAAGAAGGGCTTTATCGGCGCCGATCATTACGACGCATTCACGCTGGAATCGCTCTGCGCCAATGTCGCCGTGCTGGAGCAGCTATCCACCCGCGCCACCGGATCGACCATCGATTATGAAGAGGATGGCACGCCGGTCCGGCAAGGCAACGAAATCAAGGAAACACAAAGCGCCACGCGTGACGCGATCCAGGCAGGCTGCCTGAAGTTCCAGGCTTTTGAAGAGACAGCGACCATCCGCAACTCGGCGGAACTGGATCTGGAAAACTGGCGCCGCGGCGCGGCCAATGTGCTGGCCCGGATGATGTTCCTGCCCACGGCCGAGGAATTGAATGTGATAGAACAATTCGAACATGACGTGAATCTTGGCACGGCGCGTACCACGGGCCTGTTCGACAAGACGATCGCCCATCGCGGCCTGCGCAAGCGCGGGCTGTTCTACATGAACGGATCGGAACGGATGTATCTTCCGGCCGAAATCCAGGGTCAGGGCATGGCGACACGTCTCAGCCTGCTGACACAGCGCCGTTTCGGCCTGCCGCTTACCTTCGGCGACATGGCCGATGCCACGATCGAACTTCCGGTAATTTTTGCCGACAGCAAGGAGGCCGTGCCGCAACTGGTCACCGCCACCAACACGCATGACGGCTTCTTCATGGCGGCGATCCCGGTCGGCGCGAGCCAGTATTCCGTGGCACTGCAATTCGGCGCCCTATTCGAATATTTTGAGCTGGACAGCCTCAGCTTCCACCCGGTCGAGGAATTCCTTTCGCTGACACCGGATGATCCGCGCAATGAACAACCGGCGGAACCTGTGCTGGACGGTATCGAAAAAGCCGCCGGCCGGCTCATGCATTGCCAAAACGAGGCCGGATTCATGATGGTTTCCCCCCCTCATAATCCGGACGGGCAGCAATTGCTGCTGGCCTGCGTGTTCCGGCCGACCGTGATCCGCAAAGCTGCGACAAGCCCTGCAAACACCGCCGATGTCGAATCCGGACAGCCCCTTGCCGCCACGGAGATCAATTGATGGCCGATCTGCTTATTCATTCCATGGCCGAATTTGCGCCGCTTATCCGGCCCTGCCTCGATCGGGCCGGCGTCAAGGATATCGTGGAAATCGGCGCCGAATTCGGCGGCATGTCCACCCTTCTGGCGGAACATTGCGCATCGGCCGGCGGCACGCTGACCAGCATTGACCCGGAACCCAAGGCGGAGTTCCTGGAATGGGCCGCGTCCAGCGACAATGTCCGTCATTTCGCCCAGCCCAGCCTGGAAGCGCTGCCGCGCCTGTCCGCAGCTGATGCCTGGGTGATCGACGGCGATCACAATTATTACACGGTCTTCAACGAACTGTGCCAGATCGACGCCATCTGCCAGCGGGACGGCAAACCGTTGCTGGCCTTTCTGCACGATATCAGCTGGCCGTGCGCCCGGCGCGATTTCTACTATGCGCCGGAGCGGATCCCGGAACAGCATCGCCATGCCTATAGTTACGATGTCGGCGTGACGATCGACAGCGGCGATCCCCGCCCCAATCGCGGGATGCGCGGCATGGGTCATTTTGCCTGGGCGCTGGAAGAAGGTGGCCCGCGCAATGGCGTGCTGACCGCGGTGGAAGACTTTCTGGCCCAGGCCGATAGCGACGATCGCCCCCTGGTCTTCGCCCATATCCCGGCCGTGTTCGGCCTCGGGGTTGTTTTTGACGGCAGCGCCGAATGGGCGGAGGATGTGGCCGGGCAATTACTCCCCTATCACCAGAACGAATTGCTGGCGAAGCTGGAGCTTAACCGGCTGACCAATTACCTTGCCGTTATCGAATGGCAGGACCGCGAAGCGGAACGCATCGCGGGCTGAACAAGCCCCGGCAAACGCCGGGCGCCCCTGTCTCTTCGGCCGCCGGCACCCACGGGATCAAACCTTCCGACACGCATACAAAAAAGGCCCCGCGCTCCAGGAGCGCGGGGCTTTGAGATTTTGAAGAGATTGTGGGTCTGTTTTATTAGCGCAGCAGGGAGAGAACGTTCTGCTGGCTCTGGTTTGCCTGCGAAAGCATTGCGGTCGAAGCCTGGCTGAGGATCTGCGCCTTGGCGAGAGCCGTGGTTTCCACCGAGTAATCCGCATCTTCGATCCGCGAACGGGCGTCCGACAGATTGGTGATGTTGTTGGTCAGGCTGGTCACCGCCGATTCAAGGCGGCTCTGAGCGGCACCCAGCGTGGCGCGGGTGGTGCTGATCTTTTCGATGCCCGTGTCAACGGTGGCCAGAACCGCGTTCGTGGCGGAGGTCAGATCGACACTGGTGACAGCCGTCACGGCAGCATCGGCCGCCAGATTGCCGAAGGTGAGCGAGACAGTGTCCGAAGCGTTGGCGCCGGACTGGATCGTCACCGTGCCGCCGCTGCCGGCGGTGCCGTCGAACAGCTTGACGCCGTTGAATTCGGTGTTGGACAGGATGTTGGTGATTTCCGAAGTCAGCTGCGTCACTTCCGACTGCAGGTTCGTCTTGTCGCCTGCGTCATAGGTGCCGCTGGTGGCCTGCACGGCCAGTTCGCGGATACGCTGCATCATGTTGGTGACTTCGTTCAGCGCGCCTTCGGCCGTCTGGGCCATGGAAATGCCGTCATTCGCGTTGCGAACACCCTGGCTCATACCGCGGATCTGCGAAGTCATGGTGTTGACGATCGCCAGACCGGCGGCGTCATCCTTCGCGCTGTTGATGCGCTTGCCCGTGGAGAGACGTTCCATCGCCGTGCCCAGGTTCTTGTTCGCAAGGGCGGAAGCGTTCGACGCCCGCATCGCGCTGGTATTGGTGTTGATGACAGACATTGTAAAACTCCCTGATAGTCCTTCGATCGCTGCCGGGCATTGATCCGTTGCGATCGGGCAGCTGGAACCTAGACCGGCAGTTCCGGCGAAAGTTTAAGCGGGAATTTTCGGACCCTGATGTGCGATTGATGCGGGCCTACGTAGTTATACGTGTTTTCCCTTAAGGGGCCCCTCAATCTCTAAAATTAACCTTCTTTTGTCCGTCCCGCGCGCATCAGGGTTCACGAAGAGATTGAGTTAACACGCCGGGGGGCGCTTCATGGGTTCGGTAGAAATTTCTGGCACGTTCGATCGCGCGCATGCTGCGCTTGCGGGAAAATTGGCGGGGGTTGCCCCGTCGCTTTTTCCGGATCGCCATGTCCTGCTGACGGATGGCCAGGAAAATGGCCAGGGCAGCCACGCAAACCGGATTGCGGTGACACGCGGCGATACGGCGGCTTTCGAACGCAGCGGCAATAACGGCGCGCTGACCTATTCCGATCCGGCCAGCGAAGCGAGTTTCGCGGCCCTGATCGCCATGCTGTGCGGACGCCGAGCCCCGGTCGCGGCCGATCCGGCATCGCTTTCGGTCCTGGCCCTGGCCGACCGGATCGCCACGGCGGAGATCCCGGTCCTGATCAACGGCCCGACCGGCACCGGCAAGGAAGTGCTGGCCAGCTTCATCCACAATCGCAGCCCGCGCGCCCATAAACCCTTTGTGGCCGTAAACTGCGCCGCAATCCCCGAAACCATGCTGGAAGCAATGCTGTTCGGCCACCAGAAGGGTGCCTTCACCGGCGCCAATTCGGCGGGCGAAGGCTTCTTCCGTGCGGCCGATGGCGGCACTCTGCTGCTTGACGAAATCGCCGAGATGCCTCTGGCGCTTCAGGCCAAGCTGCTCCGCGCCTTGCAGGAAGGCGAAGTCGTGCCGATCGGTTCGACCACGCCGATCAAGGTCGATGTGCGCATCATCGCCTGCGCCAACCGCGATCTGCCGCTTGAAGTGGAAGAAGGCCGGTTCCGTGCCGACCTTTTCTATCGCCTCAATGTTTTCCCGATGTCGCTGGCCGCCCTGCGCGAACGCCCGGCCGATATCGCCCCGCTCGCCTTCATGATGGTGATGCGCCACACGCCGGAAGGCCAGCCCAAGCCGTGGATCAGCGATGAAGCGCTGGAAATGCTCAAGGCACATGGCTGGGCCGGCAATGTCCGCGAACTGGAAAATGTCATGCGCCGCGCCCTGGTGCTGGCCATGGGCCAACCCGTGATCGAAGCTGAACACATCATTTTCGATCAGCCCGCGCGACTGGTGGAAAGGCCGATGGCGGAAGCGCAGCCCGCTGCGCAGGAAGTGCCGGCCAAGTCGGGCCAGAAATTGTCCAAGATCGTCCAGCTTTCCGAAGCGCGCGCGATAATGGAAACGCTCGACGCCTGTGGCGGCCGCCGGAACGAAGCGGCACGCAAGCTGGGCATCAGCGAACGGACCCTGCGCTATCGCCTGGCATCCTTCCGTGAAGCCGGGCTGGCGATCGGAGGTGCACGATGAACCCGATCGGTGGAGGCGCCGGTGGCGCCGGATCTGTCCAGCAGATCATGGAGATGCGCCAGCAGCTGCTCGACAAGTCGAAGCTGCTGCAGGAATTGCACGAGGCAAAAGCGGGCGCGCCCGCCGAACCGGAAAAGAGCGCCGGAGGCGGTTTTGCGGACACGCTGAAAACCGCACTGGATGGCGTCAGCGCGAGCCAGTCCAAGGCGGGCGAGCTGACCGAAGCCTATGAACGCGGGGAAGTAACCGACATCGCCAAGGTCATGCTGGCGCGTCAGGAGGCGGGGGTTGCTTTCGAAGCGACCTTGCAGGTCAGGAACAAACTGCTCTCCGCCTATCAGGAAATCATGCGAATTGGGGTCTGATAGATGAGCGATCTCGTTCCCGCGGCCCAGCAAGGGTCCATTCTCCAGCCCCTGAGCAATCCGGCGGGCGGTTCGATGCCGAACCGCCTCAAGGCGTTTACGGCCCAGCCCGCCATTCGCCGCGCTTTGCCATGGTTTGCCGGCCTGGCCGGTATCGGCCTGCTGGCCCTGACCTGGGCGACGATGGCCCCGGCGCCCCAGCGCGTGCTCTATTCCTCTCTCAGCGACAATGAACGCGCCGAAGTGGTCGCCGCGCTCGAAAAGGGTTCGGTCAACTACCAGATCGATTCCGGCACGGGCGTGGTCACGGTGGATGAAGGCGATCTCTATCGCGCGCGTATGCTGGTCGCCTCCGACGGCGCATTGGCGACACCGGAAAGCGGCGCCGAACTGCTCGATTCCCTGCCGATGGGTGCCAGTCGCACGCTTGAAGGCGACCGTCTGCGCGCCGCAAACGAACGCGAACTGACGCTGACCATTTCCGAAATTGACGGGGTGGAAGCGGTGCGCGTGCATCTGGCCCAGGCCGATCGCTCCGTCTTCGTGCGTGACAATATCCCGCCCAGCGCCTCTGTCATGGTGCGCATGGCGCGCGGGCGCCAATTGTCGGATTCCCAGGTGATGGCGATCGCCAATCTGGTTGCGGGTTCCGTGCCCGGTCTTGCGGCCGAGGCCGTGCGGATCGTGGACCAGCATGGCCGCCTGCTGTCCCAGATCGACAGCAAGAATTCCGACCGGCTGGAACTGCAGGCGCGGATGGAAGAAAAGCTGCGCCTTCAGGTGGAACAATTGCTGGCCCCGATGATCGGCGCGGAGAATTTCTCGACCGAGATCCAGGCAGAGCTGGACATGGACGAGGTTACCTCGGCCCGGGAAAGCTATGACAAGGATGGCGCCGTGCGCCGCGAAACGGTGCAGGAAACCAGCAGCAGCAGCGGACCCGGTGCCGCCGGTGTTCCCGGCGTCATGTCCAACACCCCGCCAAGCGATGCCCAGGTGGAAGAAGGCGCGCCCAATCCCGGCCGCGCAGCCGGCGCCGGTGCTGCCGGCCCGCGCAACGACAATACCAGTTCCAGCCGCACTTACGAGCTGGGCCGGGAAGTCGCCGTATCGAATACCGCGCCCGGCACGCTCAAAAGGCTGTCCGTTGCCGTCGCTCTCAATGAAGAGGCGATGAAGGGAGCGAAGCCGGAAGAGCTGGAGAAGATCAAGGAACTCGTCTCTGCCGCGGTTGGCGCAAATGAAGCGCGCGGCGATAATGTTGCCGTCATGGTTCGCCCGTTCCAGAAGATGGAGGTTGAACCCCTGCCCTTCTGGGAAACGGCATGGTTCGCCACTGTTCTGCGCAATGTGGTGGCGCTGATTTCGGTATTGCTGGTCCTGCTTCTGGTAGTCCGGCCCGTGGTAAAGTCCCTGACCCGCGGCAAGCAGAAAGCATCGGAAGAAGGCGAAGCCCCGTCTGGCGCCGGCGTGGTCAATCTCGTCGGCCAGCAGGCCCCGCCGCAGGGCGGAAACCCGGCCGCACCGCCACAGGGCGGCGGCAATGAACAACTGACCTCGCAGATCGAACTGGCCCAGCGCATCGTGCGCGAAAAGCCGGATGACGCGCTGGAAGCCTTGCGCCGTATGCTGGGTGAACCGGACAAGGCGGAGACTGCCCGATGAGCGACATGTCCCCTGCCACCACCCCCAGCGGCGCCGATCGCGCCGCGGTGATGGTCATGCTGCTGGGCGAAGAGGATGCAGCCAGGCTGCTCGGCCGCCTCTCACCCGAAGAGCTTCGCGTGCTTGGCGCCAAAATGTGCGAGCTGGGCGAAATCAGCCCGGCAACCATTGCCGATGCGATATCCAATTTCGCCAGTTCCGCCAACCAGTCGGGCATTTCGGCCCATGGCCGGCTCGACAGTGTCCGCCGGATGATGGTCGGCGCGGTCGGCGATCTGAAGGCGGAAAATATCATGCGCAGCCTCGCGCCCGAGGAACAGTCGGCCAAGACGCCGGCACTCGACCTTGCGCGCTGGCTGGAACCGGAAGTCCTGATCCCGCTGGTGTCCGACGAACCGCCGCAGGCCATCGCGGTATTGCTGGTGCAACTGGACCCGGTCGTGGCGGCAAAGGTGCTGGCCGGATTGCCGGAACATCTGCACACACCGGTGGTCCACCGTATCGCCAAGCTCGGCCCCGTATCGCCCGACGCGATAGAAATACTCGAACAGACCCTTTCCACCAAGATTTCCCGCGCCCATGGCAAGTCTTCCCTGAAAATGGGCGGCGTGCGCGGCGCAGCGGAAATCATCAACAATTCGGGCCGGGTGCTGGAAAAGCGGATCATGCCGGCGCTTGGCAAGCTGGACAAGCAGCTTGCGAAACAGCTCGAGCAGGAAATGTTCAAGTTCGAACATCTCTATGTCCTCGATGCCCAGATGATGGGGCAGTTGCTGCGCGAAGTGGATGGCGAATTGCTGATCGACGCGTTGAAGGGCATTCCGGACGACGAACGCGATCATTTCTTCCGCGCCATGTCCAGCCGTGCAGCCGATGGCCTGCGCGACGAGATCGAATCGCGCGGGCGGATCAAGCGCGCCGACGTGGAAGCTGCGCAGCAGAAGATCCTGATCGTGGCGAAAAAGCTGGCCGCCGAAGGATTGCTGGTGTTCGGCGATTCCGGGGAAGACGAATATGTCTAGGCCAGCCTTGCAGGACATGTTCAAACCGCGCAGCTTCACCCAGGATCCGCGCTTTGCCGGCTTTGCGGGCAGCCCTCCACCGCCCTGCCCCGCCGATCCCGTGGGCGAAGCCTTTGAACGCGGCTATGCCCAGGGAATGGACGATACACGGGCAGAAATCGCCCGGCAGCAAGCGGCCAGTGAAACGGCCTTGCGCAAGATCGAACTCGCCTTCACCCGGCTGGACGAAGAAACGGCCGCCGAACTGCGCGAGAAATTCCGCCAGACAGTGCTGGCCCTGTGCAACGAGGCAATCGCCCCGCTGGCCGTGGATGAGGAAGGGCTCACCCGCCGCATTGAACGCGCCGTCTCAATGTTGCAGCGTTCCCAGGATGAAAAGCGCGTGCTGCTCAATCCTGAAGATCTCGCTCTTGTTGCCGATCGCCTGCCCTCCGGGCTGACCGTGGAAGCGGACCCGGCAATCGAACGCGGCGCCTTGCGGATCGAAACGCCCGACGGCGGAATAGAGGACGGCCCCAGCCAGTGGCGCCGCATTCTCGACGAGGCATTTCGCGAGTGCTGAAGCAATTCGACACGATGCTGGATGAGCTCGCGGTCGCGCCGATCGATCTCAGCCCCCGCCGTTTCGGCCGGGTCACGGCATGCGATGGCGGCCTGATCGAAGCGAGCGGGCTGGCCGTGCCTGTCGGCGGCCTGTGCCGCATAGACCATGGCAAGGGGCAGGCCCTGACCGCGGAAGTCATCGGTTTCCGCAATGGCCGCACGATGATGATGCTGCTGGGCGACACGGTTCTTCTGCGCCCCGGTGTTCCGGTCCGGGCCGAAGGGCGCCCCGGCATGTTGCCGGTGGGCGAACAATTTCTCGGCCGCGCGGTCGATGGACAGGGCAACCCGATCGATGGCGGGCCTCCGGTCCATGCGATTGCCGACTGGCCCGCCGGCGGAAAGCGCAGCGGCGCGCTGGATCGCGCCAGCGTTACCGAACCATTCGACACCGGCATTCGCGCGCTGAACGCATTGACCACTTTCGGCGTGGGCCAGCGCGTGGGCATCATGGCCGGGTCCGGCGTCGGCAAATCCGTCCTGATCGACATGATTGCCCAAGGGGCGCAGGCCGATATCGTCGTGGTCGGCCTGATCGGTGAACGCGCGCGCGAAGTGTCCGATTTCGTCACGCGCCACATGCGCGGAGAAACGGGCACGCGCACCGCCGTGGTTGCCGTGCCGGCTGACCATGCCGCCAATCTGCGGCTGCGCGGGGCGCTGTTCGCCACTTCCCTGGCCGAATATTTCCGCGCGCAGGGGCACCGCGTGCTGCTGATCCAGGACAGTTTGACGCGCATCGCCCATGCAGCGCGCGAGATCGGCATCCTGCTGGGCGAACCCGGCGCGGCGCGCGGCTATCCGCCTTCCGCCCTTTCCGCCATTACCAAGCTGGTCGAACGGGCCGGTAATTCGGCCGAAAGCGGGGGGTCGATCACCGGCCTTTATACCGTGCTGGCCGATGGCGACGACCAGAACGATCCGGTGGTGGATACCGCGCGGTCAATTCTGGACGGCCATATCGTGCTGTCGCGCGAACTGGCGCAGCGCGGGCAATATCCCGCCGTGGATGTCGGCGCTTCTCTCAGCCGGGTGATGAACGACGTGGTGCCGCCGCATCAGGTGCAGCTGGCCCGCAAGTTTCGCGCCCTTTCCTCCAGCTATGAAAGCAATCGCGATCTCGTGCTGATGGGTGCCTATCGCCAGGGCGCGGATGCCGTGCTGGACCGGGGCATTGCCCTGGCCCCGCGTCTGGCCGCTTTCCTTTCACAGGATGTGGGCGAGCGTGTGTCGCTCCCCCAGTCGCTGGAACAGCTGGAAGAGCTGATCGGCAATGACCAGTGACCGCCAGCGCCTGCGCCGGGTGCGCCTGATCGAGCGGCTGCGGTCCAGCGAACATCGCCAGGCCGCAGCCGAAGCGCATCGCGCGGAACTGGTGCGGCAGAAGCTGGAAAAGCTTTCCGAACGGACCCGCTCCCTCGCCCAGCTTTATGCCTTGCGCGACGGTGCGCGGGACGGCGCGGATCTGCGCGGCGCGACCTTGCTCAGCGCCCATATGAACGAGCTCGGCCGTACGGCCGAACAGCAGGCCAGCCAGGCGCGCGACGCCGCCGATGAAAGACTGGCCGAACTGGCCATTGCCGACCGCAAGCGCCGCCGTGCCGAAGATAATCGCCGCGATGTACATCGTGCGATCATTGATCGGCTTGCGAAGCCTGATTCCACCCCTGCCCGGAGGACTGGCACGGAACTTGAATAGCAAGGAAGGCAACAGAACGCACAGGCAGGCACATGCAATCTCTACCTTCCTTTCTCGACGCGCTTTCCCCGTCCGGCCCCGCCAAGGGTCTGAAGGGTATGGTCGAGTTCGCAAGCGCAGAAAATGGCGCAAAACCTGACTTTTCGGGCCTTCTCGCCAGTCTCGTAAAACCGTTGCAGGGCAAGGATGGGATGCTCAAATCCCTCTCCCCCGAAGATGCGCTTCCCGGCGAAGAAGGCGGTAGTCTGCCATCCGCCGAACCTGCCGACGGCAGTACGCTGCCGCTTATGGTTAAGACCGGCAAGATCTTGCCGCTTTCCTTGCCGGCTGCCTTGCCGGTCGCCTTGCCCGTTACGCTGCCGATCGCGGCTGGCGGCGAAGCAAAGGAGATCACAATCTCCGAAAATGGAGAAAGCGCGGATAAGACCGAAGACGGCCAGGAAATCGCCGATGCGGCCATGCTGGTCGGCGCCGCTCCGCTGCTTGCCGTGACTGCACAGGAAGCGCCCATTACACCCTCCGCGACTGACAAGCCGGACATGATGCAGGGCGCGCAATCGAATGCCGCCATGCTGGCTCAGAAGCAAAATGATCCGAAGCAGGCCGATCCGAAACCGGCCGATCCGAAACAGGCAGGCAGGGCGGAAATGGATCAGGCGCCGGCGGTTTCGCTGCGCATGGCCGATCGCTCCGCCAATGCGGATCTGGCGGATAGCTCGGCCGGGACCGGGCGGCAGGATATGCAGCAGGGCGGGCAGCGTCCCGAGATCGTCCGCCAGGCCCAAACGGTGCACGCCCAGGGCGTGATCGAAACGGTGCAGACCGGCAGCGATGCGTTCACGCAGGCGACGGCGGCACCGGCCATTCCAGCCGCGCCGCAACCGGCGGCACATGGCGGAACGAATATCCCCTCCCTCAATCCCGCCGCCAATATGGATGCGCGGCAGGATCTGATGCAGATCGTCAACCGGCTGGTGGCCGCGCGTGAGGCGGCAGCCCCGGCCACGGCGGATTTTTCCATCGACCATGCCGAATTCGGCGAACTTTCCCTTCGCATCGACCAGCGGCAGGACGGCCGCCTGGCGGTGGAACTTTCGGCGCGCGATCCGGATGCGCATCGCGCCATTGCCGCCGCCATGGCCGCCGATCGCGGCCAGTTTTCCGGCAACGACCAGTCCGGAACCAACAGCCAGCAACATCAGAACGCGCAGACGCGTGGCGGAACCGCCGAGCGTGAAGCCGGTGCCGGCAATGGCAGCAACAACAGCACCGCCCGGCAGGATCAGCCGCACGGGCGCGCCGACATGCGCGACAGCGATCAGAACCAGCCCGGCGGCGAGCCCCGCAGCGGCATCTTCGCCTGAACCCGAACCGACAGCATTATCCCGCAGGAACTGACATGAGCGACGAACAGGAAGACAAGAAGCCGAAGAAAAAAGGCATGGGCATGGTCACCAAGCTGCTGATGGGGCTGGTCCTGCTGGCAGCCGGCGGCGGCGGTGTCTTCGGCCTGATGGCAGCCGGCATCATCGGTGGCGGGGCGCAGGCCGAACCGGCAGAGCCGCAGGGCCCGCAGCTTGTCCTCAAGGGAGAAGAAGATCCCTATGCCCTGCCCGCAGGCAAGGGCGAGGCAGAGATCGAGATGGTCTATGGCGAAGGCGGCAGCAAATACCGCACCGCCTATTTCGACTTCGGCGATGATTTCACTTCCAACCTGAAGAATTCCGAAGCGCTGGTGCAGGTGAGCCTTGCCGCATCGACCCAGCGCGATGGCCGCGTGCTGATGTGGCTGAAGGAACATCAGACAGCGATCCGTTCGCGCATGTTGGTGGAACTGGCCAATACGGGCGAAGAGGAAGTGTTCACGCCTGAAGGCAAGAAGAAGCTGCAACAGCGGATGACCGACGCGATCAATGAAGTGCTGGTCGACCGTGAAGGCTTCGGCGGTGTCGACCGGGTCTATTTCCGGACCTTCATCGTCCAATGATGCAACAAGGCTTCCCTGTCGCGGCGAGTGTCGCCGCGAACCATTGCGACGCGCTGCGGGCCAGACGTTCGGCAGCTCCGAACGATTTGATGCCGCAGCTGTCGCGCGCGGGCGAAAGCCTGGCCAAGTCGCTGGCGGAAGAACTGGCGGAATTTTTCGGTGATCAGGAACCCAAGATTAAATCGCTGGGCGCACAGACGGCCAGATCGGAAACCTTTGCCCGGCTGACGGGCCCGCTGACGGCCAATGCGCTGATGGCGCTGGGCGCCACGAACCATCGGCTGCTGCTGTCGATCGACGCGCGCATCATTCTGGCGGAGCTGGACCGCACTTTCGGTGGCACCGGCGATATCGATGACGATGAAGTTCCGGCCGCCCTGCCTAAATCGGCGGAATTGCTGGCCCGCAAGATCCAGCAACGCATGGCCGATGGCTTCATCAATGCGCTGGGTGCCAAATGCGCCCTGCGCAATGTCGGCGGGAATGCCCGCTATTCTCTGCTCTCCCCCTTTCCCGAGGGGAAGGAGCTGGCCGTCCTGACGCTGGAAATCGAACGCGGGGATGCGGATCCCTGGACCGTTCGTTTCGAAACCGATCTGGAAGCCCTGCCCGCGCTGCTGTCGCAAAGCGCAAAGAATACTGCCGACGGCCCGCGCGAACCGGCCAGCCCCCTGGACCGTCCCTTTGCCGATGTCCCGCTGGAAATGCGCGCGACGCTGGTGGACATGGACATCCCGCTTTCCCGGCTCGCCGCCCTTCAACCCGGCATGGTTCTGCCGGTGGCGGTTGCCCGAAACGTGCCGTTGAAGATCGGCGATACAATGATCGCGCGCGGCCATGTGGGCGAACTCGACGATCAGATCGCCCTGCAAATATCCCAGACATTTTCCGGAAAGGAAGCGCAATGACCTTCTCAGCCGATGGCTTCGGCCTGATTCAGGACATCGATGTCCGTCTTACCGTCGAACTGGGCCGCACGCAGATGCGCCTGCGCGACGTGCTTGGCCTGGCCGAAGAAAGCGTGGTCACGCTGGACCGTCTGACCGATGAACCGCTGGACGTGATGGTCAATGGCAAGCTGATCGCCCGGGGCGAAGTCGTGGCCGAAGGCAATCGCTTCGGCCTCAGGATCCTCGAACTGGTCGGCGCGAACGGCCAGGGTTCTGCTCCGCGCGCTGCGCCCACCCCGCCCCCGGCACCTGCCGCTGCTTCGGGCATGGCCGCATTCGGCCAGGCCGAAATGCCCTCTGCGGAGTAACGCAATCCATGTTCTGGTATGTCGTCAAACTGCTGGTCCTGCTGCCGCTGATCGGACTGATGATCTGGGGCAGCCTGAAACTGGCCCAGCGTATGCAGGGCCGTTTCGGCGCCCCGCAAAGCGGCACGCGCTCCGTGCGGATCGTGGAAACCACCATGCTTTCGCCGACCATGCGCCTGGCCGTGCTTGAATTCCACGGCCGTGAAATCCTCGTTTCCACCTCCCGCAACGGGCTCGTCCGCCTGGCCGAAGCGCCGGCGCGGCCAAGGTCGGAGATCGAGGAATGAAGCGCCTGTCTGCCCTTGGCGGCGCCCTGATCGCGGCCGCTGCCCCGGCACTGGCCCGGGCGCAGGATGTGGCTGCGCAGGCACAGAACGCCATGCCCGGCGCGCTGGACCGCGCCTTTGGCGAACTGGGCGGCGCGGGCGGCGAACCGTTGAGCCTTTCGCTCCAGCTGCTGCTGGTCATGGGCCTGCTGACGATCCTGCCGGCCCTGATCCTGATGATGACCAGCTTCACGCGGATCATCGTGGTGCTCGCCATTCTCCGCCAGGCGCTGGGCCTGCAACAATCCCCGCCCAATCAGGTGCTGGTGGGATTGTCGCTGTTCCTGTCGCTGTTCGTGATGGCGCCGACGCTGGAACGGGTGAACGACGCCGCGCTCGCGCCCTATTCCGCCGGAGAGATCAACGCCGAACAGGCAATCGCTTCCGCGGGCGACCAGTTTCACGCCTTCATGATCCGCCAGACGCGCGAAACCGACCTGGAAATGTTCGCCGATATTGCCGACGTGCCCCGTTTCGCCTCCCCGCAGGACGTGCCTTTCAGCATCCTGCTTCCGGCCTTCGTCACCAGCGAGCTGAAGACGGCGTTCCAGATCGGCTTCATGCTGTTCCTGCCATTCCTGATCATCGATCTCGTTGTTTCCAGCGTGCTGATGTCGCTGGGGATGATGATGATGTCGCCCATGCTGGTATCGCTGCCTTTCAAGCTGCTGCTCTTCGTCCTGGTGGACGGCTGGGCGCTGCTGATGGGCTCGCTCGCTTCAAGTTTCGGATAAGTCGATGAACGAGCTTCCCACCCTTCTCTCGCTGACGGACCAGATGCTGTGGGTCACGGCGCTGGTGGCGGCGCCCGTGCTGCTGGCCAGCATGGCCGTGGGCCTGGTGATCGGCCTGATCCAGGCGGCGACTTCGGTCAACGAACAGACCCTTACCTTCGTCCCCAAGCTTGCCGCCATCGCCATCGTGCTCGTCCTGCTTGGCGGCTCGATGATGGCACTGGTGAGCGACTTCATGCAGGACATCTTCCTGGAGATCGCCAGGATCGGCCGATGATCGCACTGGATTTCGGCCTCGGCGCGATCGAGGAACAATTCCTGATCGTTGTTTTCCTGATGGTGCGGATCGGTGCCGCGCTTCTGGCCGCGCCCTTTTTCGGGGGCGCGGCCGTACCCGTTACCGTGCGCGTCTGCGCCACCGGAGCGCTGGCCATTTTTGCCTTCAACTGGATGCCTCCCATCGCCACCCCGCCGGAACTGTTTTCCGCAGTCGGCCTGCTGGCCGTGGCGGGCGAAGTTCTGATGGGGCTGGTTCTGGGCTTCGTCCTGCAGATCGCCTTTGCCGCACCGCTGATCGCGGCCGAACTGATCGGCGGCGGCATGGGCATGAGCATGGCGACCGCCGTCGATCCCAATAGCGGGGTTCAATCAACCGCTTTCGGCCAATATTTCACCATCGTCCTGACGCTGATCTTCCTGGTT
Organism: Croceibacterium atlanticum; assembly: GCF_001008165.2. NCBI lineage: Bacteria > Pseudomonadati > Pseudomonadota > Alphaproteobacteria > Sphingomonadales > Erythrobacteraceae > Croceibacterium > Croceibacterium atlanticum. Next base: position 3,271,413 of record NZ_CP011452.2, on the reverse strand, counting down.
CTTGGCGCCCATCTGCAATGGATCGGGCTGCTGATGGAAAGCTATCGCACCTTCCCCCCGGGGCAGACATGGCTGGGACCCGAACGGTACGAGATGATCGGCGGCTTTGCCGGGCTGATGTTCGAAACGGGGCTGCGCATTGCCCTGCCCGTCACTCTCGTTCTCCTGCTCGTACAATTGCTGACCGGGGTTCTCAGCCGCTCTGCACCGTCCCTCAACCTGTTCGCGCTGGGCCTGCCTGCGGGCGTGCTGGCGGGTATCGCCGCCATGATCATCGCCGCGCCGCTGATCTATGACCAGTTCATCGACATTGCAGAAACATCGCTGCTGCAGGTCGAACAGGTGATGACGCCATGAGCGAGACCGCCGGCGAAAAAACCTTCGCCCCAACCGCGAAGCGCAAACGCGACGCGGCGCTGAAGGGCGATGTCCTTCGGTCAAAGGAATTGTCCAGCGCGGCGGTGATCCTGCTGGGCGCGGCCTGGCTGACCTTTGCCGGCCCCTGGGTGTTCAGCGATCTGACCGGGATCCTGCGGTCCGGCTTCGTGTTCGACCGGCGCGACCTGATCGATTTCGAACCCGGCTCCATGCTGCGCGGCGGATTGTTCTTCATCCTCCCGCTGCTCGCCACCATTGCCCTGCCCGTGGTTCTGGTGACGCTGCTGACCCAGCTCGGCTTTGGCGGAGACGGGCGCTGGGTGATCGAAAACCTCAATTTCAAGGGATCGCGCATCAATCCGGCCTCAGGGCTGAAGCGCATGTTCGGCCCGAATGGCCTGATCGAAATGGGCAAGGGTTTGCTCAAGGTCGCCCTGCTGGGAACCATCGCCTATTTCTGGGGCGTCAACTGGCTGGAAACGATTGCCGGGCTGGGCCGCGGCAATATCGCCCATCAGCTCGCCGCCGGCTGGGGCGCGATCACATCGCTGCTGTTCTCGCTGGCGGCCGGGCTGGTGATCATCGCCATGGTGGATTTTCCGATCCAGCTTATCCGCCGCAACATGCGCCTGAAGATGAGCCACCAGGAAATGCGCGATGAAAACAAGGAGATGGAAGGCTCCCCCGAAGCAAAGGCAGCACGCCGGCAAAGGCAGCGCGAACTGGCGGCGGGCGGTGTCGCCCATGCCATGCGCGAAGCGCAATTCGTGCTGACCAACCCGACCCATTTCGCTGTCGCCATGACTTACGACCCCGCCAAGGCATCGGCCCCCTTCGTGCTGGCCAAGGGGCGCGGCGACAAGGCGCAGGCGATGAAGGAACTGGCGCGTGAACTTGGCGTGCCGATGCTGGAATATCCGCAGCTTGCCCGTTCGGTCTATTTCACCACGCGCGAAAACCAGACGATCCGGGAAGAGCTTTACGCCGCGATTGCCGCCGTGCTGGCCTTCGTCTTCTCGCTCAAGCGAGGGGAAAAGCCGCCGGTCCCGATCATCGATGTTCCGGCCGAACTGCGTTTCGACGCCGATGGCCGCCTGCAAGCCTGATCACCCCCTTAACCCTGCGCCCGGAAAGCCGTTCTTCTCACCATGGTGGACAATTCGATATCTTCCTCGATCGTCACGTCGCTCGGTGCGGGCAGCGGGGTCGACATGTCGGCGCTGGCGACGCAGCTCGCAACGGCGCAATATGAAGATCGCGTCACCCGCCTGACCGAAAAGAGCGAGACGCTGGAAACGCAGATTTCCTCCGCCTCATCGATCAAGAACATCCTTGCCCAATTCGTTTCCGCGCTGGGCGACCGTGTCCGCGCGGGCGATTTGTCGGCCCAGCCGAATATTGCCAATTCCGCGATAGCGCGTGTTTCCTCCCCGATCGGAACCGCCGGTTCGGGCAGCTACACGCTGGAAGTGGAACAATTGGCCAGGGCGCAAACGCTGACCAGCCCGGCCTTTGCCGGGGCAGATACCGTGGTGGGCGCCGGTTCGCTGACTTTCCGTTTCGGCACCGCGACTGCTTCCGGCTTTACGGAGGATAGCGGCCAGACGGCGCTGACCGTGGATCTGGACAGCGGATCGACGCTGGCCGATGTAGCGCGCGCCATCAACGCCCAGGGTGCCGGCGTCACGGCATATGTGGCGCAGACAACTGCCGGTGCACAGCTGGTCTTCAAGGGTGAAGAAGGGGCACTGAACGGTTTCATCGTCGAAGCGGTGGAAACGCCCGGCGAAGAAGGGCTGTCTGCGCTGGCATGGGATCCCGGTTCCGGGGGCGCCCCTTCCCGGCTGCTGGCCGTATCGGGCGATGCCTCCTACAAGCTGGATGGCCTGCCCATGACCAGCGCCAGCAACAATGTGGGCGAAGTCGCGCCCGGGCTGGCACTGGAACTGACCGGCACGAATATCGGATCTCCGACCACGATCGGGTTCAAGGACCCGACCGAAGCGATCGGATCCATGATGGATGACCTGGTGACGGCGCTGAACGAAGTGCTGGCGGAACTTCTGCCTGCCACTGACGCGCTGACCGGCGAACTGGCCCGCGATCCGGGCGCACGTGCCCTGCGCCGCGCCTTCCAGGAACTGGCCAGTGCGGAAATCATGCCCAATGCCCCGGCAGGCGCGCCGCGCACGCTGGCGGAACTGGGCCTCAGCACCCAGCGGGACGGCACTTTCGCGCTGGACACCGCGCAATTGCAGCGCGTGCTGGAAGCCGACCCGGAAAGCGTGACCGCCATGTTCACCACCGGGGTCAACGGCGTCTATGCCAAGCTGTACAGCATCGAACGGGCGGCCCTTTCCACTTCCAACCCCGCCTCGCTCGCCTCTTCCATCAGCCGCTACCAGTCGCAGACCAGCGACGTGGCCGAAGCGCTGGAGAAGGTGGCGGAAAAGCAGGAAAACCTGCGCGCTTCACTCGCCAGCCGTTTCTCGGTGGCGGATTCGCGGATTGCCGCATCGCAATCCACCCTGACCTTCCTGCAACAGCAGATCGACGCCTGGAATTCGCAGAACTGACATGCTTGCGCTGACCGATCCCCACGAAGCCTATCGCCGCAGCGAAATCGACGCACGCGTATCGGGCGGCAATTCCGCCGATCTCGTGCGCTTCTGCCTGAGCCAGGTGATCGAAGGTCTTGGCGGCGCAATCGCCGCGCGGGGCCCGGCAACACCCACCCTGCGCAGCAAATCGATCACGCGGGCACTGACCGCCCTGACCGCGCTGGAAATGGGGGTGGACCGGGGCGCACCGCTCGCAGGCGCGCTGCTGCAGGTCTATGGCTCTGCCCGTCGGGCCCTGCTCGATTGTGTCACCGATTTCGATGCCGATCGCCTGCGGCTGGTGCGACAGGACCTTGCCGATATCCAGCAGGCATTTTCCCAGACAGCCTGATACGAAAAACGGGTTTACTTGCGGAATCAACTTTAGTTGATCTCCTATGGTTTCCCGTTTCGAGACAAACCGGTTCTATTTGCGGCTCCTTTCGTTATAAACCCTGTTGGGGACAACGGAGATGGGGGGCCATTCTCCTGCGAAAACAGCAGCACCAGGGTTAACGGATAGTCGGGTCTTGCCGCCAGGAGCTTCGGCTTCCGCTATTCGGACAAGGTCGACAATTGCCCAATTGCGGTTTTCGCAGACGTTTGTCCCATCGGGGGGCCTGTTTCCAGGTTCCGAATGTATGGACACAGACAGTCGGGGATCATGCCTTCAATTCACAGCATCTTCTTCATCGGGGCCGACACGCGCACCCGGGCGGAAGTTACCAAATTATTCTCGACTGGCGGCTGGCAGATCAGTCCGGCGGACAGTTTCGACGAATTCGACGCCGTGCCCGTCAAGGGCGCTGTAGCGCTCTGTTATGTCAAGGATGCAGGGGACGTAGCAGAAGTTCAGGAACAGATGGCCCGCCGGGGTCACTGGCTGCCGCTCATCACCTGTTGCGACGGCGGCGATCACAGGCTCATTGTAAAAGCCGTCCAGTCGGGTTCGCACGGCCATCTGGTCTGGCCCTTCGATCTCGATGAATTCGCCGGCGTCCTGGACGAAGCCGAAATCCGGATGGAACAGATCGTCCGCAAGCAGAGCGCGCGCGCATCGGCCTCGCGCAGGCTTCAGTCCCTCTCGCGCCGCGAACGCGAAGTGCTGGCCGCCCTCGCCCGTTTCGGATCGAACAAGCGAATTGCACTGGAACTGGATCTCAGCCCGCGCACGGTCGAAATCTATCGCTCCAAGATCATGCAGCGCCTTGGCGTGAGCCATGTTGCACAGGCCCTGTGGCTTGCCTTCCAGAGCGAGGAATTCGTGGGCGATCCACAAGCCGGAATGCCACAGGTGGAAGACCAGACCTACCCATCGCCCTTCCCTGGTGATGCGCTGCTTGGCGATATTGTGCGATAATACTAAGATTCAGGGTAAATAGCGGGTTAAATTCCGGCGATTTATCTCCAGTTTTCCGTGTGATGGGCTGAATTTCTTAGTGAACGTTCCGTTCTTATGGGCATGTTCATCCGCTCTCCCTCCCTCGCCGCACGTCGGCCGCTCGGCAATTGGCTGCGCACCGGTGCATCCGCGCCGATCACCGACAATGTCGGCATGGGCGGCCGGCCGGATCCGAAGCACCAATTGCTGGAACAGATCAGCGCATTCCTGATCGACAATGATCTGGAAGTGAACCCGGCCAATCTGGCCACCGCATTCCACGTTGCATCGGGCGGCAAGCCGCGCCTTGCCTTCCAGGTGGCGCAGCTTTCCGCCCATGGCGGGATCACCCAGGCCTGGCTCGATGCGCATCCGGACCACGAATCCGAAGTCCATGAGGCGGAGATGTCGCGGCGCCTGATGTCCGAGCTGGATGAAGTGCTGACACAATTTTCGCGGCAAGCCACCGCCGCGCGCAGTGCGGCCAGCGATTACAGCAGCGATCTTCAGCGCCACGCCTGCGAACTGAAAGAAATGGACGGCGGAACAGACAATCTTGTCGGCCGGCTCGTCTCGCTCACCCAGCGCATGGCCGAACGGACCCGCGCGATAGAAGGAGAGCTAAGCTCGCGCGAGAAAGAAGCGCGCAAGCTGCGCCGGCAGATGGGCCAGATGAAGCGCGATGCCGAACAGGACCACCTGACCGGCCTTCCCAATCGCCGTGCCTTTGAGGTGCAATTTACCGCTGCCTGCGAAAAGGCACGCGAAAATGACGAAGCGCTGAGCCTTGCCTTTTGCGACATCGACCACTTCAAGCGAGTGAATGATACGCATGGCCATGATGCGGGCGACCGTGTGCTGAAAATGGTGGCCAAGGTGCTGAGCAGGATTTCCAACGAGCGTTGCCACGTCGCCCGTCATGGCGGCGAGGAGTTCGTGATGCTGTTCCGCGGCAAGGATGTGCTGCAATCGAAAGATGCGCTGGATCAGGCGCGCGAGACGCTCGGCGCGCTGCGCCTGATCAATCGCGACACTAACGAGCCGATCGGGCATATCACTTTCTCGGCCGGTGTGGCGGATGTGTTTGCCGACGAAGATCCGCGCAAGGCACTGCGTTCTGCCGACGAGGCGCTCTACAAGGCCAAGCATTCCGGCCGAAACCAGGTGCTTGTCGCCGGCGCGGACGAGCAGGAGAATCCAGCCGAGAAGCTGTGAAAAGCTCGCGGATTCGGGCGTTGCCCCACCCAAGTGACCGGCTCGACAGCGGCCAGTTTCCATCCGTCACCATCGGGATTGGTTTAGCCCCGCAAATGGCTTGAAGATCTTGCTGGCAAGTATTGGCCGAACGGAAGAGAAGCCCGCCGATTGAGCGGGCTTTTTCATGTCAGGAGAAATGAAAATGTATGGAGCAAGGTTTGAGGTCGCGCGCCTCGCAGCTGCGAGTGGCGCAAGTCCCAGCAAACTAGTCAACGTCGCAGAGACTATCCGCGCTTTTCTGGAAGAAGGGCAATCGCGTCTTCTGGATAACTCGGGGCTTTCACGGCGTGAAGACAGGCTGCAAACGTCTTAATGATCCATTCTCGGGGCGGTGCGTCCCCCATTCCAACCAAAGTATAGCCTTCGGTTCGCGCGATTAATCCCATGAGCCTGTAGGCAACTTGTTCAGGCGAATTCTCGCCCATATGAACCACAGAATTATCAGCCATTAGATCCTCCGTTTTAGCGATTGGCGGAGGGTGTCTTAACGCGTGCACAGAGTCGAGTCAGTCCAGTGACTTAGGGCTGTGTTTGCAAGGTATCCAATCACCAAAAAGAAAGGGGCCCGATTGGGCCCCTTTCGAAACTCGGTTCGGCCTAAGCCTTAGCGGTAATATCCGCCGAGCAGCCATTCCCAGAAGCCACGAGCGGACTGAGCCGTGCGAGCCTTCGGTGCCTGCATAGTTTTACGATTGGACATGATTCGACCTCCTTGTGCTGGAAGCCGTAGTTAGAATTAACCATGTCTGTTTGTAAAGTATTTACTATACTCGTCGGCGTGGCACCCCGTCGGTCAAGCGCTTTGCCGGTGCTTCGAATTCCATTAAACGGCTGAATTTCGCGGGTTTGGCGAAGTAATAGCCCTGCGCAATATCGCAGCCGGCCTCCTTTAGTCTTTCGACAACATCAGCCCCTTCAACCCCTTCAACCCCTTCGGCGATAACCGTCATGCCTAGACTCTTGCCAAGCATGGTTACCGATTCGACAATTTTGCGGGCTTTCCGGTCATCCGGCGTTTTTGCCACGAAGCTCCGGTCGATCTTGACCTCGTCAAACGGCAGGGCATGCAGGGTTTCCAGGCTCGCCGCCCCAACCCCGAAATCGTCGACCGAAAGTTTCACGCCGGTCTGACGCAGGCGTTCCATAACCAGGCCCGCCTTGACGTAATCGACGATGCGCGCCGTTTCGGTGATTTCCAGCGTAATCTGGGTCGGATCGAGCGAGACGCCCGCCAACGCTTCTTCCAGTATTTCCGCTACGCGATAATCGGCCAGCAATGTGGCCGAGACGTTCACGGATAATTGGAAACCGGTTTCCGCCAGCGGCGAAGCTGCGAGGGTGGACAGCGCATCGCGCATGACCTTGCGCGTCAGCGCCTCCATGCGGCCCGCCTGTTCGCATTGTTCGATGAAGTAGGACGGGGAAATCGATCCGCGTTCCGGATCCTCCCAACGAACAAGCGCCTCCGCCCCAAAAAGGGCGCCGCTGCGTATATCGATCTGCGGCTGATAGACGACGTAGATTTCGCCCGTGCGCAGCGCATCGTCGATCTTGGCTTGCAGCGAGATGTTCCAGATGCGGTCCGCCTCGCTGGAGGCACTGGCGAAGTGGATCGGCGCGACCGCTTCCGATGTCTTGTCCGCGGCGGCAGTGGCGGAAGCGATCTTGCGCACGGGGGAACCTTCGGACGTGGAATCCACGCCAAAGGTTATCACCACGTCCACGGCAGTACCGCCAACACTCAACGGGCTGGAGAATACGGCGCGCAATCCCTTGAGATGAGCTTCGAGCCGGACATCGCCGTGATCCTGCACGGCCCATGCCAGATAGCGCCCGCCATTGGTGTAGATCTTCAGGTCGCGCTGCGTGATGCGCAGGCGATCAGCGATCATGTTCAGATATTCGCCGTGTTTTTCCACCGGCAGGGCGGACAGCACTTCATCGAAGTGGTGGACCTTGGCCACGACGACCGATGCCGTGTGGACCGATCCCATCTGGAACAGGTCGCGTTCCAGCGCCTTGAATGTGGGCAGGCCGGTCGCTTCATGTACGAGAGCGCTGGCATTCTGCCGCGCAACCCACAGGCGCAACCCGCCATAGATTGCCAGGAATATCGCGGTTTCGGCCAGATTGGCGGGCCAGTGTTCAGCCGTGAAAAAGGCAAACAGGCCGATCAGGGTCAGTGAAATCAGACCGTAACCGATCCGCCGCGAGCCCCGCTTCACCTTGATGACCGCCACGATCAGCGTCAGGCCGGTGAAGAACAGCAACATGGTCGGCCAGGCGAATTCCGGCGGCAGCCCAGCCAGCAATGTTTCCGCGCCATAGATGGATACCATCGCCCCCGGCACCTTGGGATGGCCCGGTATGGTCGCGACATTGGTGGTGTTGGCAACGCCGCTGCCGATCACCACCGTCTTGCCGGCAAAGGCTTCTTCCGCCTTGCGCATATCGGTGCGAAGCATGGTGGCGGCTTCCACCATGGTGAATGCGGGGATGGTGGAATAGCTGACCGAGTAATCGACGGCGAAACTTTCGCCTGCGGGACCGATCTGACCTGCGAGAGCGGCGGGAAGGCTGGGCAATTTGTGCCCATCATCCATGACTGCGAATGGCAGGCGCCAGATAAAGCCGAAAGGATCGACCCATTCCTTGCTCACCACCTCATCCGAATTGCCGGTGATGATGGGCAGCGATCGCAGCGTCTCGTCTCCACCCATGGTCGTCATGTGACGACGAACGAAATATATCTGTGACGTGCCGGCAACTGCATCGCCCAGGCGACGGTCAGCCTCGATCGTGGAAGGCTTGTCAAAAACGTCGGTGACGAATGTCCTGGCCGGGCCTGCCCTTCCCAAACCGTCGATCAGGTCGGCCAGTGCGGCGCGGCGGCCGGGACTGGACGGATCGGCCAGATCTTCCGGTGCGCCAATGAATACCACCTGGCCGGACGCCGGGTGGCTGGCCAGGCGCGATTGCAGGATACGCAGGAAATTGGATGCCGGAGAAGCAATTCCGGAAATGCCGAGCGCAAAGGCAATCAGGGCAGCAATTGCCACATGCCTGGTGCGCTGGTTTCGCCAAAGATCCGTCAGTGCTGTCATCCACCTTCTCTTGGATACGTTCTTCTTGCGACCTTGTGTTCCGAACGACCCCGCAGATTACCTAGCAGCCGATGGTAAACAGCCCGTTTTCAATTGCCGAGATCGGTAGCCTCACTGAGAAAATCGCTTTCCCGGGATAATCTTTTGTAAAACCAACAATTTGGCGCGTTTCACCAAGCGCCTGATCAAATTTGATCCCCGGAAATCTGCAGAAATCCGCTGGACATGGTTATTTTCTTGATGCCGCAATCAATCCACACCGCATCCGCAAGCGGGATTCGGTTTACGGGAATCCGCCCGGTCAGCCGGCCCGGAGCACGGCGGCACACGATAGATACGGCCAAAGAGTTTCAGGCGGCCGCGGGGTTGCCCCCGACATCCGGCCGCGCGGAAAGCCGCTTGGCAATGATCGCACAGGCGATCAGCTGCAATTGGTGGAACAGCATCAGCGGCAGCAATATCGCACCCACTTCGGCCGGGGCGAACAACACGCCCGCAATAGGCACGCCGGAGGCCAGGCTCTTTTTTGAACCGGCGAAGAGCAGCACGACCTGATCTTCGTAGGAAAAGCCCACCAGCTTGCCAGCCCACCATGTGAGCGCCAGAACGACGGCGAGCAGGACACTGCAGCAGGCCAGCACGATGGCCAGGTCGGTCCAGGAAACCTCGCTCCACAACCCCTCCACCACGGCAGCGCCGAAAGCTGCATAGACAACCAGCAGGATGGAGCCGCGATCAACCTTAGAGAGGATCCATTTATGCTTCGTCACAAATGCGCCGATCAGCGGCCTAAGGGCATGGCCGACAAGGAACGGCAGCAGCAATTGCAGCACGATCTTGGTAACGGAATCGAAGCTCAGTTCCACCTGCGATCCGCCCATCAGCAGCACGGCCAGAACCGGCGTCAGGAAAATGCCGAGCAGGTTGGAAAAGGATGCCGTGCAAACCGCAGCCGCGACATTGCCCCGGGCGATGGAAGTGAAGGCGATGGAACTCTGCACCGTGGAAGGGAGCAGCGTCAGGAACAGCAGCCCCGATGCCAGCGCCACCGGCAGGCCCGGCACGGCGGCAAAGCCGAGGCCAAGCAGCGGGAACATCACGAAAGTGGCTGCCAGGACTGTCAGATGCAGTCGCCAATTGGCGAGGCCCTGAATAATCGCCTCGCGCGAGAGCTTTGCCCCGTGCAGGAAGAACAACAGCACGATCCCCGCATCGGCTGCGATGTCCACCACCGGCACGAAACCACCGCGCGCAGGAAGCACGGATGCCAGCACGACAGTCGCCAGCAGGGCACCGATGAAGGGATCGAACAGGGCAAGGATACGGCGGATCATTCAGCGTCTTTCTCTCCGCCATGGCGGCGGTGCAGGATGGCCCTGCGCAATAATCAGGACAGAATGCCCAGCCACATCCCGATCTTCACGATGCGAACAGGCAGTTCGGCAAGGCCATGTTCCGCCATCCGTTGATCCGGCGGCAGAGTGCTGCCGGGCCGCGCAGGACGAAAAAAGCCTCTGAATCGTCCTCTAGCGCCGCGATCCGGTCTGCAACAGATGGTGGACGCGGCAACCATATAAAGTGCACGCTTGGGATCAAAACGTCGCGCCGGGCATCCCACAAAGGCTGCCTCCCCGCGCCAATACGCAAGCCGATCAAGGCGATGGCTGGATCATGCGGTAGCTGGGAACGGCTGGAGGACGCGGACTTGCCGGTTCAGTCCTGCCCCGCCGCGCAATTTTCCGCCATTTCGGCGGCATTGGCGTTGAGCAGATCGACATAGGATTGCAGGCGCCGGCGCTGCACATCGCGCAACCCTTCTACCAGGGCGACATTCCGCCTGATTGCATCCTGCAGCATTATGTCGTGAATCCGCCAGCCTTCATCGGTCAGCTGGAAACGGACAGGCTCGTTCCGGCCGCCCTTGCTCCGTTCCAGCAGATTGGCCCCGACCATCGCATCCAGTGCGCGGCTGACCTGGGCCTTGTCACTATCAACATGGTTCACGATTTCCATGAAGGGAATGGAAGGGCGATAGGCGACATTGGCCAGGATCCGCCATTCATAATTTGAAATGCCGGTCAGCCTTTTGAAGGACAAGGTTGCCCCGCGAATGATCAGCGTCGCCAGATTGATCACGGCCGGCTGCACCCGGCTGGGCATTTCGGCCATAGCCTGATCGGCCGGATCCTCTGCCTCGGCGCCATCTCGTGCCCTGGCCGTTTCTTCAGCCAGTATCTGCGCGGCATTGTGCATCAGAATGCCCAGCAGACTGGCCAGTTCGAACATTTCCTGTGCGCTCAGCCCCTTGGTCAGCTGTTCTTCCCGGCGTGAGGCGACCTCGTCGATCAAGGCTCCCAGCTGCTTGCCCTTTTCTGTCAGGCGATAGGGATCGCGCTGCCTCTCCCGTTCGACAATGCCGCTATCCCGGCCGGCCCGCAGCGCCCGGCTGACTTGCGACACGTCATTGCCGAGCCGGATTGCCAGTTCGGAAACACGCGCTTCCTCCAGCCGATAGAGGGTGAGCACGATCCGCCGTTCCATCTGGCTATCCGGCTCGACGCCGGCAAAATCCCGGCGCGCGCTCTTCCGCAATAACCGACCGAGCAGGAGGAAATGCGCGCCCAGCAGTTCCCGCTGGACACCGGCCAGCGGTTCCGACCATGCCGCCTTCGTATCGGTATCGATCTGCACTTGCTCTTTCCCAGCCTCCTGGGCGTAAACTGCATTCGTCCGACCGGAGCGCGCGGCCAATGTCAAGGAAATCGGCCCTCTGGCGCGCGCCTTGCGATCAATGGGGGACCATGCCGTAGGGCAATTCGGAAGTGAATGCCTCGATCCGCTCAACCTTTCCATCCGTGAAGTGGAACAGTTCCACCACCTGGTATGTCAGCGGATAGCCGGCGCCATTCCGGGCCGGCAAATCCTCGAATGTGCGGAACACGGCCAGTCCCCGGCTTTCATCCATGGCGAGCAATTTGCGGTCACGCACATGCTCTATCGCCGCCAGGCCTTCGCCGCCGAACGGAGCGGCGCAAGCGGCGACATCCTGCCCATTCACATGCCAGCGGCAATCGGAACCGAAGATGGAAGGGGCAGCGCCCCTGTCATTCACCGCCGCATAGAACTGCGCCGCGCCCGCCAGCATCTCCTTGCGCGAAGTGCGGCTTGCCGCCGGCAGCACGCCATAATCGTTCGCCGAAACGGGATCGGCATAGGGCAGGCCATATTCCTTCCGGCGGATCAACGCATCGACCGCGCCGATCCGGTCCCCATCGCCGGTCATGGTGATAGCCGCCCAGGCGGGCTGGCCATGTTCTTCTATCCGGCCGATCCACACGGCCTTGCCGGTTTCGTCATCGGCAACGACCAGCGGATCTTCGTCCACCGCCGTAACAGTGGCCCAGATGCCTTCGCTCACCCGGATGCCGACGCTGTTCTCCGCATAGCCAACCTTGTCGGCCCAGTTCAGGCCACGCCATTGATTGCCGATCATGCCCTGCACCAATTGGCGGGCATTATTCGCCAGGCACTCTCTGTCGCAAAGATCCGGCTTGGCGGCATATTCCGGCGGGCTTGCATCCGGCCCCCAGAAGGGATTGTGCATGAAATAGGGGACATAGGTGAACACCGCCTCGATCCGCTGGATTTCCGCATTCCTGATCCGGAAGGCTTCCAGCAGGGTGATCGAATTCGGCCATTTCAGCGCCGTCTTCATCTCCTGCCCATTGGTCAGAAGATAGCGGTCAAATTCATTGGCGTGATCGAAGAAACCGCGCGCCACGGCCACGCCGCGTTCCTCGTCGATGATGAAGATGTCCCGCCGGATCCGCTTGTTGATCCGGTAAATGCCCAGTTTGAACTGGTTTTCGCACCCGGCCATGATCGAGGCGGCATTGCCACCACCGTCACCCGGAGCCGCAGCCGTGGTGGAAATGCCGTTTTCCAGCCGTGCGCAATCATCCGCGAATGGGGCGAAAACCTGCCCGTCATTCACTTCAACCGTGTCGAAATAGGAATCGGCGATCGCATGCAGCCTTTCGCGCGTGCTGCGTTCTTCCTGCGGCAGGATTTCGTAGAATTCAGGATCGTGGACCATCTGTTCCACATCGCCGAAGGGTGCCGGCAGCGCCGTCTTGCGATGGACCACGCTTTCGATCTCGTCGATCAGGCCATCTTCCACATGGATGCGCACGGCATAGATCGCCGGCTCGCCATTTTCCCGCACGGAACCGAACCAGGCGGCATTGCCCGTCCACGGATCGGCGGTTTCCAGCCCGATTTCGTCCACGGCAGTAACCGTGTTCCACAAGCCCTTGCCGACCGGCAGAAGAACATTGTTCTCGGTAAAGCGGATATCGGCGGCCAGCGGCAGGGCGGACGCATCACCCGCCTTCAGGGCCGCCATGTGATCCTTCAGAAAACCGATCAGGCATTCCCGGTCGCAAGGCCGCGCGGGAACGGCACTGCCCTCCCCCGGAGCCTGCGCGAAGGCAGGTGTGGTCAATCCGGCCAATGCCAGCGCGGCTAGTCCAAGAAAACGCATCCTCGATATCCCCCTTGCCCGGTCGTGGCCGGTATTCTTGTTCTTTAGCTGTTTATTGCGCCGAAACGGCGGCGTCCTGCCAATCCTCATTACCGCGCGCGATCAGATAGGCATGGATCGCCTCGGCCTGTTCCTTCGACAGAATATCGGCAAATCCCGCCATCCCCTTGTCGGCCAAAGTGCCGTTCAGCACGATGTCGAGAAATGCCTCGTGGGTTTCGGGCGCCATGAAGCGCAGATCCTTCACCCCGCCCACAGCATTGTCGCCATGACATTTATGGCATGTCTCGCCATACAGCCTGCGGCCCAGCGCGACCTGCTGCTCACCCGCCATCAGGCGTGGCGGGCGTGGCAAGGCCGTCGGCTCGGGCGGCGGCGGCAAGGTCACGCCACTGGCATCCAGCTTGAACACCAGCAGCTTGGCCGTGGATGTCTGGAACGGTCCGAGATTATAGACCGGTGATCCGCCCCAACCGGCATTGAGTGCAATATATTGCTCGCCATCGACCATATAGGTGATCGGCCCGGCAATGGCCGCCTGGTCGACATCCATCTCCCACAATTTCTCGCCATTGTCGGCGCGATAGATCGCCACGGTCTTGTTGATCGTGCCCTGCACCAGCAGATTGCCGCCCGTGGCCAGCACTCCGCCCGATCCGGGATGCGGATAGGGCACGCGCCACGCCTCTTTCTGCGTCTTCGGATCCCAGGCCAGGAGATAGCCCTTTTCCGTCTCGTTTGCCTGTTTCTGCAACTTCGCCCGCAATTCGGGGTGATTGCCATAAGCCTGGCCGGAATTGGTGCGGCCGGGACCGGGCCGGTACTGATATTCCCCATCGGCAGCACGGGCATAAATGGCGCCCTGTTCCTGCGCCCCCAGATAGACCAGCCCGGTGTCGGGGCTGTAGGCCATCGGGTGCCAGGTATGCGCTGCCAGCCAGCTCGGGCTCATCAAATGCGGCGTCGTGGTATTATGCGCACCGGGCCGCAACACGGGGCGGCCCGTCTTCATGTCGATATGGCTGGCCCATGTGTTTACCGAGACATAGCTTTCCGCGGAAAGCAGCTCCCCCGTGGCGCGGTCTATCACGTAGAAGAAACCGTTCTTGGGCGCCTGCATGATGACCGGGCGCTGTTTCCCGCCCAATTCCAGATCGGCCAGGATCATCGGCTGGGTGCAGGTGTAATCCCAGTCTTCCTCAGGCACCATCTGGTAGTGCCATTTATACTCGCCGCTATCGGCATCGACCGCGACGATGGAACAAAGGAACAGATTGTCTCCCTTACCCTCGCTGCGGAAATGCCACATATGGGGCGAACCATTGCCGGTGCCGATATAGACGAGGTTGAGATCGGGATCGTAGGCGAAGCTGTCCCAGGCATTGCCGCCCCCGCCTGCTTCCCAGAACTTGCCATGCCAGGTCGGCCGGGCGATTTTCATCGCGCTGTCGGAGGCTTCACCATCCGGTCCCTTCGCCGGATCGGTTGGCACGATATAGAATTTCCAGACCTTTTCGCCCGTTTCGGCATCGAAAGCGGCCACGAAACCGCGCGATCCGTAATCGGCCCCGCCATTCCCGATAACCACCTTGCCATCATAGACGCGGGGCGCCCCGGTGATGGAATAGGGCGCCTTCTCCGCATCGAAAGTGCGGGTGGTCCATACTTCCTGCCCGGTCTTCGCATCGAGTGCGATCAGCCGCCCGTCAAGCGCGCCGATATAGAGCTTGCCCTTCCAGGCCGCGATCCCGCGAGAGGACGGGCCGCAGCAGGCAAGCCGCGCCCATTCGGTCCCCACCTGCGGATCATGGGTCCATAGCTTGCGCCCGGTCTTCGCGTCATAGGCGGTCACGACGTTGTAGATGCTTTCATTATAAAGCACCCCATCGACCACCAGCGGCGTCGCCTGCACGCCGCGAAACGTATCCAGATCGTCATACCAGGCGAGGCCGAGCCGCCCCACATTACTGTCGTTAATCTGATCGAGCGGGCTGTAATGCTTCTCGTCCCAGCCGCGGCCGGTGCTCATCCAGTCACCCACATTGGCAGGCGCATCGAGCTGCCGCATTCGCTGGCCATCGACCATGGCCGGCCCCGCATCGGCGCCGCCAGACGCAGACGGTTCTTCCATCGTCGCCGCGCAGCCGGCCAATGCCAGCAAGGCCGCGGCGCCCAGCCACCAGCCATGTTTCGGTGAAAACGCCACGCCCCTCATCCTCAATCCCGTCTTTTCGTTTTGCCGCCCAACCATTGCCCAATCGAGGCACGGTGTGAAGGGCGAAAGGGGCGGAGCGTCGAGGCCCCGCCCGGTATGGTCAGAACCGCTTGCGGACTGACAAGGCGACTTCGCGCGGCCTGCCCGGCTGAAAAGCGCCACTTTCCGACCGTGGCGAAAGTGCGGAAACGCTTTTCCCCAGGCCCGCCCCGGCTATGATGGGCGGATTAAAGGACACAAACATGATGGGGGACATCAAGATGACTGATCGGCAGAATAATCATGCGCGCACTGCTGGGCTGACGGCGATCTGCGCGGCGCTGGCGCTGGCGCTGGCGCTGGCCGGTTGCGGGGGCGAAGCGACTGCGGAAGTCGAGGCGGAAAGGACAGTTTCCGAAATCACCATCGACGGGACGGATATCTTTCCCGAAAGCCTGACCGCCGACGCCAAGGGCAACATCTATGCCGGCAGCGCCGGAGGCACGATCTACCGCGCCGAACCGGGTGCGACGATTGCCACGGCCTGGGCCGTTCCCGATCAGGAAAATGGCCTGCAATCGCTATTCGGCGTGCTGGCGGATGACGCGCATGGCCTGCTCTGGACCTGTTCCAACCAGGACATGTTCTCGCCGGGCGAAAATGCCCTGCCCCCAGCGATCAAGGCCTTCACACTCGGCACGGGCAAGATCGCCGCCAGCTATGATTTTCCGGAGGGGAAGCCCGTCGTCTGCAATGACATTGCCATTGCAGCGGATGGCACCGCTTTTGCCACGGAAACCGCTTCCGGCCGCATTTTCCAGGTCGCAGCAGGTGCGGATGAGATGACCCTGTTCGCGGATGGGGAGGAGCTGATTGGCGTCGACGGCATCGCCTTTGCCGAAGACGGGACGATGTATATCAACAATGTCCGGCAGAACCTCATCCAGCGCGTCGAACGGAATGAGGATGGCAGCTATGCCGGGCTGACCACGCTCGAACTGTCGGAACCTGTCGCCGGTCCGGATGCCTTGCGGCCACTGGGCGGAAACCGCTTCCTCCAGGCAGAAGGGACCAACGGGCGTATTACCGTGGTCACGATAGAAGGCGACAAGGCCAATATCAGCGTGGTGGAAGACCGCTTCGATTCCACGGCCGCGGCCACCCATTTTGGCAACACCGGCTATACGGCGGAAGGCAAGATTGCCTATCGTTTCGATCCGGCGCTGCAGGGACAGGATCCGGGGCCGTTCACGATAGAAACCTTCCCGATGCCGCAGGCTGAATGAATCGGCGCGGCGCCGCACCTCTCAAAAACCGGCTGCTGCTTCCCATATGGGGCGAGCTTTCGCCACATATGGGAAAACAGCCATGCCGGGCACGATTACCGATCAGGACACCAATATTCGCAAGGTCGCGCTTGTTTCTGCCGGGGAGCCGACCTCCGACGGGGCCGGCGTCAATCTGACGCGGATGCTGGGCAATCGGCAGCTCCCCCAGCTCGATCCGTTCCTGCTGCTGGACCAGATCCGTTCCGACGCGCGGGAAAATTATATCGCCGGCTTCCCCAACCATCCGCATCGCGGCTTTGAAACCGTCACCATCATGGTGGAAGGGGCGATGAAGCATGGCGATAACAAGGGCCACTCCGGCATTATCGAAGCGGGCGGCATCCAGTGGATGACCGCCGGCAAGGGCATCGTCCATTCGGAAATCCCCGTGATCGAGGATGGCCGGCTCTGGGGTTTCCAGCTCTGGATCAACCTGCCCGCGGCATCGAAAATGGTCGAACCGGCCTATCAGGAATTCGGCGCCGCGGAGATACCGGAAGTGCCCGTCTCGGGCGGGAAGATCCGCATATTGGCCGGCACCCATTCCTCCGGCGCAACCGGCCCGGCCAGGAGCGCGGCGACCGACCCGCTCCTGCTCGATATCGCGCTCGAAGCGGGCGCGAGACTGGAAGAAGCTGTGCCAGAAGGCCATAATGCGATTGTCGCGGTCTATCACGGCAGCCTCTCCCTCGGCGCCGAGGGGGAAGCGCAGGAAGTGCACGATCCGGACCTCGCGGTGATGGCGCAGGGCGATACGATCCGCATGGTGGCCGGCAAGGAGGGAGCCCGGGCCCTGCTGATCGCCGCCCAGCCCATTGGCGAGCCGGTGGCCCGCTATGGCCCCTTCGTGATGAACACGCCGGAGGAAATCCAGCAGGCCTTCACGGATTTCCAGAACGGAAAGTTCTGATCGCCCCTGCGCCGACCGGCGGAGATTGCCGAATCGCACGATGCACGGTGCCCCTGCGGGTATGCCCCTGCGCGCGCTCCAAGCCGGCTTGACGCCCCCCATTCGCTGGAATTATACAATCGTATAAATCGAAGAGAGCCTGCGCGCTCCCGGGTGGCCCGGCCTCCCGGTTTGGGGGAGAAGATTGCCAATGTCGCTACCACCGGGCGTTTCCGCCTCCACCTTTGCCGACGGGCTGGCCCAGATGCGTTCCGCTGTCGGGGACGAATGGGTCTTCACCAATGAAGAGGATGTGGGCCTCTACCGCGATTTCTATTCCGTCCTGTGGGACGAGCCTGAAGAACGCGTAGCCTCCGCCGCAGTGGCCCCCGCCAATGTGGAGGAAGTGCAGGCCGTGGTCCGGGCCGCGAACGAACGCGGCATCCCGATCTATCCCATCTCGACCGGGCGCAATCTCGGTTATGGCGGATCGGCCCCGGTCTATTCCGGCAGCGTGGTGCTGGATCTGAAGCGGATGAACCGCATTCTGGATGTCAACGAAGGCAACGCCTCCTGCCTTGTCGAACCCGGCGTTTCCTATTTCGACATGTATCGCCATTTGCAGGAAACCGGGTCCAAGCTGTGGCTGGACGTGCCCGATCCCGGCTGGGGAAGCATGGTCGGCAATGCGCTGGATTCCGGCGGTGGCTATACAGCGGCGCCATATCGCGGCCATTTCGAGGCGCAATGCGGTATCGAGGCGGTTCTGGCCGATGGCGAACTGTTCCGCACGGGCATGGGCGCAATGCCCGGTTCCGAGACCTGGCAGCAATATCGCATGGGCATCGGCCCCTGCCTGGACGGGCTGTTCCGCCAGTCATCGCTGGGCGTTGTCACCAAGATGGGTTTCTGGCTGTTCCCCCAGCCGGAGGCGTTTCTCAGCGGATCGGTCGACCTGCCGCGCTTTGCCGATGTCGGCCCGCTGGTCGATCTTTTCAACGAGCTGGAATATGGCAACATCTTCAACGGCATGCCGTCCATCAGCTCGCCGGTTCTCTCGCGCGAGAACCCGATGATGTTCCAGCAGATCCCCGAAGAAGATGAAATGAACCGGCTGGCGCAGGAAACCGGCCTGCCGGCATGGAGCGGTTCGGCCAGTTTCTACGGCCCGGAAAAAGTCATCCGCGCGCAATGGGAATATGTGAAGGAACGTTTCGCCCATTTCGAAGGCGTGAAATTCCGCGAAAACCAGTTCGTGAAACTGCCGCTTTCGGCAGAAGACATGAAGAAAGTCTCCAAGGCCCGTTTCGGCATTCCCAGCCTGGAAATCTTTTCAGTCGGATCGCGGGGCTTCGGGGATTTCAACCCGAGCGATGGCCATATCTGGTTTTCCGCCGTCATCCCCCGCACGGGCGAAGGGCTGGTCAAGGCAAACCGCGTAATGCGCAGCGCGTGCAAGCGACTGGACATGCCGCTGTTCATGTTCAGCCCCGCCGTCACCTGCTGGACGCGCAGCTTCGTGCTGTTCGCGGCCGTGCCCGTCTACAAGGACGCCGAAAGCAACAAGGCGCTGCGTGAAAAGGTGCTGGAGGTAATCCGCATCTGCGCCGATCACGGCTGGGGCGAATATCGCTGCCCGCCCGCATTCCAGGATGCGGTGATGGACAGCTACAGCTTCAACAACAACATCCTGCGCCGCGTGAACGAACGGATCAAGGATGCGCTCGATCCCAACGGCATCATCTCCGCCGGCCGCTATGGCGTCTGGCCCAAACATCTCCGCGAAGGGAGGGCATAATGAAGCGCTATCTCGCAATCGCGGCGATCGTGATCGCAGGCGGCATGATCGGCGTGGCCCAGGCGGAAGACACCTCCGCCGTCCGCACGGGCGAAACTGCCGCAGCACTGGCGCCGGGCAAAGATGTCTTCGCCCATTGGTGCGCGCCCTGCCATGCGGCGGAACCGCGGCTGGCCGGCACCATGGCGTTGCAGGTCAAATATGAAGGCGCGATCCCGGCCGCGCTGGAAGACCGCACCGATCTGACCCCGGAAGTGGTCGCCTATTTCGTGCGCAACGGCGTTGCGTGGATGCCGCCCTTCCGCAAGACGGAAATCTCGGACGCGGACCTTGCCGCCCTGGGCGCTTACCTGTCCGCGCCGCTGGAAGAACGGGGCGCACATGCACCGCGCCTCGCCGATGAAATGATGGCCCGCAAGGGAGTGCAGCAATGATCAGCCGCCGCGACATGCTCAAATGGAGCGCCCTGACTCCGGTTCCGGCCTTTGCCGGCATGGCTCCGCTTTCCATCATCCAGGTTCCCGAAGGGCTGGATGGTTTCGTGATCGACCGCCGTCACGCCGGATCGGGCTTAGCCAGCCCGTTTGGCGCGCGCGTTTTCAAGATTGACGGTGATGTCACCGCATTGTGGTACGAAACGCTCGATCCGCTGTGGCGCAAGCCGGGCTTCGTGCTTGGCGGAATCACCGGGGCAGATGCGCTGTTCGTGCTGGAAAATCTGGCCTGGGATCGCGGCCGCAGGGTCGTCAGCCGCAAGTTGCAGGATGCGTCCGCAGGCAAGGACGGCAAGGTCATCAGCTGGGTCATTGCGCCGCACCATCCCAGCGTGAAGGCCTGATCCGATGGCCGTTCTTCCCCCCGATATGAATGCTGCCGGTTTCGCGGCGGTGCTGGAAGAATTTCGCGGCGCCGTGGGCGCGGACTGGGTCTGGTCCAGCGAAGATGAACTCGGCCCCTATCGCGACAGCTTCTCCCCCGTATGGAACATGGAGGAGGAACGGCACGCCTCCGCCGCGGTTGCGCCCGAAAATGTGGAACAGGTGCAGGCGATCGTCCGCATCGCGGCGAAGCACAAGGTCCCGCTGTTCCCGATCTCTACCGGCAAGAATTTCGGCTATGGCGGCCCCTCGCCCAATGTCACCGGCAGCGTCGTACTCGACCTGAAGCGCTTGAACCGCGTTCTGGAAGTGGACGATAAGCGCAATTTCGCGCTGGTCGAACCGGGCGTTTCCTATTTCGATCTCTATCGCCACATCCAGGAACGCGGGCTGAAAGTCATGATCGATTGCCCCGATCCCGGCTGGGGCAGCCCCATCGGCAATTCGCTGGAACGCGGTATCGGCTATACGATGCCGCATTTCCGCGACCATTTCGGCGCCAGTTGCGGGATGGAAGTGGTCCTGCCCAATGGCGAATTGATGCGCACCGGAATGGGCGCAATGCCCGGCGCCAAGACCTGGCAGGAATATAAATACGGTTTCGGCCCCGACCCGTCCGGCCTGTTCGCGCAGGGCAATTTCGGCATCGTCACCAAGATGGGCTTCCGCCTGATGCCGACGCCCGAATATTACCGCACCGGGCTGATTACCGTACCCCGGCGGCGCGATTTCGTGAAACTGGTCGAACATGTGAACTTCCTGTCCGACAGTTCGATGATCGGCGAAGCCGTCTATGGCAGCCCGCTGGCCGCGCTGATGGGGGACCAGGAATTTTTCGCGCTGGCAACCAGGCCCGGCGGCCCTTCCGACGCGGAGATGGACGCTGCTGCACAAGCCGCCGGATTGCCCAGCTGGCAGGTCGATCTGCAATTCTTCGGCCCGAAAGAAGCGACGGCGGCGAATTGGGAATATGCCAAGGCGCGCATATTGGCCGATATTCCGGGCGCGAAGGCGCTGGACGGGGACCATTTCCCGCTGCCCGCCACCGAACAGCAATTGCTCAATACCACTCAGCCTTATCGCACCGGCATACGCCGTTTCGGCGCGCTGGGCGTGCCGAGCCTCGGCATCTGGCGGATCGTTCAGGATGATGGCCATGTCGGCTTCTTCCCCGTCCTGCCGCGCAGTGGGGAGGCGGTGTTTGAAATCCAGCGCGTCATGTGTGACGGCTTGCGCGAATTCCCGCTGGCCGGGCGATTCTTCAATGCCACCACGGCGCCGCTTTACTGGCACACATTCGCCTTCCAGATGGTCTTCGCGCCATCGGTAAAGCATGACGATCCGGACCATAATGCCATGGTCCATGCGGCGATGAAGAAAGCCGTGGCCGTCGCCGCTGAACATGGCTGGGGCGATTATCGCGCTTCGCCCATCTATCAGGATGACGTGGCCAGCACATACAGCTTCAACAACCACCAGCTGCGCCGATTCCACGAACAGCTGAAGGATTCGATCGACCCGGACGGCATCATCGCGCCCGGTCGCGGCGGCATCTGGCCCAGGAGGTTCCGCGCATGACCCGCTGGACGATCATACCCGCGCTGGCCCTGCTGGGTGCCTGCAGTTCGCCCATGGCGCAGGAAGTGCCGCAGCAAGGCAGTCCGAAAGTGGTGAAGGCCGATTTGCCGGGCCGGACCATTTTCGAACATCAATGCGCGCCCTGCCATGGTGCCGGGCCCGGCGATGACGGTATGCCCATGTTGCCGGGCACGATGGCGCTGGCCAGGAAATATGATGGCGCCCTGCCCGCCGCGCTGGAACTGCGTAGCGATCTCGGCCCGGAAGTGCTGGAGCTTTTCGTCCGCAAAGGTTCCGGCGCCATGCCGATGTTCCGCAAGGCGGAGCTGACCGACGCGGATATCAGCGCAATCGCCGAATATCTGCAGGCCACCGCCGAAGCGAGCGGCAGCGAATAAACCCTGGCCGATACTGCACCAGCAGGATGCCCCCGGCGCGCCACTGCGAGGCGCGCCGGGAACTATCCGCCCGCCGACCGGGGGTAAAGCGGGTGTTGGCGGACGGAATCCCTGCTGGAATCAGAAGGCCATGCGCAGCGATCCGCGCAGCGAATAGGCAGTTTCGCCCATGCGGTCCTCCGCGCCCAATTCTCCGCTGAGCTGATAGGATTCGCTGCCGCCAAGGGCGCGCAGCCTCGCATACCAGCCGCTTTCCAGTTCATCGGCATCGAGGGTGAAATCCTCCCCATCCTCGAAACGGGCGGTTGTCGCGCCAAGCGAACCATCCACGATTTCGCGCCAGCCGCCTTCGCCTTCGATGCGGAACCAGTTTCGGTCACGCCGGCCGGTGCCGGTGAAATCCACGCCCAGCGTCAGCCCGCCATTGACGGCGAACTCATCGCTCTTGCGGCTATCCACCATGAGATCGAGCGCTTCGCCCCCGCCCGTATCGGTATATCCGTCCTCGTCCAGCCGGGCGTAATCAACCGTCACGGCAGGGCGGAAGAAGAAGTGCTTCCCGCCGCCTTCGAAAGACGCCCCGCCATTGAAGGTAACAAGCGTGCCGCTCCATTCGGAAAGCGCGCTCAGTTCCACCGCTTCGCCATCGGCAGCCCCCTTGAGAGTGCGGCGACCGTGGAAATCGACCGTACCGATGGACCCGCGCGCGAATGCCGCGAAGCCGCCCCACTTCCCGCGCCAGTAACCGGCCAGTTCATACGTATCCGACTGGACGCGGTGGCTGGCCGATCCG
Source organism: Croceibacterium atlanticum (assembly GCF_001008165.2). Classification (NCBI taxonomy): domain Bacteria; kingdom Pseudomonadati; phylum Pseudomonadota; class Alphaproteobacteria; order Sphingomonadales; family Erythrobacteraceae; genus Croceibacterium; species Croceibacterium atlanticum. The sequence goes on along the minus strand of NZ_CP011452.2, from coordinate 3,248,294 downwards.
TTGGTATGTTCGTTCCACAGCCAGCTGACCTGCGCGCCAAGCGAACCGAAGCCGGTGTCCACTTCCCCCGCCGCGGTGAAGCCGAAACCGCCAAGATCATAGGCCGCGGTCTGGCCTTCGGACTTGTTCATGCCCCACGCCCCGGTGCCGACAATCACGTCCAGCCCGCCCAGCGTGTAAACCGGGCTTTGCGGTTCGGAGACCTGACGGGCGAAGGTGCGCGCCCCCAGGCTCACGCCCTGGAAACTGCCGCCCGCATGATCGGGCACCATCTGCCGCACTGCCTGGCGGAACTGGTCGCCATTGGTGATGCCCAGAAACACGCCTTCCACATCCTCGTCATTGGCGAGTGCAGCGTAAATCGCATCATAAGCGCCAGCCTGGGAACGGTTGAGGCCGAGTTCCGCAGTGGTGCGGCGCGCGACATCGACGGAAAGCTGATTGGCAGGCGCATCTTCCGACAGGCTGGCCTTGAACATGAAGGGGATCATGTCCGTATCGGTTTCGATCCCGTCCAGGCCTTCCAGCGTCCCGGCGTCGAGGATGACGTAATTCCCTTCCGCATCGGCCACGCTGGCGAGACGGAGCGAAAGCGTGGCCCCTTCCGCGAAGGAAGCGGTTCCGGCCACGTCATAATAGGTGCCCTCCCCCGCATCCTTGTCGAGAGTGACGGCCAGGTGGCCGCTTGCGCCCACGCTGAGCGAGGAGATCGAAGCGGGCGTGCTGACATCCAGCGTGCCGCCCGAGACGTTTACGGTCAGCCCCGATGCCCCGGCGAGCGAGCCGGAAAAGCGCGAACTGCCCGACAGGCTGAGCGTATCCGCGCCGCCGCCGAAATCCGCGCTGCCGGTAAAGACCGAGCTTCCGGCCAGCGACATCGCATCATTCCCTGCGCCGAAAGCGACCGATCCGGTCTGCACCGCATCGCCGGAAAGCTTGTGCTGGTTGTTGCCCGCACCGAAGAAGACCGCGCCGCTGACCTTGCCATCGGCCACGTCCAGCACATCGCTGCCGCTGCCGAAGCGTATATCGCCGGTAATGGCGGGCGCGGCGACGCCGGATGCGACCTGCGTCTGACGAATGGTTGCGCCCTGCGTGTTGGCGGCAAGGTCGATCGCGATATTGCGGCCTGAACCTTCCTCCGCCCCGGTGGCGCTGATCGCGCCGCTATTCTCGATCAGGGCGAGCGTGCCGCTGGTATCGCGGATTGCATGGGCCGTGCCGTCATCGCCCGATGCCACTGCCTCCACCTTGCCGCTGACACGCAGCAGGGGAAGATCCGCGCCCTGGCCGATCAGGATGGCCGTGGAAGTGGTGGCGGAATTTCCGCTGCCCTTGGCGCTGACCGTGCCGGAAACGCGCAGTTCCGGCACATCGGCCCCGGATCCGACATATATGGCCGTGGCATCGGCGCCCCTGGCTTCGGCAGAAACGGTGCCGGCAATGCCGATCCCATTGGCGAAGCTGACCGCGCCGCCCAGCCCGCCAATCGAAAGCCCGGTGGCATCGACGCCGGAATAAACGCCGCGCCCGGCAATAACGCCCTCCACGACAAGCCCGTAACCGCTCGCCGTGCCCGCCACCGAACCGATGGAGATATCCCGGTTGGCGGAGCCAATGCTCATGGCCGGAGCCGCGCCGTAGGAGACGACCGCGGCGTTGCCCTCTGTCTTGTCGGGGATGCCGTCCGAATCCTCGTCATCGTCAGCAGGATCGGTATCGGCAGGTGCCGTGGCGAGCACTATGCCGCCCGTCACATCACCTTCGATCGACAGGGCGGAACCGCCCTGCAGCAAATCGTCATCATCGAGTTTCGACGTGTTGCCGGGCGCCGTGGTCTTGCGATAGCCGGTCGCGCTGACCGTGCCCTGCACCACCAGCGCACCATCCACATCGCCCGCAAAGCGCGCGCCAATTGCATCCTCGCCCCGCGCGCTGACCGATCCGGCCAGCCGGACATCGCCGGCAATATCGCCGGCCTCTACACCGACGGAACGATCGCCGACCACGCCGGTGGTCCCGTCATGCACCAGCTTGCCGGTCAGCGGCCCTTCCAGCCTGATGCCGGCGGAATCATTGCCCTGAACGGCGATGGTCCCATCGTTGCGAATATTGCCCGTATGCGCACCCTGGGTGGAAATGCCCACCCGGTTGGACCCGATCGCGAAGGGACCGTCGAGATCGCCGTCATTATCCTCGTCCTCGGGCTCGTAGGATTCGTCCAATGTGATCGTGCCGGTATTCACGATATCGCCGCTGGTTCCCGCCAGCGCGGCAATGCCCCTGCCGCCATTGGCATTGCCGACAGAAATCTTGCCGTCATTGGTGACGGCGTGGTTGCTATCCATCGTCACCGCCGTGCCGGCGGTCAGCACCACGGATCCATCCTCGTCGATCACGATGGCATCGGGCGCGCCATTATTGATGGTGGAGGTGCGCAGGGGCTGCGTCCTCGCGTCCGAAACGGTTTTTGCCGCGGCAGGCGCGGAAATTGCCAGAACAGCGGTGGTGGCAAGCAGGTAACGGTGCATGTGTGGTGTGGCCCTCTTCCGGATCATCTTTGACCTGCAGGACGGAGCCACTGCCATGCAGCCTTGAGAGATTTTTCCGATTTTCTTCTGGCCGGATTTACCAGCTGGCGTCGAGGCCGATCCGGATCGTGCGTGGACGCAGGGGCGTGATCTGGTCGCGCCCGATGGCAAATGGCGTGCCCAGCGCAAAGCGGTTGCCCTTCACATCGGCCAGATTGCTGACGCCCAGAGTGACGCCGAAGCCACGCCGGCCCACCCGCACAGTCAGCCCGCTATCCAGATAGTCCCCTTGCCGCGCGCCCAGTTCCGGCCCGATGCCGAGGCGGGACTTGCCGACATAATTGACCCAGCCCCGCGCGGTCAGCAGCAGATCATTCCCCACGGGGCGCAGATATTCCATGCCGACCCGGCCGGAAAAATCCGCGATATTGGGCACCTGGCTGACCTGGGAGGCCAGGGCCAGATCCTGCTGCCCGATCAACCGGTCTATCAGTGCGGTGGAAAGCGGCGATGTCACCTGCCCCATTTCCGGAAAGTCGATGGCGGGAACATAAGTGAAGGCCGGTTCGTCCACGCGGCTGTCATTATAACTGATGCCCGCATCCAGCCGCAGGCCGGGGGCAATACGCAGGCCGCCCGTCAAGGTCGCGCTCCATATCCTGCCATTGCCGATATTGGCCGTGCTGGGGAATCCGGACGGATCAATGAAATCGGCCTGGATATTGTTCCAGCGCGTGTAGGAAACACTGGCCGCAATATCGAAGGCGCCCGCGCCAGGGCTGCCGTGGCGGCCGCCGAATTCCAGTGTGCGGACCTGATCGTTCTCGTATCGGCGGATATACGGCCCTTCGATGGACAGGCCGCCGGGGCGGAAGCTTTCCTGATATCGCAGATAGAGCGCGGTTGCCGGCATCACATTGGCCACCAGCGATGCCGAAGGGAGGAAGACGGTTTCCGATCTTTCCGCCGCCACCTCCGCCAGCGCGGCCATCAATTGCGGCGCAATATCCTCTCCCGATCCGCCAAGCTGCGAATGGGTCAGCCGGGCACCGGCCGTGGCAATCAGGCCATCCGCCAGCAGCAGGCTGGCTTCGCCATAAAGCGTCGCCTCATCCACCGTGTTGCGAACGCCGGTGGTGGGCGCACGCAGGATCAGCGTTTGCAGATCGCGGGTCAGCCTGGTGGAATTGTGGGTGAAGCTTACCCCGGCCAGCCAGCCGAAACGATCGCCCAGCGGCTGCCACAGGCGCGTTTCATTGGCGAACATCTTGGTATCGTTGTTCTGGGTGAACAATCGGCGCGGCCCGTCCGGCTCTGTCGCATCGAAACGTTCTTCCAGCCCCTGCCATGTCGCCCCGGAGGATGACCGCAGGCGTATATTGCCCAGCCGCCCGGAAATGACGAACTGGGCCTGCCTGAAATCGGCATCGAACCCTTCGGGCACTGCCGACTGACGTTCCAGCCCGCCACCTTCGCGATCGGCATATTGGCTGTCATCCGCTTTGGTCGCCTGGCCCACGCCGACCAGGTCCATCACCCAGTCCCCGCCCAGCGCCACGCGGAAGGCCGCGCGTCCGCCATAAATGCCGGTGCGATTGACATCATCCCTGCCCAGCAGCGGCTTGTCGATATATCCACCCTGCGTTTCGGCATCGACGGCAAGGCGCAAGGCGGCCTGTCCTTCCGCCACGGGCAGGTTGATCATCACGCTGGCATCCGCACCCGGCGCGCCATGCTGTGTCGCGCTGCCGCCGAACATGGCAGAACCATAGGCGGCATCGAGATCGGGATCGTTGGGCACGATGCGGATAATTCCGCCCAGCGAACCGGCGCCATAGAGCGTGCCCTGCGGCCCCTCCATCACTTCCACCCGCTGAATGTCGTTCAGCCGCAGATCCGGGTCGGGCGCGTTGTAGCTGATCCGCAGATCACCCAGATACTGGCCGACCGTGGCCTGGGTCGGCCCGGTAAAACTGGAATCGGCGATCCCCCGAATGAACAGCTTGTTCCGTCCGCTGCCCAGATGGGTGGACGATACGGTGGCGAGACTTCGGGTAATCTTTTCCGTGCCGCCAACGCCGCCGAAGCTCAATTCCTCGCCATCCAGCAGGGAAACCTGGCTCGGCACCTGTTCCAGATGCAGATCCCGCTTGCTGGAAATCACGACTATCGGTGGAGACGGCGGCGGAGCGGGTGGAGGTGCCGGGCGCGGTTCCGCCCCTGGCGGTGCCGCCTGCGTTCGGGGCATGGGCGCGGCAACCAGCCGCCAGCCATACGGCCCCGCAGGCACCGCTTTCGCACGTGCCGCGCGGGCCAGGCGGCGTACTGCTTCTTCCGCGCTGAATGTCCCTTTTATCGCACCGATGCGGCGGTTCGAAATTTCCCGATCGACGATTACGATGCTGGTGCCGGTCTGCCGCGCAACGGCGGCGGCGACATCGCCCGCGCGGCCGGCGGGCGCATCCACGCCCATGTCCCGCGCCAGCGTGGGCGAGGAGATGGCCACGGCTATTGCCGTCGAAAAAAATTTGCCCGTCCGCCGCATGGTCACTGCACGGCGATGATCCAGCTATCGCCCTGGCGCCGCACGGTTACACCCAGAAGCGGCGCAATAGTGCGGGGGTCATCCCGCACCGGCCCAAGCAACAAGCTGCCCGAAACACGGGGAGCATTGGCGGCACCTTCAGCAGCGGCGAAGGGAATTCCGGTGGCGCGGGTCAGATCCCCCGCCAGTTCGGCGATGGTGGCATTCTGGAAGGTCAGCCGGCCGGTCCGCCATTCGCCCACCTGCTCCAACGGGACGCGGGAAAGCGTATATTCGGCAGATCCCACGGCGCTGGTCAGCATGTCGCCGGGCTGCAATTCGACATTCTGCCCATCAGGATTGAACAGAACCGCCCCTTCGGAAACGGCAACGGTCAGCGAATCCGGGCGCGCCGCAACATCGAACACCGTGCCGATATCGACCAGCCGATCACCGCCCACTTCCAGCCGGAAGGGATTGGCCGGATCGTGAGTAATCGTGAACAGGGCCTGCCCCGCCTCCAGCGCGGCTTCGCGCGGATCTTCGGGATCGAACAGGAGGCGCGTTCCCCCGGAAAGAACAATTTCGCCCCCATCGGCCAGCGCGATAACCCGCGTTTCCCCCGGCGCTGTCTCAAAGGTCTGGCTGCCGTCGCGCGATTGCCAGACGCCAATCACGGCCAGCACCGCCACCGATGCGGCCAGGGCCCCGCCCAGCCAGCGCCGACGCGCCGGGGATTGTGGCATTTCGCCCGCATCACCGTCATTCGCGGCCGGTGCGGGCGCCGGAATATCGGCTTCCGCCGCTTCGGCCACGGCTGCCATCACGCGGTCATAGGTCGCGGCGTGATCGGGATGGCTTTCCAGCCACGCCGTAAACTTTTCCCAATCATCGAATGCCGGATCGCTCGTCAACACGGCCCAATGAGCCGCCTGGTCCCGGATCGGATCAACTGGTCCCATGGGTGGATCCTCCTGACAGCAGGACGGAGACATTCGCATTACGCCTCATCGAAGCGCTCCTTCAATTCGGCCAGGGCAGCATAGGCGGTGCGCAAATCGCCCTCCACCGTGCTGAGGCTGACGCCAAATTCCTCGGCCACCTTGCGTTGAGGCACACCATCAACCCTGTGGCGGCGGAATATGGCCGCGGCGCGCGGGCCGAGTTCGTCCAACCTCTGCGCGATCATTCCCATCTGCTGGCGCGCCATGATCGCACGGTCAGGCAATGGCGCGTCGGAAATGCCGGGCATCGTGCCGACCTGGGTTTCCGTCCATTCCCGATCGCGAATGTCGGACTGGCGCGCGGCGCGATAGCGATCAATCATCAGCAGGTTGGCCATGCGGAACAGATAGGACAAGGGTGAAGCCACCGGGCCGGACGGCGCCGCCTTCACCTTCAGCCACATTTCCTGCAGCAGATCTTCCGCCGAATCCCCCGCCCCGCGCGCGACGAGAAACCGCAGCAGTTTTTCGCGATTGGCGAAAAAGGCACCTTCAAGGCCACTATTGGAAGGATGGTCTGACAATGGGCGAACCGTTTTGATGAAGGTGCCAAATAGCCGCACCGGACAGCGAAGACCACGTGAATATGTAACGGATATGTACTGGCCCGCATCGCCCGTTGTGCAACATATCCTTCCCCGCCTATGCATGAATTGTGCTTTTGGCGCGGGTCCGATGAGATCTGGCAAACAACGGAAATACAAGGGAAATGGCGCGTAGTCCGGTAGATCTTGAACGCAGGGCGGAAATCGGCCGGGAACGCCGGGCGAAGACCCGCGCGAAGATCATCGCCGCAGCCTTTGAACTGTTCGGGCATGAAAACGGACTGTTCAGCCGGGTAGAGGACATTGCCGATCGGGCGGGCGTAACGCGGCCGACCTTCTACAACCATTTCAAGGGAATGGAGGAATTGCGCGAGGCGTTGAGCGACGAGCTCACGCATGATTTCCTGGCCGCCGTGACGCAGACGGTTTCGCAAATGGCCGATCCACGCCAGCGCGCGGCCTCCGCCATACGCTACTACCTCCGGCGCGCCCGCGAGGATCGGCCATGGGCCTGGTCGATCCTGAATATGAGTGCGAATGGCGTGATCATGGGCAGCGAAACCTATCGCCAGGCGGAGCAGACCGTGATCGAAGGGATGGAGGCAGGCATGCTGCCGATCCCGTCCAGCGCGATCGGGCGCGACATCATCCTGGGATCCACCCTGGCCGCCATCGGCACCTTGCTGCGCGACGATCCGCCCAGCGAATATTGCGAGACCGTGGCGGGTTATATCCTGCTGGGCCTTGGCGTTCCGTTCGACGATGCCCGGCGGCTCGCCTCGGTCCCCCTGCCGCCCTTGCCCGGCAAGCCCTGACCGAAGGGGAAGGCCCGACCAGTCCGCGCCAATCGGAGAAGTAACAAGCCCCTTCCGAGATTGACGAAATGACAAATTTGAATTAAATAATTCCGAACTTTACAATCTGTCGCATTTGAAGAACGGCGGATGTTGGAGGGGAGAGAATTATGGAAAGGCCGAAATATCGGCTGGGCGCCGCATCCGCTGTCTGCGCCGCCGGCATTTTGTTTTTCGCGCAATCAGGCGGGTCCGCCGCCGAACCCGGTTCCCCTGCTTCAGGAGAGAGGCCCCCTGAATTCATCTATGACCGGACCTGCGGCTATTGCCACGGTCACAATGTCGGTCCGATCCTGAAGGGGCGCGAGCTTCCAGCGGAATCGATCGAATATTTCGTTCGGCACGGCAATGGCGCGATGCCGGCTTTCAAGCCGACAGAAATCACGCCGTCCGAACTTGCTGCACTGGCCCGATGGATCAGCGATGCGCCGGCCGATCCACAGGAGAAGGGCCGATGAGCACCGAGATCTCCCGTCGCGGCGTGCTCGTCGGCTCCACTCTGCTCGGGGCCAGTGCAGCGATCAGTCCCCTCGCCCATGCGCGGATGATGCCGCAGGACATGGACCGGGACATATTCGCCGCCGCCATTCGCGAATTGCGCGCCATCGTGGGCAATGACTGGGTTTTCGCCGACGAGGCGAGCACGGTCAGCTACCGCAAGAGCTTCATCCCCGATCTCAAGGGGGAACATATTCCATCTGGCGCGGTCGCCCCCGCCTCGGTGGAGGAAGTGCAGGCGATCCTGAAAGTCGCCAACAAGTACAAGCTGCCGATGTGGCCGGTCTCCACCGGGCATAATATGGGCTATGGCATGGCCACGCCCGCCAGCAGCGGGCAGATGATCCTGGACCTGAAAAGGATGGACCGGATCCTGGACTTCGATGCCGAACTCGGCACGATACTGGTGGAACCGGGCGTCACCTACCAGCAGATCCAGGACTATATCGAAGCGAACGATCTGCCTTACTGGCTGGATGTGCCCACGGTCGGCCCGATCGTGTCCATGGTCGGCAACACGCTGGAACGCGGGGTCGGCTACACGCCCTATGGCGATCACTTCATGATGCAATGCGGCATGGAAGTGGTGCTGGCCGATGGATCGGTTCTGAAAACGGGCATGGGATCCATCCCCAACGGCAATAGCTGGCAAGCCTTCAAATGGGGCTATGGCCCCTATCTGGACGGCATTTTCACCCAGTCGAATTTTGGCGTCGTTACCAAGATGGGCATGTGGCTGATGCCCAAACCGCCAGTCTACAAACCCTTTGTCGTTCGATCGGCCGAAATGTCGGACGTGGCCCGGATCACCGACACGATCCGCCCGTTCCGCATGAACAACCTCATCCCCAATGGTGTGCTGATAATGGGCGCGCTGTACCAGCTGGCCATGTTCCAGCGGCGCACGGACATTTTCGACGGCGAAGGCGCCATTCCGGATGAACTGATCAAGGCCGAGGCGAAACGCAACGGCCTGGGCATGTGGAACACCTATTTCGCGCTTTATGGCACGGAAGAAACCGTGGCCGCGACCGAACCGATCCTGCGCAGCGCATTCGAAGCCGCAGGCGGTGAAGTGCTGACCGATGCCGAAATGAACGGCAATCCCTGGTTCGAACACCACAAGACCCTGATGCGCGGCGGGATGACGCTGGAAGAAATCGGCCTGGTCCGCTGGTGGGGGCCGCAGGGGGGCGCCATCGCCTTCGCGCCGGTTGCCCCGGCCAAGGGCACGGAAACTGGCGGCCAGACCGCGCTCGCCAAGGAGATCATGAACCGGCACGGTTTCGATTATGCCCCGGCCTATGCGGTTGGCGGGCGGGAACTGCACCACATCATCTTCCTGATGTTCGACAAGGGGGACGATGCATCTTCCGCCAGGGCCAACGAATGCATGGACGAAATGATCGTCCGCTTCGGGGAAAGAGGGTGGGCAGCCTATCGGTCCAGCGTTTCAACGATGGATCTCGTGGCCCGCCAGTATGGCGAAACCAATCGCGACGTTAATGCCCGGCTGAAACAGGCCCTGGATCCCAATCATATCATTGCACCGGGGAAACAGGGTATCAGCTAAGGGTCGCACGGGGGGCAGTGCCGCAACTGCCCCCCAAACCCGCAATGGGGGGAGGAAAGGACCATGATACGCCTTTGCCTGGCAGCCGCACTGCTGCTGTTCACCACACCCGCCGCAGCCCGGCCGGACGCTGGATCGCCCCCGCTCGATTTCGAGGTGCTGCGAACTTCCCCCGGGTCGCTCAACGTCAATGTCGCGCTGATCATGGGGGAACGGGATGCCGTGCTGGTGGATCCGCCCTTCACCCTGGCCGACGCCCACCGGGCAGTGGCCATGGTGCTCGACAGTGGCCGGAACCTGACCCATGTGTTCGTGACCCATGACCATCCCGATCACTTCTTCGCCATGGAAGTGATCCAGGATGCTTTTCCTGATGCGAAAATCGTCGCCCATCCCACCGTGGTGGCCGATATCTGGCGGTCCCTGCCCTTCAAGGTCAAACGCTGGAGCCCGATGCTCGGCGATAATGGCCCCGTCCATCCCAGCGCCCCGCAAGCGCTGGAAGGGGACAGCATCATGCTGGAAGGCCACGAATTGAAGGTGCTCGGCCCGATGCAGGGCGATCACATCCACGCCACGGCGCTGTGGGCGCCGTCGATCCGCGCGCTGTTTGCCGGAGACCTTGTTTTCAACCAGATGCATCTGTGGCTGGGCGAACACGATCCGCAGCAGGTGGAAGGCTGGGCGGAATCTCTGACGAAACTGGCCGAACTGGGTCCCGAAGTGGTCGTGGCCGGTCATTCCGCGCCCGGCCTGCCCGATACGCCCGAGGCATTGCAATTCAGCCGCCGCTATCTGGAAATGTGGCCGCAATTCGTGGCGCAGGCGGAAAATTCGGCGGAAATGCGCGCGCTGGTGCGGGCGGAATTCCCCGATGCGGTGGATGCGCTGGATGATTTCATCCTCGGCAATTCCTCGAAGGTGGCAATTGGTGAGGAACCGAAATGGCAGGAATAGACGGGCGGTTTTCCGGCAAGGCGGCGCTGATCACGGGCGGCGCCACCGGCATCGGGCGCGCGGCGGCAATCGCCTTTGCCGCGGAAGGTGCCAGGGTGATGATCGGCGATATTGACGAGCGCGCGGAAGAAACCGTGGCGATTATCCGCCAGTCCGGCGGAGAGGCGGAATTCAAGCCGACTGACGTGACGGATGGCGAAGCGGTCCGCATGCTGGTCGGCAGCTGCCTGGCCACTTACAAACGCATGGACTGTGCGTTCAACAATGCCGGAATATTGCCGCCCCAGCGCCCGATCCATGAAGTTCCGGACGAAGAACTGGATGCCGCGATCGATGTCGATTTCAAGGGCGTATGGTATGCGGTTCAGGCGGAAATCCGGCACTTCCTGACCACAGGCGGCGGCGCGATCGTGAATACTGCATCGGTGGGCGCCGTGATCGCCGATCCCAACATGGCCGCTTATTGCGCGATGAAACACGCCGTCGCCGGGCTGACCAAGGCAGCGGCGGTGGAATATGCTAGGCACGATATCCGCGTGAATGCCATCGCCCCCGGCTTCGTGGTCACTCCGATGACGCAGCACTGGGCCGACAGCAATGAATTCACCGACGCATTCTTCCAGCACAACATATCCGGGCGTGCGGCCGCGCCCGAAGAGATTGCCGGAACCGTGCTGCACCTCTGTTCCGATGCGGCGAGTTTCGTGAATGGCGCCCTGTTCGTGATCGACGGGGGCCAGACTGCCCATTGATGATCACCGCGGCGCGGGCCGCCGGTGTGGGCATGAAACGGCACACAAAAATGTGGCCGGGCGTGGAGGGACACGCCCGGCCACTCCAATGAACCGGCGTTAGGCCAGACGGTCCACCAGATGTCCCGGCCCGACAACTTCCACGCGATTGCCCAGCTTCTTGCGACGGGCGATCCATTCGCGGACCTGTTCGGACGAGGTATGGTCAAAGCCCCTCACGCGATCGAGATGCAGGCGCACCGGGCGTGACATGGGGATTTCTTCCAGCTTGCGGGTCAGGCCGGTCAGGCTGACAAAGGTCGCGCTGCCTTCCAGATGGACGGAGCGTTCTTCGCCCTCATCATCTTCTTCCACCTTCAGGCGGAGGCTGCGCATATGCGGCACCAGCTCGATCAGGGTCAGGGCCAGGCCCACCAGCACCCCGGTCAGCAGGTCAACCGCGACGACCAGCACGAAAGTTGCCGTCCAGATCACCGCCGGCAGCGCACCATAGGATGCGTAGAGATGGCGCACATGGGTCAGGCTGACCAGCCGCCAGCCAGTGACGACCAGCACACCGCCAAGCGCCGCCATCGGGATCTCCCGCAGCAACCAGGGCAGCAGCGAAACGAAGCCGAGAATCCAGAAACCATGCAGGATGGTGGAAGTCCTGCTTCGCGCGCCGGCCTGCACATTGGCAGAGCTGCGAACGATAACGCCGGTCATCGGCAAGGCACCGACAAGACCGCACAGGAAATTACCCACGCCCTGCGCGCTCAGTTCCTTGTCGTAATTGGTGCGAACGCCGTCATGCATACGGTCCACCGCCGCCGCCGAAAGCAGCGTTTCAGCACTGGCGATGAAGGCCACCGCAATCGCCGCAATGATGATCGCGGGGGACATCATCATGGACAGGAAGCTTTCATCCGGCGAACGGACTGCACCGATGATCGATTCCGGCACGTCGACACGGGCAATGTCGAGCTGCAGCATCCAGGCGGCAATTGTCGCGGCCATCACGCCCAGCAGGGCGCCCGGCAGCAGGCCGAAGCCCGAAGGACGGTATTTCTCCCAGACGAGCATCACGGCAATGGTCAGCAAGCCGATCAGCAGGGCCAGTTCGGTCGCCCGCAGGTCAAACGGCGTCAGCCCCAGCAGGCGCGCGGGCATGGCCGCCAGATTGTCGATACCGCTGGAGAGCGGCTGCGCATCGAACAAAATATGGAACTGGCTGATGACGATCAGTGCGCCAATACCCGCGAGCATCCCGTGCACGACCGCGGGGGAGATAGAGCGGAAAAAGGCGCCGAGTTTGAACCAGCCCGCCACCAATTGCAGGGCACCGGCAAGAACCAGCATCGGACCGAGAGCGGACAGGCCGTTCTGGGTGACGAAATCGAACACGATGACGGCAAGCCCCGCCGCCGGCCCGCTCACCTGCAGCGGCGAACCGGCAAACAGGCCAACGACGATACCCCCGATAATGCCCGTCAGCAGGCCCTTTTCGGCCGGCACGCCGGAAGCGATGGCGATGCCCATGCACAGCGGCATGGCGACAAGAAACACCACGATGGACGCGGTGAAATCTCGCGAGAAATTCTGCGAGAGATTTTCCTTTATGGCGGATAGGCTCATGCGGCCTCCCCGGCATAGGCAGGACGGGCCGGGTAACGGGCAGCAGCCGGGAAGGCCACGGGCAGCTGTTCATGCTCGCGCAGCGGCACGAATTCATTGGTCTTGCCTTCCAGGCCGAGAACCTGCCCGGCATGAATATCCACGAACCAGCCATGCAGCGACATTTCACCCGATGCGAGCGCCGTCGCGACCGAAGGATGGGTGCGCAGATGGGCCAGCTGGGCAATGATGTTTTCCAGGCTGATCGCGCGGATCCGCTCCGCACCCTTCAGATCGGGGGTGCAGGTGCTGACGACATGTTCGGCGGCGGCGCCGTGGCGCAGCCAGGCGGCGACATTCGGCATTCCTTCCAGCAATTCAGGCTGGGCCAGTGCCTTCATCGCGCCGCAGTCCGAATGGCCGCAGACGATGATGTCCCGCACTTTCAGCGCTGCCACCGCATATTCCACGGTGGAGGAAACACCGCCATTCATCGTGGCGAAGGTGGGAACGATATTGCCGGCATTGCGGCAGACGAACAGATCGCCCGGCCGTGCCTGCATTATTTCTTCGGGAACGATACGCGAATCCGCGCAAGAGATCATCAGTGCCTTGGGGCTCTGGCCGTCACGTGCGAGCGAGCCGTATAATTCGCTGCTTTTGGGGAATACGCTCTTTTCGAAGCTGAAAACGCGTCCGATCAGTTCGTTCACGGGTTCGGTCCTCCTGAATACGGCCCACCGGATGCATTTCCGGGAGCGCGATCAGGCAGGAAGCTAGGGCGGCAATTTCTCTACCGTCGTGCCGCTTTGTAAGATTTTATTGCTGCACCTGCGAAGACAGCCGAAGCGTTAATTCTTCGCGGCAACCGGAAGGCGCACCACGGCACGCAGACCGCCTTCTGCCCTGTTGGACAGTTCGAAACAGCCGCCCTCGCCGCGCACGATCTGATCGACAATGGCAAGGCCCAGCCCCATTCCAGGCGTATCGCGGCTGCGCGCCTCGTCCAGGCGAACGAAAGGCTGGAGCACTTCTTCAAGGCTCTCCTCGTCGATGCCCGGCCCGTCATCCTCCACCGTAATCACCACTTCGTCGGGTTGGGAGTGGATGGTCAGCCGCACATTGCCGGCATAATGCAGCGCATTCTCCACCAGATTGGACAGCACCCGCCGCAGCGACAATGCACGGCCCTGCATTACAAGATGGGTCGGCCCGTCATAGCGCGCATCATGCCCACGGTCGCAGGCATCGTCGATCAGCGTCTCCGCCATGGAGGCGATATCCACCCGCTCTATTTTGCCCGTGTGATCCAGCCCTTCATTGAAGGTCTGCAACGATTCCAGCAGCAGTCGCATCTCGACGATATCGGCGGCCATCGCATCCCGGTTGTCCTTGTCTCCGGGATCGTTTTCCAGCCGCATCTGCAACCGCGTCAGCGGCGTGCGCAGATCATGCGCGATGGCCGACACGGTCAGCTGGCGATTGCGGATCAGCTGGTGGATGCGATCCTGCATGACGTTGAAGGCGTTGAGCAGCGCCCGCACCTCATGCGTGCCCGACACGGAAATCGGACTGGGTTCATCGCTGCCCACCTTGCGTGTCGCCTCCAGCAGCTTGTTCAGCGGTTGCAAGGCGGCCCGCACCAGCAAGGCGCCGACCAGGACAAGCAGGACGGTGGGCATGATAAGGATGAGCACGCGCTGGGCATTGAAATGCCAGGCCTCGTTCACGTCGGCGGAAAAGGATACGATGGAACGGTCCGACAATATCATGCTGCCGCCGACATCTCCGCCATCGCTCAAGGCCTGGAGATGCAGGCGCAGGCCGGTGCGGTTGAGATCCGGTTCCCGTTCCAGGATCTGTTCGCGCAACCGGTCCAGCTCGATACTGGTGGCCTGTCTGCTGGCTTGCGGCGCCCAGTTCACGGTAAAGCGTTCCGTGCATAATTCCTCGGCCACTTCCCCGCGCATATCGATCGGGGACTGGTCCAGCATGCGATAGGCAACGACAAGCTGATCGGACATGCGGGAGGCGTCTTCCTCCTGCAGGGAAAATTCATTCGCCCGTTCGAAGACGATCGCGTTGAGGATGAAATCCGCCGCGACCACGAGAACCAGAATGCCGAGCAGACGGCCCAGCAGGCTGGACGGACGAAGCAGTTTCACGCCAGCGAAACGTCGGCGCGGAACATGTATCCCACGCCGCGTACCGTCGCGATCGGTGCCTCCTGCCCATCATGGCTCAGCTTGCGACGCAGACGGCTGACCAGCACGTCCACGCTTCGGTCCGACGCATCGCCAATGCGGGAACGGGACATTTCGATCAGCCTTTCGCGGCTGATGGCCCGCTGCGGTTCCTGCAGGAACACGCTGAGCAGATCGAATTCGGCCGTGGTCAGATCGACCAGCGCATCGCTGGGGGAACGCAGTTCCCGCCGGGCGAAGGACAGTTTCCAGTTGCAGAACTGCGCTTCATCCCGCCGATCCGGAGTCTTGAGGGCGCCGTTTCCGTGGCGACGCAGAACTGCCGTAATCCGCGCGATCAGTTCACG
The DNA here is from genome assembly GCF_001008165.2 of Croceibacterium atlanticum. NCBI lineage: Bacteria > Pseudomonadati > Pseudomonadota > Alphaproteobacteria > Sphingomonadales > Erythrobacteraceae > Croceibacterium > Croceibacterium atlanticum. The sequence goes on along the minus strand of NZ_CP011452.2, from coordinate 3,232,912 downwards.
ATTGCCGAATGGCTTGGCCAGATAATCATCCGCGCCCAGCTCCAGCCCGATCACGCGATCCGCTTCGTCCCCGCGTGCACTGATGAAGATAACGGGAAGATCGCTGTCGGCGCGCAACCTGCGCAGCAATTCGATGCCGTTCGATCCGGGCAGCATGATGTCCAGCACCACCAGATCGACCGGCCCGTTTTCGAGCAGAACCTGCATTTCGGCCCCGGTGGAAGCCGTCCGCACCTGGAAGCCATGTTCCTTCAGGGAACGGGCGACCAGCAGGCGCAATTGGGGATCATCCTCGACGACGAGGATCGTCGGTGCTGTCATAGTCTAACTGTCAGTAGGGGCATGGGGCGACCTTGTTTTTCAACCTATTTAGGTCCGCGCCCGTGCCGCATCAACGGTCGACGAGCGCGGATCGCGTTTTCCCGTGGTCGAAATACGGGCAACCACTTTGCCTTCATTCCTTCACGACGGTGTCATCGCCCTTGCGGGCCGCGAACAGGGTTTTGCCGCCCGCGCGCGCGCGGGCATTGCAACTGCGGGACTTGGTGGGATCGGGATGGCACAGAACCGTCGCCTGCTTGCCCTTGTTCCGGGCAGCTTCCCTGTTCTTGCCGCAGCCAGGCACCTTGTGCGCGAAGGGATGGCACCGCTTGCGATAGGCAGCGAATGTTTCAGGCGAGGCTGCCTGCACCGAAGGCTGGGAAAGGCTTGCGACCGTAAGAGCGAGTGCTGCGGCCAGCATATATTGTCTCCACTTTGTTAGCGGAGCGGGCTGGTAGACTTCAGACTGTTTCGCTTCCTTGCCATGAATGTAATGTTTTATTGCTGAACGAAAAATTGCAGGAATCCGGCAAGAAGGCCCGGTTTGGCGATCCAACCCGGCATATCGGCGGGGCCGGTTTCCGAAGAGGAAAGCCCCCTTGCTTCTGCCTTTGCCCGGTCCCGGCGCGCGGGAATATCGGGATTGGGGTTGCACGGATGCAAGAACCGGCGGACAGCCACGAAGCAGTCTGCCCGCCGGCCTTCCGCCCCCTCAGGAAGTCGTCATCCGCTCGATCGGCGGGTCCACCTTCCACATGCCGGAAGGGAGGAATTGCAAGGCGCAGATCAGCTTGCCATCGCGAAACAGTTCCGACCTGCGATCGGACGCATGTTCCCTGGCCTCCACCAGCGCCTGATAGGCGTCCATGGCAAGGAATTCATATTCCGTTTCTTCGTGAATAGCATCGGCAAGAACCTTCAGACGATAGGCATGAAAACCGTCTGCGCTTGCCGCCGGATTCGCTTCATCGTCAGGTCTGTTCGGCTTCTTCAGCATAGTGTCCATGTAACATGCGGCTTTGCCTCGGCAGCCAACATTTGTTGCTTTGACCGGAATTCTTCGCGGCGATAATCGGTTCCTGCGCCAAGCCAGGGAGAAGCCGCTTGCTTACGGGTCAGTTCTTGAAAGGCCGCCTTCGGCAGGATTTGGCCGAAGAGGAAATGCGGGCGCTGGAAAACGCCATCGACAAGGTCAGCGAAGTCGGCCCGCGACGGGTGTTGGTTGAACGCGGCGCATGGCTGGAGCGGAGCTTCTACGTCATCGAGGGCACGATGTTGCGCTATCTCGACGATCGGAAGGGTGAACGCCAGCTGGTGCAGGTGAATATATCCGGCGAATTCGTGGATCTGCACGGCTATGCGATGAAGCGGCTGGACCACAGCATCGAACGCTGACCAATTGCCGGCTGGCCGAATTCACCCATGCCGCGATCACGGATCTGGTGGCCCGTTTCCCCCACCTCGCCCGTGCCTTGTGGTTTTCCACCCTGCTGGACGCGGCCTTGCACCGGGAATGGATCTTCATGCTGGGGCGCCTGACCGCCGAAGGGCGGATCGCCCATGTGATCGCCGAATTGATTGCCCGGCTGCGCCTGCTGGGCAAATATGATGGGCGAACCTTCCCCATCCCCCTGTTGCAACGCGATTATGCCGATATTTGCGGAATTTCCGCCGTCCACGCCAATCGCAGTTTCCGCACGCTGAAGGAACGCGGCATACTGACCCCGCTGGGCGATGGCAGGATGGAGATACTGGACGAACCGGCCCTGCGCGAACTGGGTGAATTTTCAGGCGATTACCTTTACGGCACCGGACAATTGGCGGTGGAATCATTGCATGATCGGGATCCGCACGCCTAGGCAGCGATTCAACAGGCACAATCCGCGCGAACAAGGTTCGCGGCACCGAAGAAACCGGAAAGACAGATTATGGCGGGTCCATCCCCCATCCTAGTGCTCACCACGGGCGGCACGATCGACAAGCAATATTTCGATGCGCTGAGCGAATACCAGATAAGGGAAAGCACGGTCGCGCGCCTGCTGGAAATCGCCCGCGTAACCCATCCCTTCCGCACCAGGGAACTGATGCGCAAGGACAGCCTGGAACTGACGGATGAGGACCGCCAGATGATCCGCCAGGCGGTGGCCGATGCGGAGGAAAGCCGCATCGTCATCACCCATGGCACGGATACGATGGCACAGACCGCGCAGGACCTTTCCGGCATCGAGGGGAAGACGATCGTTCTGACCGGTGCCCTCGCCCCGGCGCGCTTCATCGAAAGCGATGCCGCCTTCAATGTCGGCATGGCCTTCGCCTGCTGCCAGGCCGCGCAGCCCGGCATATATATCACGATGAATGGTTCAGTTTTTGACGGGCTGCATGTCGCGAAAGATCGCGAAAGGGGCAGTTTCGTCACAACGACCGACTGACGGGTGCGGCATCGCCAAGCTGGACCTCATCGCGCATATACATTATATACCGCGCGATATGGAAAAATTGGATTGCAATACAGATCCGAAGACAAGGGGGCGCCCGCGCGAATTCGATGTGGATCAGGCACTTGCCGCCGCTCTTCGCGTATTTTGGGACAAGGGTTACGATGCAGCCTCGCTCACCGATCTGACCGAGGCGATGGGGATCACACGGCCGAGCCTCTATGCCGCCTTCGGCAATAAGGAAACGCTCTTCAAGCGCGCGCTCGATCTCTATGAAAACGAAAAGCTCGCATATGTCGGGCGGGCAATGCACGCGGCCACTGCCAGGGGCGTGGCGCGCAACATGCTGGATGGCGTGATCGAAACAGTCACCAGTGCCGGCCGCGGATGTATGCGCGTGATTGCTTCTGTCGCATGCAGTCGCGATGATTCCCCGATCCGGCAGGATGTGCAGGCACGCTCCCAATCCGCATTTCGCGTGATAGAGGCGCGTATGCAGCGCGCGATAGATGAAGGCGATTTTACCGGCCCTATCGATGCGGAAACGATCACGCGCTATCTGCTTGCGGTGATGCAGGGCATGTCCGTTCAGGCGGCCGCCGGTGCTTCTGCCGAACAATTACAGCAGATTGCGGACGCCACACTGGCGATATGGCCCAGCCGCTGAACACGCCAGAAATGGTGCGTTGCGAAAAAAATATCGGTCGGTATAGAAATATCGCTTGACCTGAACGCCAGATTACATACTTAGCGGTACAGAAAGCTCCGAATGAAGAGTTCGGGATTCGCTGTCGGCACGGCCGGGCGCGAAGGCCGGATTGCTTTGCCGGATGCGTTTTCCGCAAGGCCCGGAAAATATCGGGCCGTAAATGACCGAATTTTCTGATCGTCACTCCGCAAGCCGCGCGCTTCCCGGGGCGATATCGCACGATTGCAGGGGAACCCGCCGGGCCGCTGCACCGAAGGACCGATGATGAACGATTTGACGCCGATCGATATCGATGAGCTGAAGAAGCTTCGCGAGGATGAGGGTTCGCGCCCCCGTGGGCGCCGTATCTTCTGGATTGTCTTGCTGGCGGGCATCGTGGCGCTGGCCTGGTATCTCCTGTCAGGCCGGGAAGCGCCGGCGGCCGGGCCGGCCCTGCCCGTTGTGACGGTTGCCACTCCGCTGCAGCGCGAAGTCACCGAATGGGACGATTATATCGGCCGTTTCGAGGCCAGCCGCAGCGTTGACCTGCGCCCCCGCGTCTCGGGCGAGATTACCGCGTTGCATTTCCGCGATGGCCAGTTCGTGCGCAAGGGGCAGCCGCTCTTCACCATCGATCAGCGTCCCTACCGTGCCGCCCTGGCCGAAGCGCAGGCCGGCGTCGCCACGGCGCAAAGCGATCTCGCCCTTGCCCAGAGCGATCTTGATCGTGCGCTCCGGCTCGTTGCGGATGACGCGGTATCGCAGAGCGAGATCGATTCCCTCCGCGCGCGAGTGAAGGCCACGCAGGCTGCACTTGCCGGTGCCAAGGCCCGTCTCCGCTCGCGCAGTCTCGACATGGAATTCACCACGGTGCGCGCGCCCATAAGCGGGCGCATTTCCGATCGGCGTGTCGATCCGGGCAATCTGGTTGCCGGCGGAGAAGGCCCTTCGGCCACGCTGCTGACAACGATCAAGGCGCTGGATCCGCTCTATTTCACCTTCGATGGTTCGGAAGGGCTGTTCCTGAAGGCGAAGCGCCAAGGGCTGGCGCGCGGTGCGGCGGTCGATATCAGGCTGCAGGACGAAGCCGGCTACAACTGGCATGGCGAACTGGACTTCACCGATAACGGGCTCGATCCGGCTTCCGGCACGATCCGCGCCCGCGCCATTGTCCGCAATCCGGACAATTTCCTGACGCCCGGCATGTTCGGCAATATGCGCCTGGCCAGCGGCGGCAAGGAAATGGCGATGCTGGTGCCCGAAACCGCGATCCTGACCGACCAGACGCGCAAGCTGCTGCTGGTCGTCGACAAGGAAGATACGGTTCTGGCCAAGCCTGTCGAACTCGGCCCTCTCGTCGACGGGCTGCGCGTGATCCGCGGCGGCATCCTGCCCGATGACCGCGTGGTTATCGAAGGCACGCAGATGGCGATGCCGGGAAGCAAGGTTTCCGCGCGCTTCGACAAGATCGCGCCCCCGGTGGCCGATGCACCGGCCGCCGAAACCGTGGCCCAACTCCCAGCGGGCGAGGCAACTCTCGCCAACTGACGGCGCAACCCCCTCCGCAACCTGATCCAGATTCCACCAGGAGCCCGAAATGCGCCTGTCACGCTTCTTCATCGACCGGCCGATATTCGCCGGGGTGATTGCCATCATCATCACGCTTGTCGGCGCGATCTCCTATTTCTTTCTCCCGGTGTCGCAATATCCGGAAGTCGTGCCCCCCACGGTGACGGTCACGGCAACCTATCCGGGCGCCTCCGCCGAAACGGTTGCGGACACGGTCGCCAACCCGATCGAACAGGAAATCAACGGGGTAGACGGAATGCTCTACCTCTCCAGCCAGTCCACGGGCGATGGACGGGTGACAATCACGGTCACCTTCGAACAGGGAACCGATCTCGATCAGGCGCAGGTGCTGGTGCAGAACCGCGTCGCCATTGCCGAACCGCGCCTGCCCGAAGAAGTGCAGCGCCTGGGCATCGTGACGAAGAAGACCACGCCCGACTTCCTGCTGATCGTGAACCTCATCTCGCCCGACAAGTCGCTCAGCCGGGAATATATCTCCAACTACGCGCAGACGCGGATCAAGGACCGCCTGGCCCGCATCGAAGGCGTGGGCGATGTGCAATTATTCGGCAGCCGCGAGCTTGCGATGCGTGTCTGGATCGATCCTGGCCGTGCCGCCGCACTGAACCTGACGGCGGGCGATATCGTTTCGGCACTCCGCGCGCAGAACGTACAGGTCGCCGCCGGCGTACTCGGCCAGCAGCCGAGCCCTGAAAGCGCGTTCCAGCTCAATGTCGAGACACAGGGCCGTTTCACCGATCCCGCGCAGTTCGAGAAAGTCGTCATCCGGACCGATGCCGATGGCCGCCAGGTCCGCGTGGGCGATGTCGCCCGCGTGGAAATCGGCGCGCAGGATTACAGCACCTCCGCATATCTGAGCGGCATGGATTCGGTGATCATCCCGGTCTTGCAGCAGCCGGGGTCAAACGCCCTTGGTTCGGCCGAGGAAGTCAAGGCGACGATGGACGAGCTGTCCGCGGATTTCCCCGCGGGGCTGGAATATCGCATCGTCTATAACCCGACCGAATTCATCGAACAGTCGATCGACGCCGTCGTGCACACGCTTCTCGAAGCGGTTGTGCTGGTGGTGATCGTGATCGTCGTCTTCCTGCAGAAATGGCGCGCTTCGCTGATCCCCGTGCTGGCCATTCCAGTGTCGCTGATCGGCACATTCGCGGTGCTGGCCATGCTCGGATATTCGCTGAACAACCTTTCGCTGTTCGGATTGGTGCTGGCGATCGGCATCGTGGTGGACGACGCGATCGTGGTGGTCGAGAATGTGGAGCGTAACCTCGAAAAAGGCATGAGCCCGCTCCAGGCCGCGCGAACTTCCATGGACGAGGTGGGTGCGGCGCTGATCGCCATCGTCCTCGTGCTCTGCGCCGTTTTCGTGCCGACGCTTTTCATCGGCGGTCTTTCCGGTGCGTTCTATCAACAATTCGCAGTGACGATTTCCGCTGCCACGGTGATCTCGCTGATCGTTTCGCTGACCCTGTCGCCTGCCCTTTCCGCGCTTTTGCTGCGGCCGCATGAACGGGCGCCCCACGGTGCCTATTGGCGGCAGCTGACCGAACGAGCCGGCGATGCATTCAACCGGGCATTCGACCGCTTCAGCGAAACCTATGGCCGGTGGACGGCAAGGCTGGTGGCCATGCCAAGGCGCATGATGGGCGCCTATGCCGGGCTGATCGCACTGACCGGCGCTGCATTGTGGGCAACGCCGACAGGCTTCATCCCCCAGCAGGACCAGGCATATTTCCTGACGGTAATCCAGCTTCCGCCCGGCTCCTCCACTTCGCGAACCGACGAGGTGGTGAAGAAGGTTGCCGAGCGTGTTCTGCCGATCGAAGGCATTATCGGTTCGGTCATGCTGTCCGGCTTTGACGGTACGTCGGAAACACAATCGGCCAGTTCCGCAGCCGCTTACTGGGTGCTCGACGATTTCGACAAGCGCGCGGCCAAAGGCCAGACGCTGGAAAAGCTCATGGCCCAGGCGCAGCAGGCCACCGCCGATATCACCGAAGCGCGGCTGATGATCGTCAAGCCGCCCATCATTCGCGGCATCGGTTCCGCCGGCGGTTTCCGCATGATGATCCAGGACCGCAATGGCGAAGGTTATCGCGCCTTGCAGCAGGCCGCCTATGGCGTGATCGGCCAGGCCAACCAGCAGCCCGGCCTGGCTGGCGTCTATACCTTCTTCGATACCGGAACGCCGCGCGTGCGCGCCGATATCGACCGTGACAAGGCGCAGATCCTTGGTGTTGCCCCGGCAAGCATATTCGAAACGCTGCAGGTCTATCTGGGATCGGCCTTCATCAATGATTTCAACCTGCTGGGCCGCACCTACCGCGTAACGGCGCAGGCCGATGCACCATTCCGCGACAGCCCGGCGGATATTGCCAACCTCCAGACCCGATCAGCCAACGGTTCCATGGTTCCGATCGGTTCGGTCGCAACGCTGAGCGATACGACCGGCCCCTATCGGGTCACGCGCTACAATCTCGCGCCGGCCGTTGCGGTGGATGGCGATACGGCTCCGGGATATTCGACAGGCCAGTCTCTGGCGACGATGGAAGAAGTTGCAGCCGAAGCCCTCCCGCGCGGAATGGACTTTGAATGGACGGGCATCGCCTATCAGCAGAAATATGCCGGGAACACGGCCGTCCTGGTCTTCGGCCTGGCAGTGCTGCTCGTCTTCCTCGTGCTCGCCGCGCAATATGAAAGCCTGGTGATGCCGCTCTCGATCATTCTGATCGTGCCGATGTGCCTGCTGGCGGCGATGATAGGCGTCAATCTGAGGGGGATGGACAATAATGTCCTGACCCAGATCGGCCTTGTCGTGCTGATCGCCCTCGCCGCAAAGAATGCGATCCTGATCGTGGAATTCGCCCGTCAGGGTGAAGAAGCGGGGCTGAGCCCGGCGGAAGCGGCGGTGGAGGCGGCCAAGACCCGTCTGCGGCCAATCCTGATGACCAGCTTCGCCTTCATTCTCGGATCGGTCCCGCTGGTGATCGCAACCGGGGCCGGGGCAGAGCTGCGCCAGGCGCTGGGTACGGCAGTGTGCTTCGGGATGCTGGGCGTTACCGGCTTCGGCCTGATCTTCACCCCGACCTTCTATGTCGTCTGCCGCTCGCTGGGAGACCGTATCGCTGGCCTGCGCCGCCCTGGCCGCAGGGATGGCGATAGCGATCCCGCCGCGCAGCCCGCCGAATAGGTGCCATGATGAAACTTCGCCATCTCGCCTCCTCATCTCTTTCCGCACTGGCCCTGTCGGCCTGCGCGGTGGGGCCGGACTACGTCCCTTCCACCCCCAATCCCGCGTCGTCCGCCCCCCTCCTTTCCGCAGATGATCCGGCCTTCGCGCCGGATCCCCTGCCGGCCGATTGGTGGCGGCTCTACAACGATCCCGTGCTGGACCAGCTGGTCCAGGATGCACTGGCGGCGAACACGGACATGCGCCAGGCGCTGGCCCGGATCGACCGGGCCCGTGCCGGCCTGCGCGGTGCGCGAAGCGATCGCCTGCCGCAGAGCGAAATCGGTGCCGGGGCAACCTATAACCGCCTTCCCGAACAGCAATTGCCCGCAGGCCTGGACCGCGAGGCATGGAATTACGACGCCGGGATCGACATTGCCTATGAAGTCGATCTGTTCGGCCGGGTCGGGCGCGGGGTCGAAGCGGCACGCGCCGATCTCGCCGCCAGCGAGGCTGATGCCGATGCGATCCGCGTGATGGTCGTGGCCGACACTACCCGCGCCTATGCCGATGCGGCATCCGGCGCTGAACGGTTGCGCGTTGCGCATGAAATTGTGGACCTGCTCGACGAATCTCTCGAACTGACGCGCAAACGCCATAAGGCCGGGCTGGAACACGGGCTTGCCGTGGCGCGCATCGCCACATTGCGCGATCAGCGCGCGGCGGAAATTCCGGCACTTGAGGCGCAGCGGCGCGTGGCGCTGTTCCGGCTGGCCACGCTGACCGGGCGTGCACCTGCCGAATTGCCTCCCATCGCGGGAGAGCGCAGCATGGTGCTGGAAATCGAACAGCCGCTGCCCGTTGGCGACGGGGCGCAATTGCTGGCGCGCCGCCCCGATGTGCGGGCCGCGGAACGGCGCCTGGCCGCCGATACGGCGCGGATCGGGGTCGCCACGGCGGATCTCTATCCGCGTATCACGCTGGGCGGCGCGATCGGATCGACCGGGCCCGATCTGGGCGATATCTTCACCAGCGGCCCTCTGCGCTGGGTGCTGGGTCCGCTGCTGAGCTGGACTTTCCCCAATCAGGAACCGATCCGCGCCCGGATCGACGCCGCCGAAGCCGATGCCAGCGGCTCGCTCGCGGCATTTGACGGTACAGTGCTGACCGCGCTGGAAGAGGCGGAAACCGCGCTGACCAATTATGCCGCCGCGATCCAGCGGCGCCGTGCGCTGCAATCGGCGAGCGAGCAGGCGGACAAGGCCGCCCGTATCCTGCGGGCCCAACAGCGCGAAGGGGCGGTCAATTCGCTCGACAGGCTGGATGCCGAACGGACCCTGGCTGAAGCGCGCGCGCAATTGGCAGCGCAGGATGCCACCGTGTCCCGTGCGCAGATCGACGTGTTCCGCGCCCTGGGCGGAGGCTGGAGCCAGGGCTGAAAGCCACCCCGGGCGCCCCGCTGATCTACACGCCGTCGCGTGCTGCCCTAGCGCACGCGGCGGACGCGCGCGGGCTGCTGATTGTCATAGCGCAGGAGATAGCTGCCCAGCGATCCGCGTTCGATCTCTACCTTCGATCCCCGCCGTGGCGGGCGATAAGACAGCGGCATGTTGTCGGAATATTCCCAGCTGGCGCCGTCTTCCAGCGTCACCAGAAATGCGCCCGGCGACCGTTCGGAAATCGAAGCGATAACGGGCGTGAAGCTGCTTTCCCCACGCGGAGGGGGCGCGTCTTGCCGGACGGGCGCGACAGCAGCCCGGGTTTGCGTTGCAGCACCTTCAGCAAACGCCGGGCTGGCCGGCTGTCGATCCTGCCCCCGGTCCGGCACAGCGGCCGCTGCTGAAGGTTCGACCCTGCGGATATTATTGTCATAGCAGGACACGCGCGCCATCGGATCGGCGATTTTCGCGCATTCCAGCAGGATATTCAGCACGATGTCACGGTCCACTTGCGCCGATACCGGCAGCGGGGCCGCGGCGAACGCGGCCGCGCCCGCCACGGTGAGAACGGCCCGGTTCGGAATGATCGGCATGTATACCCTCCCTTGCCCAAACGCCTGACAATCATCTGCAGATCATCATGGCCGGCCCCCGGCGCGTTAACTGCGCCGGAGTCCGGGTATTCCAGTCCGGTTTGAACCTACCTGCGCACCTCAAGCCCGGCCCCCGGGCCACGGCCCGGTCCGCGCGGGCCGCCAGCATTCGCCGCCACGAGCTTGACCCATAATGTGGAGTCATCCTTGTAATAAGCGGTGCCCTGGGCCGCGCGCAGTGCATCTAGGCTATCCAGCTGCTCACCCTCGGCGGCAGTGGTGAAGCCGGGTAGTTCGAAAATGACCCAGGAGCCCTTGTCCATTTCCGCCAGTGACAGCGACAAATTGTCCCTGCCCGTCTCGACCCTGACTTCGGCTCCGCTGCGGATCGTCGTCTGCCCGGTATATTCCCAACGCCGGCCATTGCGGCTGAGCATGATCGGATCGGCGATCGGGCCGCTGCCGAAGCCCATATTCCCGCCAAGCCCGAAATGGCCGAAATCGCCCCGGCATATGGCCGCGCCCCAATCCGGCCTGATGTCACACGCATCTTCATCGGAAGCGATGCCGTTATCCAGGACGATGTAGGAATCGGGGACGCCACCGACCGAGCCGTCCCGGTCATGGATCGCCGCACCGCGCCACGCATTGCCCCTTCCGAAATCGGACGCCCATCTGCGCACGACCGGGGGGAAACTGACCGGCTTGGCATCGACGAAGGTCGCGCCTTCGACGGCGTTCTCCGTGCTCATCCCGAAGCTGGTATACATCAGGTAAGAAATGGCCCCCGCATCGCGCGTTTCATTGGGCTGGAAATTGACGAAGGTGACGTTCTCCACGTCATGGCGCATGTCATAATATTCATAGCCCCGGATCGGGAAATCCGCATGTTCGCTCGGCAGGCTGCGGCCATAGGCGATTTCTTCCGGGCTGCTCGGATTGCCGATATTGTCGCTTTCGCCCACGAAAATGGAATCGATGACCCTTGAGGAATAGGCATTTGGTCCCCTGCCCGCAGCATGGGTGAAGCCGATGGCATTATCGGCCAGTTTCAGATTCTTGAACGTGTGCAATTCGCCGCGCGCCCAGATGGCGCCGTTGCGGTTCTTGTAGCCGGTGAAATCCTCGAACAAGGAATCCAGCTTCTGGCTGTCGGGATCGGACGGATCGGCATGGCCGGTATGGTAGTTGCTGCCGACAACGCTGAATGTTCCGTCGGGCTTGGGCCCGCGATCGAACATCAGCCCGTCGAAATTGGAATGGGCGGTGTTGCCCTTGAATTCCCGCACCGGAATCCGGCGCGGCCAGGTGTTCGCGCTCGTTTCCGTGCCTTCGAACTGCCCCGTCGGGTGTTCGGGCAAGGCGAACCAGAAGCCGATCTGGTCCGAACCAGCGGCCACATTGTCCCGGTAGATATTATCGGGATTGGTGATCCAGAAAGTCGATGCCGTGTTGTCCGAAGGGATCAGCACATGTTTGGCGCGCTGGCCGGCCATGCCCGATCCACCGCCCGGCGCCAGGTTCGTCGGCTCGCACGGGAGGGTGGGATGGCATTTGGTCATGATCCCCAGATTGCGAACGAACTGATTGCCCGTTTCCACCGCGTCTTCCAGGAAGAAACAGTGGCCGACAGTATCGAAGGTCACATTATTTTCCACCCGCACATTATTGGTGCCATGCACGGTGACACAGCGGCTGTAGGTGTTGTGGATCGCGGCGTTGCGGATGTACTGGCCAGCCCCTTCGCCCACCAGGTGCCAGTGCATCGGGTAGCGGGCCAGGTGCATGTTCTGCCCCATGCGATACAGCTCCACACCGGAAGCGCGGACCTGGGATCCGGGCATGGCCATGATATGCCCGCCGAAATAGGTTTCCTCCGCATCCTCCGAAGCCTGCACGCGGATATTCCGCGTCAACAGGCCGACTTCGCCGCGCTGGTCCACGCCTTGGGTGATCTGGCCGAAATGCATGTAATCCAGCTTGCGATCGAGCGTGATCAGGTTGCCCCGGATGGCCATGATCCTGCGCTTTTCCGCCTGGCGGGGATTGAAGTCGGTCGATGCGAGGACGATCTCGTCACCCTTGCGCCAGCCGCTGGCGTCCAGCACCTCGATCTCGGCGCTGCCGGCTTCGGCCGTTTTGGCAAGCTTCGTCCATGTGTGTTCGCGGTCGCCATGCAGGTTCAGCGTGCCCCGCATCAGCAAGATGCCACGATCCCCCATCGTGTTGACATCCTCGTCGCGGATATTGTCCGTGAGGGTGATAACCGCCTTGCGCGTATGCGGACTGGCTTCGGTGCCGATCTCAAGCTCGCCGCCGCGGACATAGATCCACTCGGTTTCCAGCTCGATATCGAGATCGTTCGAAAAGCTCAGCTTCCCGTCGATGGTCAGGCTGCGCAGGGCCGGGGGATCGACATCCAGAACGACCTCCATGTTGCGCGGAATTGTGACCGCATCGCCCGCGCCCGGTACCTTCCCGTCAGGCCAGGCGGCAGGATCGGACCAGCGCGCCTTGCTGACCGCCGCCGCGGACCTATCCGCGCCCTGTTCCATATGGGCGTGATCTTCCTGCGCGGCCGCCACGGACCCGGCGCCCAGCATGAGCACCGCCGGGACAAGCGAGGCACAATGAAGGAGGCTAAGCTTTCGCATCGTATTTATCCCCTCAACCGGGACTTCGGTCCCGTATTTTTATGGTCAGAAGCTCACATTCGCGCCGAACGAGAAGCGACGGCCGAGTGTGTCATGAAACAAGCTGTAACTGCCACCGGGAATTTGACCCAGCGACCTGTCGATATTGGCGTCGATATTGGTCAGCGGCGGCCTGGTATTGAACAAATTGTCCACGCCGAACCGCAGCCGCACCACATCGCTGAGCTGATAGCTCGTATTCAGGTGAAATAGATTATAAGCCGGAAGCCCGGTCTGGTCGGATCCTTCCGCCGCCAGCCCGTTGAGATACAGCGCTTCATTGCCGTCTTCCGTCTTGGGCAGATGCTGCCATTGCAGCGAGATCGACGCCGGACCCAGATTATAGCCGAGCACGCCGAAGATCTTGTATTCGAAGGAAGAACCCGAACTGACGCCAAGGGCGCCCGTGCCGGTGGTTCCGACATAATCGACCAGAGGCTGGCCATCGAAGGCGCGGATCTTGAAATCGATCATGTAATTGGCGTTGAGGTTGAGGAAGACAGACCCCGGCCCCGCATCCGTGCTCCAGGACAGATTGGCATCGATGCCGGACAGCTTGACCAGCCCTTCATTGCCATAGGTCCCGACCGTGTCCGCCGTGTTGAACTGCCCGGTGAAATTCAGCCCCGTGCTGGGATCGCGGAACACGCCCGAACAGGTCGATTCCGCATTGGCGAGCGCGGCCTGGGCCCGTGCTCTTATCTCCGGATCGTTCAGATCGGCCGAACTGGTGGCCCCGGCCGCAACGCCGGCGGCGGCGGGGTTGTAGGCCGGGCTGACACAACGCAGGAGCTGCGCCCCCGCACCGATGACCGAGATCGGATCGCTGATCTTGATGTTGAAATAATCGACCGTCAGGCTGAGGCGTGACAGCGGGCCGCTGGCCAGGGGCGAACGGATCACCGCCCCAACTGTCCAGGTGTCCGCCTTTTCAGGCTGAAGCACCGGGGCAGAAGGGTTGATGTCGCGCCGATAGACTTCGGTTCCCACCCTCGGCGCGGTGGAGAAACCGCCACCAACCGCCTGGCGAACCAGGGCATCGGCAGGATTATAGAAACTGTTGGGGTTCGGCGATCCATCCGGATTGGTGATCGGCGCATACACACCGCCATTATCGCGCGCCATCAGCTCCAGACAGACGGCCTGCACATCAAGCGCGGTAGAGGAATTGGCATTGGGATTGGCCGAGAAGAGGTTGTTGTGCCGTGTCGAACAGACATCGCCGATCGGATCGATCGAGATGGAACGCTGCATTTCCAGCATCTGTTCACCGATATTCGGTGCACGTTCGGCCCGGTTGTAGCCACCGCGCAGCCGCAGCCAGTCAGTAACCTGCCAATCGCCCAGGATCTTGTAGGTATAGCTGGTGCCGCTGGTGCTGTAATCCGACATGCGGCCGCCCACTTCGAGGCTGAAGCTTTCGATCAAAGGCAGATCGGCAACCAGCGGGATCAGCAATTCGCCATAGAATTCCCGTGTGTTGTAGCCGGTGTTCTCCATTATCGTGCTGGCCGCACTGCCGACCAGAGAGTCAAGGAATTCACGGCCTGCTGATGCCTGGCCGGAAGGGAGGAATTCGTAACGCGCCTCTCGATATGTGGCGCCCGCGGCAAAGCGCACATCGTCGCCCGCCCAGGGAATCTCGAACAGGCCGCCCTGCATATTGGCTTCCACGATGGTCTGCCGCGAGGTTCCGATATTCTTGTTGTCTTCAGCGATAGCCTGCCGGCAATCATCGGAAATACCCTGGTAGCCGCCGAAGAAATTCAGCCCGGTTGTGCAACTGCCGGTCGTGGCGCCGGAACCATTGGTATATTGATTGCCGGTATATTCGAAATTCTGCCCGAAATTGGGCGCCGAGATCACGGCGCGGAGCCGGTTCAGCGAATACATGCCCGTCTGCCGGCTGATGGTCCGGGCGATACCGTGATTGACGAAGGCCTCCCACGTCCAGTCGGTTCCCGGCACATAGCCTTCCAGACCGGCAATCAACGTGTAGGTCGTTACATCCTGATAGCTCTCGCGAGGATTCGGGAGCATCCCGGCCAGGCTGACACGGGCGTTCGGGTCCGGGCGGGCGTTGAGAAGCGCCTGGATGCTACCCGGCACCACTGCCTGGAAAGCCTCGGTATTGGTGCAGCCGGTGGGGTTGTAACCCGGGTCGCCCCGTGTCGCGCAGGGCAGAATGCCGCTGTAGATATCGATGAAGGCAGGATTGGGAGCATAGGTCGTGACAATCTGCCCGTTCACCACGTTCTGCGTCCCGATAACTGCGGAAGGAACGGACGGGTTCTGATAGACGGCCTGCGGATAACCGCCGGAAATCGCGCCGGTATATTTGCCGTCACCCCACGGGATATACAGGTTGGATGCCGCGCTCGGCTCCAGCGCGGTATAGGTGGTGCTGTTGCTGAACAGCCCCTGCGCGAACACGCCGATCCAGTCGTTGATTTCGTAATTGCCGCGGGCAAGGAAATTATAGCGATCCGATGGGACAACCTGGGCAGTGTTGGTGCTTATTCCATACAGCGTCCCGGCCGAGGTGGTCTTCCAGTACACGCCGCTCTGGGCGTCGACCGCGTCCCACAGCTTGAAGAAGCCCACGGAACCGCGCGCATCGTAATTGGCACCGAAGAAGGAGGACGGGCTGAACAGCGATCCATCCTGGTTGAGATATACCGCAGTGGTATTGTTGGGCACGCCCGGGGTGGAACCGGCGAAATAGTCGGTAAGCACACAGCCGCGCGGTGCGACCTGGAATTCACATCCCGCACCCGGAGTGGAAAGCGGCAAGCCGGTGGCCGGATTGATCTGGTTGGGCGTCAGGCCGATCCCGGTGATCCCGGGCCGGGCCACGCCCAGCAGCCCGCCTGACGTGGTATCGGGATCGGCCCAGAGTTTACGGTAGAACGGGTTGTCGGACTGCATCAGCAATTCGCGGGTATTGACCGACATCGCCAGGCTGACATTGCCGCGCCCGCTGTCGAAATCACTGCCGACGATACCGGAAAGCTGGTATTCGAAGCCATCGCCCTGCTGGTTGACGCCAGCCTGTGCGTCGATCTCCACACCCTGGAAATCGCGCTTCAGGATGAAATTGGTGACGCCCGCTATGGCATCCGCGCCATAAGTGGCGGATGCGCCCCCGGAAATGATCTCCACGCGCTGAAGCGCGGCCGAAGGAATGGTGGAAACGTCAACCGCGCCATTGGCGTTGCCCGGCGTGCCGCGACGGCCATCGATCAGGACCAGCGTCCGGTTGGCGCCGACGCCGCGCAGCGAAACAGTGGCAGCTCCGGGCGTGCTGGTGGCGCTTGGCTGAATGCTGGTGCCAGCCGCAACCGGCCCGCTGGTGCCGCTGACCGTGTTGAGAGTGGTCGAGGATTCCGCGACGACGAATTGCGGCAGCCTGTTCAGCTGTTCTTCGACGGCAGCAGTCGCCGACTGCTTCAGGAAGGCATCGTCAACGGTGACGATGGGGCTGTTCGCTTCGTAATCCTTGCGCGCAATGCGCGATCCGGTGACGACAATGGCCTCTGCAGGAGCGGACGGCACCGCACTGGTGCCGATCCCGGCGCAACGGGCGTCTTGCGGATTGGCGGCGCAGTCAGCCTCTGCGGCCTGGGAGGACACTTGCGCCGCCGCCGGCGCGGCCACGGCCAGAGCAGCCAGACCGACACCGCCGGCCAGCCATGCGCGAAGACAAATTGTCCGATTCCCCGGTTCCCGAAATGTCACAGCTTCTCTCCCCCCACATGTTATTCCCTGCGGCTCTGCCGACCGCGAATTATTGAATTTTCGGTCCCGGGAATGTGGGCAGCAGGCGTATCGGAGGGGTCGTGGCGCGCCCTCTCTTTGCCCTCGCCTCCCCCCAGGCAGACATGAATTCATCGGCTGTGGTAAGTCCGGTGGGATGAAAGCAGCGTGGGAGCGGCATGACGCGCGCCTTGCCTCAAGATTAATATCGGATGAAATGCCGATGATTTCTTTGGCTCTCCGCCCCGAAACAATTAGAGTGCTTACCGATAACCCGAAAAATCGGGGGCGACCGCCCTGAAGGCCGGTGCCGAATCTGGGAGGTTGAGGAGATGCTGGGTGACCGCTGGCTCCCGCCATGGAGCCTTCGGGGCCGGTTGAGCGCCACTGCGCTGGCCGGGCTTACAATTACTGCCGTTCTGACAGTCCTCCTTTTGCTGACCGCATGGTCAGCGGACGAGGTAGTGACCACGGCGCAGCGAACCCATGAAAGGGTTCATATCTACACCCAGATCCAGGACGCCACGCGAGATTATCAGGGCCAACGCTATGCCGGTGTCCGCGAGCCCGGCCTTGCGGCACGCAGAACCGCGCTCGAAGCGCGCACCCGGCTTGAAAACCTGCTGGCAGAAGCGGCTCAGCTTCCCCTGGCCGATGAACGCGAACGCGAAGTCAGCAGGCTCATCGCGCAGCAAGGCCAGGCAGTACTGGACCATCTTCGCGATCCCGATGCGCTCGTCGCCCGGGTCGGCCGCGTTGACCGCATCTACCGCACCCAGGGATCAGGTGTGGCAATGCGCGAGGTGGAACGCATGACCCGGCCGATCCATGATCTCAGGGAAACCCTCAACGCAGAGATACGGCGCGGCAACTGGGCCGTAGCCGCGGCGACGAAGAACACCCAATCGCTGATCCGGACGGCTGTTTACGCTGCGGTTGGCGGGCTGGTGCTGTCCCTCATCTTCCTGCTCGCCATGCAATATCTGCTGCAGGTGCGCTTGCGCCCGGCGCTGAAACGGCTGGAAGATGGCGCGCATGCCTTTGGCCGGGGCGATCTCGATCACCGGGTCGGGCTGGCCGGCGGGGACGAATTGTCCCGGCTGTCCAATGCTTTTGACGCCATGGCGGCAACGATAGCCGAGAAGCAGGAAGCCCTGCACCGGATCCAGCACGATCTGGAACGTGCAGTGGCGGAACGGACGGAAGAACTGGAACAGGCCAATGGCAAGCTTGCTGCCGCCGATGAACGGCGCCGCGCCTTCCTGGCCGATGTCAGCCACGAACTGCGCACGCCGCTGACCATTATCCGCGGGGAAGCGCAGGTCGCACTGCGCACCGTCGACCGGACGGGATTCGAACCGCAGGAGGCGTTCGAGCGGATATTGCAACAGACGCACGATCTCAGCCGCATGGTGGATGATCTTCTGGTGATCGCCCTGGCGGAAGCCGGGCGTCTGCCGCTCGAACGCGAATTGCTGGATCTGCGGGAACTCGGCGCGAGGCTGGCCGGGGACTTCGAGATCTGGGTAAGCGAGATGGGCGGATCAATCGCTTCGGTGGCTGGACCGGCAGTGCTCGCCTCGGTCGATAGCGATCGATTGCGCCGTGCGCTTGCCGCGCTGATAGAGAATGCGTTGCGACATTCGCAGCGCGGCGTGGCCATCACCATCAATAGCAGCGTCAGCGCCGAATGCGCCGCCATCTCGGTAATCGACAATGGGCCGGGTCTGGATTTCGCGCAGGCCAATCACCTGTTCGAACGTTTCCATCGCGGCGAAACCCGCGGTGAAGGTTCCGGCCTCGGCCTCAGCCTCGTCCACGCGCTGGTTCAGGCCCATGGCGGCCGCACGGAGCTGACGCCGAATCCCGGCGGCGGCACGGTGGCGACACTGTATTTCCCGCTGACTATTGCAGAAAGGGTCGCTGCCTGATGGAGCTGCTTCTGGTGGAGGATGACGAACGCGTCAGCCGCTTTGTCCGCCGCGGGCTGGAGGCGGAGGGATATTCCGTCACCGCAGCGCAGGATGGTGTCGCAGGACTGAGCCGGGCCCGGGCTGAAAGCTATGACGTGCTGATCCTTGACGTGATGCTGCCCGGCCTCAGCGGCCGCGACGTATGCCGCCAATTGCGCAAGGCGGAAGTATCGACACCAATCCTGATGCTGACCGCGCTCGATCACACCGATGACAAGGTGGAATGCCTGCGCGGCGGGGCGGATGATTACCTCACCAAGCCCTTCGATTTCGAAGAACTTCTTGCCCGACTGGAAGCGCTCGCAAGGAGAGGGAGAGGCTTCTCCAGCGAACCGCCGGCCGTGCTGGAAGTCGGAAATGTCCGGATCGATCGTCAATCGATGCGGGTGCTGCTGGATGGCGAGCCGGTGGAACTGACCGCCAAGGAATATCAGCTGCTCGATCTTCTGCTGTCATCGCCCGGCCGGGTGTTCAGCCGCACGCGCATCCTGAACAAGGTCTGGGGCTATGATTCCGATCCGCTGACCAATGTGGTGGATGTGTATATCCGTCGCCTGCGCGGAAAGATGCGGTGGGACAGGGATACCGGCTGGATCCGAACGATCAGGAGCTATGGCTACCGCCTCGACCCCACGATTTGAATCGCGATCAGGAGACGTTCGCCAACCGCACCGGCACACGCAAATCAAGATGGCAGCGGGGACCGAATCGGGGCTGTCGGAAAGGCAAGTGGCGGAGCGGGAGGGATTCGAACCCTCGATACGGGGTTACCGTATACACACTTTCCAGGCGTGCGCCTTCGACCACTCGGCCACCGCTCCGCATACCTGTCGGGAGGGCGCCCACTAGCGCCGGGAATGCGACAAGGCAAGCCACTCGCTTGCTGGTAATGCGTTCCGGCCTTATCCAGTCCCCAATGGCACGGAATTTCGGCATTGCCCCTTCGGCTGATGAAATGGAAAAGCTGGCCCGCCAGGCATTGGCCAGGCTGCCGGATCAGTTCCTTTCCCATCTTGGCGATATCGTGTTGCAGGTGGAAGAATTCGCCGACGAGCATCTGCTTGCCGAAATGGAGATAGAAGATCCCTTCGCGCTGACCGGCCTGTATGAAGGCCTGCCGCTGCATGCGAAAAGCATCGATCATTCCGGCACCATGCCCGACCGCATCCGCCTGTTCCGCCGGCCAATTCTGGATGAATGGGTGGCGCGCGGGGATGAAACGCTGGAACGCCTGATCGCCCATGTCGTGGTGCATGAGGTCGGACATCATTTTGGCCTGTCGGACGAGGCGATGCACGCGCTTGAGGAAGCAGCCGGATAGGGGCAGAAGGGGCGAATGAAGCACACTTCCCTGCTCTCGGCCATGATGCTGGCCGCCCTGTCCCTGACATCCACGGCCGCACAAGCCCAGGAAGATCAGGCCCCGAAAAATACGGAAAAGCCAACGCCGGAATCCGTCGTGGCCGCAGCTGCGGACAGCGAATGGCTGGCGATCGATCCGGCGGATCTGCTGGTGATGCAGCTTGCGCCCGACATGGCGGGGCAGGACCGGACGGTGGTTATCCAGCTGATGCCCGCACCCTTCAGCCAGCCCTGGACGGAAAATATCCGCAAACTGGCCGCCGCCCATTGGTGGGACGGCACCAGCATCTATCGCGTGGTCGATAATTGGGTGGCGCAATGGGGCGGCGGCGATCCGGAACTGGACATGGATCCGGGCCCGATGCCCGATGGCGTGGCATCCCCGACCAGCGATTATACGCTGACGGAAGCGGATGATGGCTTTACCGATCTGGCGCGGGGTTTCCTGGAAACGGCGCGCGAACGGGCCCGGGCAAGTGCGATCAATCATCGCGCCGATGAACGCGACCGGGAAAAGGCCGAAGCCGGGGAAAAGAAACCCTTGCTGACGGTGCGCGCCAATGTGCCGCCCATGGTTTTGCTGCAGGACGATCCCTATGCCGAGGGGGCATCATTCCATCAGGGATGGCCGATCGGGCTTGGCAAGGGCGCGATGTGGCCGGTCCATTGCTATGCCTCCGTCGGCGTGGCGCGCGATCTTGTGCCCGATACCGGCACGGGCAGCGAGCTTTATGCCGTGATCGGCCATGCCCCGCGCCAGCTGGACCGCAATATCGCCGTGGTCGGCCGCGTGATTGACGGGATCGAACATCTTTCCACCCTGAAGCGCGGGACCGGCGCGGCTGGCGTTTATGAAACGCGCGAGGAAGATACGCCGATTACTTCGGCCCGGATGGGCGACAGCCTGCCGGAAGGCCGGCGGCCGCATTTCGAATATCTCGACACGTCGAGCAAGAGCTTCGCGCAATACGCCCATATTCGCGCCAACCTGGAAGACAGCTTTTACCAGATACCGGCAGGGGGCGTTGATATCTGCAATCTGCCGGTGCCGATCCGGGAAGCCGGGGCGGAGTAAGCGGCCCGACTTCCCGTAAAATCAGATACGGTCTGCCTCTGCCACGGAATCGCTGGCGCGCAGGGCGCTGACGATGCGTGTCAGATGGGCCAGATCCTGCACTTCCAGATCCACTTCGTAAGTGTGGAAGGGATCGTCGCGCTCTACCAGTTCTAGATTGATCACATTGGCGTGATTGCGGGCGAAGACCCCGGCCATTTCGGCCAGCGTTCCGGTGCGGTTGTAAAGGACGCTGCGGATGCGGCCGACGGCACCCTGCGACCGTTCAC
Source organism: Croceibacterium atlanticum (assembly GCF_001008165.2). Taxonomy (NCBI): domain Bacteria; kingdom Pseudomonadati; phylum Pseudomonadota; class Alphaproteobacteria; order Sphingomonadales; family Erythrobacteraceae; genus Croceibacterium; species Croceibacterium atlanticum. Next base: position 3,211,546 of record NZ_CP011452.2, on the reverse strand, counting down.
CCCAGGACAGATCGACCCAGTCGGCATCCACGCCATTGGCGAGTTGCAGGCAGTCAATCGCGTGAACTTCCACGCCTTCACCCTTGCGGCGCAGGCCGACGATGCGATCTCCTGGCACCGGATGGCAGCAATTGGCCAGGCTGAAACCCATGCCGGGAGTCAGCCCCTTGATCGAGATCGCCTTGCCCTGCGTCGGCTCCTCCGGCATGTCGGCCGTACTTCCGGGCACCAGCGCTTCCATCACTTCGCGATCGCTCAGCTTGGCTGCGCCGATGGCATGCATCAGGTCGTCCTCGTCATCGAGTTCGAGCCGTTCCAGCGCGGCGGCGATGGCCTTCTTGCCGATCTTGGCCGGGATCTGTTCGACAATTTCGTCAAACAATTTGCGGCCGATCGTGGCCACTTCGGCGCGTTCCTTCGCGCGGACGAAGCGGCGGATCGCAGCACGGGCCTTGCCCGTGACGACAAAGCCCAGCCAGTTCAGTTGCGGCTCTGCCGTGGCGCCCTTGATGATTTCCACCACGTCGCCATTGTTCAGCGGAGTGCGCAGCGGCATGTGCCGGCCATTGATCTTGGCACCCACGGCCTGCGCCCCCAGATCGGTATGGACGGCGAAGGCAAAGTCCACCGGGGTCGCCCCCTTGGGCAGCTGGAACAGGGCGCCCTTGGGCGTGAAGGCGAAGATCCGATCCTGATAGATTGCCAGCTTCGTATGTTCGAGCAGTTCCTCGGCATCCTGGCTGGCATCGACGATCTCGATCAGGTCGCGCAGCCAGCCCACCTGCCCGTCCGGCCGGTCACCCTGTTTGTAAGCCCAGTGGGCAGCAAGGCCGAATTCATTGCGGCGGTGCATTTCGCGCGTGCGGATCTGCACCTCCACGCGCATGGATTTGCCATAGATCAGCGATGTGTGAAGGCTGCGATATCCGTTGGTCTTGGGCGTCGAGATGTAATCCTTGAACCGCCCGGGCACGAATTGCCAGACCTGGTGAAGCACGCCGAGGGCGCGATAAGTGTCTTCGACATTTTCCGTGACCACGCGGAAGGCCATGATGTCGGTAATCTGTTCGAAGCTGACATGGCGTTCCGCCATCTTGCGCCAGATCGAATAGGGATGTTTTTCCCGCCCCCAGACTTCGGCCTGGATGCCGGCTTCGGCCAGTGCATGCTTGATTTCCAGCGCGATGGCATCGACCTGCCCGCCTTCCTGGCTGCGGATCTGCGCCAGCCGGCCGGTTATCGTGGCATAGGCTTCCGGCTCCAGCTGTTCGAAGGCCAGAAGCTGCATTTCGCGCATATATTCATACATGCCCACGCGTTCCGCCAGCGGGGCATAGATATCCATCGTTTCGCGCGCGATGCGGCGGCGCTTTTCCGGATTCCTGATGAAATGGAGCGTGCGCATATTGTGCAGCCGGTCCGCCAGCTTCACCAGCAGAACGCGTAAATCCTCGCTCATGGCGAGGAGGAACTTGCGCAGATTTTCAGCTGCCCGTTCATTTTCGGGCATCTGTTCGATCTTGGAAAGCTTGGTCACACCATCCACCAGACGGGCGACTTCGGGGCCGAAATTGGCCCGTATGTCGTCAATCGTGGCCAGCGTATCCTCCACCGTATCGTGGAGCAGCGCGGTGATGATGGTTTCCTGGTCCAGCTTCAGATCGGTCATCAGACCGGCGACTTCGACCGGATGGCTGAAATAGGGGTCGCCCGATGCACGCTTCTGCGCGCCGTGCTTCTGCACCGTATAGACATAGGCGCGGTTGAGCAGCGCCTCATCCGCGTCAGGGTCGTAGCTCTTTACCCGCTCAACAAGTTCATATTGCCGCAACATCGTATCCCTGATGTGCGGATTGTTGCGCGAACGGCAAGAGGAAAGGCGCGGCTGTGCGCAAATACCGGACGAATCCGGTCCGGCATCGTCCCGGTCATTGGCAGGCTCCGCCGTGCGGAAGCCACCAAAGCCGGTATTATCCAGCACGCTTTCGATCACCCCCGTCGCTCAATGCGCGGACCGATCCCAGATCTTCCACGCTGAAGGGATCAAGCAATTGCAGGCCCGCAATGTTTTCCTGACTCCAGCGAACGATGCCGTCCTTCTCTCCGCCTCCGGGAAGCAGCACGCGGACTTTCAGGCCGGGGGTAAATTCGCCCCTGTGCGAAAGCTTGACGCCGCGCTGCGACACGTCATGCGTGCGCGTCACGCAAGTGCGGCCTTCGTGATATACCCAGGCCGGCACATCGGCCTTCAGGCGCGGCGGACGGGCACCTTCGGCCCTCAATTCGGCGGAGGTCGTGCGCAGCAGGTCCGAACTGTCCACCTTGTCCAGAAACTTCACGCCGCAATCGCTCCCGTTAACCCACACCACCTGCCCTTCCAGCGATACGCTGGGCGAAAAGTTCAGGCAGACATGATCGTTCAGCTGCACCGGCATCGTCAGATGGAGGGCAGCACCGCCATCGGAAATATTGCGGCAGCGGGCGAGACCTTCATCATCACCGCTCAATATCTGGACCAGCCGATAAATCGTCCGCGTTCGCTCGTCATCGCGGCGATTGCCTTCATTCCCAACCGGCGCATCCGATGCGCCACCATTGCTCTGCATGTCCCGCTCTCCGACGAAGAGTTGCGTGCAAGAATGGTCTGGTAAACAACCAAATTACAACTCGGTTCCAAAAAATATTGAAGATATTAACCGGTATTTAACTATTTATATTATTTCTTAATATTAAGAATTTTAAAAAGCGGCCGTTTCTTGCGGCCTTCAGTGTAATCCCGTGAATGCGCCTGCGTTCCGGACGCGTACTGACACCCCGGCCAACTGTCCGCCAGACACTTGATCGGACACAAAAAAGGGAGCGCGGCATCAACCGGCGCTCCCTTGTCTGTCATGCAGAGAGGCGGCGGGGGATCAGCCGTCCCGGCCCATCACCTTGTCCACCGCGCCCTGCGTCACGGCATGATAGCCGCTGCGCGTATCGGCATAGATCCGTTCCGCAATCGGGCGGCCCCACGCACCCTGATCCACCAGCGCCTTGAACAGCGGGCGCACGAATTTGGTGCGGCCGACCGTGGACAGGAATTGTTCCGCCTGCGGCACGGCCGGTTCGTAACGGTTCTCCAGCGCCAGTTCGAGCCAGGCGAAGCGGATCTCGTTATTGCCCGTTTCCGACAGGCCCAGCTTGCTATCCAGCTCAGCCAGCTTCGCCGCGCTCAGTTCACGGGGGAGCCTGGCCAGGAAACGCTGCCTTTCCGCCGTGGTCCACCCGCCCCACAATTCGGGGTTGAGCGTGCCGTCGTCTTCGTAAGCGGACGCCGCCCGGTCCACTTCGGCAAAGGCGCTTTCCGCCGGACGCGCAACATTATCGGGCAGGCCCGGTTCATAGACCCAGGCATCGAGCTGCAGCTTCTCTTCCAGCTCCTTGTCACCCTGCACCAGGTTGGCGCGCATATCTTCCAGCAGCAGGGCGGAGGTGGCGGGCTGGAATGCGTGACTGTCGAACCACTGCCGCAGCCAGGCATCGAATTTTTCCCGCTCGACGATCTTTTCGACCGTGCGCATGAAAGTGGCGCCCTTGTCGTAAATGATGCCGGATGATCCGCCATCGGGCGTCGCTTCTTCCGGCGGCAGGTGCAGCGCGGTGATCATGGCGTCGCTGCCATTCTCCGCAATCGCTTCCTCCATCCCGGCAAAGCTCAGCGCAGCCTCCTGCTCCGCCCGCTTCTTGCCATAGACCTTCTCGACGATGCGGTTTTCGAAATAGGAGGTGATGCCTTCATTCAGCCAGCTGTCCGACCAGTTGGCATTGGTGACGAGATTGCCCGACCAGCTATGCGCCAGTTCATGCGCCACCAGCCCGGTCAGGCTCTTGTCACCGGCGATGAAGGTCGGCGTCAGGAAGGTCATAACCGGGTTTTCCATCCCGCCATAAGGGAAGCTGGGCGGCAGCACGATCATGTCGTACCGGCCCCAGCGATAGGGGCCGTAAAGCTCCTCCGCCGCTTCCACCATCGCTTCGGTGTCTTCCAGTTCGGCGGCGGCGGCATCGATCATGGCGGGTTCGCTCCACACGCCGGTGCGCGGGCCCAGTTCGCGGAATTCCAGATCGCCCGCCGCGATCGCGATCAGATAAGGCGCGACTGGCTTGGTCATGGAAAAGCGGAAGGCCCGGCGATCATCGCCCACATCCTCCGGCTCGCCCACGCTGAGGCCGGACATGACCACGGTCAACGGTTTGGGCGCGGTGATGCGTGCTTCCCAGCTCTGGCGGATGCCGGGGCTGTCCTGCGTGGGGATCCAGGTGCGGTTGAGCGTCGGCTGTCCCTGGCTCAGCAAATAGGGATGTTCCCCGCCCGCTGTCTGTTCAGGGGAAAGCCATTGCAACGCCGCGGAATCTGGCGCGGTATAGGCAACGGTGATCTGCCGGGCGTCCCCGATGGTAACCGTCACCGGCTCGCCCTTGCCTTCCACCGTTTCGCCCACGGTGAAGGGCACATCCGCACCATCCTCATTGGTGATGGCGGAAATCTGCAGGCCCTTGCTGTCCAGCACGATCGTATCCGCATCCGGATCGGCCAGCACGTCCAGCGTGGCGGTGCCCGAAACGCTCCTGCTTTCAAAATCCAGCGCCAGGTCCAGATCGACATGGGTGACCCGCGCGACTTCCGGCTGGGCAAAGCTGGCCGGGTCCTTTGCATCCTCGGTAGTAAGGATGGGGGACACCATCACCTCTTCCTGCGGCGCATCGCCGCCACTGGAACAGGCGGCAGCAAACAGCAGAAGCACGGCGGACAGGGCAAAACGCATCTTTGTCTCCGGTCGGAGGGAATGGGCAGTTGGTTGCAGTAGTAACCTCAAGCGCAGCCGAGTGGCAATGTCACGGGTGGATGGCGTGGTGACCATCCTTCGACAGGCTCAGGATGAGCGGGATTTGCACCGAAGAGAGAACCAAGACCCGCTCATCCAGAGCCTGTCGAAGGATAGGCACAAGACCAGCCGCTAGTTCGCAGGTCTCAACCCCACCGCCGCAATCGCGGCGAGCGCGCAGGCCTCGTCATTATCACTGGTATCGCCGGTCACGCCGATAGCGCCCACGATCACGCCCGCTTCGTCCAGCACGATTACCCCGCCCGCGGCCGGGACCATGCCGCCAAAATCCATGGAATCGATGGAAGCGATGAAATGCGGACGGTCCAGCGCCATTTCGCCGACTGTCCGGCTGGAAACGCCCAGCGCCAGCGCGCCCGCCGCCTTGCCCGCCGCCAGCCTCACCCGCAGGGTGGAGGCATTGTCCTGCCGCTGGCACGCGATCAGATGGCCGCCCGGATCGTGGATTGTCGCCGTCAAGGGCTTCAACCCCATCTCCGCCCCCTTGGCGAAAGCGGCTTCGATCATGGCATTGGCCTGGGCCAGGGTCAGTCGGTGCATGTCATTCCTCTGCTGAATCGAGCCGTGGATAGGCAAGGCGGTACCATAGCAGCCCAACAAACAAGCCAATCAAGGTACCAATTTCGAAGATTTGTCCGGGCCCTTCACCAAGTTCATGAAACCCCATAGTCCAGCTCAGCAGGCGTCCACTCCCGGCGCCTGCCAGAGCGGCAAGAGGCCACATCCACCACCGGCCAGAGAACCGTCGAAGCAAAATAGCGACAGGCACTCCAACCACGCACAAGGAGATGGCAGCGACGGGAAAGCAGAACAGGGTCGCAATAAGCAATACGGTGACGAGACCCATAAAAGGGTCCACCGATGCCGAGGGTTCGTACGCTGCCACCGCAACCATCACGGAGCTCAGGCCAAGTACTGAACCAAACCAAGCAGCACCTGTAAGGGGCCCCAAAAGATCAAGAACGCGCCAACTGGCTATATCGTCAGCTCCACTTCACCTCGGGCGGAAGGCTCATCAATATCGCGTCGATATTGCCGCCGGTCTTGAGGCCGAACAACGTCCCGCGGTCATAGACGAGGTTGAATTCGACATAGCGGCCCCGCCATTCAAGCTGTTGCTGCTTGTCCTCGGGCGTGAATTCCATGCCCATCCGGCGGCGGGCGATCTTCGGGAAGGATGCCAGGAACGCCTCGCCCACGTCTTTCGTGAAGGCGAAATTGCGTTCCCACGCCGTTTCATCCGCGCATTCCAGGTGATCGTAGAAAATGCCGCCCACGCCGCGCGCGACATTGCGGTGGGGGATGAAGAAATAATCATCCGCCCATTTCTTGAACCGTTCGTAATAGGTCGGGTTATGGGCTGCGCAGGCGGCGCGGAAGGCAGCGTGGAATTCCTCCGTATCCTCTTCATACGGGATCGGGGGGTTGAGATCCGCCCCGCCCCCGAACCACGCCTTGCTGGTGGTGATGAAGCGGGTGTTCATGTGCACGGCCGGGACATGCGGATTGGCCATATGGGCGACTAGGCTGATGCCCGTGGCGGTAAAGCCGGGATTTTCCTCGCTCGCGCCGTTGATCGTGCCGGCGAAACCGGGCGCAAAATCGCCATGCACGGTGGAAACATTGACGCCGACCTTTTCGAAGACCTTGCCCTTCATCTGGCCGCGCACGCCGCCGCCGCCTTCGGATTCGTCATCCGTGTCGCGGTTCCAGGGGATATATTCGAAGCGCGCATCCGATCCGGCTTCACGCTCGATCGCTTCGAATTCGGCGCAGATGCGGTCGCGCAGCGATTCGAACCATTCCCGTGCACGCTCGGTATAGGGTTGCCAGTCGGTCATTCGTTTTTCACCTTCCCCTGCCCGCAGCAGTCCTTCCAGACCCCTTGCCAAACCCGCCGCCGCGCGGCAAGTGAGAGCCATGGTTCACCTTTCGTTCGCATCGCTGGAATTTGCCGGGGAAGAGTTCGCCCTCACCGCTTCCAACGCGCTGTACTGGCCGCGCGAATCCGCGCTGCTGGTGGCGGACCTGCATCTGGAAAAGGCCAGCTTCTATGCCAGGCACGGCCAGATGCTGCCCCCCTATGACAGCCGCGAAACGCTGGACCGGCTGGCGCTGGCGATTCGCGAAACGGGCGCGCGGCGCGTGTTCACCCTGGGGGACAATTTCCATGACAGCGCCGGGGCCGATCGGCTGGAACCCTATGCAGCGGGAATGCTGGCCGCCCTCACCCGCGCGGTGGACTGGGTGTGGATCACCGGCAATCACGATCACGAATTGCACGATCACCAAACGGGCGATGGCAGCGGCGGCGAACTGGCGGAAGAACTGGAAATTGCCGGGCTGATTCTCCGGCACGAGGCAAAGAAGGGCGAAAAGCAGCCCGAACTTTCCGGCCATTTCCACCCCCGGCTGCAACTGCGCGTGCGCGACCGTTCGATCCGCCGCCCCTGCGCGGTGCGCAGCGAAAGCCGGATGATCCTGCCTGCTTTCGGCGCACTTACCGGGGGGATGAACGCCGCCGATCCGGCAATTTTGAAGGCCATGCAGCCAGCCAATGCGATCGATGCCGTGGTGCCGGCCAGGGGCAGGATCGCCACATTCCCCCTCTGGCGCGCAGCCTGACGCCGGCAAATCTGCAATCTGTTCCCCGTTTCCTGCGCTGCACCCCCTAGCGCGCCGGAGCGTTAGCCCTTAAATAGAGGGACTGAGGGCAATAGTTACAGGAGAACGTCTTATACCCCGTCCACCCCGGCGCATGATGGCGCCCCCGGTCAAATCAGGACCGCGCTACGATAACATGATCCAGGTTCCCAAGGTTCGCGTCATTGACGAGAACGGTGAAAATCTGGGCGTCATGTATACCAGGGAAGCGATCGAACAGGCTGCCGAAGTCGGCCTCAACCTCGTCGAAGTTTCGCCCAATGCAGACCCGCCCGTCTGCAAGTTCCTCGATGTCGGCAAACATCGCTACGAGGCGCAGAAAAAGGCGAGCGCTGCGCGCAAGACGCAGAAGACGCAGGAAATCAAAGAGATCAAGATGCGTCCCAACATCGATGACCATGATTACGATGTGAAGATGCGCAATGTGAACAAGTTCATCGAGCATGGCGACAAGGTGAAGGTCACCCTTCGCTTCCGCGGACGCGAGATGGCGCACCAGCATCTGGGCATGGACCTGCTCCGCCGCGTGCAGGACGATGTTCAGGAAATCGCGAAGGTGGAAGCCTATCCGCGACTCGAAGGCCGGCAGATGCTGATGGTGCTGGCTCCCAAATAGGGAAATCGGGCGATTCGCCACTCGGCGCGGCGCCTATCCATTTCAGGAAAATATCCGGATGATGCGCGAAGGGCGAACTGCCATTCGCGCATCATCGGAAATTTCGGCCCGAAAACCATCGAACCGGCCCCGCCTGCCAAGCATCAGCCCTACGCCGGCGGCTCCCACAATTCGATGGGATTGCCTTCCGCGTCATGGATCCGGGCAAAACGCCCTGTCTCTGGGTGATCCCATTCCGCGCGTGTTTCCACCGCAATGCCGTGATCGCGCAGCCGGGCAATCAGCGCATCCATCCCTGAAACCCGCAAATTGATCATTACCTGCCGGTCCGCGGCGAAATAATCGCTGTCCGCTGGAAAAATGGAAAAGACCGTATCGCCGCCTTCGGCCTGCCAGAACCACGCCCCGTCGGGCGAAGGTTGCCCGGCGCAAGTCACGGTAAATCCCAGATTGTCGCGATACCAGGCGGCCAGTCGCTGCGGGTCCTGCGCACGCAGAAATATGCCGCCGATGCCAAGCACCCTGCCCTCAGCCACGGCCAACCTCCTTGCCGAATGAACATCCAAGGCTAGGATCGGTCCCGCACGGGGTAAAGGGGGCTATATTGGGCGGACGGGCATGAATGCGCAGCGGATCGGCTTCTGGCTGGGCCTGGCCGCTTTTTCCGCCACGATCATATTGCCCGCACCCGCCGGCATGTCTGCCCAGGCATGGTCCGTGGCCGGGCTGGTCATGTGGATGGCCGCCTGGTGGATGACGGAAGCGATCCCGCTGACCGCCACGGCCCTGCTCCCTTTCGCCATCCTGCCCTTTGCCGGGGTCGGCAGCCCGAACGAAGTCGCATCGGATTATTATTCGCCGATCCTGTTCCTGATCCTGGGCGGGGCCTTCCTCGCCCTCGCCATCGAAAGAACGGGCTTGCACAAACGGCTGGCTGTCTTCGTCCTCGATGCAGTGGGGACAGGCGGGCCGATGCGCGTGATGCTGGCCTTCATGGTATCGGCGGCGATCCTTTCCAATATCATCTCCAACACTTCCACATCGCTGATCATGATGCCGATGGCGCTGGCAGTGCTGGCAGGCGGCGGAGCAAACAAGGATCAGCGCATGGGCCTTTCGGGCGCGCTGCCCATGGCCATTGCCTTTGCAGCCTCTATCGGCGGGCTCGGCACGATCATCGGCAGCCCGACCAACGCCATTGCCGTCGCCCTCCTGCGCGAAACGATCGGACTGGAAATCAGCTTCGCCCTGTGGATGGTATTCGGCGTGCCGATCGTCATTCTCGGCATTCCGCTGGCCGCATTTCTGATCGCCAGGGTGCAGCGCATTGCCGATCACCCCTTCGATGCGGTGGCCGCACGCGAAGCGATCAAGCCGGAGGGGCCATGGACCGGCCCGGAAAAGCGGCTGGTTCCCGTGATCCTGCTTGCCTTCCTGCTGTGGATGACACGGCCCCTGACCGGCCCCTATCTGCCACCAGGATCGCTGACCGACGGCACGATTGCCGTTGTCGCGGGCCTCGCCCTGTTCATCCTGCCGGACGGGACGGGCCGCCGCCTGCTCAACTGGACGGAGGCCAATCGCGCCCCGTGGGATGTGATCATGATGTTCGGCGGCGGGCTTGCCCTGGCCGGCGCGATGACACGCAGCGGGCTGGCTGACTGGCTGGGCCAGGCATTACTGCCACTGGCCAGCGTGCCCCTGCCCATCGTGGCACTGGCGGTGGTGGGCATGGTGGTGCTGATCACCGAATTTGCCAGCAATGTCGCCACCGCCAGCGGCATCATACCGGTCGTCGCCAGCCTGGCCGTGGCGCTGGGCGTCGATCCCATATTGCTGGCCATGCCAGCGGCCATGGCGGCGAGCTGGGGCTTCATGCTGCCCGCCGGGACAGGGCCAAACGCCATCGCCTGGGCAACCGGCCGGATAGAATTGCCGCGCATGGTCAGCGCCGGATTGCTGCTGGATATTTGCGGAATATTCCTGATCGTGGGCACGGTCTGGGCGATCAAGGCTTTTATCTAGCGCGCCCTGTGCTGCCCCGCCCGTCCCTGTTCCCCTTTCCTACTCCGCTTGCCTGATCCACCCTCCGGCGCATGGCTGGCACCGCGCAAAATTGCCCCTCTCCACCGTCATTTCGGAACCGGCCCATGCTGGCGGAATTCTCCTTCAGGACAGTGTTCCAACTGTTCCAGCGCACGGCATTGTTTGGCGCTCGCAATACAATTCCAGAAAGGTTACCACTGTAACCATGTCCGATCCGAAAGACCTCCCGCCCATCGATCCCACCACTCCGCGGCGCAAACCGAAACCGGAAGTGACAAAGATCGGCGGGCGCAAGCTCAAGCCGTCCACGCTGATGATGGGCTTCGGCTATGATCCGGTTCTGTCAGAAGGCGCGCTGAAGCCGCCGATCTTCCTGACCAGCACTTTCGCCTTTGAAAGCGCGGAGGCGGGCAAAAGGCATTTCAAGAGCATTACCGGCGGCGGCGGGGCGGATGGCCTGGTCTATTCCCGCTTCAATGGCCCCAACCAGGAAATACTGGAAGACCGGCTGGGCGTGTGGGACGGCGCGGAGGAAGCGCTGGTCTTTTCCAGCGGCATGACCGCAATCTGCGTGCTGTTGATGGCCTATTGCCAGGCAGGCGATGTGATCGTGCATTCCGGCCCGCTCTATGCGGCGAGCGAGGGCTTCGTGGCCAAGGTGCTGGCGAAATTCGGCGTCACCTATGTCGATTTCCCGGCCGGTGCCATACGGGAAGAACTGGACGCGGTGCTGGCCAAGGCGAAGGCGCAGGCCGATGCGCAAGGCGGCAAGGTCGCGATGATCTATCTGGAAAGCCCCGGCAATCCCACCAATGCGCTGGTCGATGTGGAGGCGGTGCGCGATGCGCGAAACGCCGCGATGGACCCGGCCGAAACGCCCATCGCCATCGACAACACTTTCCTCGGCCCCGTCTGGCAGCGCCCGCTCGATCATGGCGCGGATATCGTCGTCTATTCGCTGACCAAATATGTCGGCGGACATTCCGATCTGGTGGCCGGCAGCGTGGCGGGCGCGAAACACTGGATGGATCCGGTGCGATCCCTGCGCAACACGATGGGCGGCATTTGCGATCCCAACACGGCATGGATGCTGCTGCGTTCGCTGGAAACGGTGGAACTGCGCATGCAGCGGGCGACCGAAAACGCGGTGAAGGTCTGCGATTTTCTGAAAGACCACCCGAAGGTGGAAGGCGTCGGCTTTCTCGGCCTGCTGCCGGAAGGTTCACGCCAGCAGGACATTTACCGCCGTCATTGCAGCGGCCCGGGCAGCACATTCTCGGTCTTCATCAAGGGCGGCGAAGCGGAAAGTTTCCGCTTCCTCGACAGTCTGCGCATTGCCAAGCTGGCCGTCAGCCTAGGCGGCACGGAAACGCTGGCCAGCCACCCTGCGGCCATGACCCACCTATCCGTTCCGGATGCGCGGAAAAAGGCGCTGGGCATCACCGATAATCTGGTGCGCATCTCCATCGGGATAGAAGATGCGGACGATCTGATCGCTGATTTCGAACAGGCACTGGATCAGGTTTAGGAACCGCGCCATTCCCGGCGTTCTTCCGCCTGCCGCAGGACTTCATAGGCCACGCTGAAGGTCTGGAACTGTTTTGCCGCCTCCGCGTCCCCCGGCCTCACATCGGGATGCACTTCCTTGGCCTTTTCCCGCCACGCCTTCTTGATGGCGGCGAAATCCGCGTGGGAATCCAGCCCAAGCACATCAAGCGCGCGCATCTCGTCCGCGCTGCGGCTGCCATCGCCGCTGGTCGCCCAGCCATAATGGGCGGATTCGGCATAGCCGGCATTTTCGGTCTGCTCGGCCTGGGCGCGCTGCGCCGCCTCTTCCTTGTCGAGCCCTTCGAAATAATCCCATTTCTGGTTGTATTCGGCCGCGTGGCGCTGACAGAAATACCAGCGTTCCGGGCTGTTCGGGGATTTTGGCGCAGGGCAATCGCCAGGTTCTTCACAGCCATGCCGGTCGCACAGGCGAACGGTTGCCGCCTCGCGGGAAGAACCATAGCCGCGCCAGCGCGGAAAACCCCAGTCGAGCGAGCGCCTGTGCCTCGCCATCAATTCGCACCCAGTGAAAGCATTTGCCCTTTATAGGCATTCTCGCGGCAATCGAACAGGGCCGTAAAGGCCGCCGGCACGCCCGGTTCCGATCGGCGAGCATTATTATCTGGCCGATGCTGCATTGCAATAAACCGATTGTTGACTATGTCCCCGCTAAAGCCCCGGCCACCATTCACCCTGTCGAAGCATCCATGTCCAAACAGCTCGCCATCGCATCTGCCTTTGCCATTTTTGCGCTTTCCGCGCTGGCCCTGTTTGCGCCCGGATCTTTTCAGCCTTCCGACATGGCAATGCAAAGGGGCGCGACGATGGATATCGCCGCGCCCGCAATTTCGGTGCAGCTGCCGGATTTGCCGCTGCCCGTTATCCTGCGCTGATCAGTTCAGGACGATAGTAACCGCGCGGCGGTTCTGCGCCCAGGCTTCCTCGTTGGAACCAAGGGCAATAGGACGTTCCTTGCCATAGCTGACCACGGTCAGGCGGGTCGCCGGGACGCCCAGGCTGACCAGATAGTTCTTGGCCGCATTCGCACGACGTTCACCCAAAGCGAGGTTGTATTCGCGCGTGCCGCGTTCGTCACAATGGCCTTCCACCGTGGCGCGGATGTTCGAATACTGCATCAGGTACTGAGCCTGAGCGCGCAGCGCGGCCTGATCCTGTGCATCGATATCGTACTTGTCGAGATCGAAATAGATCGTGTCCTTGCCGGACATTGCCTGCGAGAAATGCGCCTGTGTACCCGGGACCGGGCCCGTGGGCGTCGGCGTGGGGGCAGGTGTCGGCGCCGGGGTCGCAGTCGGCGGCGGCGGCGGCAATTCTTCGGGCGCTTTCTTTGCGCAGGCCGCGAGCGCAAGCGCGCTGGTGGCGGTCAGGGCGAGAACGAGCTTCTTCTGCATGCCTTATCCTCCTCAACTAACTATTTAAAATGATGCGGCCCTTGGGGATGGAAACGCATTTACGGCAAAACCGGTCCCCAGGCCGGATCTGACGCGCCAACCGGCGTGGGGAGCCTGCGCTCGTTCTCGCCGGTAAGATCAACCTGCCAGAGCGAGCCTTCGCCCGATCCCCTGGCTGTACGGAAGAATTGCACGATGCGGCCGTTGGGCGCCCATGTCGGCGCCTCGTCCTGCCAGCCATCGGTAAGATGGCGCATATTGCGGCCCGACGGGCTCATCACGGCAACGCGCAGGTCGCCGACAATATGCGTAAAGGCGATCTGGTCACCGCGCGGGCTCCATTCAGGCGTCGCGCAGCGTCCGCCAAAGAAGCTGATGCGGCGCTGATTGGTGCCGTCGGCATTCATGACATAGCATTGTTGCGAACCGGAACGGTCGCTTTCGAACACGATCTGGCTGCCATCGGGCGAATAGGATCCGCCAATGTCGATGCCCGGCGTATCGGTCAGCTTTTCGCTGCGCCCCCCACTCGCCGGGACGCGATAGATATCGGTATTGCCGGCAATGGCCATGGAATAGAGAATCCAGCGCCCATCGGGCGACCAGCGCGGAGCGAAGGTGGCATTGTCGCTCTGCGTCACCAGCGTCTGGCGGCCAGTGCCGATGTCATAGACATAGATGCGCGGCCTGCCGTTGAGATAGCTGAGATAGACGATCTGCGAATAGTCGGGCGAATAACGCGGGGTCAGCGCCGTCGCCTGGCCATTGGTGATGAAGCGATGATTGGCGCCATCGGAATCCATGATCGCCAGGCGTTTGATCCGGCGATCCTTGGGCCCCGTTTCCGCGATATAGGCGATCTTGGAATCGAAGAACGGGCTTTCCCCGGACAGGCGCGAATAGACAAGGTCGGAACATTTATGCGCCGCGCGGCGCCATTCGGCGGGCTGCACGACCCAGCCTTCCCGCACCAGTTCATCCTGCAATTGCACATCGTAGAGATAGCAGCCCACGGTCAGCCGCCCATCATCGTTCGCGCGGACATAGCCATGGACCAGCATTTCCGCCGAACGGCCGCGCCAGACATTCCATGCCGGGGCGGTGATCTGTTCATAGTTCGGCCGCGGCAAGGCATCCGGGCCGACCGGGCGGAACAGGCCATTATTGCGCAGATCGTTGAAGATCACCCGCGACAGTTCCAGCCCCAGCGCGCCCGTGCCCTGCGAATTGGCCGGCGTCGGCACATCGCGGTTGGTTGCGAAGGCAGGAATGGCAATGCCAAGATCCTGCCACGCATTTTCATCGGTAACGGAGCCGGTCAGCCCGCCTTCATCGCCATTTTCCGCCTGCACTGGCGGCAGGTCCAGCGAACCCGAAGGCGCGGCTTGCTGCGCGGCGGCAGGCGCGGCGACAGCAACCAGGGCGAAGGCAAGGATCGGCTTCAGCATAATCACAATTTCCTGTCGAAGCGCCATTCGCGAATGCGCTTCCATTTGTCGTAGAATTCTTCCGGCAGATTGAACGGCGCCGCAAGTTGAACTGCACGCATGGCCCTTTCTGCATGTAATTTGGCCTGCGGGCGATTGGAATCGGTAATACCGGACTGGCTCACGAGTCTGGGCGCACCCGCCAGGCTGCCATCCCGGTTCAGTTCCCAGCTTAATACGGTCACCAGTTTTTCGGCATCGACGCCTTGCGGCGCGCTCCAATGCGGCTTCAGCTGGCGGTTGATCGCAGATGCCAGCGCGGCGCGCTCCGCCGCGCCGAATTCGCTCGCCTGCGTCCCCCGGTCCGCCCCCTCGCTCGTACCGGCGCCTTCCAGGAAGTCGGATCCGATGCGGCTGCCGCCGGCGCGTTCCTGCCGCGTGGGGCTTGGCTGCGGTGTCGGCGTGGGCGTGGGCCGCGGGCGACTGGTCGCCGTCGGGCGCGGCGCCGGTGCGGGGGTGGAGGCGACGCGCGGCTGCGGCGGAGGAGGCGTAACCGGCTGCGGCCGTTCTTCGGTGACGGCGGGGCTCGGTTCCGGCACCGGCGCGGGCTCCGGCGATAATTCGGGCGCCACGACGGCCTGCGGCTGGGCAGCTGGATCCGGCGCGGTCGAGGTCAGGCTGATCTCGTCCGCCAGGCTCACTTCCATCCGTTCGGGCGGCGGTATGGAAGGCGGCGACTTGTCATAGAATACCAGCACGGCGACGATCGCCACATGCGCCGCCGCGGCAATGCCGAGACCGATGCGTTCTTCACGCGAAAGATGGGCGAAACCGGCCATGGAGGCGGAGCTATGGAGCCTCATCTGAACCGCGGGTGACCAGCGATATCCGGTTGCAGCCCGCGCGGTTCAATTCACCCATCACGGCCATCACCCGGCCATATTCCAGCCCGCGATCGGCACGCAATGTAATGATCGGCCCTTCCGGCGCGCCGCATTGCAGGCCCGAAATCACCGATGGGAAAGCGCCGTTTTCAACCACTGCATCATCCACATAGATGAAACCGCTGCGGTCGATGGAAATCGTCACCTGGTCCGGTTCCTGATCCAGCGCATTGGCGCGGCTTTCCGGCAAATCCACGGGCACGCCGCTGGTCAGCAGCGGCGCGGTGACCATGAAGATGATCAGCAGCACCAGCATCACGTCGACCAGCGGCGTGACGTTGATTTCCGCCATGGGCGTGCGGCGCGATGACCGCCCGCGCCGCCGCGAACTATGCAGGCCCATTGCCATGGTCAGGCGCGCTCCAGCTCTCGGCTGATCTGGGCGTGAACCTTGTCCGCAAAACGCTGCAACCGCGCCTGGAAATTATCCACCCGGTGGCTGAATCGGTTATAGGCGATCACCGCCGGGATGGCGGCAAACAGGCCGATTGCGGTGGCGAACAGCGCCTCCGAAATACCCGGCGCCACGACGGCGAGCGAGCTGTTCTGCTGCGTCCCGATCTGGAAGAAGCTGTTCATGATGCCCCAGACCGTGCCGAACAGGCCGACAAAAGGCGCGACCGATCCGGTAGTGGCCAGGAAGTTCAGCCTTTCGGCAAGCCGGTCACTTTCCACCGCGACCTGCCCTTCCATCGCCAGGGCAACGCGCTGGCGCGTGCCGTCACGATCGCGCACGCCGCCCGAAGTGGAACTTTTCAGTTCCTCTATCCCGGCTGCGGCCACGCGGGAGGATGGGTTGGCCTTGCCCTTGCGGCCACCCAGCAGGCTTTCAGGATTGTCGGCCTGCCAGAAATCTTCCTCGAAATCGCGGCAGCGGCGTTTCACACTGCCCATCTTCATCGAGAAGGAAACGATGATCATCCACACCCAGATACTGGCCGCAATCAGGCCGGCGATCACCAGCTGGACGATGATATCGGCATCGAGAAACAGTTGCAGCGGATCGAGCCGGGTCGGCGCCGTAGCGCCCGCTGCAGTCATCATGTCTAGAATCATTCGGCGTCTTTCACGTCGAGTAGGGGAGCGAATGCATCCCGCCAGGCGGCGGGTTGGCGGCGGGGGCGGCCTTGGGGACTGACGAAGCCCACACGAATATCAGCTTCGGCCAGAAGCACCTTCTCCTCCCCATCCATACGCAGGGCACGTTGTTGCAAACGCACGCTGGCCGCGCGCAGTTCCGTGGCCCGTGTTTCAATGATTATAGCGTCATCCAGCCGCGCCGGGAGAGCAAATCGTATCGCGATGTCGGCGACCGCGTAATTTCCCTCTCCAGCCTCCAGGGCTGCACGCTGGTTTATATCCAGCAGGCGCAGCATGTCCGACCGCGCGCGTTCGAACCAGCGCAGGTAATTGGCATGGTAAACGATACCGGACAGGTCGGTATCTTCGTAATAGACCCGCACCGGAAAGAGATGCAGACGGCCTTCGAAATGGCCCGAGGGTGGTTGGGGGTGCGCCATGGAGATGACAGCAGTAGCGCCCCCGCGACTCACGGGGCAAGCGCCATCTTCGCGGTTTTGCGGCAGAGCGATTCTAGACGGCGATCATCCGCCCCAGCGGACCACCGCCGAACAGGTGGACGTGCAGGTGCGGAACTTCCTGCCCGCCATGAGCGCCGATATTGGCCAGCATCCGGTATCCGGGCTCTACCAGCCCATGTTCGCGCGCGACATGGCCGACGGCACGCACGAAGCCGGCAATCTCTTCCGCCGATGCTTTCGCGGAAAAATCGTCCCAGCTGACCCATTCCCCCTTGGGCACGACCAGTATGTGCACCGGCGCCTGGGGCGAAATGTCGTGGAATGCCAGCGACCATTCATCCTCATACACCTTGTTGCACGGGATTTCCCCGCGCAGGATCCGGGCGAAGATATTGTCGGGATCATAAGGCTGGGTCGGGTCGATCGGCATCACGCTTTCCTCGCGGCTTTTTCCACCAGGCCGGATGTCCCTTCCCGCCGGTCCAGTTCCGCCATGACTTCGGACAGTTTCACGTCCTTGGCGCCCAGCAGGACCATCAGGTGAAACAGCAGATCGGCCGCTTCGCCCACCAGTTCTTCCCGGCTGCCCGAAAGGGCGGCGACAACGGTTTCAGTCCCTTCTTCGCCCAGTTTGCGGGCCATGACCGGCAGGCCGCGCGCATTCAACTGCGCGACATAGCTCTGGTCCGGCGCGGCACTGGCGCGCTGGGCAATGGTCTGTTCGAGACGGGAAAGCGTATCGCCTGGCATATCCATGCGCCGGGCATGGGCAAGCGCAATGCGCTCGTCAAGCGGGTCCGCGCATGAAAGCGCTCAGCGACGCTTGCTGGCGATGCCCCGCCCTATAATCACGCCCAGCACGCCAAGCGCGAACAGCGTCAGATGCGATCCTTCGGGAACGGCAAGACCTGCCTGCGCATGAGCAGGCGAAGCGGAAAGCGCGATCAAGGCGCAGCAGATTGCAGAAAATCGACCCATCGCAAATCTTTACGCAAACACCGTGCCACAGCCAAAAAACGACGCAATCACACGGACAGGAAGGTTAACGCGAAAGACGCCCTACATCCGTTTGTAAAAAATTCCGACGATCAGCTACGCGCCGGAAGGCCCGCAGCGCGCAATGCTGCATGGGCATCGGCTATGGAATAAGTGCCGAAATGGAAGATCGACGCGGCCAGAACCGCGCTGGCATGGCCTTCCGTCACACCTTCCACAAGATGCTGGAGCGTTCCGACGCCGCCGCTGGCGACCACCGGGACTGAAACCGCATCGGCAATCGCGCGGGTCAGCTGGAGATCATAGCCCTTTTGCGTTCCGTCTCCGTCCATGGACGTGACCAGCAATTCACCCGCGCCGAGATCAGCCAGTTTCACCGCATGGTCCACCGCGTCGATCCCGGTCGGGCGGCGGCCGCCATGGGTGAATATTTCCCATTTCCCCGGCCCGGTTCGCCGCGCATCGACGGAAGCGACGACGCATTGGCTGCCCATCCGTTCGGCAATATCGGAAACCACTTCGGGCCGTGCCACGGCGGCGGAATTGACCGCCACCTTGTCCGCCCCGGCCAGCAGCAGGGCCCGCGCATCTTCCACCGTGCGCACACCCCCGCCCACGGTGAAAGGCATGAAACAGACTTCCGCCGTGCGCTGGACGATATCCAGCAAGGTGCCCCGCCCTTCATGGCTGGCGGAAATATCCAGAAAGCATAATTCGTCAGCCCCGGCCGCGTCATAGGCGCGGGCCTGCTCCACCGGATCGCCGGCATCCTTCAGGTCGACGAAATTGACGCCCTTCACCACGCGGCCATCGGCCACGTCCAGACACGGTATGACTCTGACCCGGACCGTCATATCGATTCCAGAATGACCACGGGACAGGGCGGGCCGCCATTGCAGACCGGCTCGTTCGCCAGCCGTTCGACCAGCACCGCCAGGCAGGCGCCGAAACACAGCGCAGAAAGCGCGATCAGCGCCCAATATGCGCGCGGCGTCCGGTCGCGCCGAACCATCACCGCGCCGAAGCTGACACGGCGGCGAAAAATATCATGCGCCAAAGCGAGCGCGACCAGCATGGCAAGAAGGGCAGCGGCAAGCACCATCGGTCAGGCCTTTTCCGCCATGGCCAGCGCCGCGGCAAGATCCAGCCGGCCTTCATACAGCGCACGGCCGGTGATCACCCCTTCGATCCCGTCCTGTGCGTGCAGGGACAGCATGTGAATATCGTCCAGCCCCTTCACCCCGCCACTGGCGATCACGGGCAAGTCCGTCTGGCGCGCCAGATCCACCGTTGCCTGCACATTGCAGCCCTTCAGCATTCCGTCGCGGCCGATATCGGTGAACAGCAGGCTGGCAACGCCCGCATCTTCGAACCGGCGGGCAAGGTCCGCCACGGGCACGTCGGACACTTCCGCCCAGCCTTCGGTCGCGACCATCCCGTCGCGCGCATCGACTGCCACGACGATACCGCCTTCCCATTCGCGGGCCATATCCTTCACGAATTCCGGGTTCTTCAGCGCGGCCGAGCCCATGACCACGCGGGCCACGCCAAGCTTGAACCAGCCTTCCACGGCGCTGGCATCGCGAATGCCGCCGCCCAGTTGGACATAGCCGGGAAACGCCTCGACAATCGCTTCCACCGCTTCCCGGTTTTCCGCGCGTCCGGCGAAGCTTCCGTCAAGATCGACGACATGCAGATGCTGCGCCCCGGCATCGGCAAAGATGCGGGCCTGCGCGGCGGGATCGTCACCATAGATGGTCGCCCGGTCCATATCGCCTTCCGCCAGGCGAACGACCTGGCCACCCTTGAGATCGATGGCGGGAAAGATGATCATGACGGATCCCATTCAAGAAAGCGGCCCAGCAGGTCCAGACCGTAACGCTGGCTCTTTTCCGGGTGGAATTGGACGCCAACCATATTGTCGCGCGCGACGGCGGCGACCAGCCCCCCGCCATGGTCGGTCATGGCGGCGATATCCCGCCCGTTTTCGGGCTGGAAGAAATAGGAATGCAGGAAATAGGCTTCGCCCGGTTCGATCAGGGCCGCCCCGTCATGATGCGGAGTGGGGACGACATCGTTCCAGCCCATATGCGGCACTTTCACGGCAGGATCGGTGCGTTCGATCATGTGCACTTCCCCTTCGATCCAGCCGAGGCCGGGCGTGCTGCCATGTTCGAGCCCGCGCGTGGCAAGCAATTGCATGCCCACGCAAATGCCGAGGAAGGGCACGCCGTCATCCAGCACGCGTTCTTCCATCGCCTGCACCAGGCCGGGGATCGCCTTCAGCCCATGGGCGCAGGCGCGGAACGAACCCACGCCCGGCAGAACGATGCGCTGCGCGCCGCGCACGATATCCGGATCGGCCGTAACCGCGATCCGTTCGGCACCCGCTGCCTTCAGCGCGTTATGAACGGAATGGAGATTGCCGGCGCCGTAATCGATCAGGGCAATGGCTTCAGCCACCCAGCCGCCCCTTGGTGGAAGGCACGGCCCCACCCTTGCGCGGATCGAGTTCTACTGCACTGCGCATGGCGCGGGCGAAACCCTTATAGATCGCTTCGCACACATGGTGGTTATTCTGGCCGTAAAGCAGTTCGATATGCAGGGTAATTCCGGCGGCCTGCGCCACCGAATGGAACCAGTGTTCGACCAGTTCCGTATCCAGTTCGCCCAGCTTTTCCTGCGTGAAGGCGGCCTTCCACACCAGATAGGGGCGGCCGGAAATATCCAGCGCCACGCGGGCCAGCGTTTCATCCATCGGCGAATAGGCATGGCCATATCGGCCGATACCGGCCTTGTCGCCCAGCGCATCCAGTATCGCCTGGCCCAGCGCGATCGCGCTGTCTTCCGTGGTGTGGTGCTGATCCACATGCAGATCGCCATCGACCTTCAGCGTCACATCGATCAGCGAGTGACGGCTGAACTGTTCAATCATGTGATCGAGAAAACCGATTCCGGTGGAAATCTCATAACTGCCCGACCCATCGAGATTCACCTCGACGAGAATGTCGGTTTCCGCAGTCTTTCGGGCTATCCGGCCTGTACGCATGAGGCACGCGCTATACGCACGGCGCGCCATGGTGCAAGCATTCCTGCTTGACCGGGAGCGAACACGGCTCCACCTATCGGCTCGATATGAGCGACGAAACGCCTGACAGCCTGATACCATATGACGAAATCGTGCAGGAAGCGCTGCGTGCCGTGGTCGGTCGCGTGCTCGGCTCGGTTGAACGTTCCGGCGGCACATTGCCGGGCAATCATCATTTCTACGTGACGTTCAAGACGGGTGCGCCGGGGGTGAATATCCCTTCCCACCTGCGCGAACGATTCCCCGACGAAATGACGATCGTCCTCCAGAACAAGTTCTGGGATCTCGCTGTCGAGGAAGAAGGCTTTTCCGTCGGCCTGACCTTCAACCAGATTCCGGCAAAGCTGGAGATTCCCTTCTCGGCCATCACGGCCTTTGTCGATCCCGCGGTTGATTTCGGCCTGCAATTCCAGGCCGCCGTGGCCGATGCCGAACCCACCATGCACGACGATGCGGAAAATGACGCGCCGGGCGAATCCGGCAAGGAACAGGGCCGCGAAGAAGGCGTTGGTTCGAGCGAGGACGGCTCCAACGTCGTCACGGTCGATTTCGGCCGCAAGAAATAACCCAGCCGCCTTCTTGCATTGCGGGGCGGCTGCCAGAACGGGGGCTGACCGGATGACAGACGCGATCGAACCTGGCGAATTGGCCGATCAGGCTTCGGACAAGACGCGCCGGGAAAAGCGGCGCGTGGGCAAGGCTGTCGGTTCGGCGAAACAGGGATTGAAGCAGGGAATCCGCAAGGTTCGCGGCCCCAGCCCCAATGAATCAACCAATCTGCTGATCGCCGATGTGGGTATGCGCGTGGCGATGATCCTGTTCCGACGGAGCATGGAACGCGGCCTGTTGAGCGCCCGCTTTGACGAGGAAAAGGCCCGCGCGATCATTGAAGGCCGCCCGAAAATGCGGGCGCTGGCCACGGCGGCGGTGGCGCGGCAGGCCAGCAAATCCGTGCCTGGCATGGTATTGCTGGGCGGCGGCCTGCTGGCCAAGGTGGCGTTCGATCGCGGCCGCAACCGGCGCAAGGCGCGTGCGGCGGGGGACAAGGCGCTGAACAAGATGGCCCGGAACGCCGACGGGAAATGATTCCCGCCTTCCGCTGACCCAAGTCTTGATTTTACATGCCGGTCTGCGCCAACAGCGCTCATGCCGGATAGTCCAGTTGAAACAGGTTCGCTGCCCCGCCGGGGGCTCATGTTCATTCTCTCTTCCCCGTCGGGTGCCGGGAAGACGACGATCGCCCGCCGCCTGATGGCGGAGGAAGGCGATCGGCTGAGAATGTCCGTTTCCGCAACCACCCGCCCGATGCGGCCGGGCGAAGTGGACGGGAAGGATTATTTCTTCATGAACCAGGCCGGTTTCGACCGGATGGTGGAGGAGGATGCCTTTCTCGAATATGCGGAAGTGTTCGGCAATTGTTACGGCACGCCGCGCGCGGAAATTCGCGCAGGATTGAAGAACGGACAGGATTACATCTTCGATATCGACTGGCAGGGCACCCAGCAGCTTTACCAGCGCGCGCAGGGCGATGTGGTCCGCGTGTTCCTGCTGCCGCCCAGCATCGATGCGCTGGAGAAACGCCTGCGCTCACGCGGGACTGACAGCGAGGAAGTGATCCGCGGCCGGATGGCCCGCGCCAAGTCCGAAATCAGCCATTGGGACGCTTATGATTATGTCGTCATCAATGACGATATCGATCATTGCTTCCACAAGGTGAGGATGATCCTGGAGGCGGAGCGGTTGCGCCGTCTGCGGCAGGTTGGCCTGATCGATTTCGCGCGCGAACTGATGCGCTGAACCGGCTCAGAAATCGCGCGACCAACGCAGGCCGAACCCGTAATCATCCGCTAGGGCGGAATAATGGCCGGGATCACGCCGGTAGAACAGGCTGGCCGCCGCATCGCCGGACAGCAACCGCCCGCGCCACGCCATTTCACCAAGGATTTCCCGCCCCTCTGGCGAGAGCGGGAGGCTGCGCCGCCCATATTCGGGCAGCATGGTCTCGTGACTCCAGCCCACGGGCAGGTTCAGGCCAAGCGATCCGCTTTCCACGCGCAGCGACTGGGCGATCCGCAACCCGACACTGCCGCCCCCCGGCACAGCGCCGGAATAGGCCAGTTCCACGGACCACGCCCTGCTGGCCAGGCTTGAGCCGGAAGCGATCAGCCCGCCCTGCGCCGCCCGTGTCCAGCCCTGCCGCAGTTCGGCGCCCATCCGCCAGTGCTGCGCGATTTCCAGCCCCGCCCTTGCGTTCACGAATAATGTATCGGCGCCGCCGGACCCGAAGGAAGCCGGCAGGCGGCTGCCCAGAAGCGTGTTTTCCTCACGCATCCAGTCAAGGCCAAGCGCCGTTTCCAGCGCGCCAAAATCCCGGTCCAGCGCGGCGCCATACCGGATCACGCCATGGCGCCTGCGCCCTTCCGCCAAAGCGACGGGATCGAAGCGGCGGTATTCGGACATGATCTCTCCGCGCATGGCGCCGATCGTCAGGCCCCAGCCCGCGCCGATTTCCCGCCGCAGGGCGATGGAGGCATCGCTGCGCAGATAAAGAGGCGCATCATCCCCGGCAGCGGGCGCGACCATGAAGGCCGGCCAGTCCTGCCCCTGCAATTGCGCAACAAGCCCATCCGCCCCCTGGGCATAAGCGAAGGCAAATTGCGTGTCGGGCGACAATTTCAGCGCGATCCGCGCCGCCAGCACCCTGGCCCGTCCGGCATCGTCACTGGCGAGGCGCAATTGCGCGATATGCGGCATCTCCCCGGCCTTGCCGGACGCATCGATCGAGACGGACAGGCTCATCGCTTCAGTGGCCAGGCCCATCTGCCGGGTCTGCCCGGCCAGGGCGCGGCCCAGCCGGCTGACCGGCGCCGCCCCGCGCAGGGAACGCGCAAGATCGGCGCGATAAGCCCGCGAATATTCATCGAGAACGACAGTGGGCAGTGACGCCGCATTGAGAGCATCGCCCATCGCGCCGGACATCGTGCCGCCCAGCGAGCCCGCGCTGACGGCAATATCGCTGCCGGCAAGGCTGGTCGTGCCGCTGGGCGCGAATGCAGCGGCAATATCCAATATGCCCCGGCCATAGACTGCATCGGTCCCCGGAGCGCCCGCATCGCGCGCGGAATCGAGCAGTATCTCCGCGATTTCACGGCCGGTAAGATTGGGAAATGCCTGCGCCAGCAATGCCGCAGCACCGGAAATCAGCGGCGCGGAATAGCTCGTGCCAGAGACGATATAGCGATAGCCGTCCGCATCGACATAAAGCTCCCCGTCTTCATAAACGCAGCACAGCCCTTCTCCAAGAGCGGAAAGATAATTGGCAGCCTGCCCGCCCGCGCGGTTGCTGAAATCGGATATGGCGCTGCTGTCATCCACCGAACCGGCGATGATCACGCCGCCATTGCCGGCACTGGCCAGTTGGCGGGCAAAATCGGTCGGCTCAAGCTCGCTTTCATTCCCGGCGGAAACCACGACCAGAGCGCCCCCACCCACGGCATTGCGCACGGCGTCGAGCACACGCTGGGACGCCCCTTCGCCGCCAAGCGAGATATTGATGACCTTTGCCCCGTTGCTGGCCGCGAAGTTCACGGAATCGGCAATCGCACTGTCATTGAACAGGCAATCGCTCGCACAGCTTCCGGGCTGATCCGTGCGCAGGGCCAGCACGGTCGCATCATAGGCCATGCCGACAATGCCGTAATCGTCGCGCGCGGCGGCGGCGAACAGGGCAACCTGCGTGCCGTGATCGCTTTCCCCTTCGAGCGCGCGATTTTCGGCGTAAATATCGCGCGACAGCGGAGAGAGGCGCCCGGCGAATTCGGGATTGTCGGGATCTATACCGCTATCGACCACGGCGATTGTAATACCGTCCCCGCTATGTCCGCCGAGCCACGCGGTCAGTGCGTCATGCGCAAGCGGCCCGTCCGACCTGCGGACTTCCGCCGTGTCGAAATCCGCCGGAGTGGGCGCAGGCGCCGGGGTTGGCGACGGAGCGGGTGTCGTCGGTGCAGGCGCGGCGGGAGGCGTTGGCGTACTGATCGGACCGCCACCGCCGCTTCCCCCGCCACATGCGCCCAGCAGGATCAGCGCAAATGGCGCGGCCGAGCGCAGCAGCAGGAGATGTGGAAGTCGTTTCGGCATAGTCGCCTGGTCCACTTAGTCATTCAAAATACGACTTTTCCTAGGACCGGCAAAGCTAATTCCGAGTAAATGCCGCGCCTGCCGACTTGCCCCGCCACGGCCGCCGGGCTAGCGGGCGCAGCGACTAGCCGCAGATCCGGCGGCCGAACATTAAGGAGAGAGCATGTCCGCCGACCTCGAAACCGCCATTGCACAGGCCTGGGAAAACCGCGCTTCGGTAACCCCGGCAAGCAGCGATGTGCGCGAGCCCGTGGAAGAAGCTCTGAACCTGCTCGATTCAGGGAAGGCCCGCGTGGCCGAACCGGATGGCCAGGGCGGCTGGAAAGTGAACCAGTGGCTGAAACAGGCCGTGCTGCTGTCCTTTCGCCTGAACGACAATGTCGTGATGCCCAATGGCGCGGCCGGCGCACCCGGTTTCGACAAGGTGCCGAGCAAGTTTGCCGGATGGGACGATGCCCGTTTCCGCGATGCCGGTTTCCGCGTGGTGCCCGGAGCCGTCGCCCGCGCGGGCAGCTTCATCGGCAAGGGCGTGGTGCTGATGCCCAGCTTCGTGAATATCGGCGCCTATGTGGATGAAGGAACCATGGTCGATACCTGGGCCACGGTCGGTTCCTGCGCGCAGATCGGCAAGAATGTGCATATTTCCGGCGGCGCAGGCATTGGCGGCGTTCTGGAACCCTTGCAGGCCGGGCCGGTCATCATCGGCGACGGTGCCTTCATCGGCGCACGCAGCGAAGTGGCCGAAGGCGTGATCGTGGGCGAAGGCGCAGTCCTGTCCATGGGCGTCTATCTTGGCGCATCGACCAAGATCGTGGATCGCGCCACGGGCGAAGTGCATCGCGGCAAGGTTCCGCCCTATGCCGTGGTTGTCCCCGGCGCATTGCCGGGCAAGCCCCTGCCCGACGGCACGCCGGGCCCGTCGCTCTATTGCGCGGTGATCGTGAAGACGGTGGATGCGCAGACCCGCGCCAAGACTGGAATCAACGAACTGCTGCGCGACTGATCCTCCCGTTCGCGCTGGGCCGAGGAAAAGGATCGGGGACTTGGCGATCATTGCGGGTTAGTCTGCCCGCATGATCGCCATGTTGTTCACCCAGTTCGCCATTTCATCCTTCCTGGTGGTCGTCTGCGTCACGATCCACGGCTTCGGCCTGTTCGGGCTGAGCCGGGTGATGCATACCGAACGCGCGCGGGAGAGGATCGAGCGGATCAATCCGCTTTCTCCGCGCGGAACGATCTTCACCCTCGGCGTGGTGATTGCCATTGTCATGCTGCATGGCACGGAAATCTGGCTGTTCGCCTTCGTCTATCTGATCCTCGGCGCGGTGGGGAATTTCGAACAGGCATTGTATTTCTCCACCATCAGCTATTCCACGGTCGGCTACAGCGATGCGCATATCCAGCTCGACTGGCGGCTGATCGGGGCTTTTGAAAGCATATTGGGGGTGATCCTGATGGGATGGTCCACCGCCTTCTTCTTCCGCATTCTGACACGCATCGATCCGCACTGATCGCGCCCTGCGCCCTGCGTCGGGGCGGAACATTCGTTCGCGGCAACCGTATCTCTGGGGAATGCGCCCTGAGAGAAGACGGAGGCACCATGAACGAAAATAACACTGAAATGCACAGGGATTCCGATGCGGTCCGTGCCGGATCGACCCCGCATGTGGTGCGCTGGATTCTGGGCATCAGCCTGCTGGCCGTGATTATCGCGCTATCCGCGATCTGGATCTTCGGTGCGGCCACTCATGGCCCGACCGAAGAAACCGTCGGCACGCAAATGCAGGACGGTTCCGCCGTGGGTCAGCTGGACGACAATATCACCGAAGGATCGGACGAATTCGAAGCAGTGGATCCGGACGCGCCCGACACGCCGCTGCAGACGATAGAGAACGAAGGCTAGGAGGTTATCATGCCCGCCAAATCCAAGGCACAGCAGAAGGCAGCCGGGGCGGCCCTGTCCGCCAAGCGCGGCGAAACCAAGGTTTCGGAACTGCAAGGCGCATCGAAGGACATGTATGATTCGATGAGCGAAAAGCAGTTGGAAGAATTTGCCGAAACCGACCGGGAAAATCTTCCCGACAAGGCCGATTCCTGAAGTCAGGACTGGATATCCGATATGGGCGAATGCCGCGGATTGACCCGTTTCCTCCAGGCCCAGGCCGGCATCTACCCGCGGGCGCTGGAAGAGCTGCGCCAAGGCAGCAAGACCAGCCACTGGATGTGGTTCGTCTTCCCCCAGATCGAAGGGCTGGGCCGCAGCAGCACCGCCCAGTTCTATGCTATTGCCGACCTGGCCGAAGCGCGGGCCTATTGCGGGCACGAATTGCTGGGCGAACGGCTGGCCGAAGCGACCCGTGCCATGCTGGACTGGGCCGGCAGGAAATCCGCCCGCGACATTCTGGGCGAAACTGACGCGATCAAGTTCCGCTCTTCCATGACCCTGTTCGAAGCCGCCTGCGCCGATCGCGATCTGTGCGCCGCCGCGCTCGACGCCTTTTACGATGGCGAGCGTGATCCGGCGACGCTGGAGAAGATCGGGGCGACAGGCCGGACCGAACCGGCCTGAGCCCTATTCCGCGATCGGCGTTTCGATCGGCAGATCATCCTTGCGGCTGGCGGCATAGGCTTCCGCGCCGCGCAGCACCCGCATCATGTTGCGGCTGGCGATCTTTTCCAGATCTTCCTGCGAATATCCGCGCCGGGCCAGTTCAACGAACAGCGCTGGATAGCCGCTGACATCTTCCATACCCACCGGCCCGGTGGCCATACCGTCATAATCGCCGCCAATGCCGATATGGTCCACCCCGGCCACTTCGCGAATATGGTCGATATGGTCGGCCATGTCGGAAACGGTGGCTTGCGGGGCGGGATGCGCCTCGTCCCAGGCATCCATTGCCGCCTCCACCGCATCGGGCTGGCCCTGCCACAGGGCGGAAAGCCGCGCCTGTTCGGCGGATCGCTGCGCCTGGAACTGGCGCAAATCCTCGCTGAGATAGCCCGGCAGGCCCACAACCATCACGATACCGCCATTTTCCGGCAGGCGTTTCAGCACGCAGTCGGGCACGTTGCGCGGGTGGCCGTTCACAGCGCGCGCGCCGGAATGGCTGAAGATCACCGGCGCGCCGGACACATCCAGCGCATCCATCATCGTCGCTTCGCTGACATGGCTGAGATCGACCAGCATCCCCAGCCGCTGCATTTCCCTCACGACCTTTTCGCCGAATTCGGTCAGCCCGTCATGTTCGGGCTTGTCCGTTGCACTATCGGCCCAGGCCAGCGTCTTGGAATGGGTCAACGTGATGTATCGGGCGCCGAGATCGTAGAACTGGCGCAGCACCGCCAGGCTGCCATGCAGCGCGCCGCCACCTTCCATCCCCAGCAGGGAAGCGATCCTGCCCTGCGCCATCGCCTGTTCCACATCATCCGCCGTAAGCGACAGGGCGAGCTGATCCGGATAGCGCGCGATCAGCCGCTTCATCACGTCGATCTGTTCCATCACCGCCACGGTCGCTTCCGGTTCCGGCAGGCTGGCACTGACATAGACGGACCAGAACTGCGCCCCCAGCTTCCCTTCGCGCAGGCGCGGCAGGTCGGTATGCAGCGACGGGCTGCCCCAGTCGCTTGGCGGAACATCGGTGCCGTCATTGAAATCGAAATCGGCGATCACGTTCCCGTACCGATCGCGTAATTGTCCAGGCACGTCATTATGCCCGTCCCATACCGGCGCCGCTTCCAGCGCGGCGGCGGCCACCTGTTCGGGCGATTGCGCCGCCAGCGGGGTGGACAGGGCCAATGCGGCAATCCCGAAAACGGCAGTTCTCATTCGCTTCCTTTCAGCATGTCGGCCAGCGCCATCGCGGCGGCCGGTGCGCGTTCCTTCGCGCCGTTGATCATGAAGGCGAAGACATCGCCCCCCTCGCCCCGACTATCGCCGCGATCGCCATAGTGAGACAAGCCCTGCGGTGCGTGCCCCCCGGCCCAGCTTTCGCAGATGCGGCGGATCCGGTCGAGTTCGGCAGGCGGATATCCGGTCGGGCAGCCCGCCTCCATCCCCTGCAGCCGCAGATAGGCGAAACCGGCCGAGCGGTCGGCGATGGGCGTGCGTTCGGGATGGTCGGACCAGACCACCGCCACGCCCGCCTTGCGCGCCAGTTCGACGAAGTCCGCGCAGGCAAAGCTTTCATGCCCGACCTCGATCGCATGGCGCAGCGCCACGCCTTCGTGCTGCGCCGGCAGCAGATCGAAAAAGGCGGAGATATCATCCGGATCGAACCGCTTGGTGGTCGCCAATTGCCAGCAGATCGGGCCCAGCTTCGGCCCCAGTTCCACCAGCCCCTGCTTCAGGAAATTGCCAACTCCCTCCTCCGCTTCGGCCAGCAGTTTGCGATTGCTGACATAGCGCGATCCCTTCAGCGCGAAGATGAAGTCATCCGGCACTTCATCATGCCATTTGCGGAAGCTTTCCGGCTTTTGCAGGCGATAGAATGTGGCGTTGATTTCTATCGTGCGGACATGGCGCGCGGCATATTCCAGCTCGCGCCGTTGCGGCAGGTCGGCGGGATAGAAAACCCCGTCTCGCCAGCCTTCATAGCTCCAGCCGCCAATTCCCGCGCGAATAGTCATCGATGGGACAATAATGGAACGGGCGAGACTTTTCTGCGATAATATTCCACAATCGGGGCAATACAGGCAGGCGGGAAGGTCAGTATCGTGAACGAAGCCAAGGCCATTATCGAAGAATTGCGCCTGTCACCCCATCCGGAAGGTGGCTGGTATCGCGAAACCTGGCGCGCCCCCGCGGCGGAGGGTGAACGCGCTGTCGCCACCGCCATCCATTTCCTGCTGGAAGCGCATCAGCGGTCGCACTGGCACCGGGTGGATGCGGCAGAAATCTGGCTGTGGCATGCAGGCGATCCCCTATTGCTGTCACTGGCCGCCACGGATGAAGGCCCGATCCGCGAAATGCAGCTGGGCCCGGACGTGCTGGACGGCGATCTGCCGCAATATGTTGTCGCGGCGGACGAATGGCAGGCCGCCGCGCCGCTGCCGGGACAGTTCGGCTATACGCTGGTCAGCTGCGTGGTTGCCCCCGCCTTCCAGTTTGAAGGCTTTGAACTCGCGAAGGAAGGCTGGCGTCCCGGAAAGTAACCCGGCGGTCGCGGCATCTGTCCTGCCGCCATGCTGCTGTGCCGGCTGCCCTCCAATGCAAATGATCTGACCACGAAATCAGGCACTGTCTTGATTGAGTCAAAGTGTTGATTTAGCCTCTCTTCCGATGGTTTGAATGAGGGGAGGTTTCTGATGAAGAAATTGGCTCAATGCGCGGCGATCATTTCGGTCCTGTCACTTGCTGCATGCCAGGATACAACGGAACCAGTTGCCGAAAGCACGCCCTCTCCCCGTTCCGATTTGACTTTGCCAGTCAGTATCAATGCAGTGATGGTTGGCCTGATCGACAATTCCGCCGATTATATCTGGGCGGTCGGCAATGGCGACATGCCGAAGGATGATAATGACTGGGACCTGGTTCGCAGCGCCACTTACGACATGATCCTGGGCGGCACGGTTTCCAAGATTCCCGGCACTGGCGAGTTCGACGCCCAATGGACGGCCGAAGAAAACTGGCAGGAAATGGCCGATGAACTGACGAAGATCGGTCAGGATGCCCTGCCGCTGGCGGAAGCGAAGTCGACCGATGTCGAGGCGTGGCGGCAGATCGGCGACCGCCTGATCCAGAATTGCGAAAGCTGCCACGAAGCGTTCAAGCCGGAAATCCCCAGCGAAGGGATCCTGCACCGCTCCACGGAAAGTGAATCGCGCGGCGAAAGCATTTTCGACTGAGGTCCGGCAGGGGGCCTACCCCTCCCAGCCGAACACATCCTCCACCCCCACGCCGAACAGGCGGGCAATGCGGAATGCGCTTTCCAGGCTGGGGGAATAGCGCCCCTGTTCAATGGCGATCACGGTCTGGCGGGTGACGCCGATGGCATCGGCCAGCGCCTGCTGGCTGATGCCGCCATGCAGCGCGCGCAGATCCTTCACCCGATTGGTGATCGGCGGAGCTTTGGCCATGGCTCAGGCGCCCCTGCGGAAGAACCAGATCTGCAAGCCATATTCGGCCACCTGCGCCGCAATCAGCGCGCCGATCACCCACAGGAACATCACATTGCCATTGCCCAGCACCACATAATGCAGCGCCCCCGCGACCGCGCCGACCGCCAGCACATAGCCGGACCAATTGCCCGCCCGGTCCAGCGCCACACGCTCCCGCTCATCCGCCTCCCGCCCCGCTTCGCGCGGGGACATGGCGGCCAGCACAATCTGCACCACGATGGAGCCGATCACGACGGCCAGCACATAGGGGATCATCGGCCCGATCTGCGCCACGGCCGGAGCATCGGCAGGCAAGCGCGCGGCGATGGAGAAATACCACGCTCCCGTCACCAGCATGAGCAAGCCCATGGCCCAGGCGGATTTTTCACGAAATGACACGGTGTTTTCCTCTCACGATTTATGTCTGATATTTTTGACATAGTCGAAGATTTTTTACGTGTCAAAGATTTTGTACACCCGGAGTGGATAAGCAGCCTAAGCCCAAAAACGCTGCCACTCCCACCAGCAGGGGGAAATTGGGGCACCGGCAGCCGCATTAGGCTGTCCTACAACGCCCTGCCCTGCCTATGCCCGCCACGCTCTTTCTCAGCGTCGCATCCCCCTGAAATCGCCCGCGCATTACCTCCGGGCTTTTGGCTTCAGAACAGTGTTCCAAGTGTTCCAGGCCGTGCACAAAACAAAAGGCCGCGGGCTTGTGCCCACGGCCTTTCCCCCGCCCCGTCTGCCCTTGGAGGGGCTGCGGTTCAGTCGTCGTCTTCTTCCTTGCCGGCAACACCGTAAGTGATCGCGGCATTGCGGGTTTTCTGGAATTCTTCCACGCTCATGCCCTTCATCGCGGCATAGATGTGGATGTTGCCCACCCCGGTCACCGCGCCGAGCTTTTCCAGCATGAAGAAGATCACGCCGTAATGGATCATGCCGATCCAGTCCCGGCGGCGGATCAGATCCCGTTCTTCATCCGTCAGATCGGCTTCGGCCAGGCATTTTTCCTCGTCTTCCTTGAAGGCGCGGCGGATCTTCGGATCGATCAGCGAATGCAGGAAGTGGTTGATGCGGAAACCCTTGACCGACCGTTCTATGGTGAAGGGATAAGTGCCTTCCAGCGCGGCCGCGCCTTCCCAGTCCCACTCCATCCGTGCGCGGAATGCCTCGTCGCTTTCGCGCGGTTCAGGCTCCGGCTTTTCTTCCATGATCATGGTGGCGATCGGCGTCATGGAAGGCAGGAAATAGGTCTTGTGCGTGCACTCCACCTCTTCCGACAGGGCGGCGCGCATCATCATCCACATCACCACTTCGGCGCCTTCCCAGCCGCCCAGTTCGGCCAGTTTCGACACCGGATAGTCCAGCAAGCCTTCCGGATGCTTTTCCAGCCGGTCCATGAATTCCATGTCCCATTCGGTGTTGTTGAAGCCGTTGCGTTCGCCATGCACCTGGTGGCTGAGGCCGCCCGTCCCGATAATCGCGACCTTGATATCTTCCGGATAGGACTGGATCGCACGGCGCAAGGACTTGCCGAATTTCCAGAACCGCTTGGCCGAAGGCAGCGGCACAGTCAGCACGCCGCAGGCAATCGGCACGAAGCGCGCGGCCCAGCCATCCTTGTCATAATCCAGGATGACAGACAGCGGCGAAAAGGCGCCATGATCCAGCTTCTTGCCCTGGAAATAGGACAGGTCGAATTCGTCCGCGACCATGGCCTTGGCAATGTGCTGCGCCAGTTTCGGATCGCCGGAAATGGCCGGGATATCGCGCGGGCCGCCGCCTTCATCGGCCGGGCCGTAGCTTTCGCCCACGCCCAGCGCGAAATGGCTGTAATGGTCGAAAAAGGCGGTCATGTGGTCATTATAGATATAGACCAGCACGTCCGGCTTCTTTTCACGCATCCATTGCTGGACGGGTTCGTAACCTTCGAAAATGGGCTTCCACACCGGATCGTCGAACTTGTTCGCATCCTTGGCGAAAGCGATCGTGGGAGTATGCGAAGTGGCGATGCCGCCGACAATTGTTGCCATGATCCGGGCCCTGTCCTCTCCATGAAAGCGCATCGGGCTGCGCCAATTATTTATCCCTGAACAATGCCACGGGCGGCTGCATTGCCACAAGTCAAAAACTACGCATTGGCGAATGGATCACATATATGAAAAGAAACGGGCGGCGCAGCCATTCCGGCCACACCGCCCGTTTCTTTCAGGATTTCGGAACCGGCCAGAAGACCGGCTCCACGCCCGGTTAGCTGAGGTGCTTGGACACCGCGGCAGTCATCTTGAACATGGAAATCTGTTCCTTGCCGATGACGGCGCCCAGCTTGTCGTCCGGGTTAATCTGGCGCTTGTCCTTGCTGTCCTGCAGGTCGTTCGCCTTGATATATTCCCACACTTTGGAGGTGACTTCGGCGCGGGTCATCGGACCCTTGCCCACCACATTTTCGAGTTCGCTCGACAGGGTAACCGGCTTGCTAAGAGCGTTGTTCTTGGCGGCCACTTTTCTTCCTTTCCAATGTAAACTTGTTGCGGGGGCGTGCGGGACCGAGGGGATTATCCCTCGTCTTCGTCCTCCCAATCCTCGAAATCGTCCCCACTGGGGGCGAATTTGGCGGTCAGCAGGGCCGCACCGATCACGTGGCCGTTCATGGCCGCGATCAGTTCGTCCCTCGTCGCGCCGGGCATCAGGGTCAGCGGCAGGTCCAGCGCGAAGAGCTGGAACACATATTCATGCGGTTCCCCCTCCTCCGGCGGATTGGGCAGCAGCCATTCGGAATTGCCGAAGGAATTCTTGCCCACGCGCGGCGGCACTTCGCCTTCCAGCAATTTGCCCTTTTGCGCCGGCAGGCCCCAGACCAGCCAATGGCATGACGGCTTGTCCGCCGGGGCGTTGGCATCTTCCACCACCAACGCCAGCTCATGCGCGCCGGCGGGCGGGTCCGTCCATTCCAGCGGCGGGGCGACGGCGTCTTCCTCTTCCGCGGTAAAGCAGGGGTCCAGTTCGTCCCCGTCGCTGAATGCGGCGGAGCGCAGCTGGAAACCACTCTTGCCCAGCAAGTCTTCACTGCCGAATTGGACGATCGCCAGCCTGCCATGTCCGGCGCCCGCATCGGGCAACGCCTTGGCAAGCCAGGCGGGGACAGGTTCTGCCATCAATCCTCTCTATATCTTTCAACCACCAAGGGAGGCGGCCATGTGCCGTTTCGCCAGGGCCTTGGCAAGGGCGCCCCGATATCTCCCCGTCGATACGCCACACCATTGAAGGCATGACCGCCGATTGAACGCTGCCGCCCCGGCTTCGATCCCGCTTGCCGGGAAACAGTTACAAGGACAACCGGAAGCGGGGCCTCTCCAGTCAATGACTGAAGGTATTTTATCGCTTTATAACAATGCGTTAATCACAGAAGCCAACCATGCGCCATCGCTGTCTTGATAGCAGATCGGCCGCAGTGCTCGCAGGCGGCTTTTCGGCGCGTCCTGCACCTTTGGCAAACAGCGGCCAACCCTTGGGCCGGTAAGTTGCAGGCTCCTTGTCCATCACGGGAAATGGCAGCTTTTCCCCAGCGCGCTGTGCGAAACGGCAGCAAAATGGCGCCAGGCAGGCTGCCGCCTGCATATTGGCGCGCCAGCTGACTCGCATTCGGATTCGCGACCTTCGCATCCCCCCGTGAAGATAATCGATGAAGGCAGGCGCGGAATCGGATATATTGAATGACGCAGCTTTACTGAAGCGGCCGAAAAGGATCTGCGCGATGCCTCTGCCGAATTGCACGGCGCAGGGCATGACCAGAACGATCACCCGCTGGCGCGACGATGGCCGGCAGGATCCCGTGGCCGCATTGCCAGGGCGCAATCGATGAAAGAAAAGCGGGCAATTGTTACGGCTTTTCGCTCCTTTCCCGGAGTGGGCGAAAATCCGTCCGAACGCCTGCTGAAATATTTGCAGGAGAATACCGGCCTGCTTCACCAAAGCGCCGATCTGCAATTGCTGGAAACAGCCTATGCCGCGATCCAGCCGGCGCGGGATGCCATCCTGGCCGATCCGCCCGACATTCTCGTCATGCTCGGTTACAGCGCAATGGCGAATGGCTTCAAACTGGAATGCCGCGCCACCAGCCTGTGTTCGCCGACTTTTTCCGACGCGCGCGGTTTCCGGCCCGAACAATCGGATGACCCGCCCGACTTGCTGCATAATGATACCCTGGATTTCGGGGCATTGGCGGCGGATCTGAACCAGGCCGGCCTGCCCGCCCACTTGTCAGACAATGCCGGCGCCTATGTCTGCAACCATGCCTATTATTCGGTCCTGTCGCATATTGCGGAGCAGAAGCTGCAGACCAGGGCCATCTTCGTTCATATCCCCGCCATCAGCGGATCGGCCCTGGCCCCGATCAGCAAATCATCCATGGAACTGGCGGATCTGGCGCGCGGCGTCGGAGTGATTACGCGGCATCTGGCCGAGGACGATTGAGGGCGAGACGGGTCTGGCCAGCTGCTCATGCAGCAGAGCAGCCGCCCGTTCCGGATCAGATTTCGCCCGGCCCTTCGAATGGCTGCTGATCGGTATAGGCACAGCCAGCCCGATCCTCTCCTCGCACCATAAGGGTCGCGACATAGGGGTAGGTCCGATCGCTCATCCCGTCGCTGCATTCGCCCGGCGTTACGGCAAGCACGAAATCCTGATCGGCAAGCCGGCCGGTAAAAGACACGCCGTTGCGGCCGGCAAAGCGGTCCACCCGGATCACCGTGCCTTCCATGTCTTCCGGCGTTGAATAGGTCAGCCTGCCATCGGACACTTCGCCGTTCCAGAAAGGTTCGGTCCCGGTGAAATAAACCACTTCATCCTCGCCAATGCCCGAAAATGGTTGCGTGTCGGACTGATCGCCCGGCGCCCCATTGGCGGCATCGCCACCTGAATTGCAGGCGGCAAGGGAAAGGGCGAGAACCGAAATGAAGAGGCG
The DNA here is from genome assembly GCF_001008165.2 of Croceibacterium atlanticum. Taxonomy (NCBI): domain Bacteria; kingdom Pseudomonadati; phylum Pseudomonadota; class Alphaproteobacteria; order Sphingomonadales; family Erythrobacteraceae; genus Croceibacterium; species Croceibacterium atlanticum. The sequence goes on along the minus strand of NZ_CP011452.2, from coordinate 3,175,176 downwards.
ATTTTTCATGGAGCCGTCATGCCCTGCCATACGGCCAGCCGCAACAGCACCCCTTGCAAGGGACGGAACATGCGGCACCCCCATGCGAGGCACCAATCAATCGAAGCGGAAGGCGGAAAGCTGGCTGCACAGCACCACTTCGCCGAAATCGCGCCTGCCCGGTTCGCCGGAAGCCCCGGCGGCGACCATCAGCGGCAGCAGATGTTCCTCTCGCGGATGGCAGAGCCGTGCAAAGGGCGCCGTTTCCCACTGCGCCAATTGCGCGGCGCGTGTTGCAGGATCTGCACCGGCAGCGCTCTCCAGCCATGTGTCGAATGCCCGGGAAGGTTCTGTCACCTGCGGATTGCCATAGCCGCGCATATTGTGGAAGCTCATGCCCGATCCGATGATCAGCACGCCCTCTTCGCGCAGAGGCGCAAGGGCATTGCCGGCGGCGACATGCTGCGCCGGGTCCAGCCCCTTGGCCAGGGACATCTGCACCGTGGGAATATCCGCGTCGGGAACCGCCACTTTCATCGGCACGAAGACACCGTGATCGAAACCGCGCTGCGGATCGATGGAAGCGGGCATGCCGGCCTGTTGCAGCAATTCCATGCCCCGCTGCGCCAGCCACGGGGCACCGGGCGCGGGCCAGGCGATTTCGTAAGTGTGGGGCGGAAAGCCGTAATAATCGTAGATCAGGCCCGGATGTTCATCGGCGCCGGTAAAAGCGAAACCATCCGCTTCCCAATGGCCCGAGATAATCAGGATGGCCCGCGGCCTTTCCGGCAGGCTGGCGACCAGCCCGCGCAGATATTCGGCCATCCCGGTCCAGGTCCCTTGCGGATCGGGCATGAAGAAGCAGGGGCCGCCCCCATGGGGAATGAAGATGCTGGGCTGGCGAAGCGCGGTTGCAGTGTCAGTCATGCAGCCCAATATGCGCACGGCACGCGATGGGGAAAGAAGGCACAGAAATGTGACCGGGCGTGCAAGGTTCAGCCGCCCACCTCATCCGCCGGCCAACTGATCAGCATCGCACCGCGCAATTCGCCGGGTTCAAAGCCAATGGCCTTGTCGCCGGGATAAAGCTCATTGATCTTTGCCGCCACTTCGGGGGCGACATCGGTGCCGTGACAAACGGAGCAGGGTTGTTCCTGCATCGGAATGGCGCTGAGCACGTTGATCCGCGCCGCCTCCCCTTCCCCGCTGCGCCAGATTTCGCGGCTTGGCTTGCCATCGGTCAGCGGCATTTCCTGCAATAATGCATAATGCGGCAAAAGCTCTTCCGTCAGGCCGCCATCCGGGTTGCGGTTGCGGGCGGAGACGCGGCTCAGATCCGCGCCGCTTTCCTGCGAGAGTTCCGCGGCAATCATCGGCGCGGCCGAATGGCACACATCCAGCGCCAGAATCGGGCCACCGGCGGCCAGCGCTTCCTTCAGCTTGGCCTGCAATTCGGCCTGGAATTGCCCGGCCACTTCTGCCGAACGCGCCAGAACCGCCGCCTCGTCAAAGGAAGCCGTGGGCCCGGAAGCAGAATCGGAAACCGTATCGGTTTCTGTCCCGCCGCAGCCTCCAGCCGCCAATGCGGCCGAGGCTGCGACAAGACCCGGAAACATCCTGCGCGACATTATCTCCTCCAGCTTGCCGGTTCGCTATATTCAGCCATTCATCCGGCAAGGCAGTGAGACAAGCCGGTAATGTCCCTATTCCTTCACGATGCCATTACGGGCATCATATTCGGCCAGGGCCAGCCTGGCGCTGTAGCCGCGCGCTTCCAGCTGATCCGCCGCACCGGCCCGCGCCTGGGTGAGGCAAGCCGTGGCATCGGGCAGCCGGTCGATCTTCGATCCAGCATTCACGTCACACACTTCGCGCGCCGCACCTTCGATACGGATGGCCAATGTGCCCCGGTCATAGGCGGTCGACAGGTCCAGGTCGGAAACCTGCACTTCGACCGAACGCAAATCAGTGGACGGTTCCGATACGACGAGTTCGGACTTGCCGCCGGCCATGGCAGCGCTGGCGCTGAGGCCGAGAATACCGGCGAGCGCGGCACGGCCCAGATAATGGGGTATACGATTAACAGACATCATTCTCTCCTACGTGTCCGCCCGGCGTTCGTGCGCCGGGCGTGAACGGCACCGATATAGGTTCCGTGTGACAGGCTGGCTATGCGCGGCGCAGCAATTCGTGCCCCGCAGCGCAGCGAGAAATGGCGGTTTTCCGCCGGATCGTGTGCCAGTTCCGGCAAATCGTGCCAGCCGCGTAATCGCGTGCGGAACGCGCAGGGGCCCATGTGCATTGTCATAAGCAACGGAAGCCATTAGGAAAAATATGGATGCGGAACCGGAAAACCCTGTTCTTGATCCTGCCGGTCGGGCTCGCCCTTGGCGCTGCCAGCGCCAGTCTGGTGAAGCCGGAAATGAAGGACCGCGTGGCCGAGCCATATCAGCTGGGCCGCGATGGACAGCCCGAATCGCCGGTCCAGACCTATCGCGCCTATATGGAAAATGCCGCAGCCTCCGCCCGCGATGCGGCCTTGCGGATAAGGCAGGCCGCCTTCGATCCGGAAACGGAGCCATCCCCGCCTCCGCCCCGCACCCCTTCGCCCGAACCGCGCGCGCCGGGAAGCCCCCTGCCCGCCATCTGGTGAGGCCGGAAACGGCATCGCTTCGCCGCAAATCCAGCACGGCTGGAACGCCTGGAACACAGTCCTGACCGGGAAAACTCCCGCCCCCGCCGCACAGTGGCCGCAAAGGCGCGCACCGCCCCATGAAGGGCAGCGGGCAAAACCATCGAATTGTTCGGATCAGGGCCCATCACTGAGGAATGAGCCAGATTTTCAGCCGGTAGGAAACTGCAAACGGCCCAGCCTAAATAGCCCGGCTCAAACGCCCCGGCCCAAACGGCCCAACCTGACGCGTCAGTGTTTGGGGCCGGCTTCGTCCATGCGGGCGGCAGCTTTCTGCTGTTCCACCTTTTCCCGCTCCGTGGCGACAGCCCTTGCCTGGTTTGCCAGGCCCCGCCAGGTCGCTTCGGACCGCAGCGCCCTTGCGCGGACATTGTCCAGCGTGGCGATCTTCGCCTCGGCGGCGGCTTCGCGCGCCCGTGCATCGTAAAATTCGAATGTCAGGGCCATGGGTGGCGCCTCCCCATATCGGGTGGCAAGCGCCCCTCCCGCATCAGCGGGAAGGGCACTCGGAAAAATCAGTCAGCAGCGGACAGGTTGACCGCGCTTTCCTTGCCATTGCGGCCCATTTCGACCTCGTAATTGAGGCGCTGGTCGCGATCGAGCGTCTGCATGCCCGCAGCCTGAACGGCGGTGATGTGCACGAAGCTGTCGGAAGAGCCATCATCGGGCTGGATGAAGCCATAACCCTTGTCGGCGTTGAAGAATTTGACGGTGCCAGTCTTGGCCATGAAATATTCCTTTCAGGAAACGAGATTGCCGCGCCGCAAGATACGGAACGGCGGCCCTTAATAGTTACAGCCCGATCGCGGGCACGATCGGGAGGCGATAGGTCGTCCGATGAAAGGAAAACGTCGTCTGGTTTACGCCGGGGCTGCATCCATCAAAGGATCAGCAAGCGGCGAGTCTCAAATTTCGATTCCGTCGCAAATTTCGACGTCAGCAGCGATTATGTAGCACGGGCTGCGGCATTTAGCGAATGATTATGTTCCCCATTCCCGCCTGCCCCCTTCCCCTTGCCGAATACGCCTGCCATTGCCCCCATAAACAGCAGGAGAAAGCCCGCATGGCCGGGGATGATGAAGAGTATGTCTATGACGAAGCGAGCGGCGAATGGATGCCCGCTTCCGAACTGGCGGCCAGGCAGGCCGCGGAAGATCAGGTCGAAGTGCGCGACGCGGTGGGCAATTTGCTGGCCGATGGCGATCAGGTGACGCTGATCAAGGATCTGACGGTCAAGGGTGCCGGGCAGACGCTGAAACAGGGCACGCTGATAAAGAGCATCCGCCTGACCGGCGACCCGCAGGAAATCGACTGCAAATATCCGGGCATCAAGGGTCTCGTCCTGCGCGCCGAATTCGTGAAGAAGCGCTGACCGCCCCTCGAGTAGCGGAGCGGTAGGGTAGATAAGAACCCTTCAAGTAGCGGAGCGGGAGAGCCGCGCAAAATCCCTCTCCCGCTCAGCCTGAGCCTGTCGAAGGCCCCGCGCTGATCCTGAGCCCCTCGCTCATCCTGAGCTTATCGAAGGCCCCGCGCTCATCCTGAGCCTGTCGAAGGATGGAGGAAGGGACGGATAGCCTCCGCCAAAGAGACAAGCCATCTCCATTCGGCTAGGCCCCGCCCCATGCCGAACCAAGCGCCCGAACCCGCCACCATCCTGGTCGATGCCGATGCCTGCCCGGTGAAGGAGGAGATCTACCGCGTCGCCACGCGCCACAAGGCGCAAGTGCGCGTGGTCAGCAATTCCCCCTTCCGCATCCCCGACAATCCGCGCGTGCGCCGGGTGGTGGTGGATGACGGGTTCGATGCGGCGGATAACTGGATCGCGGAAAATGCCGGGCCGCGCAGCGTGGTGATAACGGGCGACATATTGCTGGCCGAACGCTGCCTGAAAGCGGGCGCCCAGGTCCTCGCCCATAATGGCAAGTCCTTCGACGCCGCCAGCATCGGCACCGCCATAGCCACCCGCGCCATCATGGCCGACCTGCGCGCAGGCATGGACGGAGTGGGCGGCGGCCCACCGCCTTTCAGCAAGGCGGACCGGTCACGGTTTCTACAGGCGCTGGACCGGGTTTTGGTGGGTTTGGGGTGACAATAGAAAGCTTCGGAACAATTCCAAAACCCTACCCCCGCTCCATCACCGCCATAACCAGCAGCGCGAGCGACAGCACGCAGGCCACGCTGCGCACATGGTTCCAGGCCATCCACCTTTTCATATAGCGGCGCCACATCGCCTCGCCCTCCGGCCCGGCGGGGTCGGTGGCTTCCAGCGCGTTGTTCAGCGGGACGTTGCGCGTGGCCGTCACCACGAACATGCCCAGCACATAGGCCGCGCCGCCCGCCGCCATCTGCCATGATCCGGGCAGGTTCCAATACACCACGCCCGCCACCACCAGAGCCGCGCAGGCCAGGCTGCTGACGAAGAACAACGGCAGGAAGGGGGAGACGAGGATCACCCGGTTGATCGTCTGCATGGCGACCATGCCCGCGGGCCGATCCAGCCGGTCCAGCGATTGCATCAGGAAGGTGGAAAAGGTGAAATAGACCCCCGCCATGATGCCCACGGCCAGAACCGCGAACCACAATATGGCGCCAAGCACGATCTGCACGGGACTTCCCCCCCTCCGGTTACGACGAGACCCATATTAGGGCACAGCCGCCCGCCGGAAAGGGGGGAGCAGACTTATCTGCGCAGGACGATCAAGCTGAAGAGAGCCGTGACTTGCTATCCCGCGCCCAAAACCGCGTCGGCCAGTTTGGTATCCATGAATTCGCGCACTTCGACGATCTGCCCTTCAGCCATGCGGAAGACGAAGCAATATTGGTTGGCATATGTCCGGCCATCCCTGGTCTGCGCGTCTCCGCGCGCCAGCACCACCACGTGATCCCCATCGGCCAGCACGAGTTCGGGGATGTTGCGATAAGGGCCGGTGAATTTGGCGAATAGCGGGCCGATCAGTTCCCGCTCCACATTGGCGAGGCCGCTGGCTTGTTTGGACCAGGCGCTGGTGCCCATCACGCGCCAGGTGATGTCCTGTGCGAACAGGGGCAGGAATTGCGATGGATCGCCATGCTCCAACGCCGCGAAGGCGCCGGTCAGTGCGGCGCGATTGGCTTCGGTCCGGTCGGTCACCTCCGTCTCCCCCATGCTGCCTGCGGCAATGGCAGGAAGCTATGATGGGGGAGCGGAAATGGCCAGACAGAGATGGCCGGAACGGGCCGCCTATTCCTTGGCCGGGACGTAGAGATCGCCGGCTTCGCGGTATTTTTCGGCCATCTGTTCCATGCCTGCTTCCGCATCTTCCGCGGCGACAAACCCTTCCACGCCCTGGTTCTGCTTCGCGGCGAAATCGCGCACTTCCTGGGAAATTTTCATCGAGCAGAATTTCGGCCCGCACATGCTGCAGAAATGCGCCGTCTTGGCGCCTTCGGCCGGCAGGGTCTGGTCGTGATATTGTTCCGCCGTGTCGGGATCGAGGCTGAGATTGAACTGGTCACGCCAGCGGAATTCAAACCGCGCCTTGGACAATGCATCGTCCCGCACCTGCGCGGCCGGGTGCCCCTTGGCCAGATCCGCCGCATGGGCGGCCAGCTTGTAGGTGACGACGCCGACCTTCACATCGTCCCGGTCCGGCAGGCCCAGATGTTCCTTGGGCGTGACGTAACAGAGCATGGCCGTGCCGTACCAGCCGATCTGCGCCGCGCCGATGCCGCTGGTGATATGGTCATATCCCGGCGCGATATCGGTGACGAGCGGCCCGAGCGTGTAGAAGGGCGCTTCGCCGCAGGCTTCCAGTTGCTTGTCCATGTTTTCCTTGATCTTGTGCATCGGGACATGGCCCGGCCCTTCGATCATCACCTGCACATCCTGTTCCCAGGCGCGCTTGGTCAATTCGCCCAGCGTGTAGAGTTCGGCGAACTGCGCTTCGTCATTGGCATCGGCGATGCTGCCAGGCCGCAACCCGTCGCCCAGCGAATAGGCGATGTCATAGGCCTTCATGATCTCGGTGATCTCGTCGAAATGTTCGTAAAGGAAGCTCTCCTTGTGATGCGCGAGGCACCATTTCGCCATGATCGAACCGCCCCGGCTGACAATGCCGGTCACCCGTTTTGCCGCCAGCGGGACATAGGGCAGGCGCACCCCGGCATGGATGGTGAAATAATCCACGCCCTGTTCCGCCTGTTCGATCAGCGTATCGCGGAAGACTTCCCAGCTCAGATCCTCGGCCACGCCGCCGACCTTTTCCAGCGCCTGGTAAATCGGCACCGTCCCGATCGGCACCGGGCTGTTGCGGATGATCCATTCGCGCGTGTCATGAATGTTGCGGCCGGTGGAAAGGTCCATCACCGTGTCCGCGCCCCAGCGGATGGACCAGACCATCTTGTCCACCTCGCTCGCCACGTCCGACGCCACGGCGGAATTGCCGATATTGGCATTGATCTTGACCAGGAAATTGCGGCCGATCGCCATCGGCTCCGCCTCCGGGTGGTTGACGTTGCTGGGGATGATCGCCCGGCCCCGCGCCACTTCGTCCCGCACGAATTCCGGCGTCACGTAATCGGGGATCTGCGCGCCCCAATCCTGCCCTTCGCGCTTGTATTCGGCGAGGCGGGCACGGCCGAGATTTTCCCGTTCCGCCACATATTCCATTTCCGGCGTGATGATGCCGCGCCGCGCGTAATGCATCTGGGAAAGGTTGGCGCCCGGCTTCGCGCGCAGTACCTTCTTCGCCACATTGGGGAAGGCAGGCACGCCGCCGCTGCGATCCGGGCCGAGTTGGCCGTTATCTTCCGGCTTTACTTCGCGCGCGGAATATTCCTCCACGTCCCCGCGTTCGAGCTGCCACTGGCGGCGCAATTGCGGCAGGCCGGCGGCGATATCGATGGTCGCTTCGGGATCGGTATAGGGGCCGGACGTATCATAGACGCGCACGGGCGGATCGCCGCTGGTCGGCTCCAGATCGATCTCCCGCATGGCGACGCGATATTTGCCGACATGGATCTTGCGGCTGCCACGGATCGGGCCGGTGGTAACGCCGATTTCGAGATGCGAGTTGATGTCGGCCATGCGAATGCTCTCCGTATTATCGGAGCGAGGCCACGGAATTCAGGCGAAGACCGCTTCCCTCCCTCCGCCGGTCTTAACCGGATCAGGTTCAGCGGGTCGACGGCTCGTGCCGCCCTCTCAAGCGCCGTCACAGCGCTCCCCCGGGGATGCGGTGCAGACTAGGCGTTCCGCCCGGCCCACGCAAGCGCATCGCGGCACGGCCCCGGCGGCTGGGTGCGGACAGGATGTTCCGGTTCTGCTATATTCGCGGATCGGAGGGGACGAGGAGAGTCGACATGACCCGATCTGCCCGAATATTCGCCATTGCCGCCGCGCTGGCCCTGCCCGCAACCGCCGCCGCCCATCACGGCTGGGGCTGGACGGAAAACGAGGAAAGCCGCCTGTCCGGCACGATTGAATCCATCAGCTTCGGCAATCCGCATATGCATCTGCAATTGCGGTCAGACGTTGCCGGGTGGAGCGAAGGCGCATTGTGGGAGGTGGACCTGTCCCCGCCCATTGTTGCCCGCCGTTCCGGCTTCGGCCCGGATGCCGCCAAGGTGGGTGACAAGGCCGTGCTGACCGGCCACCGCGCCCGCGACAAGGACGTGCTGGGCTTCAAGGCCGAAACGATCACCGTCAATGGCAGGACTTACGACGTCTATCCGCAACGCGAGAAGTCGCTGAGTGCTGATTGAGGGGAGAATTCCGCGGACGGCAATTCCTGCATGAATTCCGAGATTCCGTAGACATCCAATTCAGTGTCAAGGTCCGCAGGCTTAGACTTGTAGTAGCCTTGATGCAGTAATATGGATCGGTCGCCAGAAAGGTACGCCCCTGTAAAATTTCAACGCCATAACTACTTGGCCAGATCGGTTGCGAGTGAATATGCATTCGACTGGCGGCGGGTTCATACGGATAGGATGCATCTCGGATGGAATGGAGCAAACTTCTTAAGCTCAATCGGCTGAATGATACAGATTATATTCAACAGAAACACCGCCCCGCCTACGCACAAGATATCGATCGCATTCTTTTTTCTCCGCCGTTCCGTCGGTTAGCGAACAAGACCCAAGTGCACCCGCTTTACGACAATGATCACATTCATCATCGCCTGATACATAGCCTCGAGGTTGCGAGCGTCGGACGTTCGCTCGGTATCGAGGTCGGGGCATGGCTTGAAGAGCGCGGCGAAATTCAAGCAGATCAAGTAGAGGTGATCGCCGGCCTCGTGCAAACTGCGTGTATGGCGCACGATATTGGCAATCCGCCTTTCGGCCATTCCGGCGAAACCGCGATCGCATCTTGGTTTCGAACGAAATTTGCCGATCAACGTGGCTTACTCGCCGATATTGATGACCGCCAGCGTCCTGAATTTGAAGAGTTCGAAGGCAATGCTCAAGGCTTTCGAATACTCGCTCGAACCGAGATGTATCGGGACGATGGTGGCATGCGGCTGACACTCGGGTCGCTTGGAGCTTTCACCAAATATCCGGTGTCGGCGTTCGTAAAGGCCCATTCCGGCGACATATTGATCGATGAGCATCCCTATATCGGCGTCAAAAAATATGGCGTGTTCGAAAATGATGTTGCTGTTTTCTCGGCGATTGCTGGAGAATTGGGCTTGCCTTCTCACGAGGTGCGCGGATCCAAACTTGAGTTGCTAGGGCACTGGTGGGCGCGGCATCCGCTCGCCTACCTCATGGAGGCAGCGGACGACATATGTTACAACGTGATGGATTTGGAAGACGCCTATCTCAGTGGCGATCTAGAAGCCGATTTCGTTATCGAGCTGCTCGAGGGGCTAATTTCGAGCTCTAACAAAGCTTATCCTGAACAGAGCAAGGCGGAGACGGTTTCCCGCCACCGGGCGTTGGCGATCCGCGGTGCCATCAAGTCTTGCGTTGAGGCCTTTAAGGAGAATTACAAGGCCATCATGGCCGGATCCTTCCCAATATCTCTCGTCGACGCCGCATCTGTGAAAGATTCCTTCAAAGAGATCAAGAGCGTCGCGAAGAACCGCATCTTCGAGGCCCGTCGCAAGACTGAGCTTGAAGTGTACGGTCGTAACATCGTCTACAAAGTTCTTGATGGCCTCCTGCCGCTGTTCGATGACCTTGGAAGAGTTGATTGGAACACGGACAGAGTCAGCGACTACCACCGCAATGTCATCCGCGCGCTTCGGATTCCGACCGCCTCTCTTAAAACCCCCTACGACGCCGTCCACGGCCTGACCGACTTCGTGTCGGGCATGACGGACCGCTACGCAGTTAAGGTCGCCGACATGATCGGAGCGCGATAGCGTCGCAGCCTAGCCTGCCTCTTTATCCGTTCATTCTGGCTAGCGCGGGAACGGCGACAACGGGCGTACTGCTGCCGTCAATCCATCGGTGGGCCAAATGCTACGCTATGTCAGCTTACTTCGGTTCGCACAGCCATCACTCTGTCCTACAGCATCTTCCCGGACGTAAGAGCACGCCGCTCTTTCTTACTGTCCGGCCTTGCTCGAAATGCCTCGTGCGCGCGAGGTGGGGAATTGTCCTTCGGGACTGTGTTCCAACTGTTCCAAGCTGTAGGGTTTGGCCGGAGTTCTCGGTCTGACAAGCCTGGATAGCGGCCCAGGATAGGCCCACCCCCAAAACGCCCCCCTTGCTCCGGCCCGCGACCCGCGCGATGGCGGGGGCGGTGACCATGCTTTATCGTCTCGATGCGGATGCCGCCGCTATTGCCCGGCAGTTCGGGGTGCGATTGGGGCAGGATCCGTGGCGGGGCGGGCATGTCGCCCCCGGTGCCTTTGCGCCGGTGATTACAGCGGGGCGTGAATTCATTGCCGGGCCCCGGCCTGCCAAGGGGGAGCGGCGGATGGTGCCGCGCCTGTGGGGTGTCCCGCCCCCGCCCGCCGCAGGCAATGCCACGCGCGGCGTCACCAGTGTCCGCAATGTGGACAGCCCGTTCTGGGTCGGCAATCTGCGCAATAGCGAGTTTCGCTGCCTGGTTCCGGCCACTGCCTTCATGGAATGGGGCAGCGGCACGGATCATGAAGGGCGCCGCATCCGCCACTGGTATGCCCCGGCGGACCAGCGCATCTTCGCCTTTGCCGGTGTGTGGAAGGACAGCGAAGTGCCCAGCTTCGCCCTGCTGACCTGCAAGCCCAATGCCGTGCTGCGCGGATCGGGCCGGGATGCCATGCCGGTGATCCTGCCCGCCGATGCGCGCGCGCAGCATGTGTGGCTGCATGGCAGCTGGAAACAGGCGGCGGATCTGATCGCGCCCTATTCATCCTCCCTCATGCTAGAACGGCGGGAGGAATGACCTGCTTCAGGCAATACGGCTGAGGGCGATCATCACCAGCACTGCGCCCAATGCGGTGGAGACCCAGGCCCAGAATTCACCCTTCACGCCCACGATCCGGCGGGCCAGCGCCATGAAACGATCCCCCACGGCGATCAGCGCGCCGCCTTCGGCCGCGATCAGCCCGCCCATGATGGTGACGACCATGGCCAGCGGATCGTCAAGATTCCACGGGTTGGAGAGATAGATCGCCGCGCCGAGCGACAGGCAGACCACGCCGGTGACGAAGCGCAGGGCCGGGCTGTGTTCCAGTTCCGACAGTATATCGAGATAGAGGCCGTTCACGCGCAATTCGCCCGCGCCGCCGGCCAGCGCATAAAGGCCGATGAAAAAGGCGATCCACGCCGGGATGTCCATATTCGCGGCCATGGCCACATTCTCCGCTCAGCTTGGCGCCCCCTAGGCCGAGCGGGCGCGAAGATCAAAGCCCCTTGCGGCCGAAGCCCCCGGCGCGGCGGACAAAGGGCGCGCGGGCGGGTTCCGGCGCGGCGGGCGGCGCATCGGCTTTCGCGCCCGGTGTCTGGACCTGTTCGGGGCGGGAAGGCTCGCCGCCATCCACTGCCGCCTGCACAGGGCCGAAAGCGGCGATTGCGGCTGGCAGCCCTTTCCCGTTCATCACCTGCTCCGCCACCTGTTCGACTTGCCCATTGTCGAGCCAGGGGCCGCCTTCGAAACGGCACTGGCTGCCTTCCCGGTCCGCCTGGCACAGGGCAAGCGCGGTCACGGCCAGCATGCGTTCCGCCAGATCGCGATCCTCCGTGGTCGGATGATGCAGCGCCAGCGTGAACACGTGATGCGATCGCTCCGCCGCGGCCGGCCAGCCCGGTTCCAGCGTCATGGTCACGATCATGCCGGCGGATCGCCCCATGATCAGCTGGCTGCGGCGAAAGGGCACGGCGCAATCGGCGCTGCCATCGTCATCTTCCCCGCAAGTCCAGACATACAAGGGCAAGGCGGCGGAAAGCGCCCTGCGCAATGCCCCCGCCGGCAGTTCTATTTCCTTGCCAAAGGCAAGATCAGCCATGCCGTTTCCCGATTTCACGGAACCGATGCTATCCCCCAATCTTGAACATCCGGTAAGCGCGGCGAGCGAGCGGATTGCACAGATTGGCACCCTTGCTATGGTTTCGCCGCAAACCAGTTGGAGGAAACGATCCGCATGGCTGCCCTGGGCAAAGCTCTAATCATCCTGGCGCTTGCCGCGCCCACCCCTCTCCTCGCCCGGACCATGACGCCGGAAGACGTGGTGCGGTTGCAGGCCGTTGGCGCGATAGAGATTTCGCGCGACGGATCGCACATCGCCTATACACGGTCCCACCGCCCGGATGTGACGAAGGGGGAAAAGGACGGCGGATCGCGCCAGCAGCTTTATCTGGCCAGCGGCCCGGACAATGCCCGCGCCTGGCTGCCGGAGGATATGAGCGTTTCGGGCGTCGGCTTTTCGCCCGACAGTTCCATGGTCAGCTTCCTGTGGAAGAAGGACGATGAAAAGCGCGCCGTCTGGGGCATCCCGGTGGATGGCGGCGCATGGCGCAAGCTGGCCGAAGTGGGCGATGCCGATATCCGCTCCTACGCCTGGGCGCCGGACGGATCGACGATCTATCTGCTGGCCGGGGCCGCGCCTGACGAAACGCGCGACAAGGAAAAGAAAGCCGGCTTCGATTCCATCGTTTACGAAGAAGAATTCAGGTTCAACCGCCTGTTCGCTGCGCGGATCGGGGCGGAAGTGGATGCCGACCCGGCGGAAATCACCGTCCCCGGCCATGTCAGCGCGATGAAGGTTTCGCCCGACGGCAACTGGGCGATGATCGAAACCGCGCCCACCCCGCTGGTGGATGACAGCTATACTTCCAAACGCGTGGCGATACTGGATCTTGCCAGCGGCGAAGTGCTGCGGACGGTGGAAACGCCGGGCAAGATCGGCGATGTCGAAATTTCGCCCGACGGCAGCAAGCTTTCCATGATCGCCGCGGTGGACAGGAACGATCCCGCGCCGACCACGCTCTATTTCGTGGATGTGGCGACGGGTGAATATCGCGCGCTGAACGAAGGCGAACCCGAAGCGGCGGTGGATACGGAATGGATGGCCGATGGCCGGCTGGCCGCGGTGATCCATGTCGGCGCGCAAAGCGTGCTGCGTTTCTACAACGATAGCGGCAACATGATCGAGAATGTGGATCCGGGCGATCTCATCCTCTCTTCTCTGGAACAGGGCGGCAACCGGCTGATCGTGCGCGCCGATGCGCCCACCCACCCCGGCGAATTGTTCCTCTATGCCGGATATGGCGAGTTCGATCGGTGGACCAATTCCAATCCGTGGCTGGCCGATATCGAATTCGGCACCCAGCGCACCATGATCTATACCGCGCGTGACGGGCAGGCGGTGGAAGGCATTTTGATCGAGCCGGTCGGCACACCGCCGCTGGAAGGATCGCCCACCATCATGATGGTGCATGGCGGGCCGGAAGCGCATTATTCCAATGGCTGGCTGACCGCCTATTCCATGCCGGGGCAAGTCGCGGCGGGACAGGGCTATGCCGTGTTCCACCCGAATTATCGCGGCTCCACCGCTTACGGCACGGCATTTTCAAAACAGCATCAGGGCAATTACACCGATCCCGAATTCACCGATATCGTGGATGGCAAGAACGCGCTGGTGGACATGCTGATCACCGATCCGGCGCGGGTAGGCATAACCGGCGGATCCTATGGCGGATATGCCACCGGCTGGAGCGCCACTGCCCTGACCGAAGAATATGCGGCGGGGGTAATGTTCGTCGGCATTTCGGACCAGATCTCCAAATTCGGCAAGACCGACATTCCGGAAGAAATGTATCTGGTCCATTCCACCAAATGGCCGTGGGAAGACTGGATGGGGATGCTGGAAGTCAGCCCGATCTACCATGCGGGCAAGGCGGACACGCCGCTGCTGATCATGCATGGCACGGATGATCCCCGCGTTCCGCCAGACCAGAGCTATGAACTCTATCGCTTCATCAAATTGCAGACCGATACGCCGGTGCGGCTGGTGCTTTATCCCGGCGAAGGGCACGGCAATTCCGGCACGGCCGCGCGCTATGACTATAATGTCCGCATGATGCGCTGGTTCGACACCTATCTGAAAACCGGCAATCGCGACGCGGAAATGCCCCCGCCCCGCCCCGCATTGGAAAGCGGCGGGGAGGACTGATTGCAGGGCCTGATGCGGGACTGATTGCGGGGGCCGCCGCTATCCGGCGGCCTCCGCCTTCGCGCCCGGATGCACGGAAGGGGCGCTTCTAGAAAGTATAGCCGATGCCCAGCGCGCCCATCCACTGGTCCGCACTGCCGCGAATACTGGTGATCGGGCTGTCCTTGGCATCGCCAAGCATCCGCGAATAGCTGCCGATCCCGACAAGCGAAAAGCCGCCATTCTGCAGGTCGCCATCCAGATCCACGGCCAGCAGCAATGTCGCCCCGGCCCTGGTGAAACCCTTATCCGCCTGAAAGGCGGGCAATCCGCTGGCCGCCTCCTGCGCGGGCGTGATCGAGTAATAATAATCGGCAAAATCATCATCCGCATATTCGGCGGAGAAAGACAGCGATCCGGCCATGCCGCGGCTGAAAGGCGTGAAATAGGAAATCGTGGGATTCAACGTCATCCCGTCATGCGCGCCGGCCACATCCCACAGCGCATCGCCGCTGATCGTCAGGCTGTCATAGGGATTGAGCAGTTGGGAAAAACTGATGCCCGCGCTCGGCCCGAACTCGATGGCGGTATCCAGTTCGCCCAGGCTCTTCACCACTTCATCTTCGATCTGGCGCGCACGGTTCATGCGCACCCGTCCCGCTACGCCAAGGTCGAAGCCGACCGTGCCATCGCCGTCCTGGATGAAATCCAGCGCCAGCCCGGCTGCGCGCGGATTGATATCGACGCCGCGGAATGAACCTTGCAGGATCGGCGCTGGCGAGACCACATAATCGTCCGATCCGTCATAGCTTGGGCCATAGGCCGCGCCGATACCGATACTCAGATAATCGCCGTCAAAGGCGCTTTCGCCGCCCTCGCCCCCGGCTCCGCCAACGCTCTGGCCATGGGCCGGCGCGGCGGCCAGCAGGACTGCGCCGCCCATTGCGGCTACGATATTTTTCATGCGGTACCCCGTGTTTCCATTTATTGCTGAACTAATGGTCGGAAGGGGAGTTCCCCCCTCCCACGGCCCATCTCAGCCCATCGCCTGCCACTGGCGCACGGCCTCCAGCGGCCAGACCAGCATCAGCACGTTCAGCGCCAGATTGTCCCGGATCATCCAGGCAGTGAATAATTCCAGTGCGATGCCGGTGGCCAGGCTGGCCTTCCACGGCAATTTCGCCGCATATAGGAAGCCTGCTGCCATCCAACCGATATCGGCGGCGGAATTGACGATACTGTCACCCACATAGCCCCAGCTGATCGTAACTTCGCGATAGCGGTCGATTATCATGGGCGTGTTCTCCAGCACTTCCCATGCTGCCTCCACCAACACCGCGATCGGCATGGCCCAGCGCGCGGGCCTGCCGCCGAACAGGCGCCAGCGGCTCCACAGCAGCCATGAAGCGAAATACATGATCAACCCGTGGGTGAAGTGGCTGGGCGAATACCAATCGGTAATATGCTGGCTGTTGCCCGCCGATTGCACCGTGCCGTGCCACAGCGCCACATGGCCGCAAGTGCAGATGGGCGGCCTGCCCATGGCGAACAGCACCGCCACCGCCCCCAGGAAAATGGCCAGCGTGGCAATCAGGGCGGATCGGTGCGGCAGAAGTCGCGTCATATAAGTCATTGTCTTGCCGACATCCGGCAACAGCGCAAGCATGGCATTGCGCCGCGCCCATCAACCGCTAGAGCGGAATGCATGAACGGGCGCGACTGCGACATTGCCATTGCGGGTGGCGGGCTGGCCGGGGGGCTGATTGCCCTGGCGCTGGCGCGCCTGCGCCCGGATGTTTCGGTAAGGCTGCTGGAAGCCGGCACCGTGCCGGGCGGCAACCACCGCTGGAGCTGGTTCGCCAGCGACCTTTCCCCGGCCGCGCGCGATCTGATGAACCCGTTCCGCAAATCGCGCTGGGAAGGCGGATATGACGTTCGATTCCCCGCGCATGAACGGCATCTGGCAACGTCCTATCGTTCGCTGACCTCGCTCGATTTCGCCTATGCGCTGCAACGTGAACTGGCGCCGGGAACGCTGCGGGTGAATGCCGTTGTCGCCACTCTCGATGCGGGCGGCGTCACACTGGAAAGCGGGGTACGGATCACGGCCCGCACGGTGATAGATTGCCGGGGGTTCACGCCGACCGCGCATCTTTCGGGCGGGTGGCAAGTGTTCATGGGCCGCCACCTGCGAATGGCGGAAATGCACGGCGTCCACCGTCCAATCATCATGGATGCCCGCGTCGCGCAGCATGGCGGCTATCGCTTCCTCTATGTCCTGCCCACCGGCACGAACGAACTGTTCCTGGAAGATACCTATTACCAGGATGGCCCGCTGCTGGACCGGGGGGCGCTTTCCGCCCGGCTCGATGAATATGCCAGGGCCCATGGCTGGGTGGGGGAAACGATCTCTTCCGAAACCGGGGTGCTGCCAGTCATTACCGGGGGCGATTTCGGGGCATGGCAGGCCAGCCAGCGTGTTCCCGGCGTCGGCATGGCGGGGGCGAAGGGAGGTTTCGTCCATCCGTTGACCAGCTATACGCTGCCTTTTGCAGCACAGACTGCCCTCGCCATCGTGGCCGGGGCAGACCTTCCCGGAGAAGAGATGAGCGCGATGCTGGAAGATCGTGCCCGCGCCCACTGGCGGGCGACACGTTTCTATCGCCAGCTTGGCGGCATGTTGTTCGGCGCCGCCAAGCCCGAGGAAAGATACCGCGTGTTCCAGCGATTCTATCGTCTGCCGGAACCGCTGATTGAAAGATTCTATGCCGCCCGCTCCACAAGGGCGGACCGGATGCGCATTTTATGCGGGAAACCACCCGTGCCGATTGCCGGGGCGCTGCGCGCCCTCGCCACGTCGCGCCCCGCCCTGCAGGAGCCAGCATGATGAATGACAAGGGATCGACCGGAAAGCGGGCCTGCGTGATCGGGTCCGGCTTTGGCGGGCTGGCGCTGGCCATCCGCCTGCAATCGGCGGGCGTGGCAACCACCATTGTCGAAGCGCGCGACAAGCCCGGCGGCCGCGCCTATTTCTGGGAAAGGGACGGCTTCACATTCGATGCCGGGCCCACGGTGATCACCGATCCCGATTGCCTGAAGGAATTGTGGCAATTGACCGGCCACGACATCGCCGAAGATGTCGAACTGATGCCGGTCTTCCCCTTCTATCGCCTGAACTGGCCGGACGGCACGAATTTCGATTATTCGAATGACGAACGGGATCTGCGCAACCAGATCGCCAAGCTCGATCCCGGCGATATCGCCGGATACGAAGCCTTCCTCAACTATTCCGCCGCCGTTTTCGAAGAAGGCTATGTGAAGCTGGGCACGGTCCCCTTCCTTGACTTCAAGAGCATGATCAAGGCGGCCCCGGCGCTGGCCAAGCAGCAGGCCTGGCGTTCCGTCTATGGCATGGTCAGCAAATATGTCCGCAACGAGAAGCTGCGCGAAGCGCTGAGTTTCCATACCTTGCTGGTCGGCGGCAATCCGATGACCACCAGTTCGATCTATGCCCTGATCCACAAGCTGGAAAAGGATGGCGGCGTGTGGTGGGCGCGTGGCGGAACCAACCGGCTGGTGGCGGGCATGGTGCGCCATTTTGAAAGGCTGGGCGGCACCATCCGGCTGGCCGATCCGGCGGTGAAGGTCCACACGCTGGGCAACCGCGCGACCGAGGTGGAAACCGCCAGCGGCTGGCGCATGGCATTCGATGCAGTCGCCAGCAATGGCGACATCGTGCACACCTATCGCGAATTGCTGGGCCAGACGCAGCGCGGCAGCACTTATGGCCGCAAGCTGACGCAGAAGAAATTCAGCCCCTCCCTGTTCGTCGTCCATTTCGGGATCGAGGGGAACTGGCCGGGCATCCCCCATCACATGATCCTGTTCGGCCCGCGCTATAAGGGCCTGCTGGACGATATTTACGTCAATGGCGTGCTGCCGCAGGATTTCTCGATCTATCTCCACCACCCGACGGTGACGGATCCATCCATGGCGCCGGAAGGCAAGAGCACCTTCTATGCGCTGGTCCCGGTGGCCCATATGGGCAAGCTGGCGGTGGATTGGAAAACACTCGGCCCCGTGCTGGAAAAGCGGGTGCTGGACGAAGTCGGCCGGCGGCTGATCCCCGATATTCACGACCGGGTGCTGACCAGTTTCCATTACACACCGCGCGATTTCGCGCATGATCTGGGCGCCCATCTGGGCAGCGCCTTCAGCCTGGAGCCGGTGCTGACGCAAAGCGCCTTCTTCCGCGGGCATAATCGTGACGATGTGTTCAGAAATTTCTACCTGGTCGGTGCGGGCACCCATCCCGGCGCCGGCATTCCCGGCGTGGTCGGCAGTGCCAAGGCCACGGCCGGATTGATGCTTGAGGATATGAATCAGTGAAGCGTATCGCCATTTATTGCGGATCGGCCACTCCCGGCGATCCACGCTATATGGAACTGGCCTATATGGTCGGGGAAACACTGGCGCGGCGCGGCATCGGCGTGGTCTATGGCGGCGGCAGGCTGGGCCTGATGGGCGCCGTGGCCAAGGGCGCGCTGGAAAGCGGCGGCGAAGTGATAGGCATCATCCCCGAAGCGCTGGTGGGCGGTGAAGTGGCCAATACCGACTGCACCGAACTGCATGTCGTCAAGAACATGCACCAGCGCAAACAGGCCTTTACCGATCTTTCGGACGGGTTCCTCACCATCCCCGGCGGCGTGGGGACGATGGACGAATTGTGGGAAGCGGTCAGCTGGGCCCAGCTTGGCTATCATTCCAAGCCGGTCGGCCTGCTGAACGCCTTCGGCTTTTACGACAAGCTGATCGAATTCAATCGCCACATGGCTGAAGTCGGCTTCGTGCGCGAGGCGCATCGCGGGATCATCATCGACGATCAGGCGTTGGGCCCGTTACTGGAAAAGATGGCCGAATACGTGCCCCATCGGACGATTTTCGAAATGAAGGCGGAGGATCTGTAACAGGGCAATGCCGCGACCGCGCCTTTTGGCACCCTCCCGAATCCTGCGATCCACGCCCCGCCAGATTGGCGGCGGTCGATCGCGTGAGGCACTGGTCCGCCGGGCGCGGGAATCGATCGAAAAGGGCAGCAAGAGCTTTGCCATGGCCAGCCGGTTGTTCGATCGGCACACGCGTGAAAAGGCGTGGCTGCTCTATGCCTGGTGCCGCCGGTGTGACGATATTGCCGACGGGCAGGATCATGGCGGCGAACTGAAGCTGGACGAAGCGGACGCCAAAGACCGGATAGAGGCGATCCGCGTCCTTACCCGCCGCGCGCTGGATGGCCAGCCGACCGCCGAACTCGCCTTCGATGCGCTGGGCCAGGTGGCGATGGAAGCCGGGCTGACCCAGGACATGACCGACGACGTGATCGAAGGTTTCGCCCTGGATGCCGCCGGCTGGCGCCCGCGCAGCGAACTGGACATGATGCGCTATTGCTATCACGTGGCCGGCGCGGTGGGCGTGATGATGGCGCAGGTGATGGGCGTTCCGGCGGATGACCAGGACACGCTGGACCGGGCCTGCGATCTCGGCCTTGCCTTCCAGCTCAACAATATCGCCCGCGATGTGTGGGAAGACGATGCCGCCGGCCGTTGCTACCTGCCGATGGAATGGCTGGTGGAAGCGGATATTCCCCCCGGCCAGCACATGAAACCGCAATATCGCGGCAAATTGGTGGAACTGGTCGCCCGCATGGTCGGCATGGCCGAACAGCATGAAGCGGCCGCCCGTCTGGGCGCGGCACGGCTCGGCTTTCGCCAGCGCTGGGCGATCCTGTCCGCCGCCAATATCTATGGCGCGATCGGGCGCGAAGTGCGCGCACGGGGCGCCGCCGCGTGGGACCATCGCGTGCATATTTCAAAAACGGCCAAGCTGCGCCATGTCGCCCGCGCCTTCCGCGAAGCGCTGCGCAAACCGCCCGAGCCGGAACAGATGCCGCGCTGGACGCGGGGCGAAATACTCGTCGCCGTGCGCATGGCAGGCCCCGTTGCACCAATCCCGATGACGCCCCTGCCCGATGATTTCTGAGCGAAGGCAGCCTTTGCCTTTCCACTCTTCTCGGCTAACCAGTTGCACATGATACGATCTCTGCTCATCGCCAATCGCGGCGAGATCGCCTGCCGCATCATCCGCACTGCGCGGGCGATGGGGATCCGCACGATTGCGGTCTATTCCGATGCCGATGCCACGGCGCTGCATGTTAGGCAGGCGGATGAGGCCGTGCATATCGGCCCCTCCCCCGCGGCTGAAAGCTATCTCGTGGGCGAACGGATCGTGGCCGCCGCGAAACAGACCGGAGCGGAAGCGATCCATCCGGGATATGGCTTCCTGTCGGAAAATGCGGATTTCGCGCAGAGCGTGCTGGATTCCGGGCTGATCTGGGTCGGCCCGAGGCCGGAAAGCATCCGGGCGATGGGGCTGAAGGATGCCGCGAAGAAGCTGATGGAAGATGCCGGCGTGCCGGTGACGCCCGGCTATCTGGGCGAAGACCAATCACCCGAAACCCTGCGCGCCGAAGCGGACCGGATCGGCTATCCAGTGCTGATAAAGGCCGTGGCCGGCGGCGGCGGCAAGGGCATGCGCAAGGTCGATAATGCGCAGCAATTCCTTGAAATGCTTCAATCCTGCCAGCGTGAAGCGAAGGCCAGTTTCGGCAATATGCAGGTCCTGCTGGAAAAGTGGATCACCAGCCCGCGCCATATCGAAGTGCAGATCTTCGGGGACAGCCACGGCAATGTGCTGCACCTGTTCGAACGCGATTGTTCGCTGCAACGCCGCCACCAGAAAGTGATCGAGGAAGCCCCCGCCCCCGGCATGGACGAGGCCACGCGAGAGGCGATCTGTGCTGCTGCCGTGCGTGCAGCAAAGGCGGTCGATTATGTCGGTGCCGGGACGGTGGAATTCATTGCCGATGCCAGCGACGGGCTGGATGCGGAACGCATCTTCTTCATGGAGATGAACACCCGCCTTCAGGTCGAACATCCGGTGACCGAGGAAATCACCGGCGTCGATCTGGTCGAATGGCAATTGCGCGTCGCCAGCGGGGAGGAACTGCCCAGGAAGCAGGAAGAGCTTTCGATCAATGGCCACGCCATCGAGGCGCGGCTTTATGCGGAAGACCCGGCGAAGGGGTTTCTGCCGAGCACGGGGCGGCTGGATATCCTGCAACTTCCGCACGGCGCGCGCGTCGAAACGGGTGTGGCAGAGGGAAGCGAGATATCGCCTTTCTATGACCCGATGATCGCCAAGATTGTCGTTCACCGCCATGACCGCGCAGAAGCTGTAGAGGCGATGGAAACCGCCTGCCGCACGGTCGCGGCCTGGCCGGTGAAGAATAATGCATGGTTTCTGGCCCGTCTCATGCGGATGCCCGAATATGATGCGGGCACGATGACCACCGGTTCGATCAACGATCACATCGACGCTCTGACCGCAGCCCCGGCCCCGTCCGGCGGCATGATCGCTGCAGCGGCCGAAGCCGCCTTCTTCGATCACGTGGCATGGGAGAATAGCTCGCGGGAAACCGGCCTGATGGGATTCCGGCTGAACGCGCCGCGCCGGGCCGCGGCGTCACTGACCGTCGAGGGCGAACGCGTGGACGCCTGCATCGATATCGATCTCGCGCAGGAATGGCGTGACGAACGGATTGGCCGCGAGGATTTCGGCAACGGCATCTTTGCAGAGGACGGAGCCACATTCGCCCTTCCGGCCTTTCGCGCCGATGGCGGCGGCGCTGCCTCCGCCCATGATGGAGATATCCTCGCCCCCATGCCCGGCAAGGTCATTGCTGTGGACGTGGCCGAGGGCGACATGGTCGAGGCCGGGCAGCGGCTGATGGTGCTGGAAGCGATGAAGATGGAACATGCGCTGACCGCACCCTTTTCCGGGACGGTGGCGGAACTTGCCGCCAGCGAAGGTGCACAGGTTCAGGTCGAAGCGCTGCTGGCGAGGATAGAATCAGCGGAGAAGGTGGAGAACTAACCCCTCCCCTCCTCTCTCCGATCTGGATTGTTTCACTACGCTCGCAACTACGAATGCCGGAAACTCAGCCGCCCGGAAACAAGTCAAACGGATCGTTCATTCCGCTTCCTGCCGGACCGGGCCGTTCAGGCGGCGGAACAGCCGGCCCTTTTCGCTGAACAGGACCAGCGCCAGCGCCAGGACGCTGCAAATCAGCAGGGCGAAGGCGAAGGGGCGTGCCGTGCCGTCATAGGCCTGGCCAATGACAAGCCCGACAACCGCCGCACCGAACATGCGGAAGAAGCTCTGGATCGAACTGGCGGCCCCGGCGATATGGGCGAAAGGCTGCATCGCGATGGAACCGAAATTCGCGCCCAGAAAGCCGAGCAGGCCCAGATTCGCCGCCATCAGCGGCAGGAACCAGGCCAGTTCCCCGGGATGCGCATAGGATGCCCAGACCTGCACCATGCTGACCAGCATGAACAGCAAGACCCCGGCATGCGAAACCCGCCTTGCGCCGAATGTTTCGACAATCCGGGAGTTCACGATGTTGGAAAGGACCATCATCGCCGCCGTCGCGCCGAACACAACCGGGAACCACGTGCCAGCCCCGAAATGTTCCCCGATAAGCTGCTGCGCGCTGTTCACGTAACCGAACACGGCACCGATCAGCAGGCTGGTGCCCAGCACATAGCCGACAGCGGCACGGTTGAAGAACGCGGCGCCCATATTGCGCAGGATGATCGGCACGTTGATTTCATGGCGATATTCGGGATGCAGCGTTTCCGGCAAGCGCAGCCACAGCCACAAGGCACCGATTGCGGAAACGCCCGCCAGCGACAGGAATATCCAGCGCCAGCCGGCAATCAACAACACGCCCTGCCCGATACTGGGCGCGACAACGGGCACGACGATAAACACCGCGCCCACCAGGCTCATCAACCGGGCCATGGCATCGCCTTCGAACTGATCGCGAATGATTGCGTAGGGGACGACCATCAGCCCGGCAGCGGAAAAGCCCTGCAAGGCGCGGATCACCAGCAATGCTTCAAAGGAATGGACCAGCGCCACGGCAATCGAACAGGCGGCAAAGGCCGCCAGAGTGCCCAGCAATACCGGCCGCCGGCCGTAACGGTCAGCCAGCGATCCGGGGAACAATGTTCCCACGCCATTGGCCAGCAGAAATACAGCGACCACCAATTGCCGCTGATTACCGTTCGCCGCGCCAAGTTCCCGCGCCATTTCATCGAGAGCGGGCAACATGCCGTCAATCGCCATCGCGCTGAGACTCATCATCAGCGCGATCAGACAGACAAGCTCTCTTCTGCCGATCATCGGCATTTCATGGGGGGCAATCCTGGTAGCCATGCGCGCGGCCCTAGCCTCATGCTGCGGTGCGGTAAATCGGTTTTGTAACAGGCGCGCGTGGCAAAGCCCGCGCGCAGGGGCTACATCCCGGCCATGACGAGGCCCGCGCCCGAAGAGGATGCCGAGGAAGCGCAAGGGCTGCGCAAGATCATCCATGTCGACATGGATGCCTTCTTCGCCAGCGTGGAACAGCGCGATAATCCCGATCTGCGCGGCAAGCCGGTGGCGGTGGGCGGATCTTCCGGCCGCGGCGTAGTGGCGGCGGCCAGTTACGAAGCGCGGCAATTCGGCGTGCGATCGGCCATGCCTTCCGCCACGGCGAAGCGCAAATGCCCGGACCTGATCTTCTGCAAGGCCCGGTTCGACATCTATCGCGAAGTGTCCCAACAGATTCGCGAGATCTTTCGGCACTTTACACCGCATGTTGAGCCGCTGAGCCTGGACGAAGCCTATCTGGACGTGACCGACGATATTCGCGGCATTGGCAGCGCGACGCGGATTGCCGAACTGATCCGCCAGCGGATCAGGGAGGAAACGCGGCTGACCGCCAGTGCCGGCGTGTCCTACAACAAGTTCCTGGCCAAGCTGGCGAGCGATCAGAACAAGCCCGACGGCATATGCGTGATCCGGCCCGGCCAGGGCGCGGCTTTCGTCCAGTCATTGCCGGTGCGGCGTTTCCACGGGGTCGGCCCGCGCGGGGCGGAAAAGATGGCGCGTCTGGGCATAGAGAGCGGCGCCGATCTGGCGAAAAAGGATGTGGCATGGCTGCGCAGCCATTTCGGCAGTTTCGGCGATTATCTCTATCGCGCCGCGCGGGGCATCGATCTGCGCCCCGTGCGCGCCAACCGTATCCGCAAATCCATCGGCGGCGAACGGACCTTCCACGAGGATATTTCGAGCGGCCCTGCCCTGCGCGAAGCGCTGGCCAATATCATCGACATCGTGTGGGGGCGGATTGAAGAGGCCAATGCCAAGGGGCGCACGATCACGCTGAAACTGCGCTATTCCGATTTCCAGCTGATGACGCGGGCCAGATCCCTGCCCGACTTTGTGGCGGACAAGGCGCAATTCGCACGCGTGGCAGGGGAATTGCTGGACGCGCAATTGCCGTTGCCCATGCCGATCAGGCTGATGGGCCTGACGCTCAGCTCGCTCGACCGGCCGGATGCCGAAGCTGAGGAAGAGGATACGGCGCAGCTTTCGCTGCTCTAATCCCTCCCCGTCCGTTCCCGCCAGAGATCGAGCCGCCTGCGCGAAAGACCGCTGAGCCGCAAAGGCAGTTCATCCGGGGCGAACATCCCCGCCTCGATCACCTCGCGGCCATCGGGCCTGGGTTCTCCGACCAGGGTCAGCGCGAAGACATAGGCCGTGTGCGGCGCGCCCGATATCCGTTCTTCCAGCACGCTCAGCAAGGTTACATCCTCCGCCTCGCAGCCGAGCTCCTCGAACAATTCACGCCTTGCGCCGGCTTCCGGATCCTCCGCCTTGCCGATCCCGCCTCCCGGAAGGGACCACAGGCCCGAACCATAGGAGTGCCGCACAAGCAGCACGCGGCCCTGCCGATCCGTTCCGATAATCGAAACGCCGGCAATATGGGGCCGGGCCAGCCGCCGGAAACGCGCGCGAAGCCGATGAGCGATCCTGAGCGCGGCGCGATGCAGCGGCGCGGGTATCAGGTGAAGCATGTCACCTTCTGCCGGGCAGCGCCAAGCAGGCGCGCGATTGGTAGATCCACTTTCCCTTCCATGGCGCGAAGGAACAGGGCCCGTTTGTCTTCCCCGCGAATGACGAACAGCAATTCGTCACTGTCGAGCAGAGAGGGGATGGTCAGCGTAATCCGGTCGAACGGCGCCTCTGGCGGCAGGGGATCGGGCGTCAGGCGCCTGATCGGCAGGGGATCATCCACCTGCGGATCGGTATTGGGAAAGAGCGAGGCGATATGCCCGTCCGCCCCCATGCCCAGCCACGCCACGGCAAAATGCGGGACGTTTTCGCCCGTGGCCAGCGGCACGATCCTGGCCCCTGCCGGTTCCAGCAGGGCGCGGATCCTGCCGGTATTGCTGGCCGGGTGATCTTCCGGCACTTCACGATCGTCACCCGGCCAAACGGCGATGCGTTGCCAATCCAGCCCGTCCCGAGCCAGTTCTTCCAGGATGGGGAACGGCGTGGAACCGCCGGGCACCGTGATGGCAACGGGCCCTTCCTGCGCATTCAGCGCGGCAGACAGGCGGGCCTTGAGCCAGGCGGCGATATCTGAATCGCCTGCATTTTCGATCAATTGGATTTCGGCCATGAAACGCCCCCTACACACAAAGCCCCCGCGGCGCGATGGCCGCGGGGGCAGATTTGACCCTGGAGGGGGGACAGGGTCAGTTAATCGTTTCGCTGAGGAACCAGATCCGTTCCTCGGTCTGGTCGATCCAGTCATCGACCATGCCGTTGGTGGCATTGTCGCCAGCGTCTTCCGAAGTCTGTTTCACGGTCTTCAGCCGTTCCAGCAGCTTCACATTATCGTCCCGCAATTCCTCGATCATTTTTTCCGGAGCCAGATTGATATCGTCCTGATCGGCGATGTTGGTCGCCTTCGAGACGGAGCCCAGTCCGGTCAGCGTCTTTTCGCCAATCTTGCGAACACGTTCGGCAATCGTATCGACAAGGCCGAACAATTCCCCTGCCTGTTCATCGAACATCAGATGCAGGCTGCGGAAACGCGGGCCCGATACGTGCCAGTGAAAATTCTTCGTTTTCAGATAGAGTGCAAGGTGATCGGCCAGCGCGCCATTGAGTGCTTCGACCAGCGCCGCTTTCGAATTGTCTCCGGTATTTGCCATAATCTTGATCCCCTTTCGTGAATTCCATTTGGGGATGTAACGGCGCGCCACAAGATCGGTTTCGCGCAGTATCACGAAGAGACCGATCGCCTCAGTCGATCACGCAAGAATGCCCAGCCCTATCAACAACATGGCGGCCCCGGCCAGCAGCAGAAGAGTGGCTGCTGCCCAGCGCAATGCGGCCAGAGGCAACCGTTCTTCCCATTCGGCGCCCATTGCCCAGGCAAACGTCAATACGATGCCACTGCCCAGCGCACCGCCCGCCGCGGCCAGCATCGGCACGCCATTGGCAACGGAGAGAGCCAGCACGAGAAACCGCGCCGCATCCGTGATCTGCGATGCCAGCAGCACCAGCAGCATCGCCCCGGCAGACCGGGTCGGCTCTGCCGGTTTCCTGCGCGGGCGCAGCAGCGCCAGCTCCCCCGCGCCCATCAGCAGGGCCATGGCGGCGAAGACCTGCTTGGCATCGGGCGCCATCATCGGCGCCAGCACACCGCCGACCCACGCGGCCAGGGCCGAACTGGCAATGCAACTGGCCCAGATCGCCACCAGCAGGCCCACGCCCTGCCCCAGCGAGTGGGAAAGCCGCGCCGTGGACACGACTTCGCGCCCGCCAATCGTGGCAAGAACGCAAGCAATCAGCGTGGTAAAGAATGCCGGCAAGGAACCTCCCCGTCACTTATTGTAACGGTGGAGCGGTGAAGGGAAGCCAATAGGCTGGGCAAGCCATTGAATTCAATTTTCTTTTTGAAAACAACGATTTCAAAGGCCCCCAATCTGGCCCCCAGCGTACCGCGCTTCTGTGGAAAAGGCTGAGAACAAGCGAGATCATCGCGCCCTTCTTGAAGCTTGGCTTTTAGCGCTCCGAGCGATGTCTGTCATGGCCCGTGACAACAACTCACCTGCGAGCAGAGCGCCGCAATAGCACATCGAGGAAGCCAGAATTCTGCGGATCGCAGACCACTTGCAGCCTCGTAAGGAATTACCGCACCAATCCAATGCCTTAAAGGAGAGCGAGTTGCCAGCGGTTCGGTGCAAACCCGCTCAACTCGTAGACGGGTGACTTTCACCCAAACCACATTTATTAATATAAACCAACGGCTTGCATCCCGAATTCGCGGTGTACGGTGTGCTCGCCAGATTACGTTTTGCGCGAGTGGGCGTTAGATAGAGCGAGATCATTGCCTGTGCCCTTACAGGACAAGTGAATGGAGGTAGAGCCGCGCGGCGATTGAGCGCTGAAGAACGGCAGCTTTGCGCCCCAATCCCGGCCGTTGGAGACTTTAACCTGTTCCCCCGAAAGCAGACATACACCAAAGCCCTACCGGAGGGCCGACATTGGGACTTTCCAGTCATTCCAAAGCAAGTGGTCGAACAGCAGTTCTGAAAAAAAGCGGGCATTCAGCTTTCGCCTGATCAGCATCGCAGAATGACATAGAATGAGCCGATTCCTGACTAGCGGTTTCTGGAACGGTCCAGGCGGAAAGCTGCCATTCGGCTTACGCTCCCCTTCGGCCACTTAGGAAGCGCCGCTCGAAATGGGCACTGCACCTAAGGCAGCCCCCTCAGAAGGGTAAACGCGAATCCTGTAGCAGGAGAATTAGGTTGGCCTACTGCAAGCGTAGCAGGAAATGGCAGTGCTGCACCGATAGGCAATAGGCATGGATACAAATTCTCTGCTGATTGACAGCGGAATGGCTGTAGCTAAACAATCGCTATAAATGGGGGGGTGACAGTGAATTTCCTGACAAAAATGCTTGCCGCCGTGCTGGCGCTTTCCGTCCCTGCGCCGCTTGCCGCACAGGAACGTGGCGCGGTACGACACGATTTCGACGCTACGCAACTGCAGGGCGGAGCTCGTATTTTGGTTTTCCGTCCGCGCATTCGGGTGGGCGAACAATCGACCGGCGGCATGTTCGAGCCCCGCGCTGACTGGACCGAATTGGCGCGAGACAATCTCGGCACGGCTATTGATGATTACCAAGCGCGGTTTGGCGCATCGCTGATTGACGCCCCCGAGGCGTTTGGCGACGAAGCACGGCTGGTGGATGATTACATCACCTTGTTCAGCGTGGTCTCCGAATCGATTGTCAACTATCAGTTCTTTGTCGGCAACCGGCTGGAAACCAAGAAGGCGAACAACCGCGAGGATATTTTTGATTGGTCGCTCGGATCAGGCGTGGGCGAACTACCCGGGGCCGCCCAGGCCGACTATGCCTTGTTCATTAACGTCGAGGATCACTACGGCTCGACTGGACGTAAGGTGTTGCAGGTATTTGCCGCGCTAGGTGGGGTCAGCGTGACTTCGGGCCGCCACGCGGGCTTCGCTGCGCTGGTCGACCTGCACACGGGGAATATACTTTGGGTCAATGCCGACCTCCAAATGGGCGGAGACGTGCGAGAAATTGATGGGGCGCAGCGCCGCGTCGAACAGCTCTTCGAGGACTTTCCGTTGCTGCCGAATGACGCGGTCGCGGCCGAATGAGTGTACTACGCCGGGCGTGTGCCGCCGCCGCGCTCATCTCACTCGCAATCCCGTTTGCAGCCACCGCGCAAGACGAATTTGCCGTGCCAACTTACGAGGGCGTCTACCAACCGCAGGACCGTGACGAGCGTGGACTGTGGACGATGGCAGATGAAGACGAACGCCTGCTCCGCGATGCCGACCTGGTAATCCGCGATCCCGCACTCAACGACTACATCCGCAGCATATTATGCCGCACCGTGGGTGACGATCGCTGCGGCAACGTGCGTATCTACATTGTACGGGTCCCCGTCTTTAACGCCTCGATGACCCCCAATGGCACGATGCGAATAAACACCGGTTTGTTGCTGCGTATGCGCAATGAAGCCGAGCTGGCTTCGGTGCTAGGCCACGAGTTCGCGCATTTCGAACTTCGCCATACGCTGGCAAATTACCGCAATACGCGGTCCGGCAGCGATCTCCTTGCCTGGACTGCAGTCTTGGGCGCGGCCGCAGCGACCTATGGCGGTGCGTATAACAACAACCGCGACTTGCAGCTGGCGGTCTTGGGCGGCGTGTACAGCTTTCGACGAAACCAGGAGCGCGACGCTGACATGCTCGGCTTTGGCTACATCGCGCAGGCCGGTTTCCGGCCCGCCGCAGCAGCTGACGTCTGGCGCGCAGTGATGAATGAGGCAGACCAGACCGCTATCGATCGTGGTCGCCGCACATCGCGCTACAATGGGGTGGCGTTCTTTGCCAGTCATCCGACCAATCTTGAACGCGCAGACACGCTGGCGACGCTTGCCAACCGCGTCTCCGGCGGCGACTATGAAGGTCGCGATGCTTATAGCCGCGCGCTGGCACCGTGGGTCGCCCAATTCCTCGCCGACGAGCTTGCTTTGAACGATTTCGGCGGCACCGATTATCTGATTAACCGCATCGCGGGCGACGAATATACTGCTGACCTGCTGTTCGCACGGGGCGAACTGTACCGCGGCCGGGGTCATCCACGTGACTTGGTCAACGCGGCGGAATTTTACCGGCGAGCACTCGACCTCGACCCGGATCTGAGCGCAGCCTGGCGCGGAATGGGGCTGTCGTTGATTCGCAGCGGCGAACTCGCGCTGGGGTCTGACGCGCTGCGCACCTACTTGGAGAAAGCCCCTGAGGCCCCCGACGCGGCGATGCTCCGCACTATGGTACAGGAGTGACGAATGCGTAAACTTGGATTGATGCTGTCGATGCTGTTCGCGCTGACACCGGCGGCCGCGTCGGCCCACCGCTTAATTGAGGCCAATGCCGCTGTGACTGTAGCGCGTTCGGATGTCACCGTAACCCCGACGATTGAATGGAACCGCATCAGCCAACGACCGGGTAACCGTGCCGAGCGCTGGACGCTTGACGGCGAGCTACTAAACGACGTGCTGTTTTTCGCAGAGGTCGGCGATGGTGATACATTGTTTCGTGAAGTAAACCGCCGTGAAATGCCGCTGCCGCAGTTCTCGGGCAACATGCTTCTGGTCGACGTGCCCAGCTTCCTGGAAAGCTCGCTGCGGATCAGCAAGGGCGTGGCCACCTTCGAGGTGACTTCGGCAGCGCCGGTCCAATTCCTTAGTCATGACGGCATCCGCTTCGAATTTACAACGCTCGGTGCAGACGACCTGCAACGGCGGGGAGTTGCCCAAGCCACCATCATCGACGGCAATCTATTCATGATGCTGTACGAGGCCCCAGCGCTGCACTTCTTCCAGCGCAATTTGGCCGATTTCGAACAACTGGTCGCCAGCGCTCGGATTGACTGAAATTGCGTCTCTTGCGTTGGTAGCCGAATGGTAGATTCCGGGCGACCGGCACTGCACGGGGAAGCCGCCGTTCCGAGGCTAGATCGCAAATTGCAGCTTCCGGCCAGACCCTGCCGTCTCAACTGAGCCGACGCGACCTTCGCTTTCCGGAAGTCGGCGGAGAAGCCTGTATGAGCGAGATGAGGGCAGCACTGCTGCCAGGCCGATCAACGAACCGGGAATGGCCGGTTGGGGAAGGAGCGGCCTTCCCGCGCTAGCAGCGGAACGCATTTAGTTGGTCGACAGTTGCCTCACCGGAGCTTCGCGAGGAAGGGCAGCTATCTCTATTTCACTGCCCGAAACCTGACGGTCGGCAAGCGGCCTAAAAGCAGCCTCAAACGCCAGCGAGGCTGCAAATCCAACTCTAAGCGATGCGTAGCCCCGCGAGCACCTTGTCTCGCCTTTCTGGCCTCTCCACTGTAACTGGAAACGTGAGCACACCCTACGCAGTAAGACTGCCATGGTATGGGAAAAAATGCCGTAAAATCAGTGCGTGAGATGCTGGAAGTGCTCGGCAGCAGGCATGCTGTTGAAGGCCATCCGATCCCCGAAAATGACGGTAATTCCGCGACTTTTGAGGGCAGTTTTGCTAGTGACGATTGCCATATGGTCCCCAGGCGGCGAAAGCCCGGGCGCCGGGCACTGCTCGATGGCAATTTCGCGCGGCGCAAGCTGCCGCTTCGCGAGACCGAATACTGCATCTGGGATACCGAGCTTGCCGGATTCGGCCTGCGTGTCAGGCCGAGCGGCAATTACTTCTGGTTTGTCCGCGTACGACATCGCGGTAAGCATCGCCGGATTTCGCTTGGTCGAACGGATGAACTCGATGCTTCTATAGCAAGGGCTCAGGCGCGGCGCATTCTTGCCGAGGTGGCGCTAGACGGTCTGCCCAAGCGTGCCGTGGTCAAAGCCACGCCAACGCTTTCTGATTTCGTCGAGACGTATTGGGATGACCTTTCGCGGGTCTGGAAGCCTTCGACGATCAAGCGCAATCGGAATGCGTGGCGGCTTTCCATCGAGCCTGAATTTGGCGCGATGCGGGTGGCGGACATCATGCCCGCCGACATCCACCGCTGGCGTGACGGTTGCTCCGGGGAAGGCGAAACGAGCTTCAACCGCGCCGTGCCGGTTCTCGCCTCGCTCATGAAATACGCCGAGGCGCTGCGGATGCGCCGCAAGGGATCGAACCCTTGCCGGGGGATGCCGCGCTTCAAGCGCCCGAAGATGGAGCGATACCTCACACCTGCAGAGTATCGCCGCCTTGGTGCGGCTTTGCGTGAGGCTGAGGCCGAGCATCCCATTCCGGTCTCAATACTGCGTTTGCTGATGTTCACCGGCGCGCGGTTGGGCGAGATCAGGTTTCTTCGATGGGGAATGGTGAAACCGCCGCGGCTCGTGCTGCCCGATAGCAAGACCGGCCCGAAAGTGATCTGGCTCAACTCTCAGGCGCTTGAGGTGCTGGCAGGATTTGAGCGCGGCGAAGACGACGCGCTGGTGTTCGTCAACTCAAGGGGCAAGCACCCGGTCAACATCGAACCGTGGTGGTACAATCTGCGCCGACGCTGCGCGATGCCCGATTTGCGCGTCCACGATCTGCGGCACAGCTTCGCCTCGACCGCCATCATGGACAATGTGCCGCTCGCCACCATCGGCAAGCTGCTAGGCCACGTCTTGCCGGAGACGACGGCAAAGTACGCGCATCTGTCCGATGACGTGATCGGCGATGCCGCCGAGCGCATCTCCGGCTCGCTGGCGCAAGCGATCGGACTGCGGTCATGACTGCTGCCAGCCTCAAGCGCATTGTCGAAGAGGCACTTGCCGAGGTTGGAGCATCGGTAAACTTCAGGCTCGTTCCCAAGGGCAAGGCACGGACGACGACCTGGCTCGGGATCGAGCACGGCTTCGGCATCCGCCACTATCCCAGCGGACGAAACGTTTACATCGTGCAGACCCGGATGGGTGGCAGGCTGCGCACTGTCACCATCGGCCCGGCTTCGGTCCTCACGCGCCATCAAGCGCAAATGGTCGCGCGCCGCGTTATTGCCTACGCGCAGGTGGGGCGCGATCCGGCCACCGATCGAAAGCGCATTCGATCCGCGCCGAGGTTCGACGATTTCCTTAAGGAATATTGGACCCGCTGGTCGCCGCGCTGGAAAGTCTCGACGCTCGATTCACACACACGCTATCGGCGGCTCTACCTCGACGACGCCTTCAGGGGCGTCTTCATCGACGAGGTCAATGAAGAGCATGTGACCAAGTGGTTTGCCGAGCTCAACAACCGCACCGGTCCGGGTGCTGCCAATCGGACCCTCGAAATCCTCAAGCACATGCTCAACAAGGCTGAGGCGTGGGGGTATCGGCTGGAGAATACCAACCCGTGCCGGTCAATCCGACCGAACCGCAAACGCCAGTGCGAGCGGTTCTTGACGGTTGAAGAGCTGGGGCGGATCGGGATCGAGCTTGCGAAGTTGCGTGAGAGCGACGACCTGACCGCCCGCTGTGAGGGCGCGGCAATCACCCTGCTGCTGCTGACTGGTTGTCGCAAGGGCGAGATACTCAATCTGCACTGGGGCGACGTGAAGGGAAATCGGCTGAACCTTCGCGATAGCAAGACTGGGCCGCGCACCGTCTGGCTCGGCTCCGCCGCGCGAGAGGTCATTGGTGGCATCCCGCGCCATCGGAAGCTCCCCTGGCTATTCTGGAACTACCGATACCGGCGGCATATGCGGGACGTTGCTTGGGCATGGAAAGGTATTCGCGAACGTGCCGGGCTTGGTCAGGTCCGCATCCATGACCTGCGACACACCTTCGCCAGCCATGCCGCCATGAACAAGGAAACGCTGCCCATGATCGGTCGGTTGCTTGGCCATGCGAACCACCAGTCGACGGCCCGGTATGCGCATTTGGATGATGGCCATTTGCTGGATGCGGCGCAGCAGATTGGCGACGCAGTCGAACGAATGTGCGGGGGAAATCAGTCGCTTTGGAATTGATCCTTGTGGACGAAATGTGGACAAGCACGAAGTGCGCATACGGATTGCGATTCTTCGCCAGAGGAATCCTTTCGCCAGAGCAAGATAGCTCCGAAAGGTTCGCCGATCCGCTTGCGCGTCATTGCTGGCGATTTTGACAGCAATCGCTATAGTGGTCTGGGGCAGCTTCGGTTGAATGGAAGAGAATGGCGCGCGGCGAGTTGATGAAAAAGCTGCTGGCAAGTTACGGCCGGGACGAGGAGTTCCGCGCTGTGGCCGAGCAGATCATCGGCGAAGAGGAAAAGAAGAATAACCGCGTTCTCGCTCGTTCGCTGCGCAAATCCTTGGAGACCGGTCCTTCGCCGCGATCAAAGCCGAGAGGCCTTGCGCCATTAATTCCATTCCCAGAGTCAGCTGGTGATTTCATCGAGCTGGTCGAGCCGTCGCACAACAAACAGGACATCGTACTGTCCTCCGAGAATGTGCGAATCTTCTTGTCGTTGCTGCGAGAATATCGTCGCGGCGACGAGATCCGTCGGCGCGGCCTGCCTGTGCGCTCCAAATTGCTTTTCTGCGGGCCGCCGGGCTGCGGCAAGACATTGTGTGCTGAAGTGTTCGCGGCAGAGCTCGGTTTGCCGCTCTATATCGTTAAGATTGATCGGCTCATCTCGTCTTACCTTGGCGAAACAGCGACAAATATCCGCAAGATCTTCGAGTTTGCTCGCAAGCAACCCACTGTCCTCTTTTTCGATGAGTTTGATGCGCTAGCCCGTGCACGGAGCGAAGATGGCGAGCACAGCGAGTTGCGCCGGGTAGTGAATAGCCTCCTGATATTCATTGACCGGATTCAACCGAAAGGTTTTTTGGTAGCTGCGACCAACTTCGACCAATCGCTGGATTCCGCGATATGGCGGCGGTTTGACGAAGTAATATGGTTTGACCGTCCTGATCGACGAATGGCCGCTCGATTCCTTCGAATGAAATTTAAGAACGTTCCATTGCAGTTCGATCCCGAGGCCCATTTGGATGGCTTAGATGGATACTCCTACGCTGAATTGGAAAGGATCTGTGTTCAGGCGATCAAGGCATCGATCATCGATCAGCGAAAGCAGGTTTCGGAAAAGGACTTCCTCGATGCATTGGTTGATGAGCGGCGGCGGCGTAGACGCACAGCGCGTATAGCCGAAGCATGAGCTGTCATTGCCTCGCTACGATCACCTTGAGCTTGTCAGGCTGCCGGAGCGCCTCCCTCGCCGCAAAACCGGTGGCGGTGGGCCACCACCGCAACGAAATCCGGGCGGGCACAGCCGCCAGCTCAGCAACGAGCTCGACGAAGCAATAGCGTCACAAAGACGGCGACGCAGGCCTGATTCCGTCGATCCATCACTTATTTTGCGTGTCCAGATGCATGGGGCACTCCAAGAGGATGAGTGGGCGAAAGTTGGGCTGACGGTCCTCTCGAGCGACGAGGATCGCACACTCATTTTGTTTGCCGATAGTGATGAACTTGATGAGTTCCGGAACAAGCTCGACAGCTATGGGCAAGGAACGCAGCCGGGTCGGCAGAACCCGGCTTATGCCGCTTTCATCGCAAATGTTGATGCGATCGCCGAGGTCGCGCCGCGTGATCGCATTGGGATGCGCGCGCGCGAAGAAGGCTTGGTTGAGGTCAACGATTTCCAGGCGGGTGTAGAGTATATACTCGACATCGAACTTTGGGATTTGGGACCACGAGCCTTGCGTGAGCGCAAGCTCGACGACATCGCTGCGTACTCAGAGGCCCTCGGGGCAGAAGAGTTGGACCGTCATATTGGTCCCAATTTGACGATGCTTCGATTGCGTGCCGATGGAACGGTGGCCCGCAGTCTGCTGAACATCGAGGAGATCGCCGAACTCGACTTTCCGCCGGAGCCCGATCTCACCACGAGTGAGTTAATTGAGCGACCGTTGGTGGATGTGCCAGACCCCGAGGACGCGACCGACGATCTCCCACTAATTGGCATCATTGATAGCGGGATCAACGATCACCCTTTAATTGAAGACGTTATCGCGGGATCCATCGCCATTCCGGATACGCTCGGTACTGCCGATGATTTTTGCCATGGGACCTTTGTCGGAGGAATAGCCACCTTTGGCGATTTGCGGGCTCAGCTTGGGCAGGAGAGGCTGGTTCGCTACGCAAGGCTCTGCTCGGCGAAGGTAGTGGATGATCGGGGGCGATTTCCGAATAGTCGGCTCACTCCGCGTCTAATGCGCGAGGCTGTCACCCGCTTACACGATGAGTTTGGTTGCCGTATTTTTGTGGTGGCGCTGGGTGATCGTAAAAAGCTCATCGAAGGATCCAAGGTTGGCCCTTGGACGCAAACCCTCGACGAACTTGTCCGTGAGCTGGACGTGGTCATCATCGTGTCCGCCGGAAATCACCAACCGCGAGGTGGCAACAGGATCGAAGAGGCGGTTACGGAATACCCTCGCTATCTAGTCGAACCAAGCAACCGCCTTTGTGAACCGGCGGGCGGAATGAACATAGTTACCGTCGGTTCGCTTGCGCATAGCAATGGCCTGGGCCGACAAGCTCAAGAGAATATCGGAATTCGTCCCATCGCCGATCTGAACGAGCCATCTCCGTTCTCGCGTGCCGGACCGGGTGTGCGGGGATCGATCAAGCCCGATTTCGCAGACATTGGCGGAACGCTGATTTATGACGGGCAAGCAATTGCGTTGCGCGGCGGTGAAGCAAGGCCCGAAGCCGGTGTTGTCTCGCTTCATTATCGGCCAATAGATCGCTTGTTTGCGACCTATTCGGGTACGTCGTACGCTGCTCCACTCGTCGCTTTCAAGGCGAGCCAAATACTGGCTCGCTTTCCAGATGCATCTGCAAATCTTATTCGCGCACTTCTGGCAAGCAGTGCTATTCCTCCAGAAGAGGCGCTGAGGCGTCTTGAGCCGTTGGGAGGACGAGCGGCCCTCGACCTTTGCGGACATGGGCTAGTAGATGCCGAAAGGGCGGCGTTCTCCGACGATGCGCGGGTCATTCTCTATGCTGAGGATGAGCTCGAGATCGATCATTTCGCTGTTTACCAGATACCCATCCCGGACGCATTTCAAACGGAGCGCGGCCGCCGCACGGTCCGCGTGAGTTTAGCGTATGATCCGCCGGTTCGACATAGTCGTCTCGACTATAATGGTGTGTCGATGGGATTCCGACTCATCCGGGGCTGTGAGCCTGACTTGATCTTTGAGCATTTTCGCCAGCGAACCGCAGAGGAAGGGCCGTTTCCGCGAGTTGAGAACCGCTACAACTGCGATTTGAGTCCGAGTTCTACAATCCGCGAGAAATCAAGTCTTCAAACTGCTTCTGTAACCTTCTCAAGAGACATCCAGCAATACGGCGACAATTATTACCTTGTGGTCCGCTGCGCGGGTGGTTGGGCTGGAGACGTCGGTCGCCAGAGTTTTGCTGTGACAGTCGAACTGTCACACGAAGCGGAGGTGCAGCTTTATGAGCGCCTCCGGCAGCGGGCCAGGGTCCGTACTTAAAGCCGCGGATCAACCGGTTCGCTCTCCATCGCCAGCACTCCGAACACGCATTGGTGCACGCGTGTGAGCGGAGCGTGGTCGACGAACCGTTTCAGCGCCTCGATCCCCAACGCGAATTCGCGCAATACCATCGACCGCTTTTGGCCAAGTCCTCGTTTTTTCAGCCGCTCGATGTTGCCTGGTCGGTCGTAGTGCGGGCCATAGATGATCCGCAGATACTCGCGCCCGCGACACTTGATGGCAGGTTGCAGAAGGCCGCGCCGACCGCGAGCGATGAAGTCGAGCGGCTTGACCACCATGCCCTCGCCACCCTTGGCGGTCATGGCCTCCCACCATTCGATTGCCTCTTGAATCTGAGTAGCGTCGTCGAGATCGAGAGCTCGATATTCGGTCGCAAGCAGTAGGTCTGCGTCAGCAGCACATAGCCTGTGAGCCATCCCCATGTGCCAGAGGTGATCCTTATCGGAATGTACCTGACCCTCCGATGCCAAGAGATGGAACGGTGCGATCTTCAGGTCTGCAATGCCTCCGAATGGGTGGACATACCGGTTATAAGCTTCGCGATAATTCGCCGCGTCTTCGAGGCGCTGGAAAACTCTCGCTCCCAAGTCTTTGATGTCCACGCCACGCGCGATGGCAGCCTGCAACGCAGCATCGAGGGCAGATAGACCTGAGTTGGCGGCTGCACCGACTGACGCGTATTGGCCGCGCACAAGCGCACCGGCCTTCATGCTCCAAGGCATGATTTCACAGTCCCACAGGACCCAATCGGTATCGAGCTCAGTCCACAGGCCTGAACTCTCCATCGCCTGGTCCACGCGGTGCAGAACCGACGCCTCTAATTCGGCATCGTTGAAGAAGCGCCGACCGGTTCGGGTCACGATGGTTCCTCGCGAACCATCGTGAATGCCAAAACGCTTGGCCGCGGTTTCTTGGGTTTTCGACAGCACGATTAGCGCGCGCGAGCCCATGTGCTTTTCTTCGAGCACAAGCTTTCGTGCGCCCTTCGAGCCGTAGTAGGCGAAGGCCTCTTCCGGCCGCTCTAGCCATCCGTCCAGCGCGCTCGTTTCCGCTGGCGACATGGTCGGCGGCAGATGGATCAGCCAGTGCGGATCGACTGCGTGCCGAGTCATTACCTCTAGCGCTGCAGCTGCGTTATCTTCGCGCACCGTCACATGACCATAAAGGCCAGTTTCGATGACCTGCTTGCCAAGCACGTCGGCAATGTTGAGCTGATGCGCCGGCGTGCTCCCCGTATCGGCGGCGGGAGCATCAAGGGGCCGGATCGGCTCGTAGTAAGTCCGCTCGGCATCGACTGACACCAATTCGAGTTCGGGGTAGCGAAGGGCAGTAAGCTTGCCGCCGAACACGCAGCCGGTGTCGATACAAATCGTGCCGTTGACCCAGTTCGCTTCGAGCACAGGTGTGTGACCGTAAACGACCTTGGCGCGACCCTTGTATTCGGATGCCCAGTCCCACCTGACGGGGAGGCCAAACTCATCGACCTCGCCAGTTGTCTCACCATACATGCAGAAGCTGCGGATCGCGCCAGAGGCGCGGCCCTGCATTTCTTCCTTTAGACCGGCATGGGCGACGACGAGCTTCCCATCGTCGAGCAGGTAGTGACTCAAAAGACCGTCGAGCCACTCGCGCATCTCAGCCAAAAATTCCGGCGGCTCGCTACCAAGCTGCTCGATGGTTTCGGCAAGCCCATGCGTCGGTTTGACATTGCGGCCAGACAGATGGCGCTTCAGCTTGTCATCGTGGTTTCCGACCACGGCCAAGGCAGTGCCGGAGTCCACCATGTGCTTCGCGATACGCAGGACGTCAGGTGAACGCGGCCCACGATCAACAAGATCACCAACGAAGATCGCCCTACGACCTTCAGGTGGAGTTACATGGACGTCCTTGCCTTCCCACGAAACTTGATAGCCAAGCTGGTCCAAGATGGTTTCGAGTTCATCGGCACAACCGTGCACGTCACCGATAATGTCGAACGGTCCGGAGTCTTCGCGACGGTCAGTCCAAAGGCGCGTCCGCGTTATCTCGACCGCCTCCACCTGCTCGATGGTGCGCAAGCGATGCACGTAGCGGATGCCTTCGCGCCCCATGCTTTTGATGGAGCGTTTCAGATTGAGCATCTGGCGACGGACCGGTCCTGCACCAAACTGGCGGTCGGGACGCTCGGCGTTGCGAGCAAGTGCGACCTCTTCAGGCAGTTCGAAGGTAATGGCGACGACCAGGGCGTGCCATTTGCGGGCAAGCGCGACCAGGCTCTTGCGGGATTCCGGTTGTACACTGGTTGCATCAACGACCGTGAACCGCCGGTTCTTGAGCCGTTTCTCGACGATGAAATGGAGCATGTCGAAGGCGTCGCCGGTGGCGGATTGGTCAGTCTCGTCATCGGCAATCCAACCACGCATGCGATCCGAGGATACGACCTCAGTCGGCAGGAAGTGCTTCGACGCAAAGGTAGACTTGCCCATACCCGACGCGCCAACCAGAAGGACGAGCGCGAATTCTGGAATCTCGATCTTCATGCCGCCTCCTTCACCGCATCGACGCGTGAAAAGATGGCGACCTGTGTCGGGTGACCATAAGTTGGATCTTCGCTCCCAATTCCTTCGTATCGAACTTCGTAGCCGTACGCCTTCGCAACTGATTCCGCCCAATGGTGGAATTCGGAACGCGACCACTCGAACCGATGGTCCGAATGCCGCATGGCGCCTGGCTCCAACCCTTCGAAAAGGACGTTGTATTCGCTATTGGGAGTGGTCACGATCACGTTTGCCGGTCGCGCGTGGCCGAACAAGGCCGCTTCCAGTGCTGGTAACCTCTCTGCATCGATGTGCTCGATAACCTCCACAAGAGCGGCCGCGTCGAAACCCTTGAGACGATCGTCGCGGTACACGAGCGAGCCTTGCATCAGCTCAATCCGCTTGCGCTTGATGTCGGGCATGTGGTCCAGCTTCAGCCGGTCACCTGCCTTTGCGAGAACGCGCGGCGCGACCTCGACACCGACAATGCGGTCGAGACCCTTGATCGTGAGAAGCTGGCGCAACAACCGACCTTCTCCGCAACCAAGATCGAGTACGCTCGACGCTCCTAGATTGCGGATCAAATCCGCCAGATAATCCATGCGCTGCGTGTTGAGCCGGATCGGCTTTTCGATCTTTTCTTCCTCTGTATCGCGCGACGCGTGTTCCTCCGGTTCTTCCGCCTCAACCCGCTCCTCTAGTTGCTCGGTTGCTGACCGCATGAGCGACCGGAACCCGAGCAGGTACCGACGAACGATGAGCTCCTTCTCAGGATGCGCCTCAAGCCATTCGCCACCCTTTTGCAGCAGTTTTTTGACCTCATCTTCACCCACGTAATAGTGCTTGGAATTGTCCAGCACCGGAATGAGTACGAAAAGGTGCGTAAGCAGGTCCTGAACCCTTACCGTGCCTTTGATGTTCAGCGACACATATGGGCTAGCCCCCCACTCTGGATGCGCCGGATCGAGCGGAATTGCTTCTGCCTCGACCGAGTATCCCAACGGTTCGAACATGCGCGCCAGAAGGTCAGCCGACCCCCTGGCCGGGAGCGGCGTAAGAAAACATTCAAGCGGGATCGCGGTATCAGCAAGCTCCTGACGTAGCTTTGATCGGCCAGCCATTGCGGTATTGAGAAGGCGGCCAAGAGCGACCGACAGCAGCGATGACGCGGCATAAGGCCGGTCATTGACATACTGATCCTCAATGCTCGCCTTGCCCCTGACCAGCGCGACCGGATCGACCTCTAAAGTAATCGCGGCGGTGCATCGATCCTCCCCGGCCTCAGGGTAAAACAGCGTCGCTGATCCAAACGGCAG
Source organism: Croceibacterium atlanticum (assembly GCF_001008165.2). NCBI lineage: Bacteria > Pseudomonadati > Pseudomonadota > Alphaproteobacteria > Sphingomonadales > Erythrobacteraceae > Croceibacterium > Croceibacterium atlanticum. The sequence continues at coordinate 3,134,101 of NZ_CP011452.2, read as the reverse complement.
GTCGACCGAATGGACGTTCTCCGGATGCTTCATCAGGAGGAAGCCGAGGTCGGTAGCAGGCCTGTGAGTGGTGGAGATTGTCAGAAGCATTTTCTCGATCCGGGTATAAAAAAGCCCCGTCGATTTCTCGGCGGGGCTGCGTCCTTTGTCTGGGTGGTTTCCGAACTAGGGCGCAGCGTTTTGATTGGGCAGCAGGGCGCGGTAATTGCGCGCGCAAAACCGCTCGTCGCCAAAGGCGGAATGATTCAGAGCAGGCAGTTTCGCTATGAGCATGTGCTTCTAGTTCAACAATTCTTCGATACGGTCAAGCAAGCAGTTGGAAGTGGCTGCGTGTGTCCGACGGTTGGTAGGATATGCATGTTGGCTATTTGGTCCCCATTTCGGAACAGAGCGTGATTTTGGGCCCCGACTTTGGAACCATCTTGAGAAAACTTTTCCGCTCGGATGCCGCTAGAAGGCGCGTCAATCCTCTGGAAAATAGATCAAAACTCTCAGGTCACTGATCGCAGTGAGACCGGACCCGAACACGCAGTCAGAAACCCGGTTGACCGGGCACACCGTACCCCGCGAATTCGGGACCTATCTACCTAATATCATTGTGAAATTGCAGTCTGGGCGAAAGTCACCCGTCTACGAGTTGAGCGGGTTTGCACCGAACCGCTGGCAACTCACTTGACGATAAGCATCTGTAAAAGCACGGCACTTCGTCGCACTCGCGCGGATCGCAGAAGAGTTACGGATTTTGGGGCAATCGGTCAGCGCTTCGCGGTGTTGATCGGCACCACCTGAGCCCCTGCTCGAAGCTTATCGAGGTAGTCGCTCCACCATTGCGCCATCTTCACGCGCTCCTTCCAGTGTGCGCCGCGATGATAGGCGGCGCGAACTTTATCGCTGTCGCCGTGGGCCAGGGCGCGCTCGATGGCGTCAGGATTCCATTTGCCGCTTTCGTTCAGCAAGGTGGAGGCCATCGCTCGGAAGCCGTGGGCGGTCATTTCATCGGTGGTGTAGCCGAGGCGGCGCAGGCCAGCGTTGATCGTGTTGTCACTCATCGGACGCCCGCGGGTGCGGACAGACGGAAAGACATAGCCACTAGGACCGGTCAGCAGTTGGGCCTCCTGCAGTATTTCGATGGCCTGGCGTGAGAGCGGGACGAGGTGGTCCTTGCGCATCTTTGTTTTGCTCGCCGGGATCGTCCACAACGCTTCATCGAAGTCGAATTCGCTCCATTCTGCATGGCGAAGCTCGCCCGGCCTGACAAACACATGTGGAGCGAGTTGCATTGCCAGCTTGGTAATCGGTTGGCCTTCGTAGCTATCGATTGCTCGAAGCAACTCCCCAGCCCCGTCAGGATCAAGGACCGCGCCGTAATGCGTCACGTTCGGGTTCATCATTGCGCCCCTCAAATCGCGTGTGGGATCGGATTTGAGGCGCGCTGTGGCGACCGCATAGCGGAAGACCGAACCAGCCAGCTGCAGGGTTCGCTTTGCGCTCTCGAGCTTGCCCTTGCTTTCGATCCGGCGAACGGCGGTCAGGATGTCGGCAGGCTCGATATCAGCAATTGGCAGGTTGCCAATCGAGCTGTTAAGCACCGAGAGCAGATATTCGCAGCGCTTCGCCGTGGCGGGTGCCCATGCCCGTGAACCATCATTCCGGCGCTTTTCGCAGAACTCCGCAGCCAGGGCAGCAAAGGTATTCTCGGCATCCAGCCTCGCGCGCGCCTTCTCACGTTGTTTTTCGCGTGACGGGTCTTTGCCCTGCGCCAGCAGCTCTCGCGCCGCGTCTCGCCTTCTGCGGGCCTCTGCCAACCCAATTTCCGGGTAGCGCCCGATCGCCAGCTTCTTTTCCCGGCCATCGACGCGATACTTCATTCGCCACAGTTTTCCGCCGGTTCGCTCCACTAAAAGGAAGAGCCCCAACGAGTCGCTCATTTTGTAGGCTTTCGGACCAGCCTTGGCCTTGCGAATTGCAACGTCAGTTAGCGCCATGATTTCAGACCTTTACCCAGAAAAGGCCCCCAGTCTGGGGGCCTCTCGAATTGGCGGAAACCTGCATGGCCCCCAAAAAGGCCCCCAGTTTCGAGAGATTTGGCGAGACTAGCCGGGCAAACGCAAGACAATCGCACGGCATAAACCCTCGGATTTCCGAGGGTTTTATAGCTTTTCCGGGATGTTTTGGGAAGCCTGAGCTGGAGCGGGCGAAGGGAATCGAACCCTCGTCGTAAGCTTGGGAAGCTTCTGCTCTACCATTGAGCTACGCCCGCAAAGCCTTGAAACAGCCAGAATTATCTCTCTGGCCTGGCTGGTGGTCTGCAATGCGGCCCGTAAACCGCACCACAAGCGCCCGGCGATTGCCACAGCGATCCCGCCCCGGTCAACATAAACACGCAAGCGGCAAGCCGCCGGGAGCGGTTTCAGTCTTCCAGCGGCAATTCGCTCCGCAACATCCTGATCAGCCCCACCGTCATGGATAGCAGGACAACCGCGAAAGGCAGGCCGGTGACGATTGCCGCTGTCTGCAGCGCGCCCAGCCCGCCGGACCAGAGCAGCACGCCGGACAGCATCCCGATCGCGATGGCCCAGGTTACGCGCGGCATGAAGCCGGCATGATGATGCCCGCCCGATGCGATCATGGCTGTGACCAATGCGCCCGAATCCGCCGAAGTGACGAAGAAGGTTGCCACGACCACGATGGCCAGGCCCGATGCGATCGTGGCAAGCGGATAGTGCGAAAGGAAAGCGAACAGCGCATCGGGCATGCTGGCATTCACCGCTTCCGACAGGCCGCCATTGCCGAACAGTTCGATATAGAGCGCGCTGTCCCCGAAGATCGTCATCCATGCGAAGGTGAACAGGGTCGGCACCAGCAGCACGCCGGCGATGAATTCGCGCACTGTGCGCCCATAGGAAATGCGGGCGATGAAAATGCCCACAAAGGGGGACCAGCTGACCCACCACGCCCAGTAGAAGATCGTCCAGTCATTCTGCCAGCCATTGGCGACATAGGTTTCCGTCCAGCTGGACAGATAGAGGAAACGCTGCAGGTAATAGCCGATATTCTGCACGAAACCGTCCAGCAGGAAGACGGTTGGGCCCAGCACCAGGACGAAGATCGTCAGGCCCAGCGCCAGCACCATGTTGATTTCCGACAGGCGGCGAATTCCCTTGTCGAGCCCGAAGGCAACCGAAGTGGTTGCCATGGCGGTAATAATTGCGATCACTATGCCCTTGCTCAGGCCGGTATCGGGAACGCCCGTCAGCAAATTCAGACCGGCATTGATCTGCGATGCACCGAAGCCGAGCGAAGCGGCCACCCCGCAAACCGTGGCGGTAATCGCCAGCACGTCGATCGCGTCGACGGCCGGATCCGGAATGCGGGGAAAGGCCGTCTTCAGGAAGGCGCCGATGGAAAGGCCCACGCCCCGGTTATAGGCGACATAGGCCAGCCCCAGCGCGATCACCGCATAAATCGCCCAGGCGTGTAGCCCCCAATGCAGGAACACCAGGCCCATCGCGTGCTGGGCATTGCCGGCAATGCCGCGCGGCATTGCCGCATCCGGGTTGGAGAAAGCGGAAACCGGCGGATTGGAGAAATGCATCACCGGCTCCGCCACGCCATAGAACAGCAGGCCGATGCCCATGCCGGCGCTGAACAGCATCGCAAACCAGGTGAGCAGGCCGTAATCCGGCTTCGCCCCGCGGCCGCCCAGCCGGATGCCGCCCATGCGCGAGAATGCCATATAGACGCAGCAGATCAGCAGGATGTTGACCGTGAGCACCAGCAGCCAGCCGAAATTGGAAGTCGCCCAGAGCTGCACGGCATTGAACCGTTCAGCCGCCGCATTGGTATCGTAGAGCGCGAACAGGATCAGGAGACCGATGAGACTTATGGCACCGAAGAAGACAGTTGGCTTGAAATTGTCTGTAGGACTTGCGCCATGCCCGGGCTCACTTGCCACTCTTCAAATCTCCAATTGAATAATGAAAGTAATGAAAATAAATTACCTTCTGATTATATGATTTAACTTTTCAGCAAATTTACGCCATCGCGACATGGCAGAACACACAGCATAATACAAACCGTGCAAGCGTGATTGTTCCAGACGGTGAGGGGCGAAGCGCAATTTTCGCAATGCCCCCTCCCTTCTATTTTCACCTCCGATTCTGCGCGTGATCAGGATAGATTTTCACTGCAAGTGACGCAGATGACCTTTGGATGCAGGCATCCTCATCCGGCCACAGCATCCATTCTGTCAGTGAAATGGCCCGCCGCGCGGCACGAACCGCAACCCGGCCCGCCGGCCGAACGGATTCCGCAATGCGCTGGCGCCCTGTGAGGGTGTAGCGCGTTTCAGTAACGCTGTTACGCGCGCTGATTACCGTAAATAACTTACGCCGCTCCGTGCCGGGAACCATAACGGGCGAAGTCGCCTAAGCGGTCCTCGCTCTGGCGGCCCCACCCCTACTGGCGCGCCGCCAGGCTTGTTCGCAGGCCAGGTCCGCAACACACCCTGTGCGGCGCGCATTTTATTCGCCAGACCTGCTTTTCCGGACGCATATCGCGCCCCGCCCATATTCAGGCAGCACCCGCCCCGTTTTCGGACATATTCAATCTCGATTGGCGCAGAAGCGGCAATATCGGGTGGAGCAGCGGTGTTATGATGGCTATGGACCCGAGTCGGAAATACGGCCAAGGCCGCACAACAAGACGCACTGGAGGGTATTCTCGATGCCAATGGTAAATATGAAGCCGTTGTTACGCCATGCGATGGACAACGGATATGCCGTTGCCGCATTCAACCTTGTCGATTTCGGCACCACGAAAGCGATGGTGGAAGCGGCGGAAGAACTCAACGCGCCGGTCATCTGCCAGACAAGCGCGAAGACGATCAAATACTGGAGCCACAAGGAAATCGTTTCCTGGGTGCGCACCGTTGCGGAAGAAGCATCGGTCCCGGTCGTCCTGCATCTCGATCACTGCAAGGATATCGAGATGATCGAAGCCTGCGCGAAGTCCGGCTGGACCTCGATCATGATCGACGCTTCGGAATATCCGTTCGAGGAAAATCTCGAAATGTCCAAGCGCGTTCGCGACATTGCCGAAAAATACAATGTCGGCATGGAAGCCGAACTGGGCCAGATCATGGGCGTGGAAGACGACATGGTCGTGGACGAAGCCGATTCCGTGCTGACCGACCCGGAAGACGCCAAGAAATTCTGCGATGCGCTGGACCTGTCCGCCTTCGCCTGCGCAGTCGGCACCGCCCACGGTTTCTACAAGGGTGAACCGCAGGTCGATTTCGACCGTATCGAGGCGATCAACAAGCTGACCCGCACGCCGATGGCGCTGCATGGCGGCACCGGCCTGTCCGACGAAACCTTCGCCAAGGCGATCGCCCGCGGCAGCGCCAAGGTGAACATTTCGACCAATCTGAAGCATGTCTTCGTCGAAAGCTTCATCGACTATCACAAGAAGAACCCGGACGATTTCGAACCGCTGCGGGTGATCGATGCCCAGTACCAGGCCTGCAAGAACCTGTTCAGCGGCTTCATCGAGAAGTTCGGCGGCAAGAACCAGGGCGCAGCCTTCCTCTCTTCGCTCAAAGAAGTAGCCTGAAGGAGCGTTTGAGAGGATGGTAAAGGCTATCATTTTCGATTGCGACGGCGTGCTCGTGGATACAGAGCGTGACGCGCACCGGGTTGGCTTCAACCGCGCTTTCGACCAGTTCGGCATCGATGCCGAATGGAGCGTGGAACTCTATGCCAAACTGCTCCTGACAGCAGGCGGCAAGGAGCGGATGCGCGTCTATTTCGACGAGTTCGGCTGGCCGGAAGACAAGGTTTCCGAATATGGCGGGAAGGACGAACTGATCGCCGCCCTGCACAAGGAAAAGACCCGCATCACGTCCGAAATCGTGGCCGAATTGCCGGTGCGCCCGGGTGTGTTGCGGCTGGTGGACGAAGCCATCGCGGCCGGTGTCCGGCTGGGCGTGTGCACCACGTCCAACCCGAAATTCATCGACGCGGTGCTCGACCTGTTCGGCCAGGAACGCAAGGCCGCCTTCGAATTCGTCCATGCCGGCGATGTCGTCAGCAAGAAGAAGCCGGATCCGGAAATCTACGATCTCGCCACCAAGTCGCTGGGCCTCTCGCCCGCGGATTGCGTCGTGATCGAAGACAGCCGTAACGGATTGCTGGCAGCGACCGGCGCGGGCTATCCCACGCTGATCACCACCAGCACCTATACGATGGATGAAGATTTCACCGAAGCGGCCAAGGTCGTGCCCGAACTGGGCGATGAACCGAACGTCAAGGTGACGCTTGCCGATCTGGGCGAACTTACCGCCAAGGCAGCGTGAAGGAGGGATTGATGGCTGATATCTCGCAAGAAAGGATCGAGAAGGCGATCGACCTGACCGCCGATACCGCGATCCGTAACGAACATTATTTCTGCGATCTCGACGGTTTGGCCGGCGATGGCGATTTCGGCAATTCCCTGGCCACCGGGTTCAAGGTGATCAAGGCGGAACTGCCGCAGATCGAAGGCGATATCGGGGCCAAGCTGCTGAAGATCAGCATGTTGTGTTCCAAGCATGTCGGCGGCAGCTCCGGCCCGATCTGGGGCACCGGCTTCATGAAGGCCGCCATGGTCAGCAAGGGCAAGACCGAAGTGACACTGGCGGAACTGACCGAAATGGTCGGTGCCGCGGTGGACGGCATCATGGCCCGCGGCGGTGCGAAGCTGGGGGACAAGACCCTGCTCGACGCGCTGATCCCGGTGCATGAAAAGATGAAGGAAATGGCCGAAAGCGGCGATCCCGCTGCCGTGCTGGGCGCATGTGCCGAAGTGGCGGACAATGCGATCGACGAAACCCGCACGCTGGTGGCCCATCGCGGCCGCGCTTCGCAGGTGGGCGATCGCAGCGCCAACACGCCCGATCCGGGCATCGTCGCCATCGCCACCATCCTGCAGGACTGGTGCAACCATTTCGGTGTCGAACGGTCGCCCAAGGCGCCCGAACTCAACCGCGCAACCGCCTGATTACAAATCCCACGGAGAGGATTACCGCATGAAGAAGTTCGTCAACGATCCCGCCAATTTCGTGCCCGAATTCATGAAGGGCGTGATGCTGGCCAATCCGGACCTGCTGGAAGCCGTGCCGGAATTCCAGATGATCAAGCGCAAGGACCGCCCGGTGGCGGACAAGGTTTCGATCGTGCAGGGTTCCGGCTCCGGCCACGAACCGGCCCATGTCATGGCCGTCGGCCCGGGCATGCTCGACGGTGCCTGCCAGGGTCCGGTTTTCGCCGCCCCGCCGGTCGATGCCTGCTATGAAACGATCAAGGCTCTCGCTTCGGATGCCGGCGTTCTGGTGCTGGTCAACAACTACCAGGGCGACCGCATGGCCTGGGACATGGCCTGCGAAATGGCGGAAGCCGAAGGCATCAAGGTCAAGCAGTTCCTGATCAATGACGACGTGGCCGTGAAGGACAGCCTCTACACGGTGGGCCGCCGCGGTGTGGCCGGCAATTTCTTCGTCATCAAGGCGTGCGGCGCCGCCGCTGCCGCCGGGAAGAGCCTGGACGAAGTCCTGGCCGTGGCAGAGAAGGTCAACAACAATGTCCGCACCATGGGCGTTGCACTGACCAGCTGCATCCCGCCGGCAAAGGGCACGCCGATTTTTGAAATCGGCGACGATGAAATGGAAGTGGGCATCGGCATTCATGGTGAACCGGGCCGCGAACGCACCAAGATCACCAGCGCCGATGAAATCACCAAGACCCTGTTCGACGCGGTGCAGGTCGACCTGCCGTTTGAAAGCGGCGACAAGGTTGCACTGATGATCAACGGCCTGGGCGGCACGCCGATCAGCGAATTGTACCTGCTGTATGGCAAGGCCCATGAACTGGCCGAAGAACACGGCCTGACCGTCGCCCGCAACTATGTCGGTGAATATTGCACCAGCCTGGAAATGGCCGGCTGTTCGCTGACCATGCTCAAGCTGGACGATGAACTGGCCGATCTGCTGGCGGCACCGGCCGAGGTCGCAATCCGCACTTTCTGATCCGGCTTCAACCGAAGCTTCAATTGAACAAGAGAACGCCCGGTTCCCGATGGGGAGCCGGGCGTTCTTGCATTTCCGCGCACTTTACTAAGTCCGTAAGGGGCAAATCGTGAAAAATGCGAACGGGTCTGTTGCGCAATATGCAACAGCCTTACATAATTTCGCGATTGCGAAATTATCTGATTGGGACCATTGGCCCGCCCATCGAGCAACGCCGCACCATATGGTGCATGTGAAAGGAGACAGGGTTATGCGCTATTTCGCCAATCATGCTCTTTCTGCGGCAGTCGCTGTTTCAATCAGCTACGTATTGTTCACCGCAGTTATTGTCTGAGCGATTTCCAGCTTTCAGTCCCAACTCTTCCGTCCCCCCATTTGGAAGAGAAGGAGCGGGCGCCTCTCCTCCGGAGGCGCCCGTTTTTCTTTTTCGGCTGCATTTCTATTTAACGTACGGAACCTAGCGGCCGCTCGCCCGGGCGCCCTGAATATCGACCACCTTGGGCGATCTGGAAAACAGTTCCGTATAGGGATCGTCACCCGTTTCCATCGTGTGCGGTTCAGTGCCTTCGCGCACGGTGGTGCGGCGCATATCGCGCTTTTCATTGGTGTAATCGAAATCGCCGCCGCGATGCATGCTGCATAGATTGTCCCAGATCACCAGATCGCCCGGATGCCATTGCACGCTGAACGTATATTGCGGCTGGGTGCAGTGATCGATCAGTTCGCGGATCAGCGCACGCCCTTGCGCCTTGTCCATCCCTTCCACGTCCATGGTATGGGCCGCGATGAACAGTGCCTTGCGGCCGGATCCCTTGTGCACATGGACAAGCGGATGCTTCGCCATGAAACGGGATTCAATTTCCTCGTCCGGAATGTCCGCCCCGGCCTGTTTGCGGCTCCACCACAATGAATTGATGCCGATCTTGCCCTCCAGCAATTCCTTCATCTGCGGGGACAAATCTTCATAGGCGCTGCGCGTATCGGCGAACCATGTCTCGCCACCCTTGCCGGGCACCTGATGCGCCAGCAGCAGGGAATAGGATGTCCGCTTTTCCAGGAAGGCACTGTCCGTATGCCACAGCCGATCGCCCTTGCGATACTGGATTGCCGCTTCGTCCCGCGTGATTTCGCCATTGCTGTTGAGATTGGAGGCATCGAACAATTCGCGATAGGGAAGGCGCATCTTCATGCCTTCACGCTTCGGAACCCGTTCCAGATAGCCGAAATTGCGGCTGAACTGGACATGCTGTTCGTCATTCATGCCAGTATCGCGAAAGATGCAGACACCCCACTGATCCATCGCATCAGTGACCTGCTTCACTTCATCGGGACCGAGCGGCCTGGTCAGATCGAGGCCCGAACAAACGGCGCCGAAGCGCGGCAGGATCGGTTCGGCTTTCAAAGGCATGATTCTCTCCGCTATATGCTTAGCATACTAACTATAGCACAAGCCCCTACACGCCGCGACCCGAAATTGCCAATCCTATTGCGGGCGTTTGCGTTGCAGCCCGGTGCGCTGGCAATGCGCCACCAGCTCGCCATGCTGATTATAGGCGCGATGGGCGAATGTGACGATCCCCTGGTCCGGGCGCGATTTGCTCTCACGCAAGGCAATCACTTCAGTTTCGATCCGCAAGGTATCGCCAATGAAGACCGGCTTGGGAAAGCGCACTTCGTCCCAGCCGAGATTGGCCACCGCTGTTCCCAGCGTGGTATCGCCCACCGATACCCCCACCATCAGCCCGAGGGTGAAAGTGGAATTGACGATCACCCGGCCAAAATCCGTGCCTTTCATATATTCGGCATCGAGATGCAGCTGGGCGGGATTATGCGTCAGGGTTGAAAAAAGCAGATTGTCGGTTTCGGTCACGGTCCGCCGGATCGAGTGATCGAAAACCTGCCCCACTTCCAATTCATCGAACCACAATCCGGCCATCAATTCTCTCCTCGGGCGGGTTTCTAGCGCGCCTGCCGCGGCGGGGAAAGGAATGGGCCGACAGGCGTTTGCGCAATTACACTGCTTTGGAGAAACCATATGAAGAATGCCCTCTGGCCAATGGCCGCCCTGCTTGCGCTGGGTGCTTGCGGCGGCAGCACAGAGGATCAGACCCCGACCGAAAGCGAAGGCGACGCGCCAGAGGGAAGTCCGGACATCACCCTGCGCTTCCCCGTGGGGGAAGAAGGTGGCGAAGCGCGCGCCGAGCATATCAGCGTGGCGATGCAGATCCCCCCTGCCCTGCGCGGACGCTGGGGCATGAATGCCGCCGATTGCGAACCGGGCCGGGCCGACGCCAAGGGGCTGCTGGCCATTTCGCCCAACGAGCTGGAATTCTATGAATCGGTCGGCCAGCTCATCGACATAGACGAGATCGACGACAGCAGGATCGCCGCCACTTTCGCATTCACCGGCGAAGGCATGGAATGGGAACAGCAGGTGACGCTGGACGCACAGGATAGCGGAACGGTTCTGATCCGGCGCGAATATGGTAAGGACGCGGCACCGGGCCCGTTCCGTTACGAGAAATGCCCGTGAGGGAGGATATGATGATCAGACGAATGGCAGTGACGCCAGCCGCGCTGCTGATATTGGCGGGCTGCGCGACAATGGGCGAAACGGAAAATGGCGAAATGCCATCCACCCCCAAACAATGCGATGACAGCAAGGTGCAGCGCTTCATCGGCATGCAGGCCACGGCCGAAATCGCACAGGAATTGCTGCAGGTCACCGGCGCGGAAACATTGCGCTGGGCCCCGCCGCGCACGGCGTTGACGATGGATTTCCGGGCTGAACGGCTGACCGTCAGCTATGATGACGACATGGCGATCACGAGGATCAATTGTGGCTGAGCCGCGGGACGGGCGGCAACGCATCGCCCCCCTCTCCCCCTTCGAGGAAGAGGCAGGCTTCACCCGCGCCCTGCGCGTGGGGGACCGGATCGTGGTTTCGGGCACAGTCGGCGTTGAGGCCGATGGTTCGGTGGCGGAGGCGGCAGGCGATCAGGCCGATCGCTGTTTCGCGCTGATCGCCGATCACATTGCCGAGCTGGGCGGCCGCATGGCCGACGTGGTGCGCGTGCGCATGTTCGTGACCGATATCGCCTATGCGGACGAAGTCACCGCTTCGTTTTCCCGCGCGCTGCGCCATGCCCGGCCAACGGGAACGCTGGTGGCCATCGCCGCACTATATGATCCGCGCTGGAAGGTGGAGATCGAAGCCGAGGCCGTTTTGGGCAGCGGACAATAGTTGCATGCGAAACCTTTTGCAGGCATCACGTTTGCGGGGAGAGGATCAATGAAGCTATCGACATGGTGGACCATCGGCGGCGTGGTGATGCTGGTGGGCGGCATCTTCGCGCTGTTCAACCTGTTCGCCGCCACGATTTCGGCCGTATTGCTGGCCGGCTGGTTCTTTCTGGTGGCGGGTGCCCTGCAACTGATCGCCGCATTTTCCGATCGCGGGCTGGCGGCCAGGATCTTCCACATTCTGTGGGGGATATTGGCGATTTATCTGGCCATCACCCTGTTCGCCAATCCTCTGGCCGGAATGCTGACCCTCACCATCGCCGTGGCGTTGATAATGGCCGTCTCGGCGGTGATCAGGCTCTTCCTGGCAGTCCATTTCCGCAGGACTTCCGCCTTTTGGGGCCTGATCCTGTCTGCCGTGATTTCCGGCGCCCTGGCCGCGCTGATCCTGTTCTCCCTGCCCGAATCCGCCGCGATCTTCCTCGGCATCTATCTCGGCCTGGAACTGCTGTTCGGCGGCTTCGCCTTCCTCGCCATGGGGGCGGCAGCCCGTTCCAACGAACGAATGGCGGAGGAATAGGCCACACCGGCCCACACCGGGAGGACACGCACCATAATGACCGGACAATTCGCCCTTACCGATGATCAGCTGGCCATTCAGGACATGGCCCGGCGCTTCACGGCGGACAATATCACGCCCCATGCTGCCGAATGGGACGATAAGCATATCTTCCCGCAGGACGTGATCCGCGCCGCGGCAGAGCTGGGTTTCGCATCCATCTACGTGTCAGAGGAAAATGGCGGGATCGGCCTGGGCCGGCTGGAAGCGGCACTGATAATGGAGGCCATGGCCTATGGCTGTCCGGCGACCAGCGCCTTCCTGTCGATCCACAACATGGCCAGCTGGATGCTCGACCGCTTCGGATCGGACGTGGTGCGCGAGAAATACCTGCCCCGGCTGATCGGGATGGACTGGATGGCATCCTATTGCCTGACCGAACCATCTTCCGGCTCGGACGCGGCGGCGCTGAAGACGCGCGCGGTAAGGGATGGCGATGACTGGGTGGTATCGGGCACCAAGCAGTTCATTTCCGGCGCCGGGGTCAATGATCTCTATCTCACCATGGTCCGCACCGGGGATGATGGGCCCGGCGGCATATCCTGCCTGGCCATTGAAAAGACCATGCAGGGCGTCAGCTTCGGCGCGCCGGAAAGGAAACTTGGCTGGCACGCCCAGCCGACCGCTTCGCTGATCCTGGACGAAGTGCGCGTCCCGGCGGAAAACATGGTGGGGGATGAGGGCGAAGGTTTCCGTATCGCCATGATGGGGCTGGATGGCGGGCGGCTGAATATCGGCGCCTGCTCTCTGGGCGGGGCGCAGCGCTGCCTGGACGAAGCGATCGGCTATACAAAGGATCGCAAGCAGTTTGGCCGGGCCATTGCCGATTTCCAGAACACCCAGTTCACTCTGGCCGACATGGCGACCGAGCTGGAGGCGGCTCGCGCCCTGCTCTATCTCGCCGCTGCCAAGGTGACGGAAGACGCGCCGGACAAGACCCGCTTCGCCGCCATGGCCAAGCGTTTCGCCACCGATACGGGCAGCGCCGTGGTTGACCGCGCGCTGCAACTGCATGGCGGATACGGATATTTGCAGGATTATCCGGTGGAACGCTTCTGGCGCGACCTGCGGGTGCATTCGATTCTGGAAGGCACCAACCAGATCATGCGGCTGATTATCGGGCGCGACCTGTTGCGCGACTGAAACCTGTTGCGCGACTGATTGGCCATGCACCACAGCGGCGACGATCTTCAGCGACACGAACGGAGCGCATCTTGACCAGGGAAGTCCTGACTCATCGCCACGGCCCGGTGGGCCATATCTCGCTGTCCCGCCCGAAGGCGCTGCATTCGCTTACGCGGCCAATGTGCCTGGCGATGAGCGAAAAACTGCTGGAATGGCACGACGATGCCGGCATCGAGGCCGTGATTATCGACCACGCGGAAGGACGCGGGTTCTGCGCCGGCGGCGATGTGGCACTGGTCCGCCGCTCCGCACTGGAGGATGGCGGCGAAACAGGGCGTGCCTTCTTCCATGCCGAATACCGGCTCAATCATCTGCTGTTCACTTATCCCAAGCCGGTCCTGGCCTTCATGGACGGCGTGACCATGGGCGGCGGGGTGGGACTGGCCCTGCCCGCGAAATATCGCATCGCGACTGAAAACACCCTGTTTGCCATGCCCGAAGGGGCGATCGGCCTGTTCCCCGATGTCGGCGCCGGGTGGTATCTGCCGCGCCTGCCGGGGCAGGTGGGCAAATTCCTTGCGCTCACGGGGGCGCGGCTGGATGGCAGCGAATGCCTCTGGGCGGGCCTTGCCACTCATTACCTTCCGGGCAGCTCTCTCGCCGAAGCCAAGGCGCGGATCATTGCCGAACCGGGCGATACGGACAGGATCCTGGCCGACCTGTCCGAAGAAGCGCCCAAGCCCCGGCTTGCCGGCAACAAGGAACGGATCGACCGCCTCTTTGCCGGCGATACGCTGGAAGAAATCCAGGCCGCCCTTTCGGCCGATCCCTCCGACTGGGCGGCCAAGGAATTGAAGGCGGTGCGATCCAAATGCCCGGCCAGCGCCAAGGTTGCCCTGCGGCAATTCGCCGGAAGCGCCAGCCGCGCCGATTTTGCGGAAGAGATGGAGCTGGAATATCGAATCGCTTCGCGCATGATCATGCGGCCGGACTTTGCCGAAGGCGTGCGGGCCGTGCTGGTGGACAAGGACGGCTCCCCCGAATGGAACCCCGCCAGCGCAGAAGGCGTAACGGAAACTATACTTGAGGCGATTTTCGCGCCCTTGCCCTTAGGAGATCGCTGGGAACCCATCCCGACATAGGACACTTAGCCCCCTGATAGATTTTATGGGGGCGCACCCGCTTGCGATTGTGCGCTGCAATCGGCATTCGATAGCGCGATGCAAAGCCTAACTCATCTCCAGCGGCTCGAGGCCGAGAGCATTCACATCATGCGCGAAGTCGTGGCGGAAGCTGCGAACCCGGTGATGTTGTATTCCGTTGGCAAGGACAGCGCCGTGATGCTGCACCTTGCCAAGAAGGCCTTCTACCCCTCGCCCCCGCCCTTCCCGCTCATGCATGTGGATACGACCTGGAAGTTCCAGGCCATGTATGAATTGCGCAACAAGGCGGCCGAAGACGCAGGCATGGACCTGATCGTCTATCACAATCCCGAAGCCAAGGAGCGCGGGATCAACCCGTTCGACCATGGCCCGTTGCATACGGACATGTGGAAGACCGAAGGGCTGAAGCAGGCGCTCAGCCTCCATGGTTTCGACGCGGCTTTCGGCGGCGCCCGCCGCGACGAGGAAAAGAGCCGCGCGAAGGAACGCATCTTCTCCTTCCGCACGGCGACCCATGGCTGGGATCCGAAGAACCAGCGCCCGGAATTGTGGAACCTCTACAATGCGCGCAAGGCCAAGGGCGAAAGCATCCGCGTCTTCCCGCTCAGCAACTGGACCGAGCTCGACATCTGGCAATATATCATGGCCGAGAATATCGAGATCGTGCCGCTTTACATGGCGGCCCAGCGGCCGACGGTGGAACGTGACGGCTTGCTGCTGATGGTGGATGACGACCGCTTCCCGCTGGAAGACGGCGAAGAGCCCGTGATGCGCTCCATCCGTTTCCGCACGCTGGGTTGCTACCCGCTTACCGGCGCGGTGGAGAGCACTGCCTCCACCCTGGCCGAAGTCGTG
Source organism: Croceibacterium atlanticum (assembly GCF_001008165.2). Lineage (NCBI taxonomy): Bacteria > Pseudomonadati > Pseudomonadota > Alphaproteobacteria > Sphingomonadales > Erythrobacteraceae > Croceibacterium > Croceibacterium atlanticum. Next base: position 3,119,034 of record NZ_CP011452.2, on the reverse strand, counting down.
CAGGAAATGCTGCTGACCACCACCTCCGAACGGCAGGGGCGCGCGATCGACCGCGACGCCGGCGATGCCTCGATGGAGAAGAAAAAGCAGGAAGGCTATTTCTGATGACCGAGATTCCTGCATCCGGATCCATGGACGAACCCATTTACAAGACCGACGCGCTGATCGCGGAGGATATCGACGCCTATCTGGAAATGCACCAGAACAAGGGGCTGCTGCGCTTCATCACCTGCGGCAGCGTGGACGACGGCAAGAGCACGCTGATCGGGCGCCTGCTTTACGATTCCAAGATGATCTTCGAAGATCAGCTGGCCGCGCTGGAAGCTGACAGCAAGCGCGTGGGCACCCAGGGGCAGGAAATCGACTTCGCCCTGCTGGTCGATGGTCTGGCTGCCGAACGCGAACAGGGCATCACGATCGATGTCGCCTATCGCTTTTTCACGACTGAAAAGCGCAAGTTCATCGTCGCCGATACGCCCGGCCACGAACAATATACGCGCAACATGGTCACCGGCGCTTCCACCGCCGACCTGGCCGTGATCCTGATCGACGCGCGCAAGGGCGTGCTGCCGCAGACGCGGCGCCACAGCTTCCTCGCCCATCTGATCGGCATCCCGCATGTGGTGCTGGCGGTGAACAAGATGGATCTCGTCGATTACGACCAGTCCAAATTCGAACATATCGTCGCCGATTATCGCAGTTTCGCGAAGAGCATCGGCATCGATGATTTCACCGCCATCCCGATTTCGGGCTTCAAGGGCGACAACATCACGACGGCGCCCTCCGAAAACACGCCCTGGTACAAGGGGCCGAGCCTGATCGACCATCTCGAAACGGTGGAGATCGCCAACACGGCAGCGCAGGAACAATCCTTCCGCATGCCGGTGCAGTGGGTGAACCGGCCCAACCTGGATTTCCGCGGCTTTTCCGGCCTGATTTCCAGCGGCACGGCCCGCCCCGGCGACGCTGTTCGCATCGTCCCGTCGGGCAAGAACAGCACGATCAAATCCATCGTCACCATGGATGGCGAACTGGAAGAGGCGGTGGCCGGCCAGTCGGTAACCATCACGCTGGCAGACGAAGTGGATTGCAGCCGCGGCGATGTGATCTCCGCCTCTGACGATCCGCCCGAGGCAGCCGACCAGTTCGAAGCGACAATCGTGTGGATGAGCGACGACAAGCTGATCCCCGGCCGCGGCTATCAGCTGAAGCTGGCAACGCAGACGGTGAATGCGACCATTGCCGAGCCGAAATACGAGATCGACGTCAACAGCCTGGAACATCTGGCCGCCAAGACGCTGGGCCTCAATGGCATCGGCGTGGCAGAAGTGACGACCGACCGGCCGATCACTTTCGAAGCCTACAAGGATAGCCGCCAGCTTGGCGGGTTCATCCTGATCGACAAGATCACCAATGCCACCGTGGCCGCCGGCATGATCCATTTCAGCCTGCGCCGCGCCCAGAACGTGCATTGGCAGGCGACCGAGATCTCTCGGGAACAACATGCGGACCTGAAGAACCAGAAGCCGGCTGTGCTGTGGTTCACCGGCCTGTCCGGCTCCGGCAAATCGACCATCGCCAATATGGTCGAAAAGAAGCTAAACCGGATGAACCGGCACACTTTCCTGCTGGATGGGGACAATGTCCGTCATGGCCTGAACAAGGACCTGGGCTTTACCGAAGCGGACCGGATCGAGAATATCCGCCGCGTGGGCGAAGTGGCCAAGCTGATGGCCGATGCGGGCCTGATCGTGATCACCGCCTTCATCAGCCCGTTCCGGGCCGAGCGGGAAATGGTGCGCGCGATGCTGCCGGAAGGCGAGTTCGTGGAAGTCCACATCGACACGCCGATCGAAGTGGCTGAAAGCCGCGACGTGAAAGGCCTCTACAAGAAGGCCCGCGAAGGCAAGCTGAAGAACTTCACCGGCATTGACAGCCCGTATGAGGCGCCGGAAAAACCGGAAATCCGGATCGATACGACTGCAATGACGCCGGAAGAAGCGGCAGATATCATCGTCGACAAGCTGATCGGCTGATCGGCACAATAGGGGGCAGACTGGAATGACCGACGCGGAACTCGCCGCCCATCTCTCCGCATGTGCCGGACGGATCCTGATCGAAGTGCGCGAAAGCGGCATGTTCGAAGGCAAGGCGCTGGGCAAGGCTGGCGATCAGACGGCGAACCAGTTCCTGGTCCACGCCCTGCGCGAACAGCGGCCCGATGACGGATTGCTGTCGGAAGAAAGCAAGGACACGGACGAACGGCTGGGCAAGTCGCGCGTCTGGATCGTCGATCCGGTCGACGGCACGCGCGAATATGGCGAAGCGCGTTCGGACTGGGCCGTGCATGTAGGCATGGCGGTCGACGGCGTGCCGACGCTGGGCGCGGTCGCCCTGCCCGGCCTCGACGGCGGCACTGTGTTCCGCACGGACAAGCCGGTGGAACTGCCCGCGCATGATGGCAAGCCGCGCCTTCTGGTAAGCCGCACCCGCCCCGCTGCGGAAGCGGTTGCCGTGGCGGACGCGCTGGGCGGCGAACTGGTGCCCATGGGCTCTGCCGGGGCCAAGGCAATGGCCGTGATCCGCGGCGAGGCCGATATCTACCTCCATTCGGGCGGCCAGTATGAATGGGACAGCTGCGCCCCGGCGGCAGTGGCGCTGGCGCATGGCCTTCATGCCAGCCGCATCGACGGCAGCCCGCTGGTCTATAACCAGCGCGATACATACATGCCCGATTTGCTGATCTGCCGCCCCGAATGGGCCGAGCCGGTGCTCTCCCAACTGCGGGCGATGGCAGCCGCCGACTGACATGGATCTGCCCTATTCTCTGGCGGGGGCCTTTGTCGGCTTCCTCGTCGGACTGACCGGGGTCGGCGGCGGATCGCTGATGGCGCCGATCCTGATACTTCTGTTCGGTTTCAGTCCGGCCGTCGCGGTCGGCACGGATCTGTGGTTTGCCGCCATCACCAAGGCGGTGGGCGGCGGCATCCACCACCGGCTGGGTTCGCCCGACTGGAAGATCGTGCTGCGCCTGGCTGCGGGCAGCCTGCCGGCGGCGATACTCACTCTCGCCTGGCTATCTCTCTATCATGGCGGCGAGCTGGAATCCGGCGCGCTGATGAACCTGTTGGGCGTGGCCTTGCTGCTCACATCCATCATGATGCTGGCAAAGCCGCGTATCCAGGCGCCACTGTTGCGCCTGCGCAAACAGCTCGGCCCCAGGATGCGGTCCCGGCAATTCGCGGCGACGGTCATTGGCGGCGCCGTGGTCGGCGGCCTTGTCACGCTCACCTCCGTGGGCGCAGGCGCCCTGGTCGCGGTGATGCTGACGGTCCTCTATCCGCTACGCCTCGGTGCGCGGACGATCGTCGGCACGGATATCGTCCACGCCGTGCCGCTCACCCTTGTCGCCGCGCTTGGCCATAGCTGGCTGGGCAATGTCGATAGCTGGTTGCTGGCCAGCCTGCTGATCGGATCGATCCCCGGCATCGTGGCGGGCTCTCTGGTGGCAGGCAGGGTGAATGAAGATCATGTCCGCTATGCCCTGGCGGCCATGCTGATCATTTCCTCCATCAAGCTGATCTTCAGCTGAGCTGCACCCGACCGATCGATAACGGTCCGACGGCGGAAGGTCAGACCCCGCAGGCGTCGAGCGCGCGATCCACCGCACTGCGATAGGAATTTCCGAACAGGCGCAAATGCACCAGCAGCGGCCACAGGCGATAGACCGGCTGCCGTTCCCGCCAAGCTGCGTCGAGCGAAAGGCCCGCGAAGAATTCTTCGGGCGGATGATCGAACAGGGTCAGCATGGCCAGATCCACTTCGCGGTGGCCGTAATAACAGGCCGGATCGATCAAGGCCGCCACGCCGCCTTCGCGCCACAATATGTTGCCGCCCCACAGATCGCCATGCAGCAGGCTGACCGGCGGATCGTCCGGGATCAGATCGCCCAGCTTCGCGCCCAGTTTTTCCAGCCGCCCGGTCAGGCGCGGGCCGAATTTCTCCCCGTGGCAGAGCAGGCGATTGTCCCGCCAGAACGCGACCCAGCCATCCCGCCGGCCATTGGGAATGGCAACCGGCCCGAAATGATAATCCGCATCCCAGCCGCAGGGCTGATCGGCCGGAACATGCAGTGTTTCAAGCACGCGGGCGAGATCGAGCCAACCCGCTTCATCGGGCCGCCCCTGCGCTTCGACAAAATCCATCAGCAACAATTCGCCTGCGTCATGCAGCACGGAGGGTGCAGGCGCGCCAGTGGCCGCGATGGCGCGGAGCATGGCGCCTTCCTTTGCGGCATCCGGTCCCTGCTTGGCGACGATCCTCGATCCATTGGCCAGTTCCAGCAGGGAAGCCCCGCCAAGGTCTCCCCCGGCCAGCTTGCGGCCACCTGTCACCTCGCTGCCGGTGATCCGGGCGACTTCCCCGGTCCAGCTCAATTCGTTGCCAGACGTTCTGCCAGAGCACGGGCGGCTGCGCTGACATCGCTCCAGGTGATTTCGAAACCGGCCTCGTCCCCGTAATAGGGATCGGCCACCGGTTCCCCCGCGCGGCCGGGCACACAATCCAGCAGCAGGCCGATTTCCGCCGTCGCATCGGAGGGCGCGCGGGCAAGGATATTGGCGAGATTTTCGGCATCGAGCGCGTAGATATGGGTGAAGCGGTAGTAATCCCCTTCCGCCAGTTGCCGCCCGCGCAAATGGTCGATCGGGGCGCCTTTCAATTGCGCGATGGCCCGGGCGCGATGATCGGGCGGTTCCCCGATATGCCAGTCCCCCGTGCCCGCGGAATCGATCTCCACCGCCAGGCCCAGCCGTTCCGCTTCCTGCCGGAAAGCCGCCTCTGCCAGCGGAGAACGGCAGATATTACCAAGACAGACAAAGAGGACGGACACGCTCATAATTTCGGGTTCCCCTCGGTCCATCTGATCGACATCTCGATCCCGCTTCCGATCGGGAGCAGCATGGTTTGCAGATCGGGCTTGCCCCGCACCGCACCGCGATAGGCGCGGACCGCCTCGCGCGCACTTGCCGGCGCGATCATGTTGTCGGAAACCAGGATCCCTTCTTCCGCCAGTTTCGGATAAACCGCATCGAAACAGGGGAGATACAGGTTCTTCCAGATGTCCAGCAGGACGAAATCCCACTTTCCCTGATCCTGCGCGATAATATCCAGCGCATCGCCGCAGCGAAATTCCACGTGATCGGCCAATCCGGCCCGCTGCATCATATTGCGGGCATAATCCTGTTTCGCGGCATCCACATCGACCGAAACCAGTTTCGACCCATTCTCCCGCGCCGCATCGGCGAGGAAGAGCGTGGAATAGCCATAGCTGGTGCCGAGTTCGAGAATGCGTGCCGGTTGCTGCGCGATCACGAGCGAACGCAGATAGCCGCCCACCCTGGCGCCGATGGGCAAAAGGAATTCATCGCGCAATTCGCCAAACGCGCCCGGCGGCAATTGCTGCATCCGCTCCCGCTCGCTCTGGTGGCGCTGATCGTATTCGGTAAAGATGGCGAGGACATCGGGATCGGAAAAGAGCATGCGCCCAGCCTAGCCCCCATCAGCTCTCATGGCGAGAGGAGCGTGAGGCTAGGCCGCCCAGGGCCCGGTTATCGCCACTGTCCGCGCCGGGCTGTACAGATTGACGAACAGCGTCTTCCCATCGGGGGAGAAACAGGCCCCCGCCCATTCGGTCTGTTCGCGCAGCAGGGCCAGCGTATAGGCCGTGCCATCGGGCGTGATGCCGCGCAGATGGTTCTGCGCCTCGTCGCTATACTGATCCTCGCACACGATCAGATGGCCGTTGGGGCCGATGGTCAGGTTATCGCCATAATTGAACTGTTCTGCACTCTCGCTTTCGAAGAACAATTGCAGCCCGTCCGCACCGTGAATGCGCGGGACGAGGCGGAAGATCTGCCCCAGCCCGGCCTTGCCGCCGCTGGTGCAGCAGAAATACAGTTCCCCATCGCCCATATGCAGCCCCTCCCCGCGGGCGAACAGGGTGGCCCCGGCCTTTGCACCGCGTAGCCGCAAATCATCTTCCGGCGCTTCCACATCATCCAGCGTGATCCAGCGCGCGCCGTGCCATTCCCCCACGGCCATGGAGGCGGTATCGAAATTGCGCGTATCGGGCAGGCCGTCGATCGCCAGCGCCTGCAGGCTGCCTCCATCGGCCAGCTTGCCCGGATGGACCGGCACATAGCGATAGAACAGGCTGTCGTTGCGATCTTCGGTCATATAGACAATGCCCGTAGCCGGATCGACGCAGGCCGCTTCGTGATTGAACCGGCCCATCGCCTTCAGCGGCACGGGATCAACTGGCCCGGTGGCGGCCGCCGGCACTTCGAATACCCAGCCATGCACCTTGTTGATCCTGCCGTCCGGCGTGGACAGATCCTCTTCACAAGTCAGCCAGCTGCCCCAGGGGGTGATGCCGCCGGCGCAATTGCGGATCGTGCCGTTCAGCGAACGGAACTGCTTTTCCACCGCCAGCGTCCTGGCATCCAGCACGATTGTGGTGGTGCCGCCCGCCAGTGGCACAAGGCTGCGTGCAACCGTGTCATAAGCAGGGCCGGAGGCGCCGCCATTATCATGCCGGGCCTGCAATTCATGATTGCGGACCAGCGCGATCTTGTCATTGCCCAGGTCGAAACAGCCCATTCCGTCCGCCGCATCCGGCACGGTGGCGCCATCGTCCATCGGATCGCCCAGCGTGGAAAGAACGCGATAGGAAAAACCTTCGGGCAAATCGATCATGCCAGCCGGATCGGGCTGCAACGGGCCGTAATCCCAGCCGCCGGACGCCGTGCTGACCACATTGTTGCGCGCGCAGCCGCTGGCCGCCAGTGCGGCAAAGGCTGTGCCCGTGGCACGCAGGAAATCGCGACGATCGGCAATCATGGGAAATTCCTCCTCCGCCATGCGTGGCCGCAAAGACCGGCCAAGGTCAATGGCAAAGCTGCAACGCTGTCGACTGGCCGGGCCTAGCGCGGCGGGATGAACCGATCTTCCACGAAACCGATCACGGTCAGCAGCACCAGCCCGATCACGGTTGCGGCGGCCACCAGCGGCCATTGCCCCGCCCCGCAGGCAATACCGATCATCGCCGTCAACCAGAGATAGGCGGCGGTGGTGACGTTCTTCAATTTGCCCTTGGAGAGAATGACCAGCCCTGCCCCGACAATGCCGAGAAATGCCCCTGCCGCCTCGAAAATGCGCAGCGGGTCCATGCGCTGCCCATCCAGTTGGAAATAGAGCGCAAGGGCGGAAACGGTCATGGCCGCACTGGCAAAACAGATGATCCCGTGCGTGCGCAGCCCGGCGGCATGGCCCCGCAATTCGCGGTCCAGCCCCAGCAGCAGGCCAAGCGCGGCCGCCGCAGCCAGCCGGATAATCAGATCCACATCCACCCAGTGGATCAGCGTCGGTTCGTTCAAGATCATCGTCTCAACAGGCCATCCTGACAGGGGCGTTCGCTCTCTTGCGAAATCAGCGTTCAAGGGCGGAAATTGGTTCCACCGCCCAGAAGCCGGTTGCCGATTTGCCGTCCCGGTCGTTAGCAACAATCATGACCTGGCAATTCTGGATCGATCGCGGCGGCACTTTTACGGATGTGGTTGCGCGTGATGGCGCGGGCGAACTGCACCGCATGAAGCTGTTATCCGACAATCCCGAACATTATGCCGACGCGGCGAGCGAGGCGATGCGGCGGCTGACCGGAACGCCAGCCGGCCCGTTGCCGCCCTCCGAATTGCGGCTGGGGACCACGGTGGCCACCAATGCCCTGCTGGAACGCAAGGGGGAGCCGGTGCTGCTGGCCATCACCCGGGGGCTGGGCGACGCGCTGCGTATCGGCACGCAGGAACGGCCGGATATCTTCGCGCGCGAGATAGTCCTGCCCGATCCGCTATATGCCGATATTGCCGAAATGCCGGAACGGATCGGCCCCGATGGTGCAATCATCCACCCGCTGGACGAGGATGGGGCGCGGCAACGCCTGCAGGCGGCCCATGACAGGGGATTGCGGGCCGTCGCCATCGTGCTGATGCACGGATATCGTTACCCCGCGCATGAACAGCGCCTGGCGGAGATCGCTGCCGAAATCGGCTTCACCCAGATTTCCACCAGTCACCGCGTCGCACCGCTGATCAAGCTGATCGCACGCGGCGATACCAGCGTGGTGGATGCCTATCTCTCCCCCGTGCTGCACCGGTATATCGCAGGGCTGGAAGCCGGCATGGGACCGGCGGTGCGCGCGCTCTACATGCAATCGAGCGGCGGACTGGCCGAAGGAAACAGCTTTCACGGAAAGGATGCGATCCTGTCCGGTCCGGCAGGCGGGATCGTGGGCATGGCTGCCGCTGCCCGCTCCGCCGGGCTGGATCAGGTGGTCGGCTTCGACATGGGCGGCACCAGCACCGATGTGTCCCACTGGGCCGGTGCCTTTGAAAGGGACAGCGAAACGCGGGTCGAAGGCCAGCGCATCCGCGCGCCGATGATGCGCATCCACACGGTCGCCGCCGGGGGCGGGTCCATCTGCCGCTTTGCCGGCGGCCGGTTCCAGGTCGGCCCCGAAAGCGCGGGCGCGGTTCCGGGCCCTGCCTGCTATCGCCGGGGCGGCCCACTGACCGTGACCGATTGCAATCTCATCCTCGGCCGGTTGCAGCCCGATTATTTCCCAAGCGTTTTCGGCCCCCATGCGGACCAGCCGCCCAGCCTTGCCGATGCCAGGGCGCGGATGGAGGAAGTGATCGCCGGGGCCGAAGCCGCGACCGGGCAAATATTCACCCCGGAACAGGCGGCGGAAGGTTTCCTGGCCATCGCCGTTGCCAATATGGCCAACGCCATCAAGGCAATATCGCTGAGGCGCGGGCATGACGTGACCCGCGCGGCGCTGCTGCCCTTTGGCGGGGCGGGCGGCCAGCATGCCTGCCGCGTGGCCGATGCGCTGGGCATCACGGAAATCCTGTGCCACCCGCTGGCCAGCGTACTGTCCGCCTATGGCATGGGCCTGGCCGATCGCCGCGCCCTGCGTGAAGTGACGGTGGACCGCCCGCTGGACGGCGAAACTCTGGAAGAGGTGAACCGGCTGGCCGAAACGCTCGGCACGGAGGCGGAGGCGGAACTGGCCCCGCGCGAGGAAGAAAGCGCCCACCGCGAATTGAGCCTGTTCCTCCGCCCGCCCGGCGCACAGAGCACGATCGAGGTTCCACCCGGTTCGATGGAAGAAATCGCGCGGGAATTCGACAAAAGATGGCGCGCGCAATTCGGCTTTGGCGCAAGCGGCCAGCCGGTGGTGGACATGCTGCGCGTGGAAGCAATCGTCAGCAGCGGCGCATCGCAATCCCTGCCCGCCCCCGATGCCGTTACCGCGCCCGAACCGGAACTGGTCCGGGCCTTTATCGGCGGCGAAAACCGGCAGGTGCCCGTTTATTCGCGCGGAATGCTGCCATCGGGCTTCACCCGGGCTGGCCCCGCTTTGGTGATCGACGACACTTCAACCTATGTCGTGGAACCGGACTGGGATTTCACTGTCGATCAGGCGGGCAATCTTTTGCTTTCGCGCAGCCGGGCGGCACGGGGCCATCAAGAGTCGATGACCAGCCGCGATCCGGTGAAGCTGGAAATCATGGCTTCGCTGTTCATGGCCGTGGCGGAAGAGATGGGCGCGGCGTTGCAGCATTCGGCGCGATCGGTGAACATCCGGGAAAGGCTGGATTTCTCCTGCGCCCTGTTCGACCGGGAAGGCGCGCTGATTGCCAATGCCCCGCACATGCCCGTCCATCTGGGTTCAATGGGTGAAAGCGTGCGGACAATCATGGCGAACAGGGGGAATGGCAGCGACAGGCGCGGAATGCGGCCGGGCGATGCCTATGCCCTGAACGCCCCCTATGCCGGCGGCACCCACTTGCCCGATATCACGGTGGTCATGCCCGTCTTTGCCGAAGATGGGGATGCGCAGCCGGCCTGGTTTGTGGCAGCGCGCGGCCATCATGCGGATATTGGCGGCATTGCCCCCGGTTCCATGCCTTCGCAAAGCCGTTCGGTCGAAGATGAAGGCATATTGCTGGACGATGTCCTGCTGGTCGATGAAGGGGATTTCCGGGAACAGGCGATGCGCGATCTGCTTTCCGCCGGCCCCCACCCCGCCCGCAATATCGAACAGAACATTGCCGATTTGCAGGCGCAGGTGGCATCCTGCACGCGCGGCGCGCGCGAATTGCGACGGATTGCGGCCGAACAGACCCGCGCCACGCTGGACGCCTATATGGGCCATGCGCAGGATGCCGCGGAAGAGGCGGTGCGCGAACTGCTGAAAGGCCTGACCGACGGCACGGCAATCTGCCCGATGGATAATGGCGCGCAAATCCATGTCGCCATCACGGTGGACGCCGAACGGGGCGAAGCCGTGATCGATTTCACCGGCACAAGCGGCCAATTGCCCGATAATTTCAACGCCCCGCTGCCCGTGGTCCGCGCCGCCGTGCTCTATGTGCTGCGCACCATGGTGGACGCGGCCATACCCATGAATGAAGGATGTTTGCGCCCGGTGCGGATTACCGTGCCCGTAGGATCCATGCTGAATCCGCGATATCCGGCCGCCGTGGTGGCGGGCAATGTGGAAACCAGCCAGATCATCACCGATGCGCTGTTTGCCGCATTCGGCGCCATGGCGGCCAGCCAGGGGACGATGAACAATCTGAGCTTCGGCAATGAAAGCCACCAATATTACGAAACCATCGCCGGCGGAGCGGGCGCCGGTCAAAATCGCGACGGCAGCGGGTTTCCCGGCGCCAGCGCGGTGCAGACCCATATGACCAATAGCCGCCTGACCGACCCGGAAGTGCTGGAAGCGCATTTCCCCGTGCGACTGGAAGAATTCGCGATCCGGCAGGGATCGGGCGGCGCGGGGAAATGGCAAGGCGGGGATGGCGTGCGCCGGGCAATCCGCTTCCTCGAACCGATGGAAGCCAGCATATTGTCGGGCAGACGACTGACTGCACCCTTCGGCCTGGCAGGCGGGGAAGATGCCGGGCCGGGCACGAACCGCGTGATACGCGCCGATGGCACGGCGCAGGAACTGGGCCCCACCGCCACCGTCACGCTCGAAACCGGCGACATGCTGGTTATCGAAACGCCCGGCGGCGGCGGGTTCGGGGCGAACTAGATCCCGAGCGCGTCCTTGATCGCCTTCCAGGAGACGAGCTTGAAGTTCTGCGCCTCCGCGCCGTTCTGCCCATCCTGTGCAACGAACAGGCCTTCGGGGAAATCGGGGCCGTAATTGCCTGCCACCAATTCGATCCCGTCTGTTTCCTCGGTCGAACCGAACTGCCCTTCGGCCACGCGGAAACGGCCGATCGGCGTGACATCCGGCAGGCTGAACACGGCATAGGCATTGTCGCCCTGGCTGGACGCAACCAGATTGCCGCCATCCGCGCCATCCGTGACCAGGGCCAGCCCTTCCACGTCGGCCACGAGATAGCGATTATCCACCGCGGCCACGATTTCGCCTTGCGTCTCATCCGGCGCGAAACGCCAGATGCCGCCCGCCTCTTCCCCGACATAGAGCGTGCCGTCACGCGGATCGACGACGCAGCCTTCTATCTGGGTGGGGATGGCCATTTCCCGCAATTTCTCGCTGCGCGGCGCAGCCTGCGACAGGTCCAGCCGATATTCGATGACAGTGCCGTGCTTCAGCGCGGAATAGGCGCGGGTTTCATCGCCCTTCTGCCACATGCAGAAGCCATAGCCTTCACCCTCCCCTCCATCGGCCTTGCCGAGGAAATTCAGCTCCGCCCTGTCCGTATCAAGCCGATAGATGCTGATCGCGGCCCGCACGGGATTGTCGCGATTGCTCGCCGCCACGATCACGCCATGACCCGGCGTTTCAACCAGCGCGACATTGTTGACGAGGCCGGCCGCCACGAAGCTCTTGCTCGCACCGTCCAGGCCATAGACGTGAAGGCCCGCCTTCTTGTCCGTCCCGATCACAAGGCTCGCGGCCGGGTTCGCGGCATTGTGCCACACCGCCGGATCGTCCGCCGCATCCGCATTGGCGGTGCCGACCGGCACTGTCTCCGCCGAAGCGGTGACGGCAACCGGAGGCAGGCCGGTGGGGGTCGTGGCACATCCGGCAAGAGCCGTTGCCAGGCTGAGGATTATCGCAACCTTACGCATCAGAAGTTCACCCGAACGCCGAATTTCATCGTCCACTTGTAACGCTCAAACTGGTAGTTGTTCTTCTGCCCGCCGAGCGTGTTATAGGCGAAATACTTGGCGTCGTTGATGTTGACCCATTCATAATACAGCTTGATATTTTCGGTAACGCGATATTTCGCGCTGAGATCGAGCTGGAAGTGATCGTCCACTATTCGGTCAGTAAGGGCATCGTCGCCCAGTTCGTCCAGATATTTGCTGCGGTATGTGCCCGACAGGCGAATATCGAACGGCCCCTTGTCGAAGCCGAGAACGATATTACCCGTATGTTTGGACGTGGACGGCAGGGTGACTTCGCGCAATTCCTGCGGATCGCCATCGGTCGGCACCAGGCCGGTGGCGTCAGTATAGGTATAATTCGCCTGCAACAGCAGCCCGTCCAGCGGTTCCGGCAGCATGGAAAACGCCTGGGAATAGCTCAGCTCCAGACCGTAGATCTCTCCGCTTTCACCGTTAAAGGGAATGGTCGCTTCATCATAGGCAATGCCGCGATACACGCCCGGATCATCGAGATTGATGTCATAGATGAAGTTCTTCACGTCCTTATAGAAGACGGCAGCACTGATCGCGCCATTACTGCTCAGATAATATTCGAGCGAGGCGTCGAAATTCCACGCCTTGTAGGGTTTCAGGTCCGGATTGCCGAACTCGCCTTGCCGTTCGCCCTCGTCATTCTCCTCGATCGAAAAACGCGGCGGCAGCTTGGACAGCTTGGGGCGAACCAGGCTCTTGTAACCGGCCAGGCGCAGGATCAGATCCTGCTGCGCGGACCAGCGAATATTCAGGCTGGGCAGCCAGTCCTCATAACTTCTGGCCGCATTGGTCGGGCTGACGATGACGGTGTCATCCTCGGCCACGTCGCCATTGGGCAGAGTGCCGTCTTCTTCGACAAGCAGGACTTCATTGGCACGGATCTGGTTGTCGGTATGTTCGTAGCGAAGGCCGCCAATCACGCGCAGCGTATCGCTATCCCAGCGGCCGAGCAGGTAACCGGCCATGATGTCTTCATCGACGGAATAATCGTCGATCGCGGAATCGAACAGCGTATCAGTCTCGGCGATCTCGAAATCGCCGATATTGGCGTAGAAATAATCCGTGCCCGCCGTCTTGTCGGCAACCGGGCCGATATTGGCGATGCGATAGGTCTGTTCGCCCAGCGCATCGGCCAGTGTCATATCGTCATTCTCGTAGAAGGTGACGTCCTTCGCGTAGCTCTTGGAACGCCAGCGCCCCTTGAAACCGGCCTGCACGGTGAAGCTTCCCGCATCCATCCAGAATTCACGGCCAAGATCAAAACGGGCCGAATATTCCTCGTCCTCCGCCAGGGAGAGATCGACGAATTCGATATCGTTGAGTTCATATTCGCCGGCATCGAAGAAATCCTCCGTGCTGCCGGACACGGAATAGAGCGGTCTGCGCGCGTCGCTGTAATCGACGATCACATCCAGGCCATCGCCTTCGAAATCCCGTTCAAACTGGATTGGATCCAGCGAGCCATCTTCCTTCTCGGAGGATTTGGCCCAGCTGGCGGAATATTCGGCCGTCCAGCCATCGGCTTCGGTCTTGCCGCCGGCAACCACGGTGCGGATCTTCTGGCTTTCAAAGCGGTCCTTTACGTCACGTTCAACCGTGAATTCCTGATCCGCGTCGGAATAGATCGCCGTGGCGCCATCGAAACTGCTGGGGCCGTCATCTTCGAAATCGCCGAAATCGAACGTGGTGCGGCGGCGATATTCCTGATCGTCGAACTGGCTGTAAATGCCTTTGACATAGAGTTCGGTGCTGTCTCCCACCCGGAAATCGAAGCCCAGAGTGGCGCTGATACGCTCGCGCTCCACATCGTAATCGCGATACTGGATCTCTGTGGCGAACGGGCCGCCAGCGGATTCTTCCCAGCCATCGGTTTCGATATTGTCGGTTTCGAACTTGCGCTTGTAATAGGAAATGCCGCCCGAAACGCCGACATTCTCGCCCAGCCTCGTGGCGAAATCGACACTGCCCTTCGGCGTCAATTCGCCAGAATAATCATTATAGCTGCCTTCCAGCTTGCCGGTCAGCAGGCTCTTCCGGCGGTCGAAGGCGCTGGTGGTTTCAATCTCGATGGAGGCCCCGATCGTATCGGCATCCATGTCGGGGGTGAGCGATTTCTTCACCTCGATGGATTCGATGATGTCGGAAGAAATCACATCCAGCGCCACCGAACGGACATCCGATTCCGGCGATGGGACGCGCACGCCGTTGAGCGAGGTGGAATTGAGGTTCGGGTCAAGGCCGCGAACGGATACGAAACGCCCCTCGCCCTGATCGTTCAGCACATTGATGCCCGGCAGGCGGCGCAGGGATTCGGCCACATTCTGATCCGGAAACTGCCCGATGGCATCACGGCTCAGCACATCGCTGACGACATCGGATTCACGCTTGCGGGAAAGCGCGCTGGCCTGGTTTGCGCTCTGGCCGATCACCAGGATCGCCCCATCCGCGCCAGCCCCGCCCAGGGCAAAGTCTGCTCGCACCGTGCCGGTTCCCGGCACGTCGATGGTCAAGGTCTGCGGCTTCGCACCGACATAGCGCGCCACCAGCGTGTAAGTGCCCGCAGGCACATCGGGGAAACGAAAGCTGCCGTCCCGTTCGGAAACCGCCTCGCGGTTCAGTTCCACCAGGCGAATATTTGCAGATTGCAGCGATATCGTATCCGTCGTGTCGACCACGACACCAACCACTTCCCCGGCAAGAGCCGGGGTGGCCGCAAGCGCGCAAGCCGCCGCGCTGGTCGAAAGAAGCAAGCGGTTCAGTTTCATTCCTGGGAGCCCTCTGTTTCAATTGAGGGCGCCCTAGGGTCGGTGCGTGAAGCTCCCGCGACAGATTTGCTGCAATCCCATGACATGCGGCCACTGTTGCGACTTTGCATCGCCGCCAGTGGATATATGCGCCGCTGGGTCCCGCTCAGCGTGGCCCGATCATGTCTTCAGGGTGCACGATCCGGTCATATTCCTCTTCCGTCACATCCCCGCTCGCCACGGCCGCTTCGCGCAATGTGATGCCCTTCCAGTGCGCGGCCTTGGCAATCGCAGCGGCCTTGTCATATCCGATCTCGGGTGCCAGCGCCGTCACCAGCATCAGGGAATTCTGCACACCGCGCGCGATATTGTCCTCACGCGGTTCCAGCCCCATCAGCAGATTGGCGGTGAAACTGCGCACAGCATCACCCATCAGCCGCACGGATTGCAGGAAATTATAGGCCATTACCGGGCGATAGACGTTGAGTTCGAACTGGCCCTGGCTATCGGCGAAAGTCAGCGTGGCCTGATTGCCGAAGATCTGCGCACAAACCTGCGTCAGTGCTTCGCACTGGGTCGGATTCACCTTGCCGGGCATGATTGAAGATCCGGGCTCGTTTTCCGGCAGGGCCAGTTCGCCAAGGCCCGATCGCGGGCCGGAGCCGAGCAGGCGAATATCATTGGCGATCTTGTAAAGCGCGGCGGCCAGCGAATTTATCGCACCGTGGCAGAACAGCAGCGCATCCTGTGCAGCCAAAGCCTCGAACTTGTTGGGCGCAGTCACGAAAGGAAGGCCCGTCACCTCAGCGATCCGCGCTGCGACTTCACCCGCAAATTCCTCCGGCGCATTCAGCCCGGTTCCCACCGCCGTGCCGCCCTGGGCAAGCTCATAGAGGCCCGGCAGTGTCGCCTCGATCCGCTCGATCCCGGCCGCGACTTGCCGTGCATAACCGGAAAACTCCTGCCCCAGGGTCAGCGGCGTGGCATCCTGCGTATGGGTCCGGCCAATCTTGACGATGCCCGACCAGCCCTTCGCCTTCGCTTCCAGCTTGTCCCGCATGTCGGCAAGCGCGGGCAGCAATTCCCCGGTGATCTGCATGGCGGCGGCGATATGGATGGCCGTAGGGAAAGTATCGTTAGAGGACTGGCTCCTGTTCACATGGTCATTGGGGTGGACCGGTTGTTTGGCACCCAGTTCCCCGCCAAGCATCAGGTTCGCGCGATTGGCGATCACCTCATTGGCATTCATATTGGTCTGCGTGCCCGATCCGGTCTGCCACACGACCAGCGGGAAATGCTCGTCCAGTTCCCCCGCGATCACCTGATCGGCGGCTTCTACAATCGCCGCCGCAAGATCCTCATCCAGCAGGCCGAGATAGGAATTGGCCAAGGCTGCGGAACGCTTGATGATGCCCAGGGCACGGATCACGGGGCGCGGCATTCGCTCCTCCCCGATGCGGAAGTTCTGCAGTGATCGCTGCGTCTGCGCGCCCCATAATTTGCCCGCAGGGACCGCGATTTCGCCCATCGTGTCACTTTCGATCCGCGTTCCGCTCATCTCTTCCTCCTGCATCGCCGCTCATGGACTGGAATGCTGCCAATCGTACCGCGTTCCTCCTGCAATTGCATCGCGGCCCGGCAGAATGGGATGAGAGGCATGGCATAAGGTTATTAGCCGGCCGCTGGCCGCTGCGCGATTGTGGCGGGCGCCTCCCCCAATCCGACACCGCGCGGAAGTTCTTGCACGCCCCTCGACATGTCGTGGCGACGAACTGTGGGAGAAGCGGCGGAGCCGGCTGGACGGCCTGTGCGGCACATTCTAGCGGCACGCCATGGCAATCATCGCGACCATCATGAACACCGCCACCGGGCGGCCGATCCAGAAAATGACCTTCGGCCGTATGCCGAAGCCCTGGGCCAGCTTCAATCTCGCCACCGGCGAACTGGTGACGGCGGAACGGGTCGATGTCGGCAAACCCGCTCCGGGCAAGTTCATCGCCCCTGTGGATGTGTGGGTCACTCTCAAATCGCCTGATTGAGCCCTAGCCTGCCCCTGCCCCGCACGGACCTTTGCCCCGGCGGCGCCATGCGCTAACGCCGGACAAATGTATTTCGACGATCTTCTGAACCGTTATTTCGGCAGCGCCGACATGGCGGAAGTGTCCCCGGCCATGCTTGAAGCAGGGCTGGACCGAATGCGTGTGGACTTCGGGCTGGAGAAAGACCGCCCGCGCCGCTTCGCCCTGTGGTCAGTGCTCTACATGGTCGGACATGCTCCGGACCTTGATACGGCGTTTCAGGATGAAGACGACCGCAACGCCGCCCGCAATTTGATGGATCTGCTGGACGTGGCCGAAGGCAAATAACCGATTAGCCGGTTAGGCGGGGAATGCGCTTGCCCTTGCGCCGGCTGGTCAGGTGAAAACGTCCACATCGGTCGCAGCGATAGATGCGCAGATCCAGATCCGATGCACAGGCAGCGTGAAGAGCGGCCCCTTCGGTAGGGAAAGCTCGCTTTTTGCGGCAGATGCTCAATCTTGTTCGCATCTCATTATCCCGCACCTTGCGGCATCCGCCGCTATCATGGGGTGCAGATATGACAAAACCCCGCTGAATCACAGCGGGGTTTGATCTCATATCTACTGATATGTCGGAAGTTTTGATCCCGCGTCTATCGTAAGAGACGCCAGGATTGAGGCTATTCGGTAAGGGTTAGCCTCATGAGATTGAGAATGGGTTTTTTTTCCGCGCGATACGCCGGCTGCAATGCCTGGCGGCGTCCTACTCTTCCAACGCTTGAGCGTTAGTACCATCGGCGCTGCCTGGTTTCACGGCCGAGTTCGAGATGGGATCGGGTGGGTCACAGGCGCTATGGCCACCAAGCAATGAAGCCGGCGTATTGCGGGTTTAAATCGATGACTGATGTTAGTTATCGGGCTGGATGATCCTCCGGATCAACAGCCGCCCTGCATGTGCAGGACTGACGTTGATGGTGGGATTCAACAAGCGCGAACAGAGTTATTAGGACCGGTTAGCTCCACACATTACTGCGCTTCCACACCCGGCCTATCAACGTGATGGTCTATCACGACTCGATGATTGCTAATCTTGAGGGAGGCTTCCCGCTTAGATGCTTTCAGCGGTTATCCCGTCCATACATAGCTACCCTGCTGCACCGCTGGCGCGATGACAGGTACACCAGAGGTATGTTCACCCCGGTCCTCTCGTACTAGGGGCAACTCCTCTCAACAATCGACGCCCACGGCAGATAGGGACCAAACTGTCTCGCGACGTTCTGAACCCAGCTCACGTACCACTTTAATTGGCGAACAGCCAAACCCTTGGGACCTGCTCCAGCCCCAGGATGTGATGAGCCGACATCGAGGTGCCAAACGATTCCGTCGATATGAGCTCTTGGGAATCATCAGCCTGTTATCCCCGGCGTACCTTTTATCCGTTGAGCGATGGCCCTTCCACAAGGGACCACCGGATCACTATGACCGACTTTCGTCTCTGCTCGATCCGTCGATCTCGCAGTCAGGCAGGCTTATGCCATTGCACTCTTGCAGCCGGTTTCCAACCGGCCTGAGCCTACCATCGCGCGCCTCCGTTACTCTTTAGGAGGCGACCGCCCCAGTCAAACTACCCGCCACAGAGGGTCCCTGTACCGGATAACGGTACGAGGTTAGACATCAGAAAACAGCAGGGTGGTATTTCACCTATGGCTCCACCAAGGCTGGCGCCCTGGCTTCAAAGCCTCCCACCTATGCTACACAACTCTTTCCTAATGCCACTCTGAAGCTGCAGTAAAGGTGCACGGGGTCTTTCCGTCTAACCGCGGGTACTCCGCATCTTCACGGAGAATTCAATTTCGCTGAGCATATCCTGGAGACAGTGGGGAAGTCGTTACGCCATTCGTGCAGGTCGGAACTTACCCGACAAGGAATTTCGCTACCTTAGGACCGTTATAGTTACGGCCGCCGTTTACTCGGGCTTCAATTCGGAGCTTGCACTCCTCCTCTTAACCTTCGAGCACCGGGCAGGCGTCAGACCCTATACGTCGTCTTGAAGCCGACTTAGCAGAGTCCTGTGTTTTTGCTAAACAGTCGCTACCCCCTGGCCTGTGCCCCCTGAAAAGAGTTGCCTCAATTCAGGGCCTCCTTCTTCCGAAGGTACGGAGGCAATTTGCCGAGTTCCTTCAGGATACTTCTCTCAAGCGCCTTGGTATACTCTACCTGACCACCTGTGTCGGTTTCGGGTACGGTCTATACGGTGGGGCTATTTCCTGGGACCACTTGGCTGCCCGATCAATCCGATAAGATCGAACAACTTCCACAATCCGTCACACACCACCAGGCCCACGAATATTAACGTGGTTCCCATCGACTACCCCCTTCGGGCTCGTCTTAGGGGCCGGCTCACCCTGCGCCGATTAGCGTTGCGCAGGAACCCTTGGTCTTTCGGCGAGAGGGCATCTCACCCTCTTTGTCGCTACTCATGTC
Organism: Croceibacterium atlanticum; assembly: GCF_001008165.2. Lineage (NCBI taxonomy): Bacteria > Pseudomonadati > Pseudomonadota > Alphaproteobacteria > Sphingomonadales > Erythrobacteraceae > Croceibacterium > Croceibacterium atlanticum. The sequence goes on along the minus strand of NZ_CP011452.2, from coordinate 3,099,539 downwards.
AGCATTCGCACTTCCGATACGTCCACCGTCGGTTACCCTTCGGCTTCACTCGCTTACGGAACGCTCCGCTACCGCTCAGTACAAAGTACTGAACCCTAAGCTTCGGTGCATCACTTTAGCCCCGATACATTTTCGCCGCAGGATCTCTTATTTAGACCAGTGAGCTGTTACGCTTTCTTTAAAGGATGGCTGCTTCTAAGCCAACCTCCTGGTTGTTTTGGAAATCCCACATGCTTTCCCACTTAGTGATGACTTGGGGACCTTAGCTGTAGGTTAGGGCTGTTTCCCTTTTGACGACGGACCTTAGCACCCGCCGTCTGTCTGCCGGATAAGACTCGATGGTATTCGGAGTTTGGTTAGGTTTGGTACAGCTCGCGCCGCCCTAGCCCATCCAGTGCTCTACCCCCATCGGCATACATCCGACGCTCTACCTCAATAGATTTCGCGGAGAACCAGCTATTTCCCGGCTTGATTGGCCTTTCACCCCTAAACACAGCTCATCCGAGAATTTTTCAACATTCAACGGTTCGGTCCTCCAGTGCGTGTTACCGCACCTTCAACCTGGCCATGCCTAGATCGCCGGGGTTCGGGTCTAATGCATCATACTCTGTCGCCCTATTCAGACTCGCTTTCGCTGCGCCTACACCTAACGGCTTAAGCTTGCATGATACACTAAGTCACTGACCCATTATGCAAGAGGTACGCTGTCACTCCCTATGGAGCTCCAACTGCTTGTAAGCATTCGGTTTCAGGTACTGTTTCACTCCCCTAATCGGGGTGCTTTTCACCTTTCCCTCACGGTACTTGTTCACTATCGGTCATGTACGAGTATTTAGGCTTGGAGGGTGGTCCCCCCATGTTCAGACAGGATTTCACGTGTCCCGCCCTACTCGAGTCCTTTCACATCACTTTCACATACGGGGCTGTCACCCGCTATGGCCACTCTTTCCAAAGTGTTCTGCTAGTTGAATGAAAGGCACTGGCCTGGTCCCGGTTCGCTCGCCACTACTACGGGAATCTCGGTTGATGTCTTTTCCTCCGGGTACTGAGATGTTTCAGTTCCCCGGGTTCGCTTCACCAAAGCTATATATTCACTAAGGTGATACCTTATCCACCTCTCTCAAAACCCGATCGCTCGGACAATGAGAGAAATGGTGAAGGTGGGTTTCCCCATTCGGAAATCGCCGGATCAAAGTTTGCTCACAACTCCCCGACGCTTATCGCAGCGTGCCACGTCCTTCGTCGCCTGTACATGCCAAGGCATCCACCAAATGCTCTTACCTCACGCTTGAGAATCCACACCATCAACGACAAGCCTGCATAAAAGCCTGACGCCTGAAAATGGCGCGGAGGATAATCTCAGCCAGATATTACATCTGTAAAGTGTCGCATTGCCGCCAACCCAATGGTCCGAAAACCATTCAGATCGACTGCCATGCGCCACGGCATCGATTTAAAAACCCATTCACAATGTCAAAGACAGCGGCCAGATGCCGCCTACCGGTCGAAACCGGATCTGTTTTCCTTCACTGGAGTATTCGCGACTGGTGGAGCCTATCGGGATCGAACCGATGACCCCCTGCTTGCAAAGCAGGTGCTCTCCCAGCTGAGCTAAGGCCCCGCACCAGATCGCAAAATGGTGGGCCGAGCTGGACTCGAACCAGCGACCTTACGCTTATCAGGCGTACGCTCTAACCACCTGAGCTACCGGCCCATTCTGCTGCCCTGCCGGCCAAAAGGCCGCGGGCGGCGTGAGCCAGCTCAGGCATTTGACCCAAAATCGCATAGCGACCCAGGGTCAATCTCCAGTGATGAAAGGACATGAGGACGACGGCATGTTCTTTGGAAATGGAGGAAGCTCTTCCGGACATGAAGTCCGGCGCTTTCCGCCAAAATCCTTAGAAAGGAGGTGATCCAGCCGCAGGTTCCCCTACGGCTACCTTGTTACGACTTCACCCCAGTCGCTGATCCCACCGTGGCTGGCTGCCTCCTAAAAGGTTAGCGCACCATCTTCGGGTGAAACCAACTCCCATGGCGTGACGGGCGGTGTGTACAAGGCCTGGGAACGTATTCACCGCGGCATGCTGATCCGCGATTACTAGCGATTCCGCCTTCATGCTCTCGAGTTGCAGAGAACAATCCGAACTGAGACGACTTTTGGAGATTAGCTCACACTCGCGTGCTCGCTGCCCACTGTCATCGCCATTGTAGCACGTGTGTAGCCCAGCTTGTAAGGGCCATGAGGACTTGACGTCATCCCCACCTTCCTCCGGCTTATCACCGGCGGTTTCCTTAGAGTTCCCAACTAAATGATGGCAACTAAGGACGAGGGTTGCGCTCGTTGCGGGACTTAACCCAACATCTCACGACACGAGCTGACGACAGCCATGCAGCACCTGTCACCGATCCAGCCGAACTGAAGAAAAGCATCTCTGCTATTCGCGATCGGGATGTCAAAAGCTGGTAAGGTTCTGCGCGTTGCTTCGAATTAAACCACATGCTCCACCGCTTGTGCAGGCCCCCGTCAATTCCTTTGAGTTTTAATCTTGCGACCGTACTCCCCAGGCGGATAACTTAATGCGTTAGCTGCGCCACCCAAGCACCATGTGCCCGGACAGCTAGTTATCATCGTTTACGGCGTGGACTACCAGGGTATCTAATCCTGTTTGCTCCCCACGCTTTCGCACCTCAGCGTCAATACCTGTCCAGCGAGTCGCCTTCGCCACTGGTGTTCTTCCGAATATCTACGAATTTCACCTCTACACTCGGAATTCCACTCGCCTCTCCAGGATTCTAGCGATCCAGTTTCAAGGGCAGTTCCGGGGTTGAGCCCCGGGATTTCACCCCTGACTTGGAAAGCCGCCTACGCGCGCTTTACGCCCAGTATTTCCGAACAACGCTAGCTCCCTCCGTATTACCGCGGCTGCTGGCACGGAGTTAGCCGGAGCTTATTCTCCAGGTACTGTCATTATCATCCCTGGTAAAAGAGCTTTACAACCCTAAGGCCTTCATCACTCACGCGGCATTGCTGGATCAGGCTTTCGCCCATTGTCCAATATTCCCCACTGCTGCCTCCCGTAGGAGTCTGGGCCGTGTCTCAGTCCCAGTGTGGCTGATCATCCTCTAAGACCAGCTATGGATCGTCGCCTTGGTAGGCCTTTACCCTACCAACTAGCTAATCCAACGCGGGCCCATCCAAAGGCGATAAATCTTTGGTCCGAAGACATTATCCGGTATTAGCACCCCTTTCGGGGAGTTATTCCGAACCTAAGGGCAGGTTCCCACGCGTTACGCACCCGTGCGCCACTAGCTCCGAAGAGCTCGTTCGACTTGCATGTGTTAGGCATGCCGCCAGCGTTCGTTCTGAGCCAGGATCAAACTCTCAAGTTTGTGTCACACACCAAACAGACACGGGAAAATCCCGCCAGCCTGCCTGGCATGAGCTTCAAGGAGCCGATACCTGCACTGTCAAACGTAATGGATACGAATGAACATGCATCATCTCAACCAGACTGTGGAGCCTGGATGGATGTGGCGTCGGCTTAATTTACCGGTACCCGGAGCCTTGAGACCCCCGGACCGGGCGCCGTCGCCCACATGTCCCTTCATCAAAAAACAACAATTTCAAAGAGCCATCCAACAACGAGGCGGACAACTAGCGGCCCCCCAATTCTCACCGGGGGTCCGGTTGCCCGTTAGTGTTGGCGACCAATGAGGCAGCGGTGAAACCGTCAGCGCCCCGTCGGTGAAGCGGCATATATGGAGGGGGTCAGATTCGGTCAACGGGTTTTTGCAATTTTATGTCACTGAATAGGCAACATACTGAAAATACAGAGATATTTCTCACACCACCAGAAACCCAACCAAACAACCCATCACAGCCCAACACCGAAAAACATACCATGCGAGACGGCGCCGTGGCGGGGCGTACGGCAAAATCCGCATGGAACGGTTTTGCACCGATCATCTAAGCCTTTTGAGCTCGCGACAGGAGACCGACGACGATCAAGCATTCAGAGGTGTTCGAGCGAGAAACAGTATGCATTGCGCTGGCCAGCGGGTTGCCCGTTAAACGGGTCGAATCGGATTTGGGGATCGGGTGAGTCGACGCCGGGCAAGTTGGTTGCTCAATATCTGCCGTTTATCTGGTGCCAGCGCGGCAAGCAGGTCTAATCCAAGGGAATGAACCTCTTCGCCTTGAGCCCCATGGGCTTCGGGAGGAAAGGGAAGCTTCGCGAAAGACCGCTCTGTACTTTGCGAGCCAAAAGCCGCGAGATTTGCTTTCGTGCATGGTTGGCGGCACCGACAGCCCCTCGCAGCGAGTGCAGCACGAGTGTCGCGATCGCCTTTGACATCGTCAGAATCCCCAGGTGCCACTACGCACCTGTTCGATCAGTTCCCGAGAGACGCGATAGCGCTCAATAGAGGGAGAGTGTGGGTGTGGCAGGCATCAGACTTATAGATCTCGTCGATTGCCTTGGGATAGGCTTACTTATCGGCCGGTAGGCCAGGCGGTTTCGGGAAGATGTCAATGACCGCCTGCCGATAGCTCGACCAAATGGCCTGCAAGCACCCCATTATCGGCGCGCGAGCAGAGTCGATTTTCGCAAAAGTGCGGTTGGGTTCGAACGGATCCGTCTCGCAGATCGCGCAATCCGCCGCCTTCAAATGAGGCCCGCGGACAAAGAAAAAGCCCCTGTGAAAACAGGAGCCTATAAATTTCTTGAGTTGGTTGCGGGGGTTGGATTTGAACCAACGACCTTCAGGTTATGAGCCTGACGAGCTACCGGACTGCTCCACCCCGCGTCACCGCACGACGCCTTATCGGCAAAGGCGCCACCCATCGATAGCTCTATCTACGGAGACGCCAGGATTGAGGCTATTCGGTAAGGGTTAGCCTCATGAGATTGAGAATGGGTTTTTTTTCCGCGCGATACGCCGGCTGCAATGCCTGGCGGCGTCCTACTCTTCCAACGCTTGAGCGTTAGTACCATCGGCGCTGCCTGGTTTCACGGCCGAGTTCGAGATGGGATCGGGTGGGTCACAGGCGCTATGGCCACCAAGCAATGAAGCCGGCGTATTGCGGGTTTAAATCGATGACTGATGTTAGTTATCGGGCTGGATGATCCTCCGGATCAACAGCCGCCCTGCATGTGCAGGACTGACGTTGATGGTGGGATTCAACAAGCGCGAACAGAGTTATTAGGACCGGTTAGCTCCACACATTACTGCGCTTCCACACCCGGCCTATCAACGTGATGGTCTATCACGACTCGATGATTGCTAATCTTGAGGGAGGCTTCCCGCTTAGATGCTTTCAGCGGTTATCCCGTCCATACATAGCTACCCTGCTGCACCGCTGGCGCGATGACAGGTACACCAGAGGTATGTTCACCCCGGTCCTCTCGTACTAGGGGCAACTCCTCTCAACAATCGACGCCCACGGCAGATAGGGACCAAACTGTCTCGCGACGTTCTGAACCCAGCTCACGTACCACTTTAATTGGCGAACAGCCAAACCCTTGGGACCTGCTCCAGCCCCAGGATGTGATGAGCCGACATCGAGGTGCCAAACGATTCCGTCGATATGAGCTCTTGGGAATCATCAGCCTGTTATCCCCGGCGTACCTTTTATCCGTTGAGCGATGGCCCTTCCACAAGGGACCACCGGATCACTATGACCGACTTTCGTCTCTGCTCGATCCGTCGATCTCGCAGTCAGGCAGGCTTATGCCATTGCACTCTTGCAGCCGGTTTCCAACCGGCCTGAGCCTACCATCGCGCGCCTCCGTTACTCTTTAGGAGGCGACCGCCCCAGTCAAACTACCCGCCACAGAGGGTCCCTGTACCGGATAACGGTACGAGGTTAGACATCAGAAAACAGCAGGGTGGTATTTCACCTATGGCTCCACCAAGGCTGGCGCCCTGGCTTCAAAGCCTCCCACCTATGCTACACAACTCTTTCCTAATGCCACTCTGAAGCTGCAGTAAAGGTGCACGGGGTCTTTCCGTCTAACCGCGGGTACTCCGCATCTTCACGGAGAATTCAATTTCGCTGAGCATATCCTGGAGACAGTGGGGAAGTCGTTACGCCATTCGTGCAGGTCGGAACTTACCCGACAAGGAATTTCGCTACCTTAGGACCGTTATAGTTACGGCCGCCGTTTACTCGGGCTTCAATTCGGAGCTTGCACTCCTCCTCTTAACCTTCGAGCACCGGGCAGGCGTCAGACCCTATACGTCGTCTTGAAGCCGACTTAGCAGAGTCCTGTGTTTTTGCTAAACAGTCGCTACCCCCTGGCCTGTGCCCCCTGAAAAGAGTTGCCTCAATTCAGGGCCTCCTTCTTCCGAAGGTACGGAGGCAATTTGCCGAGTTCCTTCAGGATACTTCTCTCAAGCGCCTTGGTATACTCTACCTGACCACCTGTGTCGGTTTCGGGTACGGTCTATACGGTGGGGCTATTTCCTGGGACCACTTGGCTGCCCGATCAATCCGATAAGATCGAACAACTTCCACAATCCGTCACACACCACCAGGCCCACGAATATTAACGTGGTTCCCATCGACTACCCCCTTCGGGCTCGTCTTAGGGGCCGGCTCACCCTGCGCCGATTAGCGTTGCGCAGGAACCCTTGGTCTTTCGGCGAGAGGGCATCTCACCCTCTTTGTCGCTACTCATGTCAGCATTCGCACTTCCGATACGTCCACCGTCGGTTACCCTTCGGCTTCACTCGCTTACGGAACGCTCCGCTACCGCTCAGTACAAAGTACTGAACCCTAAGCTTCGGTGCATCACTTTAGCCCCGATACATTTTCGCCGCAGGATCTCTTATTTAGACCAGTGAGCTGTTACGCTTTCTTTAAAGGATGGCTGCTTCTAAGCCAACCTCCTGGTTGTTTTGGAAATCCCACATGCTTTCCCACTTAGTGATGACTTGGGGACCTTAGCTGTAGGTTAGGGCTGTTTCCCTTTTGACGACGGACCTTAGCACCCGCCGTCTGTCTGCCGGATAAGACTCGATGGTATTCGGAGTTTGGTTAGGTTTGGTACAGCTCGCGCCGCCCTAGCCCATCCAGTGCTCTACCCCCATCGGCATACATCCGACGCTCTACCTCAATAGATTTCGCGGAGAACCAGCTATTTCCCGGCTTGATTGGCCTTTCACCCCTAAACACAGCTCATCCGAGAATTTTTCAACATTCAACGGTTCGGTCCTCCAGTGCGTGTTACCGCACCTTCAACCTGGCCATGCCTAGATCGCCGGGGTTCGGGTCTAATGCATCATACTCTGTCGCCCTATTCAGACTCGCTTTCGCTGCGCCTACACCTAACGGCTTAAGCTTGCATGATACACTAAGTCACTGACCCATTATGCAAGAGGTACGCTGTCACTCCCTATGGAGCTCCAACTGCTTGTAAGCATTCGGTTTCAGGTACTGTTTCACTCCCCTAATCGGGGTGCTTTTCACCTTTCCCTCACGGTACTTGTTCACTATCGGTCATGTACGAGTATTTAGGCTTGGAGGGTGGTCCCCCCATGTTCAGACAGGATTTCACGTGTCCCGCCCTACTCGAGTCCTTTCACATCACTTTCACATACGGGGCTGTCACCCGCTATGGCCACTCTTTCCAAAGTGTTCTGCTAGTTGAATGAAAGGCACTGGCCTGGTCCCGGTTCGCTCGCCACTACTACGGGAATCTCGGTTGATGTCTTTTCCTCCGGGTACTGAGATGTTTCAGTTCCCCGGGTTCGCTTCACCAAAGCTATATATTCACTAAGGTGATACCTTATCCACCTCTCTCAAAACCCGATCGCTCGGACAATGAGAGAAATGGTGAAGGTGGGTTTCCCCATTCGGAAATCGCCGGATCAAAGTTTGCTCACAACTCCCCGACGCTTATCGCAGCGTGCCACGTCCTTCGTCGCCTGTACATGCCAAGGCATCCACCAAATGCTCTTACCTCACGCTTGAGAATCCACACCATCAACGACAAGCCTGCATAAAAGCCTGACGCCTGAAAATGGCGCGGAGGATAATCTCAGCCAGATATTACATCTGTAAAGTGTCGCATTGCCGCCAACCCAATGGTCCGAAAACCATTCAGATCGACTGCCATGCGCCACGGCATCGATTTAAAAACCCATTCACAATGTCAAAGACAGCGGCCAGATGCCGCCTACCGGTCGAAACCGGATCTGTTTTCCTTCACTGGAGTATTCGCGACTGGTGGAGCCTATCGGGATCGAACCGATGACCCCCTGCTTGCAAAGCAGGTGCTCTCCCAGCTGAGCTAAGGCCCCGCACCAGATCGCAAAATGGTGGGCCGAGCTGGACTCGAACCAGCGACCTTACGCTTATCAGGCGTACGCTCTAACCACCTGAGCTACCGGCCCATTCTGCTGCCCTGCCGGCCAAAAGGCCGCGGGCGGCGTGAGCCAGCTCAGGCATTTGACCCAAAATCGCATAGCGACCCAGGGTCAATCTCCAGTGATGAAAGGACATGAGGACGACGGCATGTTCTTTGGAAATGGAGGAAGCTCTTCCGGACATGAAGTCCGGCGCTTTCCGCCAAAATCCTTAGAAAGGAGGTGATCCAGCCGCAGGTTCCCCTACGGCTACCTTGTTACGACTTCACCCCAGTCGCTGATCCCACCGTGGCTGGCTGCCTCCTAAAAGGTTAGCGCACCATCTTCGGGTGAAACCAACTCCCATGGCGTGACGGGCGGTGTGTACAAGGCCTGGGAACGTATTCACCGCGGCATGCTGATCCGCGATTACTAGCGATTCCGCCTTCATGCTCTCGAGTTGCAGAGAACAATCCGAACTGAGACGACTTTTGGAGATTAGCTCACACTCGCGTGCTCGCTGCCCACTGTCATCGCCATTGTAGCACGTGTGTAGCCCAGCTTGTAAGGGCCATGAGGACTTGACGTCATCCCCACCTTCCTCCGGCTTATCACCGGCGGTTTCCTTAGAGTTCCCAACTAAATGATGGCAACTAAGGACGAGGGTTGCGCTCGTTGCGGGACTTAACCCAACATCTCACGACACGAGCTGACGACAGCCATGCAGCACCTGTCACCGATCCAGCCGAACTGAAGAAAAGCATCTCTGCTATTCGCGATCGGGATGTCAAAAGCTGGTAAGGTTCTGCGCGTTGCTTCGAATTAAACCACATGCTCCACCGCTTGTGCAGGCCCCCGTCAATTCCTTTGAGTTTTAATCTTGCGACCGTACTCCCCAGGCGGATAACTTAATGCGTTAGCTGCGCCACCCAAGCACCATGTGCCCGGACAGCTAGTTATCATCGTTTACGGCGTGGACTACCAGGGTATCTAATCCTGTTTGCTCCCCACGCTTTCGCACCTCAGCGTCAATACCTGTCCAGCGAGTCGCCTTCGCCACTGGTGTTCTTCCGAATATCTACGAATTTCACCTCTACACTCGGAATTCCACTCGCCTCTCCAGGATTCTAGCGATCCAGTTTCAAGGGCAGTTCCGGGGTTGAGCCCCGGGATTTCACCCCTGACTTGGAAAGCCGCCTACGCGCGCTTTACGCCCAGTATTTCCGAACAACGCTAGCTCCCTCCGTATTACCGCGGCTGCTGGCACGGAGTTAGCCGGAGCTTATTCTCCAGGTACTGTCATTATCATCCCTGGTAAAAGAGCTTTACAACCCTAAGGCCTTCATCACTCACGCGGCATTGCTGGATCAGGCTTTCGCCCATTGTCCAATATTCCCCACTGCTGCCTCCCGTAGGAGTCTGGGCCGTGTCTCAGTCCCAGTGTGGCTGATCATCCTCTAAGACCAGCTATGGATCGTCGCCTTGGTAGGCCTTTACCCTACCAACTAGCTAATCCAACGCGGGCCCATCCAAAGGCGATAAATCTTTGGTCCGAAGACATTATCCGGTATTAGCACCCCTTTCGGGGAGTTATTCCGAACCTAAGGGCAGGTTCCCACGCGTTACGCACCCGTGCGCCACTAGCTCCGAAGAGCTCGTTCGACTTGCATGTGTTAGGCATGCCGCCAGCGTTCGTTCTGAGCCAGGATCAAACTCTCAAGTTTGTGTCACACACCAAACAGACACGGGAAAATCCCGCCAGCCTGCCTGGCATGAGCTTCAAGGAGCCGATACCTGCACTGTCAAACGTAATGGATACGAATGAACATGCATCATCTCAACCAGACTGTGGAGCCTGGATGGATGTGGCGTCGGCTTAATTTACCGGTACCCGGAGCCTTGAGACCCCCGGACCGGGCGCCGTCGCCCACATGTCCCTTCATCAAAAAACAACAATTTCAAAGAGCCATCCAACAACGAGGCGGACAACTAGCGGCCCCCCAATTCTCACCGGGGGTCCGGTTGCCCGTTAGTGTTGGCGACCAATGAGGCAGCGGTGAAACCGTCAGCGCCCCGTCGGTGAAGCGGCATATATGGAGGGGGTCAGATTCGGTCAACGGGTTTTTGCAATTTTATGTCACTGAATAGGCAACATACTGAAAATACAGAGATATTTCTCACACCACCAGAAACCCAACCAAACAACCCATCACAGCCCAACACCGAAAAACATACCATGCGAGACGGCGCCGCCCTCGCTCATATTCGCCAAACCCCCGGAATCCCGCCACTTTCAGCAGAACCGCAATGATTCATCAGCTCGTCATCCAGCCGATGCGATTCTATCCCGAGTCAGCTGCGCCAGTGATTCCGGCCAACGAAGTGTCGGGTCCGCCCCCGCCCATCTGACGCCCTTCCTATGATTCACGCGCGCATGGTCCGTTAAACTAATTCTTATCGAGCGGCGGCTAAGCCCCGCGCACATGGAATTGCAGTCCGCCCCCTCTCCCCCGCCGCCGCGCGTCGCCGTGATCGTTCCGGCCTATGGCGTTGCTCACTTGGTCGGTGAGGCGCTGGATTCCCTGCTGGCCCAGGACATGACCGATTGGGAATGCGTGGTGGTGGATGATGGCGCACCGGACGACGTGGCCGAAGCAGTCACCCCTTATCTGAAGGATTCGAGGATCACCTTCCTCCATACGGACAATGGCGGCGTGTCCGCGGCACGCAACCGGGCCATCGCGATCACCAGCGCACCCTATATAGCACTGCTGGACGGGGACGATCTGTTCCGGCCTGCCTATCTCGCCCGCACGACCGCGGCACTGGACGAGGACCCGGCCGCACGCATTGTAACCTGCAATGCCCGCATCTTCGGCGCGCTGGACAGGGAACGGTACTGCGTTTCCGCCAAGCAAGGGACGAGCGACGGGCTGCACGGTTCGCTGGGAGATGTGCTGGACCGCAGTTTCAACGTCTATATCGGCTCCACCTTCCGGCGGGCTGATTTCGATTCCGTGGGCGGGTTCGACGAAACCATGTCCCATGCAGAGGATTTCGATTTCTGGGTCCGGCTGATGATGCTGGGCGGCCATGCGCTCTATCTGGACGAAGTGCTGGGAGAATATCGGGTGCGTCCCGAATCCGCCTCCGCCAGCAACAGCAAGATGATCCGGGGCAATCTGCGCGTCTATGAAAAGGCGCTGGCTGCGCTGGGCAACGGGCCCGATGCCGGCATCGCCCACCGGATGATCGCCGTAAACCACAACCAGCTGGCGTTTGAACAGGCTCTGACACGTGTCGAACAGGGGGATACGCAGGGCCTGCCCGCCCTGCGCGCCGTATACCGGGCACAAGGCGGCATGATCTGGACGCTCGCCTTCGCCCTGTGGCGGATCGCCCCCGCCCTTGCCCCACCCATGCTGCGCTGGCGACGGCGGGCCCATATGCGCGGGGGCAGCACGGTGAATGTGCCGCCCTTGCCTTCCGCGCGTCCGGCAAGGCTGGCCCGGGCATGAGCGAATCCCTGCGCGACGAGGTGAAACGCGCCGTCATCTGGCGGTCCGGCAGCCAGATCCTGGCGCAAGCCGTGGCCTGGGGTTCGACCCTGGCAGTGATCCGGATTCTCGATCCGTCCGATTACGGCCTCTTCGCCATGACCCAGGTCGTGCTGGCCTTTCTCGCCTTTCTCAACGGCTCGGGCTTTGCCAGTTCGCTGATACAGGACCGCCATATAGACGAGACGAAGGTGCGGCAGGGATTCGGCCTGCTGATCCTGGTCAATGGCGGGATCGCCCTGATCCAGCTGGCCATCGCCCCGATCGCGGCGGCCTGGTATCGGCAGCCGCTGGTGGAGGACCTGCTGCAGGTCCAGGCGCTGATGTATCTGGCGACGCCCTTCATCGCGATTCCCGAAGTATTGCTGACGCGCGAGCTGGATTTCCGCCGCCCGGCAATCGCCAACACTATCGCCACGATCGTGTCCGCCGCTGTTGCCATCACCTGTGCGCTGGCGGGGTTCGGCGTGTGGACGCTGGTCTATGCGCCAATCGCAATGTTCTGGACGCGCGCCATCGCGCTGATGGTGGCATCGCGCTTCACCCTTCTTCCCAGCTTCAGCTTCGCCGGGGCCGGGCAGATGTTCAATTTCGGCATCATGTTGCTGGCCAGCCATTTCTTCTGGACCATCATCACCCAGGCCGATGTCTTCATCGCTTCCCGCTCGGTCGAACCGCACGATCTGGGCATTTATGCCGAGGGGCTGTTTCTCACCACGCTGATCGCCAACAAGTTCGTGCCCCCGCTGAACGAGGTGGCCTTCCCCGCTTATGCCAAATTGCAGAATGACAGGGCGACATTGTCGGCCAGTTTCCTGAAGGCGGTGCGGCTGATCATGCTGGTCACCTGCCCGCTCTATTTCGGGCTGGCCGCCGTGGCGCCGGATGCCGTCTTGATATTGCTGGGAGAGAAATGGACGGAGATGACGCCGCTGGTGCGGATCCTCTCGCTCGCCATGCCGGCAATGACATTGCACATCCTGTTCGCCCCGGCAGTGAATGCCATCGGTCGCCCGGAAATATCCATGCGCACATCCCTGTTCGGCGTTCTGGTGATGCCGCTGGCCTTTGTGATCGGGGTGCGTTCCGGCATTGAAGGGCTTGCCTGGGCCTGGCTGCTGGCCTTCCCTCTGTTGCCGGCCTTCGCCTTCCTGCTGGCGCGCAAACCGCTGGGCATAGGGGCGCGGCAATTGCTGGCGGCGCTCGCCCCCGGCATTGGCGCCGCCGCGGCCATGGCCCTGCCCGTTCATGCGCTGGGCACGGCCCTGCCGGAAATGGCGAGCTGGGCACGGCTGATCTGCCAGATCGCGGCGGGTGGCATTCTGTATGGCGCGATCCTGTTCGTCACCTCGCGCGCAACTTTGGAAGAACTGATCGCCCTTGTGTTGCGCCGGCGCTCACCGGAAATTTCCGCAACTGCCTGATATTTGGTAATTTTGGCGCTGCGTGATATGGTTTCACCGGGTTCTGGATCCGGCCAGACGGCCCTTTCCGGAACCCGGGAGAAAGACCATGACCTGGCACCTGCTTGCAGCCGCGCTGGCAAGCGTGGCTGGCGGTGCGATTGCGAACCCGGCGGAAACCGCGGACAAGACCACGCAAGCACCGCAAACCGACCATGAAGTGATCGCGCTTGAGCAAGAGCGATACAGGCGGCTGACTGTCCCCGTCACCATACAGGGACAAGGGCCCTTCCGATTCCTGATCGACACCGGATCGCAGGCCACCGTCCTGTCGCACGATCTGGCCGACCTGCTGCAACTGACCGAGCGCCGAACGGCCATATTGGTGGCCATGGCCAGCCGGATGCCGATCGAAACTGTCGATGTCCGCGACCTGACACTGGGATCGCGCAGCTTCTATATCCAGACCGCGCCGCTGCTGGATGCGATCCATATCGGCGATGCAGACGGCATATTGGGGCTGGACAGCCTGCAGGACCAGCGCGTGCTGATCGATTTCGTGAACAGCGAGATCGCCGTGGCCGATGCAGAGGAACTGGGCGGCAATCGCGGGTTCGAAATCGTGGTCAAGGCACGGCGGCGGCTGGGGCAATTGATCATCACCCGCGCCATGCTGGACGGGGTGCGCACAGCGGTGATCGTGGATACGGGCGCGCAGGGCAGCGTCGGCAATCGCGAATTGCAGCGCCGCCTGCGCAATGCGCGCGTGTTGGGGCAAAGCGAGCTGACCGATGTGAATGGCCAGCAGATGACCGGCTCGGTCATGCTCGCGCGGTCGCTGGCGATCGACAATGTGCAACTGACCCATGTGCCGATCTTCTTCGGCGATTCGCCCACATTCCGCTCGCTGAAACTGGACAAGGAACCGGCGCTGGTGCTGGGCATCCGCGAGCTGAAGATGTTCCGGCGCGTAGCGATCGATTTCAGGAAGGGGCAGATATTGTTCGACCTGCCGCGCAGCGTCCGCCGGTTCGATTCCATGTATGGGGGCAGGATCGGCCTTTGACGCGCAGCCGCGTTGCCTGATCGCCCTCCGTCCCCCACATAAAGGGCAATGTCGCAACAGGGATCCCCGAAGAGCCAGGAAGATTATGCGGGCTGGAACACGGTCCGCCGCTTCCTGCCCTATCTATGGCCGAAGGACCGGCCCGAACTTCGCTGGCGCATTGCCGGCGCGACCTTCTTCGTCGTGCTGGCCAAGATCGTCGTGCTCACATTGCCCTTCGCTTATGCCGGCGCCGTGGACACGATGGCGGCGGATGGCGATCCGGCCGTGTGGGTCGCGATGGCGCTGGTCGTGGCCTATGCCGCGGGCCGGTTCGCCACGGTCGTTTTCGACAATATCCGCAACATCATCTTCGAACGGGTCGGCCAGGACGCGGTGCGGCATCTGACGGAAGACGTCTTCCGCAGGCTGCATAACCTGTCGCTCCGCTTCCACCTGTCGCGCCGCACGGGGGAAGTGACCAAGGTGGTCGAACGCGGGACGAAGAGCATCAATTCGATGATCTACTTCCTGCTGTTCAACATCATGCCTACTGCGGTCGAGCTGCTGATCGTGGCCGGTATTTTCTACACCAAGTTCGGCTGGGAACTGGTGGCCGCGACGGCGGTGACCGTTGTCTCCTATATCTGGATCACGCGCCTGATCACCGAATGGCGAACCAAATTGCGCGCCCGGATGAACGATCTGGATGGCATCGCCCTGTCGCGCGCGGTGGATTCGCTCCTCAATTACGAGACGGTGAAATATTTCGGCGCGGAAAAGTGGGAACAGGAACGATATGGCTCCGCCGCCCGCGCCTATGCCGCCGCCGCCATCAGCAGCGAAAATTCACTCGGCCTGCTCAATATCGTCCAGGCATCGATCACCAACCTGCTGATGGCGGGCGCCATGGCCTTCACCGTCTGGGGCTGGAGCCGGGGCGATCTGAGTGTCGGCGATCTGGTGCTGGTGAACACTTATCTGATGCAGCTGTTCCGCCCGCTGGATCTGCTGGGCTGGGTCTATCGCACGATCCGCCAGGGCCTGATCGACATGGCGGCGATGTTCCGCCTGATCGATACGCAGCTGGAAGTGGAGGACCGGCCCGGCGCCCCCGCATTGATCGTGCGCCATCCCACTGTCGCCTTCGACAATGTCGTCTTCGGTTATGACCGCGACCGGGAAATCCTGCACGGGCTGAGCTTCGAAGCCCCGGCCGGACAGCATATCGCCCTTGTCGGCCCGTCGGGGGCGGGCAAATCCACCATCGGGCGGCTGCTGTTCCGCTTCTACGATCCGTGGTCGGGGCGCATATTGATCGACGGGCAGGATATCAGCGAGGTGACGCAGGCCAGCCTGCGCGCCCGGATCGGGATTGTCCCGCAGGACAGCGTGCTGTTCAACGACACGATCGGATATAATATCGGCTATGGCCGGGAAGATGCCACGCAGGAGGAAATCCTGGCCGCCGCGCGCGACGCCGCGATCCTGCCCTTTATCCGGAACCTGCCGCAGGGTTTCGAAACCGAGGTGGGCGAACGCGGCCTGAAACTGTCCGGCGGGGAGAAGCAGCGCGTGGCCATTGCCCGCACATTGCTGAAGGATCCGCCGATCCTGCTGCTGGACGAGGCGACGAGCGCGCTGGACACGCGGACCGAGCAGGAAATCATTTCCACCCTGCGGCGCGTGTCCGAAAGGCGCACTACAATCGCCATCGCCCACCGCCTGTCCACCATTGCCGATGCGGATCGCATCTTCGTGATGGATGCCGGGCGGCTGGCCGAAAGCGGCACCCATGCGCAGCTCCTCTCGCGCGACGGGCTCTATGCCGAAATGTGGCAGCGCCAGGCGCATGAACGGGAAGAGGCGGCCGATGAACCGCAAAGCGTATTGTAACCCCGCACGTTACCGTAATTAACTTGCGCAGCATCGCCCGCCCCCGCTCAGGCAGCAGGGCAATTCACGCGCAGAACCAGATTGGAAGGATGCCGAGGATGAAACTGACCGGACTGAGCCTGATTCCGGCGCTGGCACTGGTGGCAGCCTGTTCCCAGCAGGAAGAAGAGGCGCCGCAGGACGTGGAGCTTACTCTCCACGAAGTGATGAAGAATGAAATCGATGTGCGGGCAGACGAGGTCTGGGCGATAGGCAATGCCGCGCTCGACGATCAGGCCGGTATCGACCCCGATCTGATGAGCGACGAGGACTGGACCAACTTGGCCGCCCATTCGCTGAGCCTGCGGCAAGCGGCCATAGATCTGGCCACGCTGGACCCGATCATCGTCACCCGCCCGGGCGTGAAGATCGTGGATGAAGGCGTGCCCTTTGGCGATAGTTCTGCCGACGTGCAGGCCAATATCGACAAGAACCCGCAGGGCATGCGCGACATGGCCAATGCCCTTGCCGCGCATATGGCGGATCTGGCCGCTGCGGCGAAGGACCATGACGCCGCCCGCGCAGGCCCGCTGATCAACCAGCTGGATGGCGTGTGCGAAACTTGCCATCTCGAATATTGGTATCCTTCGCAGAAGGAGATAATCGAACAATACATCAATGAAGGTGTCCTCGATCCCGCAAGCTGATAGGCTGGACACTCGCGGCGGCGCGAATTGACGGGAATCAAGGTCTTGCCCGCGCCCCGCAGATAGGCTGGACCAAATATTCAGACGATGAACGGCGCAGAGAGGACAGGATCAGCGATATGAGGATTGCACTGGGAATCGGCGCCGCCGCATTGGCCTTCGCCGCCAGCGGGCTGGTTGCGCAGACTGTTGCCGACGATGGTGCCCTGCGCATCCGCGCCGTGATGCAGGATGCCGTCAATCCCGCGATCCTGACCATCTGGGATGTCGGCAACAACGCCATGAGCGACGATGGCGGCATCGATCCCGAACTGATGACCGATGAAAGCTGGGACCGGCTGGCCCATGCATCCGCCGAACTGGTGGAAGCCAGCCGGATGATCGCCGCCGCCGACAAGATCAGCGCCGCCGCGCCCGACAATATGGGCACGGCAGAGGGCGAGATCTCCATGGAAGATGTGCAGCGCTATATCGATAACGACACGGATGGCCTGCGCGAACTGGCGCTGGAGCAGGCAGCCCATGCGGAAAAGCTGCTGGCCGCCGCCAGGGCGAAGGATGCGGCCACTGCCGGAGATCTGGTCGCCGGCATGGATCTGGTCTGCGAAAGTTGCCACGCGCGATACTGGTATCCGGAAGGCTGAACCGCCGCCGGGCCTGGCGTGCCCCTTCCCCTTGTAAATTAATCAATACCGCTCCCCTTGCGGATCGCGCCGCGCTGCCCGATAGGCCTCCCGCCCTGTCGGAAGGGCATAAACCCTTATGGCTGTGACAAGCCCGCCGGTTCCATGCTGGACTGGGCGGCACGATTTGCGGGATCGATCGACATGACCCAATCAAGCGCGCTGCGCCGCGACTGGCTGAGCAATCCGCGCAAGGATATCCTTGCCGGTCTCGTCGTCGCCCTGGCCCTCATCCCCGAAGCGATCGGTTTCTCGATCATTGCCGGGGTCGATCCGCGTGTCGGCCTTTATGCCTCGATCGCGATTGCCATCGTCATTTCCTTCACCGGCGGCCGGCCGGGCATGATTTCCGCCGCCACCGCCGCGGTGGCTGTGGTGGTCGTGCCGCTGGTGCGCGATCACGGCGTCGAATATCTGTTCGCCGCCACCATATTGATGGGCATCTTCCAGGGTATCGCCGCCCTGTTGCGGCTGGACCTGCTGATGCAGTTCGTCTCCCGCTCCGTCATCACCGGCTTCGTCAATGCGCTGGCGATCCTGATCTTCATGGCCCAGCTGCCGCAGCTGACAGATGTAAGCTGGGCGGCCTATGCGATGGTCGCGGCCGGTCTGGCGATCATCTATCTGCTGCCGCGTCTGACCACTGCCGTCCCCTCCCCGCTCGTTGCCATCGTCATTCTCGGCGCGATTTCCATCGGCATGGATCTGGACGTGAACACGGTGGGCGACATGGGCGAACTGCCCGAAGGCCTGCCCTATCTGGTCTGGCCCGACGTGCCGCTGACCTGGGAGACGTTGCAGATAATCGCCCCCTATTCGCTGACCATGGCCGCGGTCGGCCTGCTCGAATCGCTGCTGACCGCCCAGATCGTGGACGACATGACCCATACGGACAGCAACAAGCGCCGCGAAAGCGCCGGGCAAGGCGTTGCCAATATCGTGGCGGCAATGTTCGGCGGCATGGGCGGCTGCGCGATGATCGGCCAGTCGGTCATCAATGTAACTTCCGGCGGGCGCGGGCGCCTGTCCACCTTCACCGCCGGTGCTGCGCTGCTGATTCTGCTGTGGCTGCTCGGCCCGATAGTCGGCCAGGTGCCGATGCCGGCGCTGGTGGCGGTGATGATCATGGTTTCGATCGGCACGTTCAGCTGGAATTCGATCCCCAATCTCCGCCGCCATCCGTGGCAGTCATCGGTGGTGATGCTGGCCACCGTGATAGTGGTCGTCGCCACGCATAATCTGGCGCTGGGCGTGCTGGTGGGCGTGCTGCTGTCCGGGATCTTCTTCGCCGCCAAGGTGCGGCGCATGTTCGAAGTGGTCCGCAGGCGCGAGGCGGACAAGGCGATCTACACCGTCACCGGGCAGATCTTCTTCGCCTCGGTCGACCGTTTCCAGAAAGCGCTCGGCCCTGAAAGCCAGCAGCCCGATCCGGCCGATCACGTGGTGATCGACGTGACGGGCGCCCATTTCTGGGATATCTCGGCAATCGGATCGCTGGACAAGGTGGTGGAACGGATGCGCCGCAACGGCCGCAGCGTGCAGGTGGTTGGCCTCAACCAGGCCAGTGCCGACCTGGTCGACAAATTTGCCCTGACCGACAAGACCGGCGTGGAAATCGGCCTTGCCCCGCATCCGTGAAGTGAAGGGCTCGACCTGTCAGGGGATCGGCTTCTATGAATAATGGCGCAGGCGGGGCATCACGCTCCGCCTGCGCGCAGCAAGGGATAGGCATATTCATGCGATTGGCGATGACGCTTGTTCTGACCGGCGGCCTGCTGACTGCCTGCGCCGCACAGGGCATCCGCCCGGCTGCCGCAACCGGGGCGGAAGCGGTAAACACCCGCGAAGCGATGGTGGCGGGCATCAATCCCGCCGGCCTGGCGATCTGGGCCATTCGCGACAGCGCCAGTGACGACCGCGGGCATATCGACCCGGCGCGCATGAACGAAGATAGCTGGAAAGCGCTGGCCGATGCCGGCCGTATGCTGGAAACCTATTCCCGCCGCCTTGCGGAAGCGGACAGCTTCCGCGCCGAAGGGACCGACGTGGTTTCCGGAGAGACGCCCGAAGGCATCGCCTCGCGCGAGGAAATCCAGCAGATGATCGACGCCAACCCGGCGGGGTTCCGCGCCTGGTCAGCCGTGCTGGAACAGCAGGGCCGGGATCTGGTGGATGCCGCCCATGCCCGCGATGCCGCGCGTGCGGGCGTGCTGGCCTACGGAATAGACAGCAGTTGCAGCGGTTGCCACGAACATTACTGGTTCGTGCCGGACTAGATCCGGTTCAGTCCCCGTAACCGGGCCAGATCACCGCCTGCGCGACATAGCGATTGGTGCCGTCGCTGGTGATGGACGGCGAACCATGCAGCCGCCAGCCCTGCCTCAGCGCGTCGGAAACACGGGCGCAGAACTTGTCATCATCGAGGCCCGTCAGGCAGCGATAGGGCAGTTTGCCATCGGGCGGTGTGCTGCTCATTGGTTCAAATCTCTCATCATTTGCGTTTCAGCTTCCGCAACCTCATTCGGCGGCGGGTTGTCGAGGCGAATACAGTATCGTGATATTCCTTCGAGAGCTGATAGCGCCCTTCGTTTTCATATTTGCGCGCAGCCACGCGATCCGCGACGCGAAAAGCATGAAGCGTGCGCCATACGAGAAAGCCTATCCACGGCAATAAAACCGGTGCCAGCAATCCTGCAGCCAAGGGCAGATCCGCCGGAGAAGGCCGCCAAATCATCATGACCGATGCGACAAAGAACATGGGTAGATACCACGACGCCGGCCTATGCCTGTAGATCAGATCGCGATCAGTCCAACGGCGAAATCGAATAAACCAGCGCGGCATCTGCCACGACTAGGGGCATTCAAGCCTAGAGTATATATTTACTCAAATCGCTGTCCTGCGCCAGGTCGTTCAGCCTTTCGCTGACATAGGCGGCGTCGATCGTCACCGTCTCGCCCGTGCGTTCCTCGGCATCGAAGCTGAGTTCTTCCAGCAGCTTTTCCATCACCGTCTGCAGGCGGCGGGCGCCGATATTCTCGACGCTTTCATTCACCTGCGCCGCGATTCTCGCCACTTGTTCGATGGCGTCCCCGGTCACGTTCAGCGTCACCTTCTCGGTGCCGATCAGCGCCTTGTACTGTTCAACCAGATTGGCCCGCGTGTCGGTGAGGATGGAGACGAAATCCTTTTCCGTCAGCGCCTTCAGCTCCACCCGGATCGGCAGGCGGCCCTGCAATTCGGGCAGCATGTCGCTCGGCTTCGCCACATGAAACGCGCCGCTGGCGATGAACAGGACATGGTCGGTCTTCATCGGGCCGTATTTGGTCGAAACCGTGGTGCCTTCGATCAGCGGCAGCAGATCCCGCTGCACCCCTTCGCGGCTGACCGATCCGCCGCGCACATCGGACACCGCGATCTTGTCGATCTCGTCCAGGAAGACGATCCCGTTGGTTTCGGCATTGGCCAGCGCGACGCGGGCGACATCGTCCTGGTCCATCCGCTTTTCGGCTTCTTCGTCCACCAGCTTGTCCCACGCATCGGGGACTTTCAGCTTGCGGCGCTTCATCGGCGATTTGCCGAATGCCTTGCCCATCATGTCGGACAGGTTGATCATGCCGACACTGCCGCCCATGCCCGGTATGTCCATCGGCATGGAGGGTGCTTCCTCCACTTCGATCTCCACTTCGACATCGTTCATGGCGTTCTGGACGATGCGCTGGCGGAAACTTTCGCGCGTCGCTTCGGATGCATTTTCGCCCACCAGGGCGTTGAGCAACCGATCCATCGCGGCCTTGCTGGCGGATTCGCGCACGGATTCGCGGCGGCGTTCCTTCTCCAGCCGAATCGCCTCTTCCACCAGGTCGCGGGCGATCTGTTCCACGTCCCGCCCGACATAGCCGACTTCGGTGAACTTGGTCGCTTCCACCTTCACGAAGGGCGCATCGGCCAGCTTGGCCAGGCGGCGGCTGATCTCGGTCTTGCCGCAGCCGGTGGGGCCGATCATCAATATGTTCTTGGGCGTCACTTCATCGCGCAATTCGGGGGGCAGCATCTGCCGCCGCCAGCGATTGCGCAGCGCGACAGCCACGGCCCGCTTGGCTTCCGACTGGCCGATAATATGTTCGTCCAATGCGGCGACAATCTGCTTGGGAGTAAGTGCTTCGTTCATTTTCATCTCTCTGCCCCGCGATCCGGAAGGGTCGGGGCCGGGGGTAAGCGTCTGGTCGGAAAGCCGGGCCGCGAAAATGCGGGCCTACAGCGTTTCGACCGTCACATTGCCATTGGTGAACACGCAGATATCCGCCGCGACATCCATCGCCTTGCGCGCGATCGTTTCGGCATCTTCTTCATAAGCGTCGATCGCGCGGGCAGCGGCCAGCGCGTAATTCCCGCCGGATCCGATGGCGGTGATGCCGCCTTCCGGTTCCAGCACATCGCCATTGCCGGTCAGCACCAGCAGGCTGTTTTCGTCCGCGACGATCATCAGGGCTTCGAGATTGCGCAGATATTTGTCGGTCCGCCAGTCCTTGGCGAGTTCCACGGCGGCACGCAGCAACTGGCCGCTATATTGTTCCAGCTTGCGTTCCAGCCGTTCAAACAATGTGAAGGCATCGGCGGTCGCCCCGGCAAAACCGGCAATGACCTTGCCGCCTTCGCCAATCCGGCGAACCTTGCGCGCATTGGGCTTCATGATAGTGTTGCCCATGGAGACTTGCCCGTCCCCGGCAATCACTGTCTTGCCGTTCTTGCTGACGCCGATGATCGTCGTCCCGTGCCACTGCGTCAGGCCGTGGCTCGCCCGCATCTCTTCCATGGCCGGGCATATGGGCAAACAGGCGGCGACCTTCAAGCGAAGCCGCAGCCTGCCGCGGATTACTGGCCTGTCGGGCTGCCCGCGCCGCCGGGGCCGGTAGCCGCGCCGACCTGCCCGATATTGCCGAACAGGTCTTCCAGCAGGCCGCGATCGCGCCCCAGGGTCGGCGTTACCGTGCTGTCCGGATCGATCCGCGCAACCTGGTCCATGCCGGTGCGATCGACCGACAGCACATTGTCATTCTCGTCAAAACGGACGGCCAGAACCGTGTGCTGCGTGATCTTGGGCGTAGTGAACGGCGCCTGTTCCGTGGTGCTGGCGACATAATACCAGACCGGCTCGCCAAATTCGCTGGTGAAGGTCGGCCGGCCCAGCGTGCGTTCCACCGACATGCGGTTATCGACGCCCGGCTGAACCGAAGCGATCAGCACTTCATCGGCAACGAAGCCGCGATGGTTGACGATCGAGCTGCAGCCGGAAGCAAGCGCCGCCGCTGCCATTACTGCTGCGATCTTTCGCGTGCCGATCATCTGTTTGCCTTCTCCAGTTTCGTCATGGGCCGACAGGCAATTGCCAAGCTGGCCATGGCGCCTATATCGACCCCGAGCCTTAAGGGCTGGCACGCCGCCACGCAATGCCGCTTGGCGACGGCGCATTGAATAGCCGCTGAATGAGAAGGCGCCTTTCGATAATGTCGATCTTTACCCGCATTTTCCGCAACCGCCCCGACCCGCGCGAGGAGATGCGCCCGCTGTGGCACCGCGTGGTGGAAGTTTCCCGCAATCGCCGCTGGTATGCCGATGATGGCGTGGCCGATAGTGTGGGCGGCCGGTTCGACATGATCGTGGCCGTGCTTTCGCTGGTCCTGCTGCGGATGGAAAAGGATGCGGAAATCGCCGGCAACTCCGCCTTGCTGACCGAACTTTTCGTGGAAGACATGGACGGCCAGCTGCGCCAGAGCGGCGTGGGCGACATGGTGGTGGGCAAGCATATCGGCAAGCTCGTTTCCGTGCTGGGCGGACGGCTGGGGGCACTGCGCGAAGCGCTGCAACAGGAAGATGACACGGCCCTGCGCGAAGTGCTGGAACGCAATGTCAGCTTCACGGAAGGTTCGCAGCCCGATGCGCTGGCGCGCGACCTGCGCGCCTTCGCCGCCCGGCTGGACAGGATCGCGCCGGAAGATCTGACTGGTGGAAGGATCGACGCGTGACCGTTCCCGAATTCTCCCGCCCCTTCGACCGGCGCCAGATCACGGACAAGCCGGTGACGCTTTCCGCCGGGGAAGCGGAAATGGCCGCATTGGCCGAACGTTTCGGGCTGGTCGCGGTGAAGCGGCTGGAAGTTGAATTACGCCTGCAGCCCGAAGGCGAAGCGGTGGATGTGGCAGGCACATTGTCCGCCGACATCGTGCAGAGCTGCGCCATTTCCGGGGATGACCTGCCCGCGAAGATCGAGGAAGAAATCGCCTTCCGCTTCGTTCCCGATCGCATCATCGAGGATAAGGAGATCGAACTGGAGGAAGAGGATCTGGACGAGATCCCCTATTCCGGCACCAGTTTCGATCTGGGCGAAGCCATGGCGCAAAGCCTGGCGCTGGCTATCGATCCCTATGCAACCGGGCCGAACGCGGATGAAGCGCGCAAGGAAGCGGGGCTGGTGAATGCAGAACCCCAGGGCAAGATGGCCCAAGCGCTGGCGGCAGCGTTGAAGAAGGACTGAGGCGGCAGGCGGGGCCGCCCCGCCGCGACCCATACTCGCCAGTTGCGCAGACGGGAAACCACGCCCACCCTCGTCATTCCCGCGCAGGCGGGAATCCAGATCACGGCGTTTCCACTTGTCGCGGCTCGGGCCCGGTGGAGCCGACAGTGCAGCGCGGGCGGGCAAATGCCGCGTGCACCAGCTGGATTCCTGCCTGCGCGGGAATGACGAGAAGGGGAATGGGCAAGGGCCGAGGCCAGCAGATAGCCCCCTTTCCTACACGCCGCCTTTCAGGGCAGGACCAAGCCCGCTCTTTATCATCGTCCACGCTGCTGCCCGCGCCGTACCGTTCGCACTAACGGCGCGAGAATCGCACCGCACAAGCGCGGCAATTTTCAGCTACAGGACAGTGTTCCAACTGTTCCAGCCGTGGCTGGCTTGCGACGAAGCGAGCCCTCAGAACGGGATGTCGTCGTCCAGATCGTCATAGTCGGAGCCGCCGCCGGAGCCGCCTGAAGTCTGGCCCCAGGCACCGCCGCCACCGCCACCGGCGCCGCCGCCCATACCGCCGGAGCTTCCGCCCCCGCCCTGGTTCCAGCCGCCACCGCCGCCACCGCCGCGCTGGCCACCGCCACCACCGCCGCCGCCGCCGCCCTGGGCGCCGTCGAGCATGGTCAGCGTGCCGTTAAGGCCGCGGATCACCACTTCGGTGCTGTAACGGTCATTGCCGTTCTGATCCTGCCATTTGCGGGTCTGAAGCTGGCCTTCGATATAGACCTTGCTGCCCTTGCGCAGGAAACGTTCGACCACGCCCACCAGGCCTTCGGAAAAGATCGCGACCGTATGCCATTCGGTCCGCTCCTGCCGCTCCCCCGTATTACGGTCTTTCCAGGTTTCACTGGTGGCAATGCGCAGATTGGCGACCTTGCCGCCATTCTGGAAGCTGCGGATTTCCGGGTCGGCACCCAGATTGCCGATGAGCATGACTTTATTGAGGCTGCCGGCCATGGAATCGCTTTCCTCTTTTGGATTGGCGTCCGACTTATCGGATGGGCGAAGTGCTCGCCACCCTCACCACGCCCTATCCACAGGCGGTAAAGCTAAAGCCCTATCGCCGTCGCCACCCAGAAGGTCAGCCCGGCAAAGATATAAGCCAGGGCGAACAGATAGCCGAGCATGACCATTGGCCATTTCCAGCCATTCGTCTCTCGCCGGGCGACCGCGATGGTGGAAAGGCATTGCGGGGCGAACACAAACCAGGCGAGGAAGGCCAGCGCCATCGGCAATGTCCAGCGTGCGGCCAGCTGGTCCTGCAGCGCCACGGCTTCCGCATCTTCATCCTCGGCGGAAACGGCATAGGTCGTCGCCAGAGAGGAAACCGCCACTTCACGCGCGGCCATGGCCGGGATCAGCGACAGGGCCATGTCCCGGTTGAAGCCAATCGGTTCGACCACCACGGCCAGGCCGTTGGCGATCTGTCCTGCAAAGCTGGCATCCACCTGATCTTCACCCGGCCCGGCCTTGGGGAAGCTCAGCAACAGCCACAGGATCATGGTGACGGTGAAGATGATCGTGCCCGCGCGGCGCAGGAAGACCCAGGCACGCTGCCACAGGCCGATCAGAAGATCGCGGATCAGCGGCAATTGATAACGCGGCATTTCCATGATGAAGCCGGAAGCCGTGCCCTTCGTTACCGTGCGGCGCAGCACCAGCGCGGCAATGAACGCGCCGATAATGCCCGCAACATAAAGCGCGAACAGCACCAGCCCCTGCAACCCGACCGGGCCGAAAGCCTTGATATCGGGAATGACCGCACCAATGATCACCGCATAGACCGGCAGGCGCGCCGAACAGGTCATCAACGGGGCGATAAGGATGGTGGTCAGCCGGTCCTTGGGATCGGCGATGGCCCGTGTCGCCATGATGCCCGGAATTGCGCAGGCGAAGCTGGACAAAAGCGGGATGAAGCTGCGGCCGGAAAGTCCGACATAAGCCATCATCCGGTCCATGATGAAGGCGGCACGCGCCATGTAACCGGACTGTTCCATCACCAGGATGAAGAGAAACAGGATGATGATCTGCGGCAGGAACACGACGACCGAACCGACACCGGCCAGCACGCCCTGGGTCAGCAGGTCAGTCAGGAATCCGCCTGGCAGATTTGCATTGGCGAGATCGATCAGCGCGCCAACCGCCCCATCCAGCGCATCCGCGAAAGGCGTGGCCCAGGCGAACACGGCCTGAAAGATGATGAAAAGCAGGCCGAAAAGAATCGGCGGGCCAAGCCAGGGATGCAGCAGAACCTTGTCCAGACGGGCATGGATCCTGTGCTGGGACGTTTCCGAAAGGATCGCCCCGGCGGCAATATTATGCGCCGCCAGCCGCCGTTCCGGCAAGGTGACATGCGGGCGGCGGTGGTCATGCGGATCAGCCTCTGCGGTGGCTTCCGCCTCTGACACGGCCTGCCGCAATTCATCCAGCCCGCGCCTGCGCACGGCGACGGTGGGGATTACAGGGACGCCGAGAGACTGTTCCAGCGCGGCGGGATCGAGAACCAGCCCGTCCCTTTCCGCAAGATCGATCATGTTGAGCGCGACGACAGTCGGCCGGCCAAGTTCGATCAGTTCCTGCGCAAAGACCAGATGCTGTTCCAGATTGGCCGCATCCAGCACGATAATCAGGACATCGGGCAGCGATTCGCCGGGGAATTCGCCCAGCACCACGCGCCGGGTCACTTCCTCGTCCGGGCTGGCCGCATCAAGCGCATAGGAGCCGGGCAGGTCGATCAGTTCCACCGGCTCGCCCGAAGACAGGAACATGCGGCCCGCCTTCCGCTCCACCGTGACGCTCGGATAATTGGCAATCTTCTGCCGCGCGCCGGTCAAGGCGTTAAACAGCGCGCTCTTGCCCGAATTGGGGTTGCCGACCAGTGCGGCCGTGCGCAGCCGGCTCATATTTCCTCCACCGTCATGGCCGCAGCATGGGCGCGGCGCAGGGCAATAGTCATCCGCCCGACGATCAGCGCGATCGGATCGCGCCCGCCAAAGATGCCGCGATGAGCAACGGCAACCCGCGCCCCCGCATCAATGCCGAGAGCGCGAAGGCGCTTGCCTTCTTCGGGGTCGAGCCTGCTCCAGTCGACCGAAATGATTTCGGCCCGGTGGAGCGGCGGGAGCATGTCGAGGGTCATGGCAGAAGTCACCATTGCGCGGTGCCAGAGAGCCGCATCATTTGCAACTGGTTCGCATTAGAGTTTTAGCGCGCCGGATAGCGCAAACGGCCGAGAAAACGCGCCACATCGAAATGCTCCCGCCCGGTGAACAGCTGGGCCTTCGCCTTTTCAAACTTCATCACGCCTTCGATTCGGCGGTCGAGAAAGGCTGAGGTCTCGGCCTTGCCTTCGCTTTCATCCGTCACAAAAACCGCCAGCGTAGCGGCGTAGAGAGATCCCAGCGTGGCCCGCTTGGTATAGTGATTGTAATCGGTGGCCATATCGCCGGCGAGGCGCCACATCAGATCGGCGCTGTTCCAGCCTAGGCGCAGGCTGCGCGACAGGTTTTGCGGCATGGCCTGAATGGCAAGAGCCCGGCGCAGCGCCTCTTCCTTGCCCGCCACCGCATCCAGCCGGAACTGCACGAGGGTGCGAATCTTCTCGCGAATCTTCATATTGGCGAGCGCATCGCCGGCGAATTCCCGTTCCATCCGCGCATCGATCGAGGCGATCCAGCCGGCGATCATGTCCATCGGGCCGCCGGGGAAGGCCAGCCTGGCCACAGCCGGATCCACCCCTGCTGAACGCGCCACCTGCTCCAGCGCCGCCGTGCTCCAGCCGTCGAATGCCGCTGCATCCGCGATTTGCGGAGCCAGCGCGATCCGCAATTCATCCAGCGTCAGGTCTTCCATCGCCCGGTCCGAAACCATGTCAGAAACTCGGCCCATAGACTTCGCCTTCCGCTTTCCTGTCCGCTGCCCGTTCTTCCGCATTTCGTTCGATCTCGGCCAGCGTCTGGCTGGAAGCGCCATCCAGCCGGGCATAATCACGCGCGGTCCGGCCCGAATTGTCCGCCCGGTCCGGATCAGCGCCCGCCTTCAGCAATACCCGCATCAGGCCCGTGTCGCGGGCATGGACAGCAGAGATCAGCGGGGTTTCGCCCGCATTATTGGGTTCGTCCACTCGCGCTCCTGCATCGACCAGCGCCTGCACGCCGTCAATCAGGCCCATGCGACAGGCGAGGATCAGCGGCGTCACGCCCTTCTTGTCGGCAATATTGGGATTGGCGCCCTTGCTAGTCAGGAAACGGATCCAGCTCAGGTCGCGCGCCTTCACTGCAACATGCAGCGCGCTTTCGCCGGTGGCCAGATCCCGCGCGTTGATGACGGTGGAGCCCGGCTCCTGCAACATCTTGTTCACTTCGGCGGTGTCCCTGTCCTTCACCGCTTTCAGGAATTTGTAGCCGTCGGAATATTGCTGCGCCGATGCGGGCATGGCCGACGCCAGCATCAGCGCCGCAGCCGCCCCTGCCACCATTCTGCCGAACTTGCCGCGGGACATATTCATGACCTCTTTCATCAAATCTCTCGGGCAAATCGCCCGTTCCCTTGCCTGCCCCCTTGCCCCGAGGCCGTTAGCAGAGCATGAACCCGTGCGCCATGATCAAGCCCATAAAAGGCACGCTTGCCGCCTGTATCGCCCTCTCCCTCCTCGCCGCATGCGGCGACCAGGGAGGCGGCGAAGCACCCGGCGAACCGCCTCTGGCCGGTGCATCCATCGGCGGGCCGTTCGAACTGGTCAATAGTGCGGGCGAAACAGTTCGCTGGGCCGATTTCGACGGCAAATACCGCATTGTCTATTTCGGCTACGCCTATTGCCCGGACGTGTGCCCGACCGATGTGGCGCGCTTCATGCGCGGCTATGCCCAGTTCAAGGAGGCCGAACCGGAACTGGCCGCGCAGGTCCAGCCGATCTTCATCAGCATCGACCCGGACCGTGATACGCCCGCCGTGGTGGGCGAATTCACCAATGCCTTTTCCGATGATCTGATCGGCCTGACCGGATCCCAGGAACAAGTGAATGCGGCCGCCAGCGCTTTCAGCGTCTATCACGAGAAGGGTGAGGAGAACGAGGAAGGCGGTTATCTGATGAACCACAGCAGCGCGACCTATCTGTTCGGTCGGGAAGGCCAGCCGATCGCATTGCTGCCGACCGATGTCGGCCCCGAAGCCGTGGCTGCGGAACTGGAAAAATGGGTATTCTGAGGGACCGTTTCTGGGAACTTCCGCTGGAATCCCTGTCCCGCGCCGAATGGGAAGCCTTGTGCGACGGATGCGGGCGCTGCTGCCTGCACAAGCTGGAAGACGAAGATAGCGGCGCAATCGCTGAAACCAATGTCGCCTGCAAACTGCTGGATACGGCCACGGCGCAGTGCAGCGATTATCGGCACCGCAAGGCCTTCGTGCCCGATTGCCTGCGCCTGACGCCCAAGCTGGTGCAACAGATCCGCTGGCTGCCCGACAGCTGCGCCTATGTCCGCCGATCGCGGGGCCAGCCCCTGCCGCGCTGGCACCATCTTCTCACCGGCAGCGCGGAAGCGATGCATCGCGCAGGCGCCAGCGTCGCCGGCCGTGTCACCAGCGAAAATGATGCCGGCCCGCTCGAACACCATATAGTCGATTGGGAGGAAGAATGATCGACTGGCTGCGCAAGGATCTGCAAGATCCCAGCGTGACCATCGGATCGCGCGAATTGCCGATCGCCATTCGCCGCCATCCCCGCGCCCGGCGCCTTGTCATGCGGCTGGCGCCCGATGGCAGCGAAGTGCGCATCACCATGCCCAGCTGGGGAAGAACCAGGGATGCGCTGGCCTTCGTCAGCAGCCGCCGCGAATGGATCGAACGGCAATTGGGCAATCTCCCGCAGCCTGCCCCGCCGGTTCCGGGTGGAACCCTGCTCTATCGCGGCAGCCCGCTGGTAATCGACTGGAACCCCGACCTGCCGCGCAAGCCACAGCTGCACGCAGGCGGCCTGCAACTGGGCGGGGCAGAAGAAACGCTGCCCGGCCGCCTGCGCCGCTGGCTGGAAGGGGAAGCGCTGCAACTTATACAAGGCGATCTTGCGCATTACTGCGCCGAGGCCGGGCAGACGGTTCCGGAACTGCGGCTTTCCCGCGCCCAGCGCCGCTGGGGAAGCTGTTCGGGCAAACGCTGCATCCGCATCAACTGGCGGCTGGTCCAGGCGCCCGACCCGGTGCGGCGGTCCGTGGTTGCGCATGAAGTCGCGCATCTGGTCCATTTCGACCATTCGCCCGCCTTTCACGCCTTGCTGGGCACCCTGTTCGAAGGCGATCTGGAAGCCGCCGACCGATGGCTGAAACGCGAAGGACGTAGCCTCTACTGCACATTCGGCTGATGCTGGAGACTGGCACAAGGACCAAAGGACGCCTATCTTCGCTCCATGGGCTTCTGGCGTAATGTATCCCCGAGCGGCGCGGTCGCGGATTTTGTATCGGTATGGCGGGACAATCCGCATCGCTGGCGCGTGCTGGCCGTCTCCATCGCGGCGACGACCGGGCTGATGATGCTGTTCATCCCCGAAAGCCAGCTGGCTGAACCGCCCCGCCCCAAGATCACCTATATCACCACATTCGATCCCGAACGGACCGAGCAGGAGATCATCGCTTCCAATCTGGAAAACCAGAAACGCAAGGAAGAACTGGAAGCCCGGCTCGCCGAAGCAGAGGAACGGCGCAAGGACATGTATCGCGCGCTGGGCCGGGCAACCGGCCTGGATGTCGACGCCATGGAAGAAGAAATCGCGCGCGAACAGGCAGCCGAAGAAGCCGCGCGGGAAGCCGCCGCCCCGCCGCCGCCGGAAACCGGCATTTATCAGGAAACACCCAACCAGGCCGAGAGTGGCGAGTAGAAACGATTCGCGCTGGCTGGCTGCCGCGGCCTGCCTGGCCGAACGCGCCCGTCCGCTAAGCCGCCCCAACCCGGCAGTCGGCGCGATCATCCTTCAGAACGACGTGGTTGTCGGCCGGGGATGGACCCAGGCCAGCGGCCGCCCCCATGCCGAAGCCATGGCGCTGGAACAGGCCGGAACTGCGGCCCGGGGCGGCACGCTTTATGTCACGCTGGAACCCTGCGCCCATCAATCGCAACGTGGCCCGGCCTGCGCCGACCTGGTGGCCCGGGCCGGGCTATCCCGCGTCGTGGCGGGTGTGCAGGATCCGGATCCGCGCACGGCAGGCGATGGTATCGCCCGGCTGCGGCAGGCCGGCATCGCGGCGGAATGCGTGGATGACGATGCGTGCCGGGCCAGCCTTGCGGGCTATCTCATGCGTCAGGCCAGGGGCCGCCCGCATGTCACCCTGAAACTCGCCATGTCGCTGGATGGCTGCATTGCGTTGGCCACGGGCGAAAGCCAGTGGATCACAGGCGATGTAGCCCGCGCCCATGTCCATCGCGAACGCGCCCGTGCCGATGCCATACTGGTCGGCGGGGCGACTTTGCGTGCCGACCGGCCGCGGCTCGATGTCCGCCTGCCGGGGCTGGAAGACCGCAGCCCTCAACGCTTCGTCCTGACCGGCCAGGAGGCGCCGGAGGGATGGATCCGCATATCTTCACCTGGCGAAATCAAGGCGATCGAAGGCGCGCAATATCTCTTCATCGAAGGCGGAGCGGGTGCCGCCGCCGCCTTCCTGCGCGAAGATCTGGTTGACCGCCTGCTGCTCTACCGCGCGCCCATCCTGATCGGGGGTGGGTTGCCGGCGCTGGGCGATATCGGGCTCGGTTCGCTGGCCGATGCCCATGGGCGCTGGCGGCAGCATGGCAGCCACCGCCTTGGCAGCGACCTGCTCGAAGTCTATCAGCGGACCTGAGGGAGGAAGCGCGCATGTTCACCGGCATCGTAACCGGCATCGGTACCGTGGAAAGTGTGGAACAGCGCGGCGATCTGCGCATGCGCATCGCCAGCCCGTTCGATCCCGCAAATGTGGCAATCGGCGCGTCCATATCCTGTTCCGGCGTGTGCCTGACCGTGGTCGAACGCGGCGGGACGCCGGGCAATTGCTGGTTCGCCGTTGATGTCTCCGCCGAAACGATCAGTCGCACGGCGGCCGAACTCTGGCAGGCTGGCCGCCGTCTCAATCTCGAACCGGCGCTGAAGCTGGGTGACGAACTGGGCGGGCATATCGTGACCGGCCATGTCGATGCCGTGGGCATTGTTGCCGAAAGCGAACATGTCGGCGATTCCACCCGGCTCACCATCGCCGCGCCCAAGGCGCTGGCCCCCTTCATCGCCGCCAAGGGCTCCATCACGCTGGACGGCGTCTCGCTGACGGTCAACGAAGTGCGCGACCAGCCCGATGGGAGCGTGCATTTCACGCTCAATATCATCCCGCATACGGCGACCGTCACCACTCTGGGCGATTTGCGACAGGGGTCGGAAGTCAATCTGGAGATCGATACGGTGGCCCGCTATCTCCAGCGGATGGAAAGCCTCAGGGCCTGATCCCTGCCTAACGGGCCCCGCCGGCGATAAGCGCCGCTTCCGCCGCTGCCCGCACATTCAGCCAGCGCTGCCGTTCGTCCTGCGCATCAGCCAGCGCGCGATGCACCGGCGCCCCCTGGCGATCACGCAATTTGGCAAGCGCCAGCAGCTTGTCGACCGCATCGGTCAGCTTCTGCCCATGGATTGCCCTGGCCATGATCTGATGAGCTGTATCCTTCAGCAGATGATCGGTGCGCTTCACCCGCAGGGCATGGCGCGGGAATTCCGTCGCGCGCAGCAATGTGCTGAGCCATTTGCCGTCCCATGACGGCGCGCTGACATAGAGATCGTGGCCGGTCAGCGCCTCGATCATGCGCCATGCAACTTCGTCATGCCCGGTGCCATGTTCGATCAGTTCCGTGCGGGAAATGCCATGGATCGCCTCTGCCTCCGGATCCCAATCCTCCCATTGCGGGGCGGGCCGGATCAGATAGGTTTCGCTCGCCCCATCCTCGAACACCCAGGCGACTTCGATCGGATAGCTCCGCTCCGAAAGGGAGGATGCCTCGAAATCGAGAAAGGCGATCATGCAGGTTTAATGCACGGAAAGCCGCCCTGGTGCCAATCGCGAATCGACTGCGCGCGGATCAGATCGGGAATTGCGCGGCAAGCGGGCCGCTGGCGAAGCTTTCCCGCGTGATTTCGAACACCACATGTTCCGTCGGGCCGGCGGCTCGTTCTGCGATGTAAGTCTCACCAGTCAGACGGCCGCCAATATTGGCCATGGCCCGCCGCGAAATCTCGTTTTCGGCGCCAACGCGAAAAATCACCCGGCCCACATGGCGGAAGGCATATTGCAGCATCAGCCCCTTGAATTCGCCATTGTAACCGAGCCCCCAATAGGGCCGCGCCAGGAAACTCCAGCCGATCTCGACCTGGCCGCCGCCCGCAGGATCATATTCCTGGAAACGCGATGACCCGATAATCGCCCCGCTGCCCTTGCAGACCACGGCCAGCGCGCCGCCTTTGGCCAGCGCATCGTCGAAGAAGGCGCGGAACACCGGTTCCTGCCAGCGATCATGCGACGGGTGCATCGCCCAGACTTCGCGATCGGACGCAATCTCGTAGAGCGCGTCCCAATCGCTTTCCTGGAGCGGCCTCAGCCAGACCCGATCTCCTTCGAGAACAGGCTGCCTGTTCACCTCAGGCGGTAACGTCGGCCAGAGCGGCGATGAACTTGGGCAGATTGTCGAGCGTCAGGCCGGCGACATTGATGCGCCCGGATCCGGCCATGTAGATGCCGTGATCTTCCCGCAATTTCTGCACCTGTTCCTTGCTCACGGGCAGCATGGCGAACATGCCGTTCTGGATACCCAGCGGCCTGAGATCGACCGATCCCGCCACACCCGCTTCCGCCAGTTTCGACCGGACCTGCCGGATGCGCGTGCGCATCTGGTCCAGTTCATCCAGCCATTGTTCGGTCATCGCGGAATCGCGCAGCACCAGGCGTACCGCGGCGGCGCCGTGATCGGGCGGCATGGACCATGCAGCCCGCGCCAGCGTGGCGCCATTGGACAGGATCGCGTCCAGGCCGGACTGTTCCCTGGCCTGCACGTACAACGCGCCCACACGGTCGCGATAGAGGCCGAAATTCTTGTCGCAGCTATAGGCGATCAGCGCTTCCGGCACAGCCGCCAGAACAGCGCGCGCGCCATAGGCATCCTCTTCCATACCCTGGCCAAGGCCCTGATATGCAAGGTCGACGATCGGCAGGACGGGACTATCCGCCAGCAGGGCGGCGATTTCGTCCCACTGCTCGTTCGAATAATCGATGCCGGTGGGATTGTGGCAGCAGCCATGCAGCAGCAGGGCATCACCCTCTCCCGCATTGGCCAGCGCCGCCTTCAGCCCCGCAAGATCGGCCGTGCCATCTTCCGCCGCATGGCGGAAGGGCGCCATTTCCACGCCGAGATCGGCCAGGATCTGCGCATGGTTGGGCCAGCTGGGCGTTCCCATCAGGATGCGGCCCACACCGGCGCGCTTGGCCAGTGCGGCAGCAAGGCGGACGGCGCCGGTTCCGCCCGGCGTCTGCATGCCTTCGATCCGGCCATTATTGGTGGCGTCGGGGCCGAAGATATGCGGCATCAGCGCATGGACAAAGCCCATATCGCCTTCCGGGCCGAGATAGGCCTTGGTGTCCTGTTCCTCGACCAGTTTGCGTTCGGCCGCCTTGATCGCGCCGAAGACGGGCGTTTCGCCCTGCCCCGTGCGATATACACCGACGCCGAGGTCGATCTTATCGCCCCGCGGATCGGCGTTGTAGAGTTTGATCAGCGCGAGAAGCGCGTCGGGCGGTTGTTGGTCGAGTCTGTCGAGCATGGCGCGGCGCTCATGCCGGGCAAGCGCGCGCTGGGCAAGCAACAAATCACCTTTTTTACCGCCCGATCCTTGCGACCTCAGAAGGGCAGCCAGCGCTGCTTCTTCGAGAATTTCATGTAACCGGCATTCACGCCCAGGCGGAGGCCCGCGCCGACACGGATCGGAATCAGCACCACATCGCCTTTGCGCAGGTAGCTGGCATTGAAACCGCCGACCAGATAGGCCTGCCCCTCGCCCGCCGGATAACGTTCATACAGTTCTTCCGTATCGTACAGGTTGTACACCAGCACGAAGGTGTTGCCGGCATTGGCGCCCGCGTCAAAACCGATGGACGGGCCGGTCCAGTAAACGGGCATCTGCCCTTCCACCTTGTGGAACAACGTGCCCGAACCGTAACGCGCGCCGAACACGAAGGCTGCGCCGGCTTCGCGGCCGACGATGTAACCATTCGGCTCGCCCTGTTTCTTCAGAATGTCCTCGATCAGCCCGGCGAGACCCTGCGCGCCCTTGCCGAACAATCCTTCGGCGGCGCCGATCAGATCGTCTTCCTTGTAGGTCGTGCTGTCATCCTGAGTCGCCGGCTGTGCCTGGGCAGCCGTTCCGGCCACATTGTCGTTATAGGCGATCTGCGGCTGCGGATAGGCGCCTTCCTGCTGGGGCTGCGGCTGCGGCTGGGGATCCTCATAATTCGGGGAATAATATCCGCCATCCGCATTACCCGGTGGCTGCGCCTGCGGTTCGGGCGTCGGCTGCGGTCGGGCGAGATCGCCATCGATCACCACATCCGGGTCGACTGTCTGGATACCTTGCGCGGCGAGCGGCGAGCCCGCGCATGCGGCAGCGATGCCGAACGCGATGGCGACGGCGTGGCGCCGACAATTTGCGGCGAGCTTGTTAATCATGGGCCGATACCCCTCTTTCATTCGGTCGGGCCTTTGCGGGCGACAAGAATCCTCCTCGCCTGAAGCAGCAATGAATGCGCGGCAGGGTGAGTCGGTTTTGCGGCGAATCGAATCAGCCGCAGGGCACCCGCCCGTCAGGGAATAGGCATTACGGATAAGCGAGCCTCTTGAAGCGCAACGCACCCGCCGTTATAGGCCGCCCCTCGCCAAGCGACCCGGAGACGTGGGTGAGTGGCTGAAACCAGTTCCCTGCTAAGGAACCATACGCGTAAGCGTATCGAGGGTTCGAATCCCTCCGTCTCCGCCACATCACATCGCTACCGATCCCGAAGCCCCCCGCCAGCCGCAGAATTTTTGCGCTTTCGGGCCCGTAACGCAATCCATGGCGCTTGCCGTGCGGCTGTCGTTTTCCCGCAAACTCGACGGGCCGCAATGGCCGGGCTAGGCCGTAGACTCATTAGTTGCGATCCATAACCGTGCTGAGAAGAGCTTAATGGCAGCGAGGAAGTTATCGGCGCGTTTGTCGTAGCGTGTCGCCAAGCCTCTGGCGTGTTTGAGTTTTCCGAAGAAGCGCTCGATCAGGTTGCGATAGCGGTAGAGGAAGGCGCTGAAGGCGAAGCCCTTTCGTCGATTACGCTTTGCCGGGATGTTGGCGAAGCCGCCGTTGCTTTCGATCCGTGCGCGGATAGCATCGCTGTCATAGGCCTTGTCAGCCAGGAAAGTGCTGCCGGGTGGTACGACATCAAGCAGCGCTACAGCCTCGCGGCAATCGCTGGCTTGTCCTTCCGACAGATGCAGGCCGACCGGTAAACCCCGGCCATCAACCAGCGCATGGATCTTGGTAGTCAGGCCGCCCCGGGAACGTCCCATGCAGCGATTGGGGGCCCCCTTTTTAGGGTCGCACCATGCTGGTGGACCCGGATCGAGGAACTGTCGATCATGACCAGTTCGCCATCGAAAGCGGCGCTGACGGAGGACAGAAGCCGGTCCCATACGCCAGCTTTGCGCCAACGCACGAAACGGTTGTAGCACGTCGTGTATGGCCCATAGCGCTCCGGGATATCCGCCCAGGGGCTGCCTGTGCGAAACCGCCACAATATCCCATTGATCACCCGACGATCATCAACACGCGGAACACCGCGCACCTTGTTCGGCAACAACGGCTCGATCACCGACCACTCGAAATCCGTAAGCTCAAATCTGCGACGGCTCATCCAAGGCTCCTTCAAATGCCTTGAATCAATCCAATCTACATCTCGCAAGCCAGTTTATGAGTTTACCACCTAGTATGCTTCGAGGATCAATAGATGCGAGGCGAACCATGTCTTCAAAGGGATCCAACCCAGCCGTTATCTGGCTGGACCAGCTTTCGATCGACGACGTTCCTTCCGTGGGCGGCAAGAATGCCTCGCTCGGCGAACTGGTGGGCCGGCTCGGAGAGGCCGGAGTAAGAGTGCCCCAGGGCTTTGCGACAACCGCACAGGCCTTCCGCGATTTTCTGGCCGCCAACGACATTACCGGCGCCATGCAGGAGCAGATCCGCCTTTATCGCTCCGGCGAGAAAACGCTCCAGGACACGGGGCATTCCATTCGGGAACTGATCCTGGCCAGCAAGTTCCCCGACGATTTCGCGCAGCAGATTCGCCAGGCATATTCGCAGCTGGCCGAACATGTGCAGAGCAGGGATCCCGCCGTTGCCGTGCGCAGCAGCGCCACTGCCGAAGATCTTCCCGGCGCCAGCTTCGCCGGGCAGCATGAAACCTTCCTCAACATACGGGGCGAGGCGGCACTTCTCGATGCCTGCCTGAGATGCTTTGCCTCGCTCTTCACCGACCGCGCGATCAGTTACCGCGAAACGAAGGGATTCGATCATTTTGCCGTCGCCTTGTCGATCGGCGTTCAGCAGATGGTGCGGTCTGACCTGGCCGGTTCGGGCGTGCTGTTCACCATCGATACGGAATCGGGTTTTCCCGGCGTCGCCACCATGAGCGCAGCATGGGGCCTTGGCGAAACAATCGTCCAGGGCGCCGTAAATCCCGACAGATACGTGGTGTTCAAGCCGCTGCTCGACACGCCCCACGCCCGGCCGATCATAGAAAAGACGCTGGGCGAAAAGGCGATCCGCATGATCTATGCCGAAGAAGGCGGCAAGCAGACCCGTATCGTTCCTTCAACCGAGGATCAGCGCCAATCCTATGTGCTGAACGATGACGAGATACTGGAGCTCGGCCGCTGGGCGGTGGCCGTGGAAAAACATTATGGCCGGCCGATGGACCTGGAATGGGCCAAGGATGGCGATAACGGGCTGCTTTATCTGGTGCAGGCCCGCCCCGAAACAATTCATGGCGACAGCAATCAGGCAGGCTTCCGGCGATACAGGCTGACGGCAGATGCAGAACCCGCCCTCTCGGGCGTCGCGATCGGCAGCGCCATCGCCAGCGGCAAGGTCTGCCTTATCCGCGATGCTTCCGACATCGCCCATTTCCAGGACGGGTCAATCCTGGTCACCGGCAATACGGATCCCGATTGGGTTCCGATAATGAAGCGGGCCGCCGGTATCGTCACCGACCGGGGCGGCAGCACCAGCCATGCCGCCATTGTGAGCCGGGAGCTTGGCGTTCCGGCCGTGGTCGGCACCGGCAAGGCTACCGAAATTTTTCACGACGGGCAGGAAATAACCCTTTCCTGCGCCGGCGGGGACAAGGGCTTGATCTTCGACGGGCTGATCGACTTCGACATCGAGGAAATCGATCTTTCCGCCCTCCCCGATACCCGTACCGGGATCATGCTGAATATCGCCGATCCCGCCGCCGCGTTCCAGTGGTGGCGGCTACCCGCCAAGGGCGTGGGTCTGGCGCGGATGGAATTCATCATCAACAATCTGATCAAGGTCCATCCCATGGCGCTGCTGCACCCGGAACGGGTTTCCGCAGCCGACAACCGCCATATTCGGGAGCTGGTCCGGGGGCATGACAATCCGGCGGATTATTTCGTTGACATACTGGCACGCGGCATAGGCCGCCTGGCCGCGCCGTTCTTCCCCCACCCGGCGATCGTCCGCCTGAGCGACTTCAAGACCAACGAATATGCCCATCTGGTCGGCGGTGAAGCGTTCGAACCGAAGGAAGAAAACCCGATGCTCGGGTTCCGGGGGGCTTCACGCTATTATGATGACCGATACCGCGATGGTTTCGCGCTTGAATGCAGGGCGCTGCGAAAAGTTCGCGAGGAGATGGGCTTCGCCAATGTCATCGTGATGGTACCCTTCTGCCGCACGCCGGCCGAGGCTGACCGTGTACTCGCCGTCATGGCCGAAAACGGGCTGCGGCGGGGCGAGAACGGGTTGCAAATCTACATGATGTGCGAAATTCCATCCAATGTCCTGCTGGCGGAACAATTCGCCACGCGTTTCGATGGCTTTTCCATCGGGTCGAACGATCTCACCCAATTGCTGCTGGGCGTTGATCGGGATTCCGAACTGCTTTCCGCAATGTTCGACGAACGGGATGCGGCAGTAATGCAGGCAATCTCCGACGCGATCAGAAAAGCGCACGCTGCGGGCATCAAGATCGGCATCTGCGGCCAGGCGCCGAGCAACTATCCAGAATTTGCGGAGTTTCTGGTTCACGAAGGGATCGATTCAATCTCGCTCAACCCCGACAGTTTCGTGAAAACCAGTGCCGCCATCGCTGCTGCGGAGGGATCTGCCGCGCAATGAATTAACAGGCTGCGGAACCTGCAAGCGCAATAGGCTGGCCCACAGGAACATGGTGCACGGATGACGCCCCGGCCATGCCCGTCACCCTCAGGCCAATAGCTCGACAGAAAGGGGATGGGCCGGCCTGCCATCCAGTTCGAACTGCGAAATATTCTCGATCGTCGTCTCGGCAATCGCGGTCAGCGCGTCCTGCGTAAAAAAGGCCTGATGGCCGGTGATCAGGACATTCGGAAATGTCAGCAATCGCGCGAAGATATCGTCCTGAATGATCTGCTCCGACAGGTTCTCGAAGAACAGGTCGCTCTCCTCTTCATAGACGTCGAGGCCGACATAGCCGACCTTCCCGCTCTTAAGCCCTCTTATCAGCGCCCGGGTTTCGACCAGCGCACCGCGGCCGGTATTGATGATCATCACGCCCGTCTTCATCGCCCGGATTGCGGCCGCATCGATGAGATGGCGGGTCTGCGGGTTCAGCGGGCAGTGCAAGGTGACGATGTCGGACTGGCGCCAGAGTTCGTCCAGATCCACATAGCGCCCTCCAAGGCGAATGAATTCCGTATCTTGCCGTGGATCGAAGC
Source organism: Croceibacterium atlanticum (assembly GCF_001008165.2). Taxonomy (NCBI): domain Bacteria; kingdom Pseudomonadati; phylum Pseudomonadota; class Alphaproteobacteria; order Sphingomonadales; family Erythrobacteraceae; genus Croceibacterium; species Croceibacterium atlanticum. Next base: position 3,059,343 of record NZ_CP011452.2, on the reverse strand, counting down.
CCAGCACGCGGCAACCGAAGCCGGACATGATCCGCGCCACGCAGATGCCGATACTCCCGGTGCCGACTATGCCGACCGTGCGGCCCTTGAGATCAAAGCCAAGCAACCCGTCGAGCGCGAAATTCCCTTCCCGCACCCTCGCATAGGCGCGATGCACATTCCGATTGAGGGACAGGATCAGGGCGACGGTATGCTCCGCCACTGCTTCCGGGGAATATCCGGGCACCCGGGCGACGGTGATGCCCAGTTCATGCGCGGCTGCGAGGTCCACATTGTTGAAACCAGCACAACGTAGCGCCACCAATTTCGTCCCGCCTGCTGCCAGTATCTCCAGAACCGGGCGGTCAAGCATGTCGTTCACGAAGGCGCACACCGCCATGAAGCCGCGCGCAAGAGGCGCTGTATCCCGGCTCAGGCGGGGTTCGAGAAACAGAAATTCATGCCTGTTCAGGGCCGCATCATTGGCCGCCGTCAGAAACGTTCGGTCATAGGGCTTGGTGCTGAATATCGCGACCTTCATTGCCTTGAACCTCCGCGGCCAAGACTACCGCCCCATTTAGCAGGAGCAAGGCCTTCAACGCCGTTTCGATCACGTCCAGGATCAAGAGCCAGGCCGGGCCTGCTTCTGTTCAAGGAGCGGAGAAAATGATAAGATATATGAAAGGTTAAAGCCGACTCGAGACCTGGCGCGCCGGTGTTACTGCGAAGCTGGATAATCCGGTATTCAACCAGAAATCTTGAGACGAGATGTGGACCCGCCGGCGTCTGGACCAGAGCGTTCGCGCCAAGGAAAAGCGTGGGTTTATTGAGTGCGGACCCAGGCAGAGGTTGAACGGCAGGATACAGGCGCAACTCTTCCAATAACATCCTTAATTGGGAATATTGCGTATGTGACCCGGCCGCTTCCCGGCTGATAGTATTAAAGATGAGGTGAAACCGACCAACAATAGAGGCTGAAGTGAACGCGCAATCCGACAATTACGTCGAACAGGCGGCCAGGCCGGTCTTCTTCAATGAACGCCCGGTTGCTGAAAGTCTGGTCCGTTCGGCAGGAGATAAAATCTCAGGCGCAAGCATACTGGCCTGTGTCGACGATGCTCCGGCAAGTGCGGCGGTGGTACTTCATGCATTCGCAGTAGGTCGCGGCCTCGAACTCCCCATCACTTTGGCACGCGTGGTTGAAACCTCACCGCAAATCGGATTGCCGGCCGATCCGGTTGAATGGCGGCATCGGCGCAATGAGTATCGCAGCCAGCTGCGCAGGATCGCTGCCCTGCCACCGGGCGCCAGTTCGCCTGCAGGCAGCATATTGTTGACCGGCGCCCCTGCGGATCGGTTGAGCGACTGGGCCATTGAACATCGTGTGCCGCTGCTGGCGCTTGCAACGCACGGACATTCTTCGGCGCGACAGAATGGCCTTGGGCCGACTGCCCAGCGAATCCTGCAACGGGCTGCGACCTCGCTATTGCTTGTCCCGCCCGGCGCCGCGACCGACAGGGGCCCCAGTTACCATAAAGTACTCGTGCCACTGGACGGTTCCTGTCGGGCGGAAAGCGTGCTGCCGCTGGCGTCGCGCATCGCCAGGGCCCATGGCGCGGAAATCGTGCTTGCCCACGTCATCCCGAAATCGGCCTTTGTCGACAGCCAGGCCACGGAAAAATCCGATCTCTGGGCAAGGCTCGTAGCGCAGAATGAAAAGCAGGCGCGCGAATATCTGGACGAACTCCAAGCCAAACTGCGCGGTGACGGGCATGTTGTCAGCGTGGTCGTGGCGCCCAACGGCGATGCCCGGCCCCGCCTGCGGCGGCTGGCCCAGGAACAGCAGATCGATCTCATCGTATTATCGTCGCATGGCCAGAGCGGATTGAATGACGTGCCTTGTGGCAGTGTCACCGAATATCTGGCGACCCATGCGCCAGTCCCGATGCTCATCGTCCGCCCGAACTTCATTCACGGTTGCGGTGCAGCGGCAGCCAGTACGATGCCGCCAGCCGAATCCGGATTACTGCCGAGCTAGTGGCGGAAGCTGACGCCGAGACGGGCGGGCTTCTGGAACAAATCGCGAGTCAGCTGAGCGCTCGCCATATATTGTCCGAAAAGCCGCCCCTCCCGATCCCTGCCTGGGCCAGGCTGGAGGCAGGGTTTGACTGGCTGCATGACGTCCGATGCGCCTGTGTCGAGGCTCCGCCCGAGGCCGGCAAGGCCGCCGAATGGCTGCTCGACAATGATTATCAGATTCACCGGGCCCTGCGGCAGATCAAGAAGGATCTGCCGCACAGTTTCTATTCTCGTCTACCGGCACTCGCTTCGGAAGCGGAACCGGACGTGCCCCGCGTCTTTGCGCTGGCGCACGAACTGCTCCACGCGACAAGGTTGCAGCTATCGCTCGGCCATGCCGTGCGGTTTGTCAGCGCCTATCAGCAAGGCGCCGGCCTGACGATTGCCGAACTCTGGGCATTTCCCACCATGCTGCGGATCGCGAGTATCGAGATACTCGTCTCCTCTATCACGCCTCTGGTATGCGGCGAACGGGCCCTGCCCTTCCGGGCAACGGCATGGACTGCCGATCCGGAATCGCTCGATTCCACCGAACGGGTTGCCCGTTCGATCGCAAGCCTGGCCGCCATCGCCTCGATCCCGTGGGAGGATTTCTTTGATCGCACCAGCCGCGTCGAAGCAATCCTGTGCGAGGATCCTTCAGGCTTTTACAGCCGCATGGATTTTGAAAGCCGCGACCGATATCGCCGCCGCGTCGAAGAACTTTCAAGACATTGCGCCGCCAATGAATCCGACGTGGCCGCAGAGGCGGTGGAACAGGCCGCATCGGCACAACCCGGCGACGTGGCCGCTCATGTCGGATATTGGCTCGTGGGGCCGGGCCGGCGGACTTTCGAAGCGCGAACCGGCGCATCCTTTCCTCGTGGGCAGAGATTGCGACGTGCGGTTCTCCTGCATCCGGGCATTGCCTATTCGCTGGCACTGATCTTCGCGGGGATCGGCGCGCTCATACTGCCGGCATTCTATCTCCATGCCGTCGGCACTGATCTGTCGGGCTGGATTGCGGGTCTGATACTTTCGCTCATCCCGGCTTCGGTTTTCGCAATCACGGTCGTGCACTGGATCATATCACGATCATTGCCGCCGCGTGTCCTCGACAAGCTCGACTTCAGCAAGGGTCTTGCAAAAGACAGCCGCACCATCGTCATAGTGCCGGTGATCGTCGCCGCCCCGGGCGAAGCGGCACGGGCGGCAGAGCAGGTGGAAACACACTGGCTCGCAAATTCCGATCCGATGTTGCAGGTCGCATTGCTGGCCGATCTGCCAGACGCGGCCGAAGAAAGAATGCCGGGCGATGTGGAGATCGAAGCTGCGCTGGAAAGCAGAATTCGCGCGCTCAATGAACGCCACGGCGCAAACGGCAAAGGGTCGTTCCATCTGCTGCTTCGGCCGAGATCCTACAACCCCTCCCAGGGCTGCTGGCTTGCCTGGGAAAGAAAACGGGGCAAGGTCGAACAGTTCAATCGTCTGCTGATCGAAGGCGACGATTCCGCCTTCTCCCTGCATGTGGGAGATCGCGCAGCGCTGGAAAATATCCGGTTTGTCGTAACCGTGGATGCGGACACGATGCTGCCGCAAGGTTCTGTCGCGAAGCTGGCGGGCGCGCTTGCTCATCCGCTCAACCAGCCGAAAGCCGATCCGGAAACCGGCAGGATCATTTCCGGATATTCGATCATTCAGCCGCGCGTCGAAATTTCGCCGAAAAGCGGGATGCGGACATTGTTCGCCCGTCTTTTCACCGGCGATACGGCAATCGACATCTACAGCCGTGCCGTATCCGACGTGTATCAGGACCTGTTCGGCGCCGGCATCTTCGTTGGCAAGGGCATCTACGACCTCCGGGCCTTTCATGAGAGTGTCGACGGCCGTGTGCCCGAAAACCGGATCCTCAGTCATGATTTGTTCGAGGGGGCACATGGCCGGGCCGCGCTTGCAACCGACATAGTGCTCTATGAAGGGTTTCCCGCCAGCTATTCTGAATTCGGACAGCGAATGCATCGCTGGATCAGGGGCGACTGGCAGCTCCTTCCGTGGCTGGGCCGGAGCGTTCCCGCAGCCGATGGTTCGCGGCTGCCGAACAGGCTGACGGGTCTGGATCGCTGGAAGATCATCGACAATCTTCGGCGCAGCCTGGTGCCGCCTTCGCTCATGCTTCTTGCGCTGGGCGACTGGTTCTTTCTGCCGGGCTCAGCATGGTTCTGGACTCTCCTGGTTGTCTTCGCCCCCGCAGGCCAGCTTTTCACCGATCTTGTCAGCGGGCTTGCGCGCGGCCGCCGCCGCAGTGCAGTACGAAGTCTTCCCGCGCGCCTTTCGGATCAGGCCGGGCGCTGGCTGCTCGCAATTGTCTTCCTCCTTTATGAAGCGGCTTTATCGCTGCACGCGATTGGCGTCACGCTCTGGCGGATCTTCGTCAGCCGCCGCAATCTGCTCCAATGGACGAGCGCCGCGCATGTGGCCGCGAAACTGCGAGGACACACGACGCGAGGCGACGTGTGGAAGCAGATGTGGTGGGGCCCGGCAGCGGCACTCTGCATCGGGTTTTTCCTGCTGCTGGTTCGCCCTCAAGCAATGCCGGCAGCCTTGCCGCTGCTTCTGCTCTGGCTGGCGGCTCCGGAAATTGCCTGGTGGATCGGCAGGCCGCGCAAGCCGGACGTCGAACCGCTCGCGGATGAAAGCCGTTTGTTCCTCAGGTCGCTCGCGCGCAAGACCTGGTACTTCTTTGAAACCTTTGCCGGTCCCGGCGACAATTGGCTGCCGCCGGATAATTATCAGGCAGAACCGCATGAGGAGGTCGCCCACCGCACTTCGCCCACCAATATCGGCATGCTGCTGGTTTCAACCGCCGTGGCCTGGGATCTGGGTTATATCGGACGCATCGAATTTGCAGCGCGCGCGCGCAATTTGTTCGACAGTCTCGACGGGCTCGACGGGTATCGCGGCCATCTCTTCAACTGGTACGACACGAGAAGCCTGAGGCCGCTTGAACCGCGCTATGTATCGACTGTCGACAGCGGCAATCTTGCGCTGAGTCTCATCGTCTATGCACAGGCCCTGCGCGAAGCGGGAGCCGCGACCGGGCTGGAGCCGCAACGGTGGGACGGCCTTGCCGATGTGGTCAACCTGCTCGATGCCGCCTTTGCCGTCGCCGGAGCAACCGCAGCACGCAACGATCTCGCGAAACTGGCTGACCGCCTGAACAGATCGAAACGCCAGCCGGAGGACTGGGCTACCCATCTCGAAGCGATCTTGCAGACGGACATTCCGCCGCTGGAAGCGCATGTCGCCGAAATTGCTGCGCCGCCAGCGTCCTTGCCGGCGGAAACGCTACGCGAACTCTATGCCTGGATCGACCGGCTCCAGCAGCAGATCCGGACGATGTTGCGGGATATGAACGAGCAGGCACACCCTGCCCATGATTTCCAGGCTCTCGCCGCTGAAGCGACTGCCCTTGCATATTCCATGGATTTTACCCCCCTCTACAACACCGAACGCGGCCTGTTCCACATTGGCCACAATGTCAGTTCCGGGAAGATCGATCCCCACTTCTACGACCTGCTCGCTTCCGAGGCACGAATTGCAAGCCTGTTCGCGATCGGCAAGGGCGATGTACCGCTTGAACACTGGTTCCATCTTGGCCGCCCGGTGACACGCGCCGGTCACCACATGGCGCTCATTTCCTGGAACGGCTCGATGTTCGAATATCTGATGCCGCGGCTGTTCCTGCGCAGCGGCCCCGAGACACTGCTTTACGAGAGCGAGCATACAGCTGTCCGAATCCAGCGTGATTATGGCATTCGTCACGAAGTTCCCTGGGGAATCTCGGAATCCGCCTATGCTTCCCGCGATCCCGAACACCGTTATCGCTATCAGGCCTTTGGCGTTCCCGGGATCGGGTTGAGACGCGGCCTGGCGCGCGACATGGTCGTCGCTCCATATGCTTCGGCACTGGCGCTCGCCGTGGCCCCTGCGGAAGCGGCGAAGAACCTCGCCGAACTGCTGCGACTTGGCGCCGGGGGCCGTTTCGGCCTGTTCGAGGCGGCGGATTTTACCCTTGAACGACGAACATCCGAAGAACTGTTCGCGCCGGTCAAGGCCTATATGGCCCATCATCAGGGCATGATCCTTTGCGCGATCGACAATGCGCTGGGCGAGGATATTCTGGTCCATCGCCTCGCACGGGATCCACGCCTCAATCTTGTCTCGCTCCTGCTCAGCGAACGCTTGCCGACCGAATTGCCGGCAGAAATCGAGCGTCTGGAAGAGCTGGATCGACAGGTTACGACAAATGGAAGCGTTCGCCCTCTCCGCCCCTGGGAGCCGGATACGGCCGCACCATTCCCGCAAGTCCTGCTGCTCGGCAACGGGCGGCTTTCGAGCTGGATTTCCGATGGGGGCGGCGGCCGCCTGCGGTGGCGGGGGCAGGCAATAACGCGATTGGCGCCCGATACGACGCGAGACGCGGACGGTGTCTGGATTTATGTCGCCGATGACGAGACCGGCGATCTGTGGTCGGCAACGCGGCAGCCGACGGGCGCCGTGCCGGACGAATATCGCGCGGTCTTCCACCCGCATCTTGCCGAGTTCCACCGCCGGGACCACCGCATCGAATTGCGCATGGAAGCAGGCGTCGCGGCAGGGGACGATATCGAAATCCGCCGTCTCGTGATCGCCAATGAAAGCGACCGTCCCCGTTCGCTCCGCCTCACAAGCTATGCGGAAGTCGTCCTGGCACCGCCGCTGGAGGATGAGCGGCACCCCGCCTTCAGCAAGCTGTTCGTGGCAAGCGAGCGGATTCCGCATCTGGGCGCGATCCTGCATTACCGCCGCCCGCGCAGCCCGCACGAAACGCCGCCCGTAATGCTTCATTACGCGCTCGACACGGATGGGCCGATAGAAACTGCCCGTTTTGAATCCGATCGCCGCGCCTTTATCGGGCGAGGGAATAATTCACGAAATCCCGCCGGTGCGACATCCGATCTCGGCAATAGCAGCGGTTGCACGCTGGATCCGATCGCGGCGCTGCAGGTCAGGCTGGACCTCGGCCCTTTCGAAAGCCGCGAGGTTTGCTTCCTCTCCGTCGCCGCAGCCACACGCGAAGGCGCGATCGAAATTGCAGAGCGATACCTGACGCCCGCCTCGATCAATTGGGCCATGCAGGATGCCGCTCTGGAAACGGCCCGCGCCGTCCGACAACTGCGCCTCGATCCGGACGCGCTCCACCGGGCCCAGACGCTCAGTTCGCTGATGATACATCCCAGTGGCGTGCTGCGCGCCAATTCCCCCGCATCCCTTGCCAATCGTCTTGGCCAGCCATCGCTCTGGGGCATGGCGCTTTCGGGCGATCTGCCGATCATGGTTCTGCGGGCCACGCAGGGCAGCGGCGACATGCTGGAGGAACTGGTTGGCGCGCATCAGCTCTGGCGCCGCATGGGTCTCGAAACCGATCTTGTCATCCTGCAAGGCAGCGGCTCTGCCTATATCGAGCCGCTGCGGGAAGAAATCGTCGAGACGCTGCGGGATGTCGGGGCGATCGAAATGCTGGGCCGCAAGGGCGGCGTCCACCTGTTGTTTTCCGATCAGATCGGCACCGACCAGGTTCGTCTGCTGGAAGCCGTCGCCGCAGTCCTGTTCGACGAGACGCAGGGCACGCTTTCCGAGCAGATGGAGCGAGCGATGGAGCCGGTAAATCCGTTGCCGCTGATGGTTCCTTCCATGCCCGAACAGGACGCGCCCGCTACCGCGCCCGCGCGCCCGGCCGATCTGCTGTTCGACAACGGCATTGGCGGCTTTTCCGCTGACGGGCGCGAATATGTCATCCATCTTGAAGCAGGCGAGAAGACACCGGCGCCATGGTCCAACATTCTGGCCAATGACGAATTCGGCTGTCTTGCGACAGAGACAGGCGGCGGTTTCACCTGGGCGATCAACAGCGGTGAGAACAGGATCACCCCCTGGACGAACGACCCTGTCTCCGACCGGCCGACCGACGCGCTCTATCTGCGCGATGAAGAAACGGCAGCGGTATGGAGTGTGACCCCCGCCCCGGCCGGGAACGATGCCGCATGTCAGATACGGCACGGTGCAGGCTACAGCACGTGGCACAAGCACGCGCATGGCCTTGAACAGGAATTGCTCGTCTTCGTGCCGACCGACGCTCCGGTAAAGATAGTCCGGCTTCGTGTTCGCAACCTGCTGGACCGCCACCGCCGGCTGACCGCAACCCAATATGCGGAATGGTTGCTCGGCTCACTTCCAAGCATGGCCCGCCCGCATGTTCGCTGCGATTACGATGCCGACGCACAAATATTGCTGGCGCATAATTACTGGAACCCGGATTTCGCCGATCGTGCCGCGTTCCTTGCCGCAAGCCGGAAACCGCATGGCTTCACCACCGACCGACGGGAATTCCTGGGGAAGGAAGCAGACCTCGCAAGGCCCGCCAGCCTCGGTCGCTGGGGCCTGACCGGTGAGACTTCCGGCGGGCTGGACCCATGCGGTGTCTATCAGGTTCACCTGGACCTTGCGCCCGGCGGAACCGATGAAGTCATATTCGTGCTGGGCCAGGGCAAGGATCAGGCCGAAGCCCTGACGCTGGCGAAGCAATGGCGCGATCCCCAACGGGTCGAGCAGGCATTGCATCAGCTGGGTGAATATTGGGACGGGGTGCTGGGCTCTATCGAAGTGCACACGCCCGATCCGGCCTTCGATCTGATGGCCAATCGCTGGCTTGTCTATCAGAGCCTCTCTTCACGCATCCTCGCCCGGACCGGCTTCTACCAGGCGAGCGGAGCGATCGGTTTTCGTGACCAGCTGCAGGATATGCTGGCCTTCCTCTACAGCGAACCGGAGCGCGTACGCGCCCATATCCTGCTTTGCGCCGAACATCAGTTCGAGGAAGGCGACGTTCTGCACTGGTGGCATCCGCCATCGGACCGCGGCGTGCGTACGCGGTGCAGCGACGACCTGCTCTGGTTGCCTTATGCAGTTGGGACCTATGTTGCGGCCACGGGCGATGTCTCCATCCTCCACGAACGGTTGCGCTTCCTCGATGCGCCGCCGCTCGCGGCGGGCGAGGAGGACAGATATTCCCGTTTCGAACATTCCCTGACGCGCGCGCCACTGATCGAACATTGCGAAAGAGCGCTCGCACGCGCGCTCAAGCTGGGTGCCCACGACCTGCCCCTGATCGGCAGTGGCGACTGGAATGACGGGATGGACCGGATCGGGAAAGCCGGGCGCGGTGAAAGCGTGTGGCTCGCATGGTTCGCGGCCGTGACGGCTGACGCAGTGGCGGATCTCGACCGGCGCATCGGGCGGGCGCAAGAAGCGGAACGCTGGGCCAAATGGGCGCGGGAACTTCGCCAGAATGCCGAGGGGGCGGGCTGGGACGGCGCATGGTATCGGCGCGCCTATGACGATGAAGGTCATGCCTGGGGTTCAGCGCAAAGCGAGGAATGCCGGATAGATTCCATCTCTCAATCCTGGGCGGCCCTTGCGGGTGCCGATCCGGCACGGGTGGAGCAGGCTCTTGGTTCCGCCCTGACGGAACTCGTGGACGAAGAACATCATATCGCGCGCCTGTTATGGCCCCCCTTCGATCAGGCACCGCATGATCCGGGCTATATCAAGGCCTATCCGCCCGGGATCCGGGAGAATGGAGGGCAATATTCGCATGCGGCCGCCTGGCTTGGCATCGCCCTCGCCCGGACAGGGAAGACCGATGAAGCGATGAAGGTCTTCAACATGCTGAACCCGATTGCACGGGCAATGGATCCAGCCACTGCCAAACATTATCGCGGCGAACCCTATGTCGTAGCAGGGGATATCTCAGCCGGAGAGCAGCATGGAGGGCGCAGCGGCTGGACATGGTACACAGGTTCCGCCGCATGGACGTGGCGTTTCGCGGTGGAGACTATTCTCGGATTGAGCCTTGCCGACGGTAAGCTTCGCATCGATCCGCGCATTCCCCCGGGCTGGCCCGGTTTCCAGGCCAGTGTCCGGCGCGCGGGCGGCATCCTGGATATCCGGGTTGAAAATCCACACGGGCTGAGCGGGGGCCGCGTCGAACTTGTGGTCGATGGACACCCCCACGCCGAGCAGGAAATCGAGTTTCCGGGGGATGGGGGTAAGGCAGAGGTGGTGGCGCGCATCGTTGAATGATCGCACATGGATCCCGGCCTGCGGACGCCCTGCAACTTCCTCCATTCGTTGACGCGATCATAACAATCGTTATGGTCTTTCCCGGAGCAGGACGATGAGGGGCAGAGGGTGAGGCATGGGCCGGCACCCGGTTTGATCACCTTGACGGACCAGTTTCACGCTAACGATCCGGGAACAGCCGGGCGGGGAATTCCGCATCCGGGGATCGCGGCAGAACGAGAAGGGAAAGCGGATCTTGGTCGAACCTGATATCATCGTAATCGGAGGCGGATCGGCTGGCGCGGCCATGACCGGGCGGCTTGCCGCAGCCGGGCTTGACGTTACCCTGGTGGAAGCGGGCGCATCGGATCGCCACCTCAAGTCGCGCGTACCGGCCCTGACAAGTTCCATCGTGCAGAACCCCGATTTCGACTGGTGCTACCAGGCGGAACCCGATGCCTCGCTCGGCGGCCGGGCCGATGTCTGGCCGGCCGGCAAGATGCTGGGTGGCGGCAGCGCGCTGAACGGGATGATGTTCATTCGCGGCCACCGCTGGGATTATGACCATTGGGCGGATCTTGGCGCATCCGGCTGGGATTACCAGTCAGTGCTCCCCTATTTCCGCCGCATGGAAGACAATGAGCGCGGGGCGGATGAATGGCGCGGAACCGGCGGGCCAATTTCCGTATCCGAAGGGCGCGCCCGCTATCCGATCACGGAAGCGTGGCTGGCAGCGGCGGAAGCCGCGGGCATCGAACGGCGCGATCTCAACGGCGAAACCGCAGAGGGCGTGGACTATGTTCAGGTCTCGCAGCGCAATGGGGAACGCTGCTCCGCCGCGCGGGGTTATCTGCATGATTTCAAGGGCGCCAATCCGCCCCATATCGTGCTCGAAGCGCAGGTTCTGCGTATCCTGATCGAAAACAAGCGGGCCGTAGGCATCGTCTATCTGCAGGATGGCCAGGAAAAGACCTTGCGGGCAAAGCGCGGCGTAGTGCTGAGCGCGGGCGCGATGAATACGCCGCGCCTTCTGATGCTGTCCGGTATCGGCCCGGCCGAACATCTGGCCGACAAGGGTGTCCCGGTGCATCATGATCTTCCCGGTGTCGGGGGCAATCTGCAAGATCACGTGGGCACGCATGTCGTGAACGAAGTCAGCGCGCACACGCTGAATGACGATGCGCGGGGCCTGCGCGGGGCAATGTCAGTCCTGCGCTATGCACTCTCGCGGAGCGGCGCGCTCAGCACATCGATCGGCCACGCACAGGCTTTCGTGAAGAGCCGGCCGGACATGCCCGCGCCGAACCTGCAGATCTCGTTTGCCGCCTTCGCCTTCGATTTCGATGAACAAGGGCGGCTGATGCTGCGCAAGAACGCATCGGTCTCGACCCTCGTCGGCCTGATGCGCCCGGCCTATCGCGGACGCATTTCCCTGCGCTCCTCCGATCCGATGGCGCCGCCGGTGATCGAACATCAGCAATTGTCCTGCGATGACGATATCGATCAGATCGTGGAAGGGATCGCTATCGCCCGCGAAATCCTGCAGCAATCGCCTGTGGCGAAATATATCACCGGCGAACTGCGCCCGGGTGCCGCGATGACGGCGCCGGAGGATTTGCGCGGCTATGTGCGCATGGCGGCCATCCCGATGTATCACCCGGTCGGCACGGCAAGGATCGGGAAGCCGGAGGATCCGATGGCGGTCGTCGATCCCGATCTGAAAGTGATCGGCATGGAAGGACTGTGGGTCGCCGATGCGTCGGTCTTCCCATCATTGCCGGCGGGCAACACCAATGCCACCGCCATCATGGTGGGAGACAAGGGTTCCGACCACGTTCTCAAAGGGCTGCGCATCAACGCCTGAGCTTCGCGGCAAGCCCGACCGTCCGAACCTTCAATCGGCGGTCGGGTTTGCTGCCTCCGGTGCCGCAAGCGCTTCCGCCCCGCGCCGTGCGCGGGGGATGAGCAGGACCGCACCGATACAAAGGAATGCGGGCAGCGCGGCAAAGGCGAAGAAGGTGGCCGTACTGGCTCCGGCGCCGATCACTGCCCCGCCCACTACCGGCCCACCGATCGCGCCAAGCCGCGCGACTGCCACGGCAATACCAATGGCGGAGGATAGCAGGTGCGGCGGGAAGAACCCGACTGCAACCGCCATGATCGCCAGATGCGCGGCCGATATTCCGCCACCCGCAATCAGCAGCAATACGCCCCAACTGAATGGATCCGGCTGGAACAGTCCGAACATCAGCAGGGCGGCGGCAGCGCAGGAATAAGTGGCAATCAACGCCCGCACCGCCCATCCGCGATCCAGCAGAAGCGACAGACCGAGACCGATGATCAAGCCACCGAACTGTATGAGCGAAAGGAAACGCGAAGCCGTATCCACGCTGATACCCGCCGCAGGCAGCACCGTGGGCACCCAGCTGACGATCAGGTAAAGCACGAGTGCATTAACCGCATAGAGGCCCGCGAACAGCGCGGTAGAAAACAGGAGCGGCGGGCGGAGCAATTGCACGAAAGCGACCTGGCGCTTGCTGCCGGGGGCGACCTCCGGCCGCTCCAGCTTGGGCGATTCAGGCAGAAGCAGCATCAGTGCCAGCAGCAGCGCGAAAGTCGCCGCGCCGCCAAAGATGAAGAGCCCGTGCCAACCGGCCAGCGAAACCAGCGGAGGCGCGAGCAGACCCGCAGCGATGCCGCCCAGTGCGATACCCATCGAAACGATGGTCAAGGTGCGGGCCCCGCGCCCGGCCGGGGCGATCTCGGCCACCAATGCGGTGACGTTCGGCAGGCAAGCGCCCAGCCCCAGCCCGGTGGCGAGACGCCAAAGGGTGAATTCGGTAATGGTCGAACCGGTCGCCGTGCCCAGCGTGGTCACCGCCATGACCCCGGTGGCGAGCAGGATCATCGGCCGTCTGCCGATCCGGTCGCCAAGCGGCGCCAGCACTATGGCGCCAATGCCCAGGCCCAGAAGAACCGCCGACAGCGCCCAGCTGAACTGTTCCGGCGCCGCGCCCAGTTCCTCAACCAGATATGGCACCACCAACGGCATGGCGTTGAGATCGTAGCCGTCGATGAACATGACCAGCCCGCACAGGATCAGCGGGATCAGCGTGCGCCGGTCAAAAGCGGTGGCGGCGTTCACCTACCACCCCAGGGTGACGGCATGTGATAGGGCACGGTCATGAAATTCGCTTCGATCTGACGGATGGCTCCGTCCTCGATCCTGAACAGCTCCGCCAGATAGAATGTGTGCGGCCGCCGGATCATCGAATCGACGTGTTCGCCATTGGTCAGCGTATATTCCGCCAGGCGCCCGCAATGGTCGATAAACCCATATGCCATCACCAGCCCCCGCTCTACATCGAACAAGGGAAAGCGCCGGGCGCGCAGGCGATCGTCATAGCGATACCAGCCGAGCCTGAACTGTTCTTCGCATGGCAGGCCGGCAATCGGCAGCAGGAAATCGGGATTGTTGGTCGTTTGCACGCCATTTTCGACCCTGTTGCACTCCGGATGAAAGCGGGTGAACAACTGGCCGTCATTCTGTTCGAGCGTGTTGAAATACCCATCCGCCACCGCACGCAGGCGCTCGCGGCTCATCCGTTCGCCCTCGGGCACTATCGCTTCGAGAATCGGCTTGCGCTCGAATTTCGGGTTTTCGAATCTCAGCGCTTCGTCACTCTGCCGCACAATCAACGTTTCCACCTCGCTGATTGCCCCCGTCGGGTCGATGGCGAGACGGAAGGTGACGGCCGATTCCTGATCGGTTTCCGCCAGCGTGGTGAACAGGCCGACCTGGCGGTTCACGGGGTCTGCGAAACGCAGATCGTAATCGCCCCGGCCCGTCGCCGTACCCCAGATACCGTCACCAATCTGGAGCGCGACATTGTTCTCTGTCGTCCGTGCCCCTTCGGCCCAGCGGACCCGCCCCGGATCACGCGCGAGCAGCGCGTCCATGAATCCATCCAGCGCCGCGTAAAGTGCTGCACGGTCGCAAGTCTCCGCCACGCCGCTTACCATGACCGGCCGCTGACCGGATTGGCATAATGGAAGGGGGGAATGAAAATCTCGGGGAAGGCTTCGTAATCATGCGTGGATGGCTGATCGGGCTGCAGACCATCGATCTTTCGCACCATCGGAACGCCGCCATGATTGGGACCGCGATCATATTCGCAATAGAAGGTGATAAAGGCGTGCAGCTTGGAGATGCGCCAGACACCGTCGATCAGCTGATAGGCGTTTTCATAGACCGCCTCGCCCCAGCGCGCTTCGCCGCCAAGCCAGGCGATCAGGATGAATGCGCGCCAGCGCCCCTTGGCGGTCTGGCCATCCGGATCGATATGAATGACCGGCTGCAGCTGCATGTGATTGAAGATCGTGCCGCGCTCGTAAGGCGGAAGGGCGTGAAGATACTGGCGCACGCGATCCTGCCCGATATAAACGCCGCGGCCGGCGATCTCCAGCGTGCCGTCCGGCGCGAACATGTCCGCCGCTTCGTCCCACAGGCCCTTGTCCACATAGTAACCATAGGCGGCCTGCAAGTTGCAGATTGCGAGATGCGCTTCCGCGGCCGTCGCCTTGGCCCGCAAAGCGCGAACTTCTTTTTGCAGGGCAAGGACGGTTTCGCGCAGCGATGCATCTTCTTCAGACATATTAATTCTCCCGGCAGCCACTCAGGTGGCGCTTATTTGGTTGTACGTCGCAACGATCTTGACAGTTAATACAAGAAGCCCGGCAGGCCTCAGTCCTCCCCCGGGGTTTGCAGACGTCGGTCGTTCGGATCGAGCCGAAGCATGTCGGCGCTTTTGAGCGCCGGATCCCAATGTTCGACGATTTTACCATCCGCGATACGGAACAGATCGAACCAGCTCGTATGATAGGGTTCGTCCTGCGCATCGCGTTCCGGCCGCACGAAGGCGAACAGGACCATGTCCCGCTCGGCTATGATCGATACAAGCGGCAATTCGATTGTCGGCTTGATCTCGCGTTCGGGGCGTGAATTGCGGATGAAGTTGGCAAGTTCGTCCGGACCGCTGGCGACATTGGGATTATGCTGGATATAATCTTCACCGATAAATTCCGGCACCCTGTCGGCGCGCCCTGCCTGCAAGACGATGCGATACATGTCGTAGCAAAGCCGCTTATTCCGCTCCAGCACGGGGCCGCCGCCGGCCAGCATGGCCTCGTGATCGGCCGCGATGACCGGGGTAGTCTGCCCTTCGATCGGGTCTGCGGCCGGGAGCATCCTGGTCACTTCGCTCATTCCGGCTTCTCCTCCGTCCAGGGACGCGGCCATTTGCGTGTATCATCCCAATGTTCCACGATCAGACCGTTTTCCAACCGGAACATGTCGAATGAATGGCCCTGATAGGTTTCGCCAGGCCGGGTCGGATCGGGCTGCGCCTGTTCCCAGATCGCCACCACATAATCGCCCTGCGCCACGGTGCGGACCAGTTCCTTGTGGGCCGGGGGCGTGAAATCCTTGGGCGTGTTACGGACCAGATCGGTCAGATGGAGGATATGTTCCCGCCCGGAAGGCATGTTCACATTGTGCTGGATGTAGTCGGGGTGGATATATTTCAGCACCGCCTCGCGGCTGCCTTCATAGATCACGCCTTTCCACATCGCGATCACGATTTCGGCATTGCGCTCTTCCAGCGTGGATTCCTGAGCCATTTCATCCTCCCAACTTCCCTGTCACCGGCGGGTTCACCCGCTTCGATTTGCAAGGATATCGTAACGAACGTTATCGTCAATGCAAGCCTCTCAGGCCCATTCGATACTGCACCAGCTTGACGGGCCGAAGCCCGCGGCCCCACATAAGAGCCATGTCCGAACCTATCGATACGCAGCAGGCCAAGCCGTCCGACCTGAACCGTGACGCAGAAATGCTGCACAACATTCTGAAGCTGGGCAACCGGCTGATGGCGCCGTTTTCCGTCTATCTCGCGCACCAGCATCGCATCAGCCTCAATGAATTCCGCGTGATGATGCTGATCGGCCATTACGGGTCGGCCGCAAACTACGAACTCGTCGAACTGACGGGGGTCAGCCCCATGAGCATATCGCGGGCGGTTTCGACTCTGGAGAAGAACGGGCGCGTTGTCGGCACGCCCGACCCCGCCAATCGGCGCAGCAAGAAACTCACGCTGACGGAAGAGGGCGAGCGGTTGTTCCGCGCGATGCGGCCAGCCACCGATCTCGTCGCCGAATATCTCCTGTCCCGGCTCAAGAATCACGAAAAGGCGGCGCTCGACCACATATTGCACACCCTGATCGCCACGCTGGAAGCGAAGGACGAAAAGGGCAGATCCCTCTTCATGGAGCATACGCGGCCCGACCGCGCCGACGAATCATCCTGATCGCGCCGGGCCCTCAGCCCATACCGCGTCCGCTCGCCGTGGTGGCGGGCACGGGTTGCGCGACATCCCAATGTTCAACGATGATACCGTCTTCCATCCGGAAGATGTTCATCAATGCGTGCCCCGGATCTTCCGGCCCCTGGCGCCCGATAAGGTGCGCCACGGCATAGTCGCCATCAACAAGCAGGCGGCGAACATCCATGCTGACGGTGGGCCGGGCCAGCAAGCCTTCCAGATGCGCAATCGCCGCCTCGCGCCCGTCCACGACAGCCGGATTGTGCTGGATATAGTCGGGATGAACGTAACGTTCGAAGGCTTCGCGAACCTTCATTTCATCATAATACAGCCGGACGAAATCGAGAAAGGCCTCCCGGTTGCGAGCCGTGCGGGCGGCATAATCGGCACTGGCAGCCTCTGAAAGCTCTGCTGTTCGAATGTGCATGGTCCAGATTTCTCCTCTCCGCTCCCGCTTCACCCTCGTGGCGGCAGGAGCATTTATGGACTGTTGGGCCCACCCGTATCGGGTTGACTGTTTGTAACGTTCGTTATAGTTTTTGCATCAACCGAGACCACAGTAAAGATGGTTCAGGACAGAGAGAATGCATTGGACAAAGGCCAGGGGCGCTCCCCGGATTTTCCGCGCCATTTGCCCAAAGCCCGCCCGCGAAGTTCAGCAGCGCTGAGAGCGTCGCCAAACCTTCACGAGCGAAGAAGATCGCCGCCACGCATCGGCGTGTAGGTCCGCCAATGGGGCAAGAAGCCAAGAATATGAAAGGGAGGAAGGATGAACACCAAGACCATGCGCACCTGCTGCAGTGCCATCGCGATCGGCATCGCCACAGTGGGTGCTAGCCACGCAGCCGCTCAGACTGCTGAATCGACGGAAGCAAGGACCGCTGCTTCCGTCGCGGAGATCGTGGTTACGGCGCAACGCCGTGAACAGCGGCAACAGGACGTGCCGATTTCCATCTCCGTGGTCGATGGCGCGCAGATTTCGCGTGACAATCTGGCAGACCTTTCGGCGGTGGCCGATCGTCAGGCCAATGTTCAGATCACCCCAGGGCCGTTCGACCAGTTGAACATCCGCGGTATCGGTTCGTCGAACAATACCGGGTTTGAACAATCGGTCGCCACATTCGTGGACGGCGTTTACCGTTCACGCCCGCGCGCCATCCGTGCCGCCCTGTTCGATGTAGAACGGGTGGAGATCCTGAAGGGGCCGCAAACCACCTTCTTCGGCAACAATGCCATTGCCGGCGCGCTGAACATCGAAACCCGCAAGCCCGGCAATGATTTCGAGATCAATGGCACCGCGCTTTACGGCACGTTTGACGAATATAATCTCGAAGCCGGCGTAACCGTGCCCGTCAGCGACATGCTCAGCCTGCGCGTCGCAGGGCGCCTTTCGGGCATTGACGGCTATGTGGACAATGAATTCACCAATGACGATGCGCCGCGGGAACGCACCCGCGTCGGCCGGGCGTCCGTGGCATTCACTCCTACGCCTGGTTTCCGATCGGATCTGCGGGTCGATGTCGGTGACATTTCGTCGGATGATTTCCTCCCGTTCGAGATGGAAAACTGTCCGCCCGATGCGCCCTTCACGCCCGGCCCGACCTGCGCCAGCTACCTCGCGGCCAATGGCGGGGAGATCGATGATACACTCAACTGGCGCAACAACAGCCCTCCGGGAAATCTCGATTATTCCTTCACCGAAGTGGGCTGGACCAATTCGATCGATATCGGCGCCCTCACGCTCAACGCGATCACGGGCTATTTCGATCACCATACCGAATATCTGCAGCAGCTTGTGCCCTCACCCGTTCCCGGGATTGGCGGCGGCGGGCAGCTGCCGGTCTTCCAGCGTGAAACCTTCCGCCAATGGTCGCAGGAACTTCGCCTTGAATCCCCGACCGGAGGGTTTCTCGAATGGCAGATCGGCGCGTTCTATTCCGACACCAAATTGCGCAATAACGGCCTGACCGGGTTCTATTTTGCCCCCTTCGGGGCTTCCGCACCGCCCTTCACGGCAGACTCCCCGGTATCCGGCCGGGTCACCGTGAATGAAGACAGTGAAACGAAATCGGTCTTCGGCGCCGCCACGCTCAATCCGACCGACCGGCTGAAACTGAACCTTGGTTTGCGCTATTCCGAGGTGGAGAAGCATGGGTTCCGCAGCCTCGTCTACGGTGTAGCCGACGCGACATACCCGACGCCGGAAAGCTTCGTGCCCGGCAGCGAGGAAGTGAGCGAAACGCTCAACGCCATCCTGGGATCGTCCAACACCAATTTCGCCAATCCGGACCGCACTGATGACAAGCTCATGCCGTCCATCGGCCTGCAGTTCGAGGCGACGCCCGATCTCACCGCTTATGCTACTTACAGCAAAGGCTTCAAGGCGGGCGGCTTCAGCGGTGGATCGACGGGGGGCGATTTTGGTCCCGAAACGGTCGACGCCTATGAAGTGGGCATCAAGGGCAGCCTGTTCGATCGGAGCGTGACATTTGCGCTGAGTGCGTTCCGCGGGGATTATTCGGGACTGCAGGAATCCGTTTCGGAAACATTGCCGAGCGGTTCCGTGCGCGTAAGCGTGGCCAATGCCGCTTCGGCCCGCTCGCAAGGGCTGGAGTTTTCGACCAGCTGGCGAGTGACAGACTGGCTGACCGCAAGCACGGATATCGCCTATCTGGATGCCGTGTACCGGGATTACGATGCTGCGCCCTGTTCCTCGATCCAGACCATCCTCGGGGAAGAAGCCGGCTGTATCGACCGCCGGCAGGATCTTTCCGGGAAGCGGCGCGGTTTCGCCCCGGAATGGAGCGGCAATTTACGGCTCGACGCGACGATTCCGGCCGGCAACCTGCAGGTTCGGGTCACTCCGCTGATGTATTTCACCTCATGGTTCTACCAGTCATCCACGGCGGACGATCTTATCCGGCAGGAAGGATATGCGAAGTTCGACCTGCGGCTGGGTGTAGGCCCGCAGGACGGAATCTGGGAAGTGGCGCTGATCGGCAAGAATCTGACCGACAAGGCCACTGCCGGCTTCCGCCAGACGGTGAGCGGAGCCAACGGTTCAGTATCTGCCCTGGCCGATCGGCCCAGGACCGTCGCCCTGCAGGTGATGTTCAGATATTAAGAGCTTCTACCACCCGGCCGGGGGCAATTGCATCCCGGCCGGCCCGGCATTCGCGATCAAGGTGGTTTATGGCACCGGCATTAGTCGGCTGAGATTGCTCAGGCCCGATGGGGCCTGCCGCCTGCGCCCAATTTTATGATCTCCAGCTGGATGATCGACCAGATCATCACCACCATCACGATGATGCCCGGCTTGAATACCGTCTCGATATCCGAATTTTTGACCCATTTCGCCTGATTGACATATTCATCGAGATTGAGCCGGGAGAAATGCCCGATTTCCCGGCGGTCCGCTCTTTGCCATCGGCCGCCGATGACGCGGCGTTTCTTCGCGATCAGGGCACGGAAATCGGCTCTCGCCGGATGGCGGACCAGCATGTCCGGTGCATAATGCAGGGGATATCCGGCATCGGCGATGCGGGCAGCGCATTCGCCGTCCCCGCCCGACATCAGCGTATCGTCAAACATGCCGATTTCCACCAGCAGGCGTTTTGAAATCAGCCAGTTGGCCGTGACACAGTGCCTGTTCCTGACATTCCATTCCTGATTGAGGCCGGTGGTCAAAGCGTCATATCTGGAACTGAATGCGCCGGAATTGCCTGCACGGAACATTTCGATCCGGCCGCCCACCAGGCAATTGTCCCCATGGATCTTTGCATAAACAAGCGCCTGCGCGATCCAGTCGGGCGCAGGCACGCAATCCGCATCGGTAAACAGCAGAAATTGGCCAGAAGCCTTGGCGACGGCATGATTGCGAGCAGCGTAGGAGCCGGGCTTCGTTTCCCTTTCCACGCGAACGAATGGATAATCCCGGGCGACTGCAACAGTCCTGTCCGAAGAACCGTTATCGACGACGATGACTTCATAGGTGTCCGCGGGTGCAGTCTGGTCAGCCAGAGCATCCAGCAGAAGGGGTATCTCCTTTTCACCGTTCCAGACAGGGATGATGACGGAGAGCGGCAATTGATCGGTCATGAGCAACCCTTGGCCCCGAGGAAGCGTGGCACGACGGAAGATGGCAGGAATTGCCACGTGCGAATTGGGCCCGCGAACAACGGGGTCAACGGGCTGACACGCGCCAACCATCTGCTTTTATTGATGTATTTTGGGGGTATATCAAATCCTGCGGCCCGGGCAATCAGCCCACATTCGGCTGGGGCTCATCCATGCACGCTTCGTCCGAAATCTGGCGAAGGCCGCTGGTCCCTAATCCGCTTCGGCCAGCGCACCGGCCAGCCTGTCCACGACGAAGGCCAGTTCCGGGGCCCGCTCATCCCCGATCAGGCCTTCGCAGCGCGCCGCCAGATCCTCCGGCGGGACATGGCCTGCCGCGCCGATCAGGGTCAGCAACAGGGCCTCTCCCTCGGCCACGCTGGGGCAGCAGGGCGCGGAAAAATGCAGCGGGCAGCGCGTATGGCGGGCAAGCACCGACATCAGGCAGTGGAAAGCACCCAGCGCGCCTTCCGCCTCCTTTTCCCGGAACAGCGGCTCCACCGCCCGGACGGAACAGCGCGCCTGATGCTTGGACATGACCCACAGGCGCATGGCCCAGACCAGGAAACGCTGCCTCTCGGCCAGTCCTTCCAGCGGCCTATCGATATAGTCGTACATGCGCGCCTCCATTCAAACGGACCACGGCGACAGCGATGGCCGCCATCCATTGCCGGGCATCTGCGGCCTGCGCCCTGTGGTCCCACACAACCAACAGCCGATGACCGAACGCATCCGCCCTTTGCGATTAATTCTCATTAGCGTCTATTGAAGAAGCGAAGTGCGGTCAACCGGCACCGGCGGAGTTTTCTGCACCGCTGAAACGGGCACGAAAAAGCCCCCCGGCGAAGCATTCGCCGGGGGCAATCGAGGATGATGATGGCCCGGCCCGCGCCGGACGATCAGATCTTGTAGGGATAGACCGGACGGATATCGACCGGGATGCTCGCCATTTCGGCAATCGCATTTTCGGCGTGTTCGTCCAGCACTGCCCAACGGTCGAAGAAGGCCTTGGTGCCTTCGTAATCGCCATTGGCCTGCAGCATCAGTTCTTCATGCAACAGATCGCGCAGGCCGGCCTCCATCTTCGCCTCGTCGATGACGTAATGGCCGCCTTCTTCATCCCAGGCGAAAGCGCCCTTGTCCTTCAGATAACCATATTGCGCGGCCGCGCCCTTCCCATGCGCCTCCAGAATGCCGAACCGCATCGCGCGGAAAATGCCGGTGAAATAGGTTGCCCAGAGCTGGCTCTTCTCGGCCTTGGGCAGTTCGCCCTTTTCCATCATGAACAGGATGTTCCAGACGCCCATGATATCGGCCTTGGATTCTTCCAGCGCCGAATACTGATCGCGCAATTCCTCCCCCACGGTCGTCTGGCGGCCATTGACGGTGATCGTGCCCGGCCCGAGGCTGTGCGACAATTCGTGGAACAGGGTTTCCAGTTCCATGTATTTCTTCGCCACCAGATCGGCCTGTTCCTGCTCCAGCACGATGGCTGCCATCGGCTGCAGGATCCGGTCATATTTCGCGCCCAGCACATTGCGCAGGATCACCTTCTTGGCCCCCTTCGCTTCGCGAACCCGCTCGTCATTGGGCAGGTTGAAGGCGATGGTCTGCACGCCGGGCACATTATCGCCCCCGCCCTGCACCTGATCGGCCACGGCAATCGGGCTTTCAAAGCCGCGCTGGAAATTCTTGTAGCGATCCTCGATCGGGAGGTTCCCCTCCATATCGCGCAGATATTGCTTGTATTTGTCGAGCGCGGCGGATGCCTGCGGATCCTTCAGCGTGACAAAGCTCTCAAACGCGGTCTTCGTGCCGAACAGCCCGTCAGTATAGACTTCATACGGCCCGATCGCGACTTCGATCGGCGTGCCGGACAGGTCCATCCAGGCCAGCTCGCTCTCGAAATAATCGTCCGTCAGGAACGCTTCCGCCCGCAGATTGAGGAATTTCTTCAGGCTGGCATTGCTGGTCTTCGCCGCTGCCTGCCGCAACAAATCCGCCGCCGGTTCCAGCCATTGCCGGTATTCAACCGAATAGGGCACGGCCACCAGCGCATCGCCATCGCGCTTCACCACCGTATAGGGGCTGGTCAGCGCCGCTTCCTGTTCCGGATGAGCTTCCAGATAGGCATCGAATTCCTCGCGCGTCAGATCTGCCGGGTAGAAACCGGCCCCTTCCGGCATGGGATCGCTGCCCCAGAAGGGATGGCGTTCGGCGATTTCGTCCCACGGGCCGAAATTGCGATCGAACATGTCCAGCAGCAGATCCCTGTCATCACGGTCCGAAGCGGCAATCGCCGCGCGGATCTGCGGGTTGGCCGGGTCCCGCTGGCGCATGTAGATCTCGCTCATCAGACCGGATGCCTCGATCAGAAGGTTCACCACCTCCCGCTCCTCCGCGGAAAGATAGGACGTATCCGGATTCATCGCGATTTCGGCCATCTTGGCCTGCTGGGCGGCAAGATCATAAGCGGCAGCATCCGCAGAGGCCACATCAGCCGGCCCCGTTGCCGACTGGCCGCATGCGGCGAGCGAGAGAGCGACCGGAAGGATTAGCATTCGCATGGAATTTTTCCGTTTTCTTGCAATGATCTCCACGCTCTAGCCCCGCCAGCCGCACATGTCACGAATGCCGCAGCAACCGGCGCGGCATTGCGTCATCCAGTCATAAGCGAGTCACATGGGCGAGGCAGGAAATCTCCGGAAAATCTGCTGGAATGAGGCGGGATGAACCGGATCAGTATCTTCACGACGAGCTTGGCGGCAGCAGGGTTCGAGGATTTCCACCATGGCGACACGGTCTTCTCTTTCGAATTGCTGGGGCCGGACGGTCCCCGGATACTGATCGAAGGCCCCGCATGGGCCTTTGTCGACTGGGTGATGGACGATTTGTCAGGCCTGGAAATGTGCCGCCGCCTGCGCGCCGATCCGCGCCTGCGCGATGCCCATATCACCATGGTGCTGGAACATGACGACAAGGAAGACCGCCGCCGCGCGCTGAAGGCCGGGGCCGACGATTACGCCATCGGCCCGTTAGACCGGCAAGCCATGCTGGACCGTGTTCTGGCCCTGCATGCCTGCGACCGCCTGCGGGGCATCGGCCAGATGATCGAACTGGGCGAATTGCAGATCAATGTCGCGGGCGAACAGGCCCTCTGGAAGGGCAAGCAGATCCCGCTCCGCCCGAATGAATTCCGCGTTTTGCGTTTCCTGGCGGAAAACCCCAATCGCGTGCTGTCGCGCCAGGAACTGGTTGATGCACTGGGGAAGGCCGGGGATCCTGAATATCTCCGCACGGTGGATGTGTGGATCAAGCGGTTGCGTTTCGGCCTGCGCAATGCGGGGGCGAACCACTTGCTGCGCACCGTGCACGGCAAGGGCTATGTCCTCGACCTGATCTGACTGCCGCCCTTCCCGGCATCATGGGGACTGAACTTCAAAATTGCGCGGCCGATGCCCCAGGCGCAGCGAAGCACCGGCCGCGTCCATTCAGAAAGTGATGGAAAGCGAAGCCGAGAAACGGCGCCCCACATCATAACTGTTGTTCTCGAACCGCAGCCCCTGGCTGTTGATCTGGTATTCCTGATGATCGGTGCCAAGCAAATTGCGCGCTTCCAGCTTGAATTCGGCATCGGCGCCGAACAGGTCGATACCCTGCCGCGCAACGAGATCGAGCTGGACGCCCGGCTTTTCGATCACGTCAGGCAATGTGTTGAAGCCCCGCAAGGATACACGGTCGCTGGCATAGGACAGCAAGACGGTGAGCTGCTGCAGCCGATCCGTATCCTCCAGCCCAAGCTGCAGGTTTATCAGGTGATCCGACTGGCCGACCAGTCGCGCGCCGTCCCGGAAATAGCTTGATGCCTGCGCACCGGGGATGACGTTTTCGCCCACGATGACCGTAACGGTATCATTGTCGCCGACAGAAAGTTCGGAACTGGTGTAGGTATAATTGGCCAGGAAGACGAGCTGCTTCGTCTCGAACCAGCCGCCCCAATCATACAAATCCATGAAATACTGGAAATCCGCCTCCGCGCCATAGATCGACGCTTTCGGCGCATTGGCATAACCCACGCGCTGATCGCCCGCGACGGAGAAGATATAAGCCTCGATCGGATTGTCGATTTCCTTGTAGAAACCGGCAAGCGAAACACGGCTCTGCCCGCCGAGGTAATATTCGGCGCGCGCTTCGCCATTCAGCAATTCGCTATCCACCAGATAGGGGTTGCCGCTGAACTGGCGATTGGTTTCCGGGTCGAAATAGACCTGGCGGACCAGTTCGCGGAATTGCGGACGGGCGATTGTCTTCGAACCGCTGATCCGCAATTGCAGATCGTCCATCGCCTCCCAGGTGATCGTGGCGCCGGGCAGCCAGTAGCTCTCGCTCCTGGATACGGCAGTACCCAGATTGAGCTGGCCGATCGGCGTGGTCGACTGGGTGGCGTCTTCATAACGGACACCGCCCTGGATGGTCAGGTTCGGTGTGGGCGTCCATTGCAGCTGGCCATAACCGGCATTGATCGTCAGCTCTGCCGAGAAGGCCGGATCGCTCTCGTTGAAATCGAGCAGTTCGATATCGAAGAGATTGAAAGTGGCCGAATTGAACAGATAGGTGGGTGATCGCGTACCGGCGGCAGCCAGCACATATTCCAGCGCCGGCAGCACTTCGGGCGGCAGGCTGGGAATATCCGGATCGCCATCGGGGTTGAGGAAATCCAGATCCACATCCGCCCGCAACTGGAACCCGCGGCGTTGGGAATAGCGATCCGTATCCGTATAGGCATAGCCCGCGGTGATGCTGAGAACCGGCGTTATTTCATAGGTAGCATCAATGCCGCCGAACCACAGTTCTTCATACAGGTCGGAAAAGCTGACATTGGCGCCGGTTTCCTGCAGCGCCTGCTGCCCCGCACCGCTCAGATCCACGCGATAGACATTGCCGAAGGGATCGTTGGCGTCATTCGTGCGGGCATAGACATAGTTGAGATTATACGGCGCTTCACGGTCCGTCCGGGCGAAACCACCGCGCAGGTCCAGGCTCAAGGCACCGAAATCGAATTCGCCCACTGCCTGGGTATCGATCAGCTGCCGTTCGAACCAGCCCGTCTTCTGTTCCTGCAGATCCGCATCGGGGAATTCGTTGAAATCCTTGAAATTGGCCAGGCTGGCCTGCTTCACCGTATCCCGGATGAAAAGATTGGTCAGGCGGATCACATGATCGCCGAATTCATAGCCAATGCCGAGCATCGCATTGACGAGCATGTTGTTGTCGGTGACGAAATTGCTTTCATCGCGCGCCAGCGTCGTGTCGTTCGGGCCGGCCTCCTGCCGGGAAATCACGCGATTGCGATAATTATTGCTGAGGCTGCCGGTAAGAACGATTCCCAGCCGCCCGTCGGCACCAACATCGAAGGCGGTGCCCGCTGTCATGCCGACCGAGAAATTGGGGCGGAGATCGCCGATCTTCTGCAGCGTCGACATCTGCGAAGGCAGCAGGACACGGGCCAGGTCTTCCACCCCGCCCTGATCGAGATCGCCGACGGTCAGGCCATCAGCAATGGAATTGTCGATGAAATTCCGCAGCACCGGCGGCATGTCGCGTATGCCATTGTCGAAGCCGGTCCAGTCAGTTCCGGCCCCGTAATAGGCCAGGCCGTTTTCAAACGTGGTTTCGGTATCGCCGCTCAATCCCCCGCTGATGGTCAGGAAACTTTCATCCGGCACGGCGCGGGTTGTCAGATTGATCACGCCGCCGCCAAATTCGCCGGGGAAGTTGGGCGAATAGGTCTTCTGGACGAGCGAGGAGGCGACCACATTGGTCGGGAAGATATCCAGCGGCACAACCCGGCTGAGCGGTTCCGGGCTTGGCAATGGCAGGCCGTTCAACATCGCCAGTGAATAGCGATCGCCCAGGCCGCGAACATAGACGCGGCCATCGCCCACGACCGAAAGGCCGGTCACACGGCCAAGCGCCCCGGCAATATCGCCTTCGCCGGTGCGCGCGATCTGTTCTGTAGAAAGCACGGAAACGACCTGTGCCGCATTGCGGGTGGGGTCGCGGTTCACCCGGCCGGTGACGATGATGGCACCGCCGGGGATGGAAATGACGGGATCTTCGACAGCTTCCTGCGTGTCACCTTCAACGCCTTGAAGGACCGCATCCGGATCCTGTTCAGCCTGCTTCTGCGAATTTGCGTTTCCCTGCGTATCCTGCGCCAGGGCGACGCCCGGAAAGCTAAGCGCGGTGGAGAGCAGAAGCAGTCCAGCCAGCTGCTTGCCAGTGGTCATGGTAGAAGACCCCCTCATTATACGGTCCTAAATATTTCGAGGGCTTGCGCCCCGGGTGTCAGGGGAGAGGCTCGCCCGGCGGGCAGAACCCCTCCCCCATTTCCAGGTTGCTCAGACTTGGCTGTAAACGGGGAGCGACTGGCACGAATTGCCGCTTCCGAAGCTGACCGTGGCGGAATCGCAGGTCCAGCCCTGGGTCCAGTCGGCACCGTTCGGCACCGCGCCGATGAAGTTCACCGTCTCGAAGAAGCTGCTCAGCGCTGTCACATCGAAGATCGGGGTGAAGCCCGTTTCGCTTGCGCCGTTCAGATAATTCCCGGTCAGCGTGTTGGTGTAATCGAGCACATTGCCCGTGCCGGCATTGATATAACCCAGCACTTGGCCGCTATCGGCGCTCGAACACTGGAAGCCGACGGATTCGAAGCTCGGCTCGCCAGCTTCGTCGGCCGTGCTGCGGCCAGCGGCGGTTTCATCACCATTGACCGAAACGCAATTGCCGTTCGGCTTCACGATCACGCCATTGACCATGGTAAGGTCGGCCGCACCGCGAACCGCCACCGCCTGGCTGCCGCCGCCAGCGGCCCAGAAAGTGAAGTTGGAGAAGCGGGCATGGGTGCGCGGCATCGCATCGATGGTGAAATCGCCATCGGGAGAATCGAGTTCGAGCGCACGGTCGCCGGCGCCAGCGCGCTGAACCGCCAGGGCGAACTGGATATCGGCCTTGGCACCCGTATCGATATCGAAGGAATCGTCCTCGGCGCCGACCACGATGAAGTGGTCCATATTGACGTTACCGCCGAAGATTTCGACGCCATCGTCCGAGCTGTTATAGGACTGGACGTGGCTGATCGTGGTGCCGCTGCCCACGCCGCCCGTGGTCAGGGACTGCAATTCGCTGCCCTGGGCCAGCGTGAAACCGGAATAACGGATCTGCAGATATTCGATGGAGCCGGAGCTGTCGCCCGGCGTGTTGCCGCCAAAGCTCGGCGGGTTCAGCGCACCTTCGAGTTCCTGCTGGCATTCCACCTGGTTGGCGGGGTTGGGCGTGCCCGATGCGCAATCCGAAACCGGCGCGCGGCCAAGCAGGACGATACCGCCCCATTGCTGCGAGGAACTGTTGTTGTTCAACCCTTCCACATTGTCTTCGCTGGTGAAGATGACCGGCCGATTGGCCTCGCCCTCGATATTCAGCGTGCTGCCGCGCTGGGCGACGAGATAGGAACGCCCCGTGGCCGCATAGACAATGGCACCGGCCTCGATCGTCAGATCGACAGTCGTGCCTTCGATACCGTCGCTGGCATCGGCGGTGGGTCCGTCATCGACCCCGATATCGACGCGCCCGTTCATCGCATACAGCACGCCCGGGACATAGGGCAGCGTCGCATCTTCGGAGAATACGGAAGGCAGCGTGCAAACGCGCCATTCGCCGGTCGGGCCGGTGATCGTGCCCGAATTCGCCAATTCGTCGGCCCCGATCGTCGGGCAGCCCGCCGCCGGGGTCACACCGGTGGGTGTGGGGGTCGGCGTGCCGCCGGTGCCGCCGCCGACATTGATATCGCCGATATTGATGTCCCCATTGGCGCCGGGCGAAGCGATTTCTTCCGGACCGCAGGCGGCAAGCGCCAGGACACTGCAGCCAAGAACAAGCGAGCGAGAAAGGTTAGTCACAGCGTGCGGTCCCCTCAAAAAAAACCAGAATCAGAAAGAATGCGAATTCGTGATCGCGAATCGCTCGCTAGGACCGCGAAGTGACAGTTTCTTTGCAGGGCAAGGATTTGCGGCATGCCGGATTGCGGCACTGCCCCCGAAACGCCCGATCAGCACCGGGAAACCGGGCCATTTTGTGTGACCGGAAAAGTTCTGTTTCAGTTTTATGACATTATGACGTTTTTATTGCAGTCATCATTGCCGGGGCGCATTCTCCCCTCACGAATGAAAAGAAGGGAGAGTGCAGATGACTGCCTCGATGATCATGGCGGCCATGCTTGCCGCCCAGGGTGTCACCGTATCGCCGTTGCTGGAAACGGATACGATCCAGCAGAAGGATGCCGCTTTTGAAGATATCGCCGCCGGTAAGGCCGACAGTGCGATAATCCTGCTGAAAGCCGGCCTGGTTGAAGAGCCCGGCGATCCGGCATTGCTGATCAATCTTGGCGCGGCTTATGAACAGACCGGCGATCTGGAAAGCGCGGCCCGCGCCTATCGCGCCGCGATGGACAGCCGCACGCGCTACCAGCTGGAACTGGCCGATGGCCGCTGGATGGATTCGCGCCGCGCCGCGCAGATCGCGTTGAGCAAGCTGGAAATGACAGGCACGATCGCGCTGCGCTGAACCTGCGCGCCTTCAACAATAATCATTACACGGTTCATACGGGCGATAACGGCCCGTAAGCCGCACGATACAGGTGCCCGGACGGAAGCGTTCGGGCCCCTGCGTTTTCGCACCGCGCACCCTCATCCCGTCCCTGTCACGACTTTGTCATTTGCAGTGCGCATTGGGCGGGCTGTGGAACGTCGGATGATTCTGGGTGCGGCGAAAGCCGCGATCGGTCTGTCGCTGGGCACGCTCTGCGTAGCCCCGGCACATGCCGACGTGCTCGAAATCGGCGACAAGGGCGCTCGCTGGATCTCCGGCCCGGATGCCGATGCGCAGCAGACCGGCCCAATATCCGCTGCTGTTCCGCTGGAAGAAGTGCCTGCGGAAGCTGGCCTGGTTCCGGAACATGCAGTGGCCCGCGCGGGCGATGGAGCGGCGGCCGTGCCGCAATTATATTCCGCGAAAGTGGCGGAACTGTCCGCCCGATATGATCTCAGCCCTTCCCTGATCGAAGCGCTGGTGTGGCAGGAAAGCCGCTGGCGCGCGAATGCCGTATCCCCTGCCGGTGCGCGGGGACTGGCGCAATTGATGCCCGGCACCGCCCGCGATCTGGGCGTGAATCCGGACGATCCCTTTGCCAATCTGGAAGGCGGCGCCCGTTACCTGCGTGAACAGATCGACCGTTTCGGCGGCGATCTGGAACGTGCCCTGGCGGCATATAACGCCGGGCCGCACCGCGTGATCCGTTCCGGCGGCGTGCCCGACATCACCGAAACGAAAAACTACGTGTTGGCCATCATGGGCCGTCTTTCCGACCAATCCCGGAGTTCCGAATAGATGCGTTCGTTTTCCCGTATTGCCGCGCTGGCGGCCCTGCTTGTTCCGTCTGCCGCTTATGCGCAGGGTGCCGATCCTCAGGGCTCCGGCCCGATCGTGGCCGCGCTGACCTGGATGCAGGGCACCTTGCTGGGCAATGTCGCCACCGCCGTGGCGGTGATGGCCGTGGCTGCTGTCGGCTTCATGATGCTGACCGGCCGGATGAACTGGCGTTTCGGCGCCACGGTAATCATCGGCTGTTTCATCCTGTTTGGCGCTGCATCGATCGTTTCCGGCATCCAGTCCGCCGCGGCGGTGGGCTGACCGCGCGATGGAACTGGCCCGTTACCCCGTCCACCGTGCGCTGACCCGGCCGCAGATGTTCGCCGGGGTGACGTTCAACTATTTCATCATCAACGGCCTCGTCACGACGGAGATGTTCCTGATCCTCAAGAGCTTGTGGATCCTGCCCATCCCCTTCGTGATGCATGCGGCGGGCTATTTTGCCTGTCTGCGCGAGCCGCGCATTTTCGACCTGTGGATCACCAGGGTGAGCAAGTGCCCGCGGGTCAAGAATTTCAAGCGCTGGGGCTGCAACAGCTACGCCGCCTGAGCTGAACCGCCGCATTGCGCGGCACGGAGCATGACATGAAGACCAAGTGGCTCGGAGCCGCCGCATGGAGCGCGAAGGAAGCGCATGCCGGCGACCGCCTGCCCTATGCGCGCCTGGTGGACGGGAACACGCTGCTGCTGCGCGACGGTTCGCTGATGGCCGCGCTGCAAGTGCCGGGCCTGCTGTTCGAAACCGAAGATACCGACGCGCTGAACGCCCATGCGGCCACGCGCGAAGTCGTGCTGCGTTCCAATCTCGATGCGCGTTTCGTGCTTTATCACCACATCATCCGCCGCCGCGTATCGGTGGAATTGCCGGCCCGGTTCGACGATCCGCTGGCTGCCCATATTGACCGCCGCTGGCGCGAGAAACTGTCCAGCGGATCGCTGTTCGTGAACGACCAGTTCGTGACGCTGGTGCGCCGCCCCGCGCGCGGCAAGGCCGGGCTGGTGGAACGGATCGGCAGGAAATTCCGCAAGCGCGGCGGCGAACTGGCCCAAGCCGATCCCAGGGATCTGCGCAGCCTGCGCGCTGCGGTGCAGGCGCTGGCCGCCTCGCTCGGCGAATATGGCGCGCAGCCGCTGGGCGATTACACGGGCAGCAGCGGGCAGGTGAACAACGAACTGCTCGAACTGCTGAGCGCGCTCTATAATGGCGAAATGCGCCCGGTCCGCCGTCCGGCCGATGATGCCGATATAGGCAATATGCTGCCTTATCGCCGGATCAGCTTCGGCGTGGACGCGATGGAGCAGCGCGGGGCGGGTCGGCCCGATTTTTCGGCGCTGCTGAGCCTGAAGGATTATCCCGAAGCGACATCGCCGGGCCTGCTCGATCCGATGCTGCGCCTGCCCTTCGAAATGGTGGTGAGCGAAAGCTTCGCCCCGCAGGAACGGCAGACCACGCGCGAACGGATCGACCAGGCCTTGCGCCGCCTGCGCTCCGCGGACGAGGAAGCCGTGGCCGAACGCAGCGAAATGCTCGCCGCGCGGGACGGGCTCGGCAGCGGATCGGTGGCGTTCGGCGATCATCACCTGACCGTGCTGGTGCGCGAACGCGATCTGGCGCGGCTGGACGATGCAACTGCCTCCGTCGGCGCGGCGCTGGCCGATGCGGGGGCCATTGCCGTGCGGGAAGACACCAATCTGGAACCC
Organism: Croceibacterium atlanticum; assembly: GCF_001008165.2. NCBI lineage: Bacteria > Pseudomonadati > Pseudomonadota > Alphaproteobacteria > Sphingomonadales > Erythrobacteraceae > Croceibacterium > Croceibacterium atlanticum. Next base: position 3,027,463 of record NZ_CP011452.2, on the reverse strand, counting down.
GCCTTCTGGGGCCAGTTCCCGGGCAATGAGAGCTATCTGGTCCGGCGGGCGATGATCTCAACCGCCAATATGGCCAGTTTCGGCAGTTTGCACGGTTTCGCGCTGGGCCAGGCCGAAGGCAATCACTGGGGCGATGCTGTCACATTGCTGGAAACCACCAGCGCGACGCCGTTCTTCTTCAATTTCCACCATGGCGATCTGGGCAATTTCTCGGTCATCGGCCCGTCCGGTTCGGGCAAGACCGTGGTGATGAACTTCCTTGCCGCGCAGGCGCAGAAATTCAGCCCGCGCACCATCCTGTTCGACAAGGATCGCGGCGCAGAACTGTTCATTCGCGGGATTGGCGGCAATTACGACCGGATCCGCGCGGGCGAACCGACCGGCTTCAACCCGCTGGCCCTGCCCGACAGCGCCGCCAGCCGCGCCTTTTTGCGCGACTGGCTGGGCGTTCTGCTGAAGGCAGAGGGGCCGGAAGAGCTGGCAACGATCGCCGGGGCGGTGGATGCCGCCTATGGCAATGATCCATCTCTGCGCCGCCTGCGCTATTTCAAGGAATTGCTGTCCGGCGCCCGCCGTCCGCAGCCGGGCGACCTGGCGGACCGGCTTTCCGCCTGGATCGAGGATGGCGAATATGGCTGGCTGTTCGACAATGCGCAGGACAGGCTGGACCTTTCGACCCGCGTGATGGGCTTCGACATGACTGCGCTGCTGGAAAATCCGCGCCTGCGCACGCCGACCATGATGTATCTGTTCCACCGCATCGATGAACGGCTGGACGGCGAGCCGACGATGATCCTGATCGACGAAGGCTGGAAAGCGCTGGATGACGAGGTGTTTGCCGCCCGCATCCGCGACTGGCTGAAAACGCTGAGAAAGCGCAACGCGCTGGTCGGCTTCGCCACGCAAAGCGCGCGCGATGCACTGGAAAGCCGCATTTCCACCGCGCTGGTCGAACAGACGGCGACGATGATCTTCATGCCCAATGCCCGCGCACGGCCCGAAGATTACTGCGAAGGCTTTGGCCTGACAGAGCACGAATATGCGCTGATCCGCAGCCTTCCCGCGCATAGCCGCTGTTTCCTGGTGCGCCAGCCCGATGCCAGCGTGGTCGTCCGGCTGGACCTGTCCGGCGCGCCCGAAGTGCTGACCATGCTTTCCGGCAGGGAAAGCGCGGTCCGCCGGCTGGACCTGCTGCGCGAAGCGGTGGGGGACGATCCGGCCGAATGGTATCCCGCGCTTACCGGCCGCGCCTGGCCGGGCGAAAAGAGCGCCAGCGAAGATGCCGACTATGCCGCATGGGAGGCGGCAGAATGAACAGCGCCGCCTGCCAGCAAGCGCTCGACAATGTCGGCAGCGGCGTCGCCGCCAGCCTTAGAGCGGTGGATTGCGCGGCAACGGCAACGGCGCAGGCAGCCTTCGGGCGCCTGTTCGGCACCGATGGCACGTTGATGCCGGTGCTGACCATATTGCTGACCATCTTCATCGCATTCTTCGGCTTCATGCTGATAACCGGCCGCAGCCGGATCGGCATCGCCACGCTGACACCGCGCATGGTCACGCTGGGGCTGGTGGTCACATTCGCCACCAGCTGGGCCGCTTATCAAAGCGTGTTCTGGAACCTGTTTGCCAGCGCGCCGGACTGGATCGCCTCCCTGCTGATGGGGGCGGAGGGATCGGCGGTCGATATCTTCGCGCAGAAGATCGACTTCGTCTTCGCCGCCCTGATCGAGGCATCCGGGCCGCAAGCGATGCAGCAGGGCGCGGCCTCCACCTTTTCTCCGCCGGGCCTGCTGTGGGTTGGCGGGACCCTGCTGCTGCTCGGCACGGTCGGCCTGCTCGCCGTGTGCAAGATCGCGCTCGCCGTGCTGCTGGCGCTCGGCCCGGTCTTTGTCGTGCTGGCCCTGTTCGACGGCACTCGCGGCCTGTTCGTCGGCTGGCTCAAGGGCGCGGCGATGCTGGCCATGACGCCGCTATTCGCCGTGCTGGGCGGATCGCTGATGCTGGAATTGTCCGTCCCGGTGGTGGGGGCATTGTCGCAGGTTCCGGGCGAGATCGATCCGCGCGCGGCCATGGCCTTCTTCATGATCGGCGCGATCCATTGCGCGCTGATGGTCATGGTACTGAAAGTTGCGGGCACGATGGTGTCCGGCTGGACCGTGTTCGGCCTCGCCCGTTCCATCGATGACAGCGCAGGCAGTGGCAGCATCTCTACCGCCCGCGGCCCGGCCCCTGCGGTTTCCCCGCTGACCGCGCGCGCGGACCAGTCCCGCAATTCCCCTTCGCCCTCACGCCAGATCCGTATTGCCGGTGCCGCGCCCGTCGCCGCCAATGATACGGGTGCGGCAACCACGATCCGGCGCGAGACGACCATCCTTTCCGGAAGCGGAGCCGCCACCGGCGGACATTCCGCCGCCGGCCCATCGCGCGCCCGCGGCATTGGCAGCCGGTTCCGCAACGCGCCCGCACGCCCTCTGGAGAAACTGAAATGACCCGCGCCCTGCTTGCAGCCGCGCTCTTCGCCGGTGCCGCCTTTACCGCCCCGGCACAGGCTTCCGATCCGCGCCTTGTCGATCGGCTTTACGATCCCGACCAGATCGTCAGCATCCAGGGCAAGGCCGGGGTGCAGGCCACGATCATGTTCGGTGAAGACGAACGCATCGAAAATGTTGCGATCGGCGATTCCCAGAAATGGCAGGTCACGCCCAACAAGCGCGCCAATCTGCTGTTCGTGAAGCCGCTGGCCGAACGCGCAGCCACGAACATGACGGTCGTCACCGACAGGCATACCTATCTGTTCGACCTGGTGGCCAGCCCGGCCAACAAGAACCCGCTCTACGTCCTCTCCTTCAGCTATCCGGTCGAACTGGAGCAAGTGCAGCAAGCCGATGCCGCAGCCACGCCGCCTGCCGAAAGCGCCAATGCGATAGAGCTGGCCGCGGCCAATGATCCCTATGCCGTGGTCGATCCCGCCGAACTGAACTTCGCCTGGAAGACCGAAGGCGACAGCAAATTGCTGCCGACCCGGATCTATGACGATGGCGATGCCACTTTCCTGACATGGCCTGCGGATGCGCCGCTGCCGGCAATCCTGGTGAAGGATCACGCAGGCACGGAAGGCCCGGTCAATTTTGCCGTGCGCGGGGAAGTGATCGTGGTCGATCGCGTCCCGCGCGAATTCATCCTCCGCTCCGGCGGGGATGTTGCCACCCTCGTCAATGAAGGGCCGGTTCGCGAGCCTGCCAAGTCGCCGCAATCGGCGCTGGCCCAGACCGTTTCCCGCAAAGCGGAGGTGAAGTGATGAAACTGGCCATGCGCCTTCCCGAGAAAAATCACGGCGCCCCGCGTGACAGCGACCCGCGCGAGGAAGCGGGCGCCGAAGTGATCGACCTGGCCAGCCGCACCGCCTATCCGGCGGTAGCCAATGGCAAGGGCCGTTCCGATGCGCTGGGCCTGGCCGCCGGTGTCGCATCTGTGGCCATACTCGGCGCCGCCACATTATGGGGGCTGAACGCATCGCGCATGGGATCGGAAGAGACCGCCCAGCCCGCCGTGCAACCTGTGCCAAAAGCGCCCGCGGCCACGCCCGCTCCTGCTCAGCAGGAAGGCCGGCCGCTGGCCAATGCCGCGCCGAACCGGCCCGCTGCCGCGCCAGAACCGGTCATCGCCAACCAGCCCGAGGTTGCTCCGGCCGGGAATCCCTATGCCTCGCCCGCAATGGTATTCGATCAGAGCCTGGCCCCGGCCCCACTGGCCGAAGGCGTGGCGCCCCCCGCAGGCGATGCCGCCGGAGGCCCTGCCTCGGGCAGTTCCGCCTATGACTTTGCCAGCCGGATCGGCGGCGTCGGCGGTGCGCCTGCCGTCGCCAGGAACGATATCGACCCGCAGAACACGGTAACGCAGGGGACAATGATCCCGGCGATCCTGGAAACGGCGATCAATACGGACGTGCCAGGCTTCGCCCGCGCCGTGGTCAGCACCGATGTGCGCAGTTTCGACGGCACGCGTATCCTCGTCCCTCGTGGCAGCAGATTGGTCGGCCAGTATCAGTCCGGCCTGCAATCCGGGCAGAAACGCGCCTATGTCATCTGGCAGCGGCTCACGCGGCCGGACGGCGTTTCCGTCGCGCTCGCCTCGCCCGCCACCGGCTTTGACGGCACAGGCGGCCTGCCCGGCGATGTGAACAGCCATTTCTTCAAGCGGTTCGGTTCAGCCATATTGCTTTCCGTAATCAGCGGGCTGACGACGATTGCCAGCGGCGGCACTTCGGTGGTGCTGGGCGGCGGGCAGAGCGCCGCCTCCACCGCCCTGCAACAGGATGGGCAAATTGCGCCGACCGTGCGTGTCCGGCAGGGCGAACCGATCCGGGTTTTCACAGCCCGCGATCTGGATTTCAGCCAGGCCCCCCGTCTCTGAGATTTTCGATGACCGCGCAGATCCACCAGTTGAGCGCCCAGGGCGAAGACGGCACGCCCCCGGCCCCGGCCCAGCCCCTTGCGGCAAGCGGAAGCGTCTATCTCGACGCCTATCTCGCACCATTCCGGCAATGGCTGGACCGGGACACAGTGACGGAGATTATGGTCAACCGTCCGGGCGAGATCTGGGTGGAAGATGCCGCCCATCCCGGTATGCAGCGGATCGAGGCGCCGGAGATCGAGGACAAGCTGATCCAGCGCCTGGCGGAACAGGTCGCGCGGGTCAGCCATCAAGGCATCAACCGCGAACATCCGCTGCTGGGGGCGACCCTGCCCGATGGCGGGCGCATCCAGTTCTGCGGCCCGCCCGCCACGCGCAAGCACTGGGCCATGGCGATCCGCCGTCACCGCAGGCTGGATCTGCCGCTGGATGCCTATGATTCCGGCCCTTTGCAGGCATATCAGGAACCGGACATGCCCGATCCGGCGGAAGAACCGATTGCGTTCCTCCGCGCCGCCATCGCCGCACGCAAGACGATCCTCATTTCCGGCGGCACCTCCACCGGCAAGACCACTTTCCTCAACGCCATGCTGGGCGAAATACCCGATCATGAACGCGTCGTCCTGGTGGAAGACACGCCCGAACTTCGCCTGCCGGGCGCCAATGGCGTGGGGCTGGTGGCAGTGAAGGGCGAATTGGGCGAGGCGAAAGTGACGGCCAATGAATTGCTGCAATCCGCCTTGCGGTTGCGCCCGGACAGGATCGTTCTGGGCGAATTGCGCGGCGCGGAAAGCGTCAGCTTCCTGCGCGCCATCAATACCGGCCATCCGGGCAGTTTTTCCACCATCCACGCCAACAGCCTGCGCGGCGCGCTGGAACAGCTTGCGCTGATGGTCATGCAAACCGGGATCGGCCTCGGCCGCGGCGACACTATCGCCTATGCCGCATCGGTCATCGATGTCATCGTCCAGCTGGATCGCAGCTCGGGCAAGCGCGGGATCAGTGCGATTGCCCGCAGCAGCGATCTTCTCTGATTCGCACTATTGCAGTGCTCGATCAAACGGGTAACGAGAAACCGCATTGGCCCTACCGCAACTGATTGACAGGACGCGATGAGCACCGCCGCGCCCGATACCCCGCCCCCGACGAACGGCTTTCGCCGGAGGAACGCTATTTCAATCGCGAGCTGAGCTGGCTGTCCTTCAACGAACGTGTTCTCGCCGAAGCATGCAACACCGCCTATCCGTTGCTGGAAAGGCTGCGCTTCCTGTCCATTTCAGGCAGCAATCTGGACGAATTCATGATGATCCGCGTGGCAGGCCTTGCAGGCCAGCTGCGCAGCGGCGTCAGCAAGATGTCGATCGACGGGAAAACTCCGGGTCAGCAACTCGCCGCGATCAATCGCAAGGTCCGCGAACTGGAAAAGACCCAGCAGGCAATCCTGTCCGACCTGGAGCCGCTGCTGGCCGCGCAGGGCATCCATCTCGCCGGAGAAGCGCGGATCGATGCCGCCGCCGAAAAATGGCTGCGGCAATATTTCCTGGAAGACATCATGCCGGTCCTGACGCCGCAGGCGATCGACCCGGCCCACCCCTTCCCCTTCGTGGCCAATCAGGGGATCGGTGCGCTGTTCAACCTGACCCGCAAGGAGGATGGCAGCCAGCTGGTGGAAATGGTGCTGATCCCCGGTGCCCTGCCCCGCTTCATCCGCATTCCCGGCGAAGATGCGACCTATATTGCGATCGAAAGGCTGGTCTGCCGCTTTGCCCATCTGATGTTCCCCGGGTTCCGTATTGCGGGTGACGGCGTGTTCCGTGTGCTGCGCGACAGCGATATCGAAGTGGAGGAAGAGGCGGAGGATCTCGTCCGCTATTTCCGCACCGCGATCCAGCGCCGCCGCCGCGGCAAGGTCATCCTGCTGGAGATCGACAAGGAATTCGATCCCGACGCCGAAGCCATGCTGCGCGAACAGCTGGGCCTGGAAGATGCCATGGTCACCAAGACCGACGGCATGATCGGCATCAGCGGCCTGTCGGACGTGGTGGACGAAGACCGGCCCGATCTGAAATTCGCACCCTATACCCCCCGCTATCCCGAACGCGTGATGGAACATGACGGCGATTGTTTTGCCGCCATCCGCGAGAAGGACATCATCATCCACCACCCCTATGAAAGTTTCGAGGTGGTGGTGGACTTCCTGCGCCAGGCCGCGGCCGACCCGGCCGTGGTTTCGATCAAGCAGACGCTTTATCGCGCGGGCCACCAGTCCCCGGTGATCGCCGCCCTGATCGAAGCGGCGGAAGCGGGCAAGTCGGTGACGGCCGTGGTGGAACTGAAAGCCCGTTTCGACGAGGAACAGAACCTCAAATGGGCCAATGAACTTGAACGCGCCGGCGTCCAGGTGATTTATGGCTTCGTGGACTGGAAGACCCATGCCAAGGTTTCCATGGTCGTCCGCCGCGAAGATGATGGTTATCGCACCTACTGCCATTTCGGCACCGGCAATTATCACCCGGTCACGGCGAAGATTTACACCGATCTCAGCTATTTCACGGCGGATCCGAAGCTGGGCCGCGATGCCGCGCGCCTGTTCAATTTCATCACCGGCTATGTCGAACCGCAGGAAACCGAAGCAATCGCGATTTCGCCGCTCAACCTGCGGGAAACCTTGTACGAACTTATCGACAAGGAAATCGTGAATGCCCGCAATGGCCGCCCGGCGGCGATCTGGGCCAAGTTGAACTCGCTGACCGAGAAGGGCATTATCGACCGGCTGTATGATGCCAGCAAGGCAGGGGTTCACGTGGTTCTGGTGATCCGCGGCATTTGCTGCCTGCGCGCCGGCGTCCCCGGCCTTTCGGAAAACATCACGGTCAAATCGATTATCGGCCGTTTCCTGGAACATAGCCGCATCTGGGCCTTCGCCAATGGTTACAACCTGCCGAGCGGCCGGGCGAAGGTCTATATCTCCAGCGCCGATGCGATGAGCCGCAATCTCAACCGTCGCGTGGAAGCGCTGGTGCCGATCCGCAACGCCACCGTGCATGATCAGGTGCTGGAACAGGTGCTGCTGGCCAATCTGCTCGATACAGAGCAGAGCTGGCTGCTGGATGGCGAAACTGGTGAATATGAACGCGTGGAAAGCGATGGCGAAGGTTTCAACTGTCATGAGTATTTCATGACCAACCCCTCCCTCTCCGGCCGCGGCGACGCGCTGAAGCAGAGCCGCGTGCCCAAGCTGACCCTGCGCAAGGGCGCGATATGACCGGAAGGGCCGGATCCCGCCGCCTGCATCCATCGGGGGACCGTCCGGACCGGGCGGTCATCGATATCGGATCCAACACGGTACGTCTGGTGATCTATGCCGGATCGCGCCGTGCCCCTGATGTCTGGCTGAATGAAAAGGTCAGTGCCCGGCTTGGTCGGGAATTGTCAGCCACGGGCCGGATGCCGGACAAGGCGATCCAGCTCGCGCTTTCGGCCCTGGGACGCTTCGCGACCATCGTATCCGATATCGATATCGACGATGTGCAGACCGTGGCCACCGCCGCCGTGCGCGATGCCGAAAACGGCCCGGAATTTCTCGAACAGGTTCGCGCAATGGGCCTCGAACCGCGCCTGCTTTCCGGCGAAGAAGAAGCGCGCGCCGCGGCGCATGGTGTGATCGGGGCCTTCCCCGGCGCGCGGGGCACGGTGGCGGATCTTGGCGGCGGCAGCCTCGAACTCGTCCAGATCGAGAATGGCGAATGCCATGACGGGGTCAGCCTGCCGCTTGGCACATTGCGCCTGCCCGGCCTGCGCGAAGACGGGCCGGAAAGCTTCAACGCAGCGGTGGAACGGGAATTGACCAGGGCTGGCTGGGCGGCGGAACATCCCGGCCCTCTCTACATGGTCGGCGGGACTTGGCGCGCGCTGGCCGCCTATGCCCTGAACAAGAGCAATTCGCCGATCACCGATCCGCACAGCCTGCGGCTGGATGCGGATGCGGCAGACAAGATCGCTAGGAAGATCGCGCGGGCAGCGCCGGGCGAGCTTGCAGCCATATCCGGTATTTCATCATCGCGCGCGGCGGCCCTGCCCGATGCCGCGGCCATGCTGCGCGTCATGCTCAACGATCTGCGGCCGGACGGGATCGTCTTTTCGTCATGGGGCCTGCGCGAAGGGCTGTTGTTCCAGAAACTTGCTGCCGGTGTTCGGGGGCAGGATCCACTTCTGGCGGCGATGAGCCATTTCGCAATTCCGCGCGGCGGATCGGTGACACTGGCGACGTTGATCGCTGCGTGGACGGCCGATGCCAGCACGCCCAACGGCCATGGCGCGGAACGGTTGCGTCTCGCCGCCACCATGCTGGCGCTGGCCGCCGCCCGGATCGAGCCGAACCTGCGCCTGCGCACAGCCTATGGCTGGGCGATGGACAAACGGTGGGTCGGCATTGGCCTGGCTGACCGGGCCCGCCTCGCCGCCGCCTTGCGTGCGGCATGCGGCAAACCTTCCATCCCCTCCGAATTGCTCGATCTGGCGGACGAGCCGACCCTGCGCGAAGCCGCCGGCTGGGGCCTCGCCATTCGCCTGTGCCGGAGGCTGGGCGGCGGATCGCGCGTTTCGGTGCTGACCAGCAAGCTGCAGCGCAGGGGCGAAAAGCTGGTGTTGTGGATCGACGAAAGCCGCCGCCAGCTTGCCACCGAAAGCGTTGCCAGCGATCTCAAATCGCTTTCCCAATGGCTGGGGCTGGAACACGAAATGCGGATTGGAGAACCGGCCGAACTGCACCCGGCCGACTGATCAGCGTTTCTGGCAGTTTTGTGACGCCGCAAGCATTTGCTTGTTCCTGGGTGCCCGATGCGCTGTCTTGCGGGCTATCTGGCCGACGCGGTATTGCAGCATCGGAAAGCCCTGCTAGAGGCAGGTGACAAATTGATCAGATCACCCGGACAGCATTGCAATAAAAAATAGTCCGGGCCCTTCCGGGTCGCGCTCGGAAGAAACTGAGCCGCCGCCGAACTGCCCCCCGGATCGGCGGCGGCTCTGTTCTGATTTTCTACCACGGATCCATCGTCTGTTCGCTGAATGGCCGCGTATCGGCCGGCGGGGATTTATGCTGCGGCCGGGGCGGCATGGTCCGTTCCGCCTTCCAGGGAACTTGGTCCGCGGATGTCCAGGCATTCACATGCAGGCGGAAATATTTCCACCGCCCGTTCCGCTTGACCAGCCGATCGTCACGCGTGCCGATCCCCATCACGAAACTGGTCCCGTAATCGGCATTCCACTGGATGATCTGGAAGAAACAGCGGACCCGCGCGCCTTCCTTGCGCGGATCCATGATGAAATGGTTGATCAGGTGCTGACGGCCATACCACCAGTGCTGCCGTTCAAACCAAAGCTTCCGCAAATTCTCGCGTATGGCTTCGCGGCCATTGACCTTGCCCTGCCACAGATGATCGAATTCCGCATCTTCGGCGAATGTATCGAGCACCTGTTCCTCGTCCGCCAGATCCAGCCCCCAGGCGTAGCGGGCGTAAAGTTCCTCGATCTCGGTCCGGTCCTGCGCCGGCATGATTTCCGGCACGCCATCCGGCCACGGGTTTTCTGCCAAACCTTCTCTCCCTGTCATGTTTCTTTGCCGGGCGGTCTTGCCAATTGGCGGCTTCCCGGTTCACTTTGATTCTAACAAAACGGAGAGAGACATGCCCGAAATTTTTCATGCTGCGGCCAGTTTCGGCCAGCAGGAAAAGAAGCCGCTGCGTTTCGAAGCCGATGTCTTCGACTGCGAGATCGAAGGGGAAATCCCCGACAGCCTGCAGGGCGCCTATTTCCGTGCAGGGCCGGACCGGCAATATCCCAGCCTGGAAAATGATATCGTGCTGAATGGCGACGGGCAGGTTTCGGCCTTCTGGTTCGAAGATGGCCGGGTCCGCTTCCGCAGCCGCTATGTAATGACCGAAAGGCTCAGGCGGGAACGAGAGGCGCATCGCCGGCTCTACGGCGCCTATCGCAACAAATATTCGGACGATCCCTCCGTCTCCAACGCACCGGCGCGAGACAATACAGGCAATACTTATGCCTTTGCGCATCATGGCGATCTCTATGCATTGCGCGAAGATTCCCGCCCGCACCGGATCGATCCGGCAACGCTGGAAACCTTGCCGATCGGCGATTTCGGACGTTTGCAAAGCACTGCCGTAACGGCACATCCCAAGATCGATCCGGTTACCGGGGAATGGTGGAGCTATGGCGTGTTTGCGCGGGGGGAACCCACCACCGATGCTTCGCTTCATGTCTTCGATCGCGATGGGAAACTGGTGCGGGAAGAATGGTTCCAGACGCCCTTCCCTGGCCTGAGCCACGACTGGGGCGTTACGCGCGAACATATCGTCTTCCCGATCATGCCGCTGACCGCAGACGATGCGCGGCTGCGCAGGGGCGGCGACTATTACGAATATGATCCGGACCTGTCCTCTGCCTGGGGCATCATGCCCCGGAACGGCAGCACCGACGATATTCGCTGGTTCCGTATCCCGAACCTGGTGATGGGCCATGTCATGAACGCCTTTACCGAAGGCAATGTGGTGCATGTGGACACGCCATTTTCGCCCGGCAATTGCTTCAGTTTCTTCCAGGACAAGAACGGCCGATCGCCGACACCTGCGGAAGGGGTGACGCAGATCAGCCGGATCAGTTTCGACCTGTCCAAACCCGCAGAGGAAGCGGTGACGATCACACCTGTTGAAGGGGCGCTGGGGGACATGCCGCGGATCGACGATCGCTTTGCAATGGATAAGTACCGCATCGGTTATTTTGCCCTTCGTGATTTTCCCAATATGGGAATTGGCCAGCTCGATTGGGAGAGCGGCGACCTGGTATTTCACGCATTGGAAGGTGCCGCCGCACAGGAACCCGTCTTCGTTCCCCGCAGCCCCGATGCGCCAGAGGGGGATGGCTATGTGCTGGCGGCAGTGGATCGGTTCGCTGAACGGCGCACGGATCTTCTGGTGCTGGATGGCAATGATGTCAGCCGGCCACCTATCGCGACGGTGAAGCTGCCTTTTGCCCTGCCAATGGCCTTCCACGGTTGCTGGATGGAAGGCGTCAAAGCCGGGGATTGATCAGCCGCCGGTTCCGCCATCTTCGCCCCAGGCGCCTGCCATGCTGACATGGCGCCCCCTGGGGCCAACGACGAGATCATATTCCGCACGCGCCTGCCGGGCGAAAGCATCGAGCAGGCGCGTGCCAACCCCGGAACTTGCCCCGGCACTGCTGCTGTCGGACTGGCCGATACCATCATCCTCCACCCGCAGGCACCAGCCGTCCTGCTCCACCGCAAGCGACACATTGACCCAGCCCTCGCGCTCGTCCGGGAAGGCATATTTGGCACAATTGGTCAGCGCTTCATTGGTGAAAAGGCCGATTGCCACAGCCACTTCCCGCGGCAATTCGCATTCATCCACATTCAGCGTAACATTGATATTTTCGCCAAAGGCACCCCGCGTCACCTTGGTGACGAGTTCGGTCAGATAGGGCTGCATGGCCACGATCGCCCCTTCGCCCTGGCTTTCCGCCAGATTGGCATAAGCATGCGCGAAGGAATGAATGCGGTTCAGCGCCTGGTCCAGCGCGTCCTGCACCTGCGGATGGTCTTCCCGCCGTTTCTGCAGTTCCAGCAGGCTGGCGGCGAGAGAGAAATTATTCTTCGTCCGATGTTCCAGTTCCTGCAACAGAATGGCGCGCCTTTCGATCTCCAGATCCCGTTCCGCCATTGCAGAAACCACGGCCCGGCGGAATGTTTCGGCAAAGATCAGCACGATCAGGGCGGCAAAGGCATTGATCGCAACCCGCGGCGGATCGGTTGCGAATTCAAAACGGAAAGCCTGCGTTTCTGGCAGCACAAAATACCACGCCCACAGAAAGCTGATCGAATAGGCGACGCTGCCCGCCTGCCAATGACCGTAAAGCGTGGCCAGCAGCACGGTGGGATAAACAAGCGCAAAGGCGCCCGAAGTGGGCGCCCAGATATCGAAGGCGCTGCGCAAGAGAATCATCAGCCCCGCACAGCCAGCCCCGAAAAGGATCTGCACCAGCAGGCGCGTATTCGCATCCTTGTAAGGCCGAACAATATCGTAATTAGCCAGTCGTTTCATGCAAATGCGCCCTCTTGCGGGGATCGCTCCGGCCCCTCGCTACCACCCTATCCTACGCAAACCACGGAATTGGCGCGAATTATTTTTTCCCGCTGCCGCAATATCCCTGCCCGTCCCGGCAAATAAGAACCGCAGGCCGTGTGTAGGACAGCCGCAATTGCAACCGGGCAGCCAGGTGGAACCCAAACCGTTCACCACCATTGCTACTGCGTGACAGGGGCAGAATTGATCATGATCGGCTTCGGCCTGGCGGTGCAGGCGCTGTTGGGCGCCTGGCATCTCTATGGCCTGCGTCTGATCAAGAAGATCCGTCCCGTCGGCGATGAGCATCCGCATCTGGGCGTGTTGGCCGCATTCTGGGGCCTTGGCATACTCCACTTCAGCGAAATCGTTCTGGGGGCGGCGGCCTATGCCCTGGCATTGACCATTCCCGCTGCAGGAAACATCAGCCAGGTGGAAGGAAGCCAGGCGGCGGAACTGCTTTATTTTTCCGGCACCACCTTCACCACGCTGGGCCTGACGCACCAGCAGGCCAGTGGCCCGATCCGGCTGCTGGTGATGCTGCAATCGCTGGGCGGCTTCATGCTGATCACATGGTCCGCCACATTCGTTTACACGATCTGGGGCGAACTGTTCCGCCGCGAAGGCTGACAGCCAGCCGCCATGCGCCCTATCGCGTCACCCGTTTCGCAAAGCCCGCCACCAGCCTTTCTATCTCCTTCTCCCCCGAACCGATGCTCAGCGCCGGGGAGAGATGATTGTGCCCTGCCAGCAAATGCATTTCGGGATAGGCAGCGTGCGCCACGCCCCATGCCCCCACCAACTGCGCCGCCTGCGTCTGGAAATCCTGCGGATCCAGTTCCGACAGGGTGAAGCAAAGCGGGATCCGGGCATTGAGCAGCCCCGCCATGCAGGACGCCTGCCCCCAAACCTGCGGATCATCCCCGTAATAGGCGCGGTGGAAATCATTGGGCGTACAAGTCAAAGTGTCGAACATGCCCGACATCATGATGGCGCCGGCAATCCCGCCATTTTCCGCCACGTGAAAGCGTTTATGCGCGACATAGCCGGCAACATGCACCGCACCGGCAGACTGGCCCGACAGCACGATCCTGTCCGGATCGCCGCCATAATCGGCGACGTTATCCTTCAACCACTGCACCGCCAGCGCCAGATCCTCCGGCCCGGAGGGGAAGCGATTGGCAGGCGCAAGGCGATAAGTGATCGTTACGCCCACCATACCGCGGCGCGCGGCAAAATCGCCGATATTGGAATAGAAGGGGCTGCCTTCCGTGTGCTTGTCCCCCATCACGAAGCCGCCGCCATGCACGAAGACCAGGACCGGGGCGCCGCTGGTCCCTTCCTGCCGGAAGATGTCGAGCCGATTGCGTTCATCCGGGCCATAGGAAATGTCCCGCGCAACCTGCGTATCCGGGTCCATTCCCAGATTCATCTCGGCAAATATCTGGTTCGTCCCGCCCAGCAATTCGGGCGTCAGGTCGCGGCCGAAACTTTCCAGTTTCTTGCGCAATTCCGGGTTCATTCGGCCTCTCCTTGTCTTGTCGCTTCGGGCCCTTTCGCATCGGGAATTATCGCGTCGGCCATGGTCAGCACGGGCTTGATCACCCGCCCCTGCCGCGCATCCTCGAAAGCGCGCCCGATTTCCTCAAACGGATAGAATGTCAGCAGCCGGTCAAACGGGAAGCGCCCCTGCCGCCAGAAATCGACCAGCATCGGTATGAAGCGGCGCGGTGCGGCATCGCCGCCCAGCACGCCTTTCAGGCTGCGGCCCCCCGCCAGCATGGGGAACATGGGGGGCTGCCACTCCCCGCGCGGGGCAGTGACGAAGGCCGCCGTGCCGCGCATGGCCAGGCATTCCATCGCCGTATCGAACACCGGCGGCGCCACGGTGGTGTTGATGCTGGCATCCATCCCGCGCCCGGTAATGGCGCGGATCGCCTTGGCCAGATCCGCCTGATCGCCGCGCAGGCAATCGGTCGCGCCCAGTTCGCGCGCCAGTTCCAGCCTTTGGGGCGAAAGGTCCACGGCCACGATGCGGCTGGCGCCGATCAGGCGGGCAGCCATCACCGCGCTCAACCCCACACCCCCGGTGCCGAACACGGCCACGCTTTGTCCGGGTTGAAGGGCAAGGGATTCTATCACTGTCCCCGCGCCGGTAATGATGCCGCAGCCCAGCGGCGCCATCATTTCCAGCGGCACGTCCTTGGGCAGTTTCACCGCCGTTCGCTGCGGCACGATGGCGTGGCTGGCAAAGCTGGACTGCCCGAAGAAATGCGAATGGACAGGCGATCCTTTCCGGCTGAGCGCGGTTGAACGGTCCATCCGCCCGCCGCCGAATGTGCGCGGCATGGCCGTGTCGCAATAACTCGGCAAATTCGCTTCGCAGCTTGGGCAGGTGCCGCAGGAACTGCCTGAAAGCAGCACGTGATCGCCCACGGCAAAATCGCTGACGCCTTCGCCCAGTTTTTCCACCACGCCCGCGCCTTCATGGCCCAGCACGATGGGCAGCGGGGCCAGCCTGCCATCCTGCGCATGAAGATCCGTATGGCAGATGCCGCAGGCCGCGATGCGCACGCGCATTTCCCCGGCGCGCGGTTCCTCAAGATCCAGCTCGGTCAGTTCCGGCGCATCGTGCCCGGCCTCGCTCAGTGCAGCCCTTATCCGCATTGTAGCCCCCACTCGTTTCGTCGCATGCAGGGCACGGCTGGAACGCCTGGAACAGGGTTATGGACGCAAAAACCGGCGGTGCGTGCCGCGCCCGTTTTCGGGGTGGCGGAAAGGGCGGGCGGCATGGTCATGGCCCCTGTCTGCCCGTGCCGGGCGGAGTAGGAAAGCGCCGGGCCATGCACCCTCATCTGCCCTGCCCCTGGCCTTGGCCCAGATGATGATCGTCCTGAATATCGGCCACATCGCCATGCTGCGTCATCAACGCCTTGCGGCGGATGAAACGCAGGATCGATTCCGGCCCGGTGCGCGAACCACCCAGCCCGGAAAAGCCGAAACTATGCGTGCCGATCGTGCGCATCTTGCCGAAGGTCAGGAAAGTATCCTGCAGGAATACTGCCCCGGCATTGACCCGCCGGCCAATGGCCAGCGCTTCTTCCTCGCCACCCGCGATGACCGATGCGGTCAGGCCGAAATCCGTATCATTCGCCAGCGCAATCGCCTGGTCGGTATCCTTATATGCCATCACCGGGATGCACGGGCCGAATGTCTCGTCCTGCATGATCAGCATGTCATGGTTCACGCCGGTCAGCACTGTGGGCCGCATGTAAAGCCCGCCGCCGATCTCCTCCACCTCTCCGCCGGTCAGGATCCGGGCGCCTTTTGCCACGGCATCATCCAAATGGTTGCGGACAATCTCGGCCTGGGGCGCGAAAGTGAACGGGCCGATATGGCCGGCGCGCGGATCGTCCGCATTCAGGCGGACCTGCTGCGCGGCTGCCACCAGCTTTTCCACGAAGGCATCGTGCACCTTTTCATGCACATAAACCCGCTCCGTCGAATAGCAGACCTGCCCCGTGGCATAGACTGCGCCGCGCAGGACCGCCGTCACCGCCCGGTCCAGATCGGCGGTTTCAGTTACGATTGCCGGATCCTTGCCACCCAGTTCCAGGAAGCAGGGGATCAGCCGCCGGGCACAGGCCACTGCCACCTTGCGCCCGGTGGGCACGCTGCCGGTGAAGCAGATCAGATCCGCCTCCCCGATCACCGCTTCCCCGATATCGCCTGCCCCGGCGACATAATCGAACACCGCGGCCAGTTCCGGCACGGCGCGCACCGTTTCAAACAGGGTTTCGATGACGCGCGGGGTCACTTCGCTCGGCTTCAGCAGAACGGCGGAACCGGCAAACAGGGCCGGCACCGCATCCAGCAGTGCCAGCATCAGGGGCGCGTTCCACGGGCTGATCACGCCAACCAGCGAATAGGGCACGATCTGGCTGCGGACTTCGACATCGGGCATCACCGCGCTGCGGCCATGGAAATCATACCGGGCCAGCGCCTTGGGCGCATCTTCCAGCCAGCCGCCAATATTGCCCAGCGTGATGAAACCCTGAAGATATGATGTGTGGCAGCCACCCGTATCGACTGCATCCGCTTCACCGATTTCGGCCGCTTTCGCCTTCACTTCGGCAAGCCAGCGCGCCATCACGCCGCAGCGCGCCTCCAGCGGCATGGCCGCCCAGGCCTGCTGGTTCTGGCGCAGGCGGGCCGCCTTTTCGGCCACCTGCCCTGCCGTGGAAACATGCAATCGGAAATCCGCCTCGCCCGTGCGCGGATTACGCACGTCGAGCATCGCCTCCTGTGCGGGAGCCGCACGCATCATATCCCTCTCCTGTCTTTTTTTCTTGGGTAACGGCTGACAGGCGCCGCGAACAGGGCAAAATGCTCCCCTCCCGCGCGGGAGGGGAGGCTTTCATGTCAGAAACCGTAGCGGATGCCGCCCCAGACGGTCAGCGGCGTGCCGATATCCATCGATCCGCCCTGATTGCGGGTGATGATGGTTTCATCGAACAGGTTTTCCACCCGGCCGACCACGCTCCACTTCCCGGCCACGGGCAGCTGGGCGAACAGGTCCACCGTGGTGGCGGCGGGCAGCACGTCGGTTTCCTGATCGTCCTCATACTGCTTGCCGACATGGCGCAAGGTCGCGGCAAATTTCATGCCGTCCTGCGGCTGCCAGCCCAATGTCGCGCTGGCCGACCATTTGGGCGTCTGCGAAGGGCGGAAACCATCCAGCGCGGCGGCCGCGCCATCATCCGACATGGTCGCATCCGTATAGGCAAGCGTGCCGTCAAAGCTGACTTGCCCGAAGCGCAGCTGGCTGGCCAGTTCCACGCCCTGCGCATCGATGGCGCCGATATTGCGGCGCTGGCGCAGATTGGTGTCGATCGTCACATTGGTGATGGCGTTCTTCACCTTGTTGTCGAACGCGGTCAGCGCCAGGCTGATATTGTCGTCCGGCCGCCAGTCGATACCGGCCTCGAAACCTTCCAGACGTTCGTTCTCCAGCCCTGCATTGGCCATGGTGGTGACGGGGAAGACCACGAAGGGGCGATAAAGTTCGTTCAGCGTGGGCAGGCGCAGCCCGCTATAGGCTGCGGCCCGCAGGCGCACGCCTTCGCCTGCATTGAACACCGCGCCGCCGCGATAGGAGAACGCCCAATCCGCGCGGTCAGCATAAAAGCTTTCTTCCAGCAGGTTGCCGGCATCATCCTGCGCCCGGTAATATCCATCGGCAATGCGATAACGGTCCGCCCGCACACCGCCGGTCAGCACCAGCGGCCCCACCGTCCAGTCATCTTCCAGGAACAGGCCGAGATCGGTGTTCACCCCGCCGGCGAAACGCTGTTCCGTGCGCGCGCCGGAGAAGGCGGAATAGGCATCTTCGAACAGATCGCCTTCCGACCGGCGGAAATCCACGCCAAAACGCAGCACGTGGTCATCGCCCAGCGGCGGGCGGATCTCCAGCTTGCCGCCCTGCCCCGATGCGGGCGTGTCCTTCTGATCCAGCACGCGGGTGAAGCGGCTGGACGAAATCACCGTATTGTTGAAATTGCGCCACTGCGCATAAGCAAGCGCATCGACCTGCCACGCCCCGCGGCTGACCATGCGGACGCTGACATCCTGCCCTTCGATCCCGTTATCCGCGCCATCGAAACGCAGGGTCCGGTTATCTTCAAAGGCAAGGCCGCGAAGCTGAAGTTCCAGATTTTCCGCCACGGGCTGCACCAGCCGCGCGCTGGCGGACCAGCTATCGTAACGCGCGCGGGACGTGGCATCGACCCGCTGATCCTGCGGCGTGGTGTAGAAGCCCTTGCCCCGGTCCCAGCGGCCGCTGACCACGGCAAAGCCATCGCCCACTTCGGGCGCCAGCGTGCCGGACAGTTCCGTGCCGCCGCGATCATTGACCAGCGCCTGCCCGCTGAGCAGGCCGAGCGTATCCGCATCCGCGCTTTCCAGTTCGATCGTACCGGCCAGCGCGCCCGCGCCGAACGGGCCTGAACCCCCGCCCCGCGTCACGCGGATGGAACCGAGCCGTTCAGGCGCCACTGCGGAAAAGGGAATATAGCCGAAAAAGGGATCGGACAGCGGCACGCCGTCAAGCAGCATCAGCGCGCGGCTGGTGGCGTTGCCGCCCAGCGCCCGCAGGGTGGCACCCTGCGCGGTGGGATTGGAAGATCGGCTGTCTGATCGGCGGAATTGCTGGAAACCGGCAATGTTGGAAAGCACGTCCTCCAGCCGGTCGGACCCGCTATTGACGATCTGCTCCCGCTCGATCTCTATCGTGCTGTAGGCGGGGGTGGCAGGGGTGGAATCCAGCCCTTTGCCCGTCACCACGATTACCGGCCCATCCGCTGCCTGCGCCGCAGAGGCAGACAGAATCAACGGCATAAAAGCAAGGTATCTGAGGCGCATATTGGATCCCATCCCGATTTCAAATTGCGTTTGTCTGATTTAATAGCGTGGTTGGCTTGCCGCGTCACCCCTCCTTTGGCAGGAAGCCGGCAAAGGAGAAAGGCGATGCGTTCAATCATGCTGGCCGCCACGGCCCTGCTGGCCATCACGGCCACCGCCGCAGCGGGTGAGGAAAAGCCGCTGGCTTACGAAAAGCCGCAGATCCCTGAAGACCATGAAAGCCTGATCGCCAGCGATGATCCGCAGCTCGCCGCGAACAAGCGGCTGGTCTATGACATGTACCGCATCGTATTGCAGGCGGGCCTTGCCGATCGCGCGCATGAATACATCGCCGTTGACTATGTCCAGCACAACCCCAATGCCGCGCAGGGGCTGGACGGGCTGATCGACTATGTCCGCTCCACAAGGCCCGAACGCCCCATCAAGGACAAGCTGGAACTGCCGCTGATCCACCTGATGGCAGAAGGCGACTATGTCACTACGGCCTTTGTCCGCCCCGAAAAGGACGCGGAAGGCCGCACCTATTACGCGACCTGGTTCGATCTCTATCGCATAGAAGACGGCAAGATCGCCGAACATTGGGACCCGATGCTGAAAAGCGATCCGAAGATCGATCCCAACGACAGGCAGATCTGACAGGATCATGCGGCGGCCGTTTCCCGGCTGCCGCCCGGTCAGGCCGTGCCGCAACCGAATTTCATAACGTGTAACCCCACTTTGGCAGAAAAGGTGGGGACATTGTCCTAACGGCAATCGGCGCTGCGGCCTATTGTCTGACCATGACGAAACAAGAAGCAAACGGCACCGCCGCCCAGGAAACGCCACGCCGGGTGGTCATGGTGACTTACCCCGATGCCCATATCCTGGATATTGCGGGCCCGATCGAGGTGCTGTCCGGTGCCGCCCTGTTCCTGCCGGAAGGCACCGCACCCTATGCGATGGAACTGGTGGCGCAGCAGGCCGGGCCGGTTCTTACCACCAGCGGGATATCCCTTCAGGCGGACCGGGCATTCAATGATGCGCGGCAGGATACGCGGGCCATGGACACGCTGATCATTTCCGGCGGCCACGGCACCAGCGCAGCATTGACCGATCCTGCGCTGATGGATTTCATCGCCTGGGCCGTACCGCGCGCCCGGCGGGTGGTTTCGATCTGCACCGGCGCGATGATCCTGGCCGAACTGGGCATGCTGGATGGCCGCCGGGCGACAACTCATTGGTGGTGGTGCCCGATCCTGTCCCGCAAATATCCGGCCGTTCATGTCGAACCCGATTCCATCTTCGTGCGTGACGGGCCGTTCTGGACCTCCGCCGGCGTGACATCGGGCATGGATCTGGCCCTGGCCCTGCTGGAAGAGGATTGGGGCCATGATATCGCGCTGCAGGTCGCCCGCTATAATGTGATGTATGTGATGCGGCCCGGCGGGCAGACCCAGTTCAGCGCCAATCTGCTGGCGCAAAAGGCTGAAGACCCGGCGATCGGCAAGACGCTGGAATATATTCTCTCCAATCTTGGCCAGCCACTGACCGTGACTGCACTGGCCGCCCGCGCCTGCATGTCGGAACGCAGTTTCGCCCGCAAATTCCGGGAAGAAACCGGGGTGACGCCGGCCCATTACGTGGAAGCCGCAAGGCTGCAGGCGGTGCGCGTTGCGCTGGAGCAGACCGGGGATTCAATCGATCAGATCGCCCGCCGCACAGGCTTCCAGAACGCCGAGAGGATGCGCCGGGCGTTCCACCGCCAGATCGGCGTTTCGGCCAATGATTATCGCGCACGGTTCCGTTTCTCCCCGGCGGAGGGCGACCAGGAACCCCCGGACTGAATGATGCCGGCATTGCCGGCTGACTGACCCGCCCCGCCCCTGATCCGGCTCCGCCGCGTCAACGGCGGCGGCCCATCCCGTAATTTTGCAATGCCGCGCAGGCCGTACCTGCGCGCGCCCCGTCGCTTTGCCTGATTTTGGTTACTTACAAGAAGGAAAATAGCATGTTCACACCCAATAAGAGCGCTTGTGTAAAGCTCATCGCCATTGCCGCCATGTCCTGTCCCGCACTGGCCGCGGCGCAGGATAATCACTTCCAGGGCGTCACCATCGGCGCGCAGGCCGGCTGGGACCGCAGTTCCATCGACGAAACCGTGCTGGCCACGCCCGACGATGTGCAGCTGACCGACCGGGATGACGGCATTGCCTATGCCCTGTTCGGCGGTTTCGACCTGCAATCCGGCAGCTTTGTGATCGGCGGGGAGGCGGGCTTCTCGCCCGATGGGCGGACCTTGCGCGCCGATGTCGGCGCGGATGGCTATGTGAAGCTCGATCCGAAATGGTCCGCCAATGTCTCGGCCCGGGCAGGCGTTGCCCTTGCCCCACGCCTGCTGGCCTATGGCCGTGTCGGTTATCAGCTCACCCGTTACCGCGTGGGTGGGTATGAAAACGGCAATTCCACCCCACTCGCCAGCGACCGTGAAACCGGCGACGGGCTGATCTTCGGTGGCGGGCTGGAATATGCGGCGGGTGACAGCATGCTGCTGCGCGCCGAATATCGCCGCCGCGATCTCGATGGGTCGCTGGGCGGTCATCAGGCCCTGATCGGCGTGGGCTTCCGTTTCTGACCTTCACCATTTGCCGGGCGCACGGCCATCACGTCGTCGCCCGGCACTTCCCCATTCATGAAAGGGAATTGCCATGACCACCGTGAATGCAAGATCCGCCCTGGCCCTGGCCCTGGTTCTGGCCCTGGCCTGCACCGCCTGCGCCACCACCCGGCAACAGGCCGCGAAATTCGACGGGATGAGCTGCGACCAACTGGCAGTGGCGCTGCAATATGAAAAACAGGGCCGCAGCGAAGACCGGCGCTCTGCCGCATTATCCGCCGTGGAAAGCATCTTCGCGAAGGGCGACGCGGCGGATTCAGCCAGCCTGGATTCCGACATCCACTATATCGATGCCGATAATCACAAGAAGATGATGAAGGAAATCAGGAAGCGGCAGCAGGCCCTGCACTGCATCTGATGCACCGGCGCCCCGCCCCGCAATTGCGGGACGGGGCGCCAGTCATCTCAACTTCCCGGCCGGTCAGGAACCGGCGCCGCCCGGCATCGGGCGTGGGCCGGTGCCCGGATCGTGATCGAAAGGCTGGGCGAAGCGTTCCCGATCGTCCGGCGCGTTGGGATCGGCCTTGCCCGCTGCAAGATCGGCCCGGTGTGCGCGTGATGCGCTGATATAGTCGCGCGGCATGTAATTGCCTTCGTGGCAGGCATATTCGAAGAACTGGTAATCGTCGTCCCGCGTCCATTCGATCCGCGTGGTCCAGGGCTGGGTGTACACTTCCGGATCGGAATAGGTCAGCTCATGCACGATCGCGTCCGGCCCCGTCATGGTCAGCCGTTCGACAGTCATGGCCTGCTTGCTCATCGGCACGGTGTTGAAGGCGGGCACGTCCAGCGTGCCGGTGAACTGGGTGGCCATGTTCAGCGGCGCGGCGGAGCGGGCATAGGTATCGTGCGTCACGCTGTCCCCGCTCTTGATATTGGTGGTTTCGATGACCAGCGTCTTGCCTTCCCACCAGCCGCGGGAATTGCCCAGCCATGCCTCCACCGCATCGCCCCAGCCGGCAGCCTGTGCCGCTTCCTTGCTGTCATAAATCTTGACCACGCGCGTGCCGAGCATTTCCAGCAGGATCGTGACATAGCCGGGGGACTGGAACACGCGGATGCCGTTATTATAACGGAACGGGTACATGGAAGCCGGGAAACCGCGTGAAACGCAGCGGTCCCAGCTGTCAAAATCGGCAAGGGAATCATAGCCCTGCCCCGGCACCCAGCCGGAACGACCGGCCTTGAACAATTCCATCCCGTGTTCGGTCAGCGCCGGCAACTGGCCGTCCGCCGGGCTGACGAGCATGGATGTACGCTTGCCGAAATTGCTGTTTTCAAACCAGGCGGCCAGCCCTTCCGTGCCGGGCGCGCCGATGCCGCTTTCCGATGCTTCGGCATAGCTGCCATCCGCCCTTTTCGCCGCTTCCACCCGGCGGGCGAATTCTTCGTCATTGACCCAGAACCGGTTGCCATAGGCGGCGGGCCGCTGGAACAATATGTGGCCGTTATTGATGTTTTCGATCGGCCAGGTGCCGCGGAAATCCCAATCACCCCACGGCGTCTTTCCCGGCGTGTAATCGGTGGGGACCGGCGGCAGTTCGGTCAGGTCTGCCGGCCGATCCTGCGCATTGGCGACAGGGGCCGAAAGAGCCATGGCCAAGGCGGCACCGGCCGATGCGGTCCGGGCCATGAGTGAAGCGAAACTGCGGCTTCCCATTTAACAAATCCCTCCCATGAGTCTGTTATTTGAGCCTTGACTATAACAACTCCGCACGGGTGGCCAGCGCGAATGGTGGACTTTGTCCGCCTGGCCAATGCACTCTAATAACCGGCAGCCTGCATCTGCGCGCGCAGCCGTTCCAGCGTGGCTTCGGGCACGCGCGGCAGTTCCCGCGCCTGCTTGCCTTCGCGCAGTTTCCGCCGCTCTTCCTCGGGCGGATCGACACGGCGGACACGGACCGGAACGATCCCCTTCTGCCTGATGCCAAGCTGCTGCGCCGCACCGCGCGACAGGTCGATAATCCGCCTGCTGTCGGAAAACGGACCCCGATCGTTGATTCGCACCAGAATGCGCCGCCCGGTATCGAGCGCCGTCACCTCGACATAAGTGGGAAGGGGCAAGGTGGTGTGGGCAGCCGTAATCCAGTCGGGGCGAAACCGCTCTCCATTGGCGGTCTGCGATCCCGATTCCGGCCCGTACCAGCTGGCATAGCCGAGCCGGTCGTAAGCCGGGTCCGCCGCGGGCGTGTAGGTCGTGCCCCGGATCGTATAGGCCGGGCCGATGCGAATTGGCACATCGCTGACCGGCCGATAATCGCGCCCGCCGCCACAGGCCGCCAGCGCCAGCAGGGCGAAGGGCAAGGCAAAGCGGGCGATGGGGGAAAGATTCATGGGCGCATATCTACGCGCCCGGACACGGAGCGGGAAGCCGGCTTTGCCGCATTCAGGGCGCGGCCCGTCTTCCCGTGCCGGATGCCGGCGGAGCGTGATGGCCCCGCCGGTTCCGTATCAGGTCAAAGCTGCGACGGCGCCCCGTCCAGCAGGATGGTCTTGGTTTCGAGATAGGGCCACAGGCCTTCCGGCCCGCCTTCACGGCCCATGCCGGACTGCTTGAAGCCGCCAAAGGGCATGCCGAATTCCATGCGCATGCCGTTCTGCCCCATCACGCCGGTGCGGACCTTGCGGCTGATGTCATAGGCAGCCTGGGGATCATTGGTGAAGACCGATCCGTTGAGGCCGAAATTGCTTTCGTTGGCGATGCGGATGGCATCTTCCTCGTCCTCTGCCGGTATCAGGCAGAGCACGGGGCCGAAGATTTCTTCCTGGGCGATGCGGCTGGTATTGTCGACATTGGCGAACAGGGTCGGTTCCATATAGTAACCCTTGTTCATATGCGCCGGACGGCTGCCGCCGGTGACGAGATCGGCACCGCTCTTGCGGCCTTCCTCGATATACATTTCCACGCGTTCAAGCTGGCGCTTCATGGCCAGCGGGCCAAGCTGCGTTTCCGGATCGTCCGGCGTGCCGATGCGGATGCCCTTCATCACGCCCGCAATCGCTTCGGCCAGTTCGTCATGCCGGTCCTTGGTCACGATGGCGCGGCTGAGCATGGCGCAGACCTGCCCGCTCATCACCGTGATCGTGTTGCCGAGGATGCCCGCGGCCGCCTCGATCGGGAAATCATCGCGCACGATCGCGGCGGACTTGCCGCCCAGTTCCATCGTGCAACGGGTCATCTTGCTGCCGCAGACGCCGGCAATATGCATGCCCGCCGCGCTGGAGCCGGTGAAGGTGACCTTGTCGATATCCGGGCTGTGGATCAGGTGATCGGCAGCATCGCGGCCGCTGGGCACCAGGTTCACCGTGCCGGCCGGCAGCCCCACGGCCTCCGCCGCTTCGGCGATGATATAGGTTTCCAGCGGCGTTTCGGGCGAAGGCTTCATGATGATCGGGCAACCCGCGATCAGCGCGTAGAACACCTTGTTGGCCATGATGCCGAAGGGGGCATTCCACGGCGCAATGCCGACCACCACGCCAACGGGTTCACGTGCCACGATGGCGGTATCGACCACCTGCCCCTTCTGCTGGGTGACCCAGTCGAAGCTTTCGCCCAGTGCCGCGATGCCGCGCAATTGCGCAACGGCGCCGCCATGCATCATCGGGGCGAAACTGGCCAGGCCGCCGACCTGCGCCGTCCACGCGGCGGCCATTTCCGGCACGCGCTTTTCCAGCACATCGGCCATTTCCATCAGCTTCCGGCCGCGTTCGGCAGGCGGGGTGTTGGGCCAGGGGCCATTGTCGAAAGCTTCGCGCGCGGCGGCCACGGCCTTGTCCATGTCCGCATTGCTGGCTTCGGCAACCCGGCCGACGACTTCCTCCGTGGCCGGGCTCGACAGCTCGATCTGGGTGCCGCTGGTCGCGGCGACCCATTCGCCGCCGATGAACAGCTTGTCCGGATGCTTGATATTTACGCCTTCGGGGGTCATCGAAATTCTCCTCTCGATTGCGCCCGTGCATGGGCGCGCTGTGTCTCGTTTCAGAAGTTGGACAATATGGTCAGGCTCCGCGAATCCAGCGGTTTGCCCTGGCGCTGCAATTCAAGCTCGCGCGTGCGGAGCTTCTTCTGTTCGTCAATCAGGAAAGCGTGGATCGCCCTGGCCTGTTCCGGATCGAGTATGTCGTCCCAGCGGGGCATGCCGTTGGGCAGCAACAGCCCTTCCAGCACGATCTGGTCGAATGCGCCATGCACGCCTTCGCTCATCCGGCGCAGATCGGGCAGCGGCGCACGCGGCTGGTTGGAATGGCACATCGAACAATTCTCGGTAAACAATGCCGAACCAGTTGCGATCATTTCCGGCGTCGCATCGGCGAACTGTTCCGGCGGCTGCGGCGCGGGTTGCAGCGGCGGCAGATCGTCGGGGATCGGAACCTCCCCGCCATCCAGCTTGAATACCAGCAGCCGGTTCTGGTTGCCCTTCTTGTAAGCGACCGCATAACCGGGCACGAAGCCCCAGCCGCCACCGCCCCAACCGGCCTGAACGGCGACATATTGCACACCGTCCACACGATAGGTCATCGGCGCGGCAAGGATCGACGTGCCGGTTTCGATAGTCTTCAGCAATTTGCCGGTTTCGGCGTCGAACACCTTCAGACGGCCCGCAATATCGCCATGGAATACAAGGCCGGAGGCGGTGGAAAGCACGCCGGCGCGATCCTGCCAGCCATCATGTTCCGCCGTCCATTTCACTTCGCCAGTCGCCGCATCCACGGCACGCAATTGCGAACTGAAGGGCATGTCCTGCACCTGCTGCCATTGCGGCAGCGCCTTGACCGCTTCCTGCATTGGTGGCGGCAGGGTGGCCAGCGCCTGTTGCAGATCGGCGGTGAAGATCAGTGCCGCATCGGCATTCAGCGCCTTCGGTTTGTGCGGCGGGTTTTCCTGCCCCGGCGGAATGAACATCAGGTTGCCCATATCCACGAAACTGGCAAAATAGAGCCCGCGCGTGGGATCATAGGATGCCGGGTGCCAGTTGCGGGCGCCGGAACTGGCGGGAAAGACGATCTTCGGCCCGGTTGAATAATCCGAATATTCAGGCGTCAGCTTCGGCTTGCCGGTTTCCAGGTCCCAGCCGGATGCCCAGCTGGTGCGAACCATCTGCTGTGCGACCAGCGGCTTCCCGGTTTCGCGGTCCACCACGAAATAGAACCCGTTTTTCGGCGAATGGAGGATGACCTTGCGCTGGTTTCCGCCCACTTCCATGTCGGCCAGGATCATCGGCTGTGTCGCCGTCAGGTCCCAGCTGTCCGTCGGGGTTTCCTGGAAATGCCACTTCATCTCGCCCGTTTCGCGGTCCAGCGCGACGAGAGAGTTGAGATAGAGATTATCGCCGCCTTCGGGCGAGCGGATGGCCAGTGGATAGGGCCCGCCATTGCCGACGCCGATGATGACCTGGTCATAGACCGGATCATAGGTGATCGCGTCCCACACCGTGCCGCCGCCGCCAATGTCCCAGCGGCTTTCCGGATCCCATGTTTCCAGCGCATCTTCCAGCGCAAGGGATTCCTGCGGCCCTTCCGCCGGGTCGTGCGGGATGGTGAAGAAGCGCCAGACTTCCTCCCCGCTGCTGGTATCATATGCAGTGACATAACCGCGCACGTCATATTCGGCGCCGGCATTGCCGATTATCACCAGGTCGCCGGCCAGTTCGGGTGCGCCGGTAATGGTATAGCCGCGCGAACGATCATTGATCGTATCGACCTTCCACAGCACGGCGCCGCTCGCACCATCCAGCGCATAGAGCCAGCCATCCAGCGCGCCCACGAACACCGTGTTGCCATCGTGGCCGTGCTGCACGGCCACGCCGCGATTGGCCTGGTCGCAACAGGCGGCGCGGTTGGCCTGCATGTCGATATCCGGAACGAAGGTCCAGAGCTCCTCTCCGGTTGCGGCGTCCAGCGCATAGACACGGCCGAGATTGCCCGACGTGTACATGATGCCGTCAATGACGACCGGCGTCGCTTCCTGCACCCGCGCAGTGCCGAGATCATATTCCCAGGCCAGGCCCAGCCGCCCAACATTGGCGGCATCGATATCGGTCAGGCGGGAGAAATAGCTTTCCGCCCAGTCGCCGCCCGGATTGTTCCAATCGTCCCCGGCACCATAGACCGAAATATCGATGTCCGGCTTGTCCCGCCCGCCGGAACAGGCAGACAGGGCAAGGGCCGCCGCCGCGACGACAAGCAGCTTCCTCATTTCGGCCACAGGTCCTTGTACTGTTCCAGCACGGAATGCAGGGTGCGCGGCTTCTGGCCGGTGATCATTTCCACATCGTCGCTCAACACGTCGAAATAGCCTTCGCGGATCGACTGGCCGAACGTCACCATCCCTTCACTCGCCCATGGAATCGGCCCGTCGGGCAGAATGTCCGAAGCGGTGCGCGGCACGCCCAGCGAATCGAAATACTGGTACATGCCTTCATCATCGACCGGGATCAGTTCGATCGGCTTGCCCGCCATTTCGGAAATCATGGCCAGCGCCTGCGGAATGGAAAGCCGTTCCGGCCCGGTAATGTCATAGGCCTTGTTGGCATGGCCTTCCTGGGTCAGCACGCCAACCGCGGATGCCACGCAATCTTCGCGGCTGACCATGGCCACTTTCCCGTCGCCCGCATTGTCGGGCTTGCTGCCCGCCTCCAGCGCCGGGATCGCCATGGCGGTGGCCACGGCGTTGGAATAGAGGCTGTTGCGCAGATGGGTCCAGGCTGCGCCGGATTTCTCGATCAGCTGCTCCGTCGCATAATGATCGTGCTGTTCGATGCCCGGATGCTGCGCCATGCCCCCGCCGATAACCGAGGTGTAGACGATATGCCCCACGCCATTGGCCACGGCAGCTTCCACCGCATTGCGGTGCTGTTCGACACGGGTGCCGACACGGGTGGTGGATATCAGCAGCATCTTTTCGCCGCCCCTGGTGGCGGCGGCCAGGCTTGCCGGATTGTCAAAATCGGCCTGCCTTAC
The DNA here is from genome assembly GCF_001008165.2 of Croceibacterium atlanticum. Taxonomy (NCBI): domain Bacteria; kingdom Pseudomonadati; phylum Pseudomonadota; class Alphaproteobacteria; order Sphingomonadales; family Erythrobacteraceae; genus Croceibacterium; species Croceibacterium atlanticum. The sequence goes on along the minus strand of NZ_CP011452.2, from coordinate 2,998,861 downwards.
ATGCGCGCCCGTCTCCGCGAATTCGGCCAGGCTTTCAGGTGTGCGTGACAGGAAGACGAGATCTTCGGCCGCACATTTTCCGAGCAATTGCCGCGCAGCCGCACTGCCAAACTGGCCCGACGCGCCGGTGACGATGATCTTACCCAAAATTCCTCTCCCTCAGGCACGCAGAGGTAAACCCGCCTGCTTGGCAACAATAATAACGAGTGTTACGGTTGAGGCAACAGAAGGGAGAGCCATACGTGAACAAACTGTCCGTTGAAGACCGCCTGGGCTTGCAGGATCTGCTCGCCAATTACAGCTGGGCGCTCGATACCGGCGATGCCGATGCCCTGGTGGAATGCTTCACCGAGGATTGCCTGATGAGCGAGGAGGTGTTCGAAGATCCGGACATCTGGAACGGCCACGAAGGGATTCGCGGCCTGGTCAAACATTATTCCAATGCGCCCGGCTTCCCCGGCCGCCAGCATCATGTGACCCAGTGCCAGTATTTCCCGCAGGAAGATGGCTCGGTAAAGATGAAGAGCTTCGCCTTCGTCACCGAATGCCATGGGGAGCCGCCCTTCGAGCTGCGCTTCGCCGGCTGGTATGACGATCATGCCGTGAAGGGCGAGGATGGCAATTGGCGTTTCAAGCGGCGCCTTGTGCGGCTGTGGGACGGCGAAGTGCTGAAGAACTTCCCCGGCCATGGCGAATGGAAACCGCGCAAGCGGCCCGCCAGCCTGATCATCAAGAAATAAATATTCCGGCAATCACGGGCGGCGATCAGGGCAAATTCCGGATCGCCGCCTGTCAGCCGAACGTCCTCACCCGCGCGGCGCGAGGACCCAGCCGATTACCAGACCGGGATCGACCCGCGGCGCCGCCACGGATGCCAGGGCGCGCCCGGCGCTTTCACCGGGTTTCGCGGCATAATCGGCCAGCGCTTCCACCCAGTCACCCCCTGCCATCCGCGCCATGCGGGCAATACCCTGCCATCCGGGGAGGCAGCTTTGGGCGGAACAGCTGCGGGCGCGGCCATGGATTTCGGCCACGCGCACATAGCCGGATTCCCGCGCGACATCTTCCAGCATCAGCGCATCGGCATGGCGGCTGACACCGGCAATCAGGGACGGCCGGCGTTCAAGCACCTTGCCGGCCAGGCGGATGCGATCCCCTTCCAGCGCAAGCACTTCACCGCCGCGCATCCGCCCGGCATCGGCAAAGCGGCGCCCAGCGGCCAGCGAGGAATCATGCAGCAGCACGCTGTCTTCCCCATGGCGCCAGCGCCATTGCGCCAGCCCGGCCACGGTCGGGACGGCAAGCGCGCCGATCAGCGCGGCCCGGCGTGTGGTGGTGATCATTGCGCCACCCCCTCATGCGGACCGGCGGCCAGATATTCCGCGATCTGTTCCAGCTGTTCATCGCTCACTTCGCCGCGCGGGATCGCCGGCATGTTGCCGATGCCCATGCGCGCCGCGGTGACGACATATTCGGCCGTCAGATCCTCGCGCAGTTCAAGGTTCGGCTGGTCCATGCGGCGGCCGAGCAGGCCGTGGCCCATGCCGTTGGGCGCGTGGCACATGGCGCAATATTCGACATAGAGCGCTTCCCCGCCGGTCGCTTCGGGCCGCTGCGCCAGGGTGATCGGCTGCGGCATGGGCGGCGGGCCGCCGGGCGCGGCGCTGATTTCACCGCCGACACCCGCTTCCGAACCTTGTGAACAGGCCGTCAGCGCCATTGCCAGCGCAACGGATACCAGCCGCTTCATGCCACTCTCCCCTTGGAACCCTTGGGCCAGATACCGCTCTTCCCCGGCGCCAGAATGCCATTGGGATCGAGTGCGTCCTTCACCGTTTCGTTCAACCTGCGCAGCGAACCGCCATTGAAATCATAAGTGTCGGATACGAGGTCCATATAATCGAGATGGGTGCGGTATTCGCAATATCCGTGCTGTTTCGCATCGGCCACCAGCGTGCGGAAGAAGGGATCCACCTTCGCCATCATTTCCGGCGAATCCTTGTCGAAGATCATCGCGTTGACATTCAGCAGGTGGCGTTCGCCAAAGGCGAAGCTGCCCTGATAATCCATCCCGTATTCCTGATAGCGGGCATAGGTCCGCTTGAACTGTTCCAGCGCCGCCGTGCCATCCTGCGGCAGGACGGGCGAAAAGCCGATATGGCCGCCGCGGCCGCCATACCAGTTCACATTCTGCATCGGGAACGTCATCGGCGTGCCGGTCCAGCCGGTATATTCAAGCGGTTCGCCCTTCACCCAGCTGGTCGGCTTGATCGCCATCGGGTTGATGTCGTTCATCGCCTTTTCGAGGATCTTGTAGGCCGCCTTGTTCACCTCTTCCCGGCCGTAAAGACGCAGCGACACGCCCCACCAGCCAATGCCGAACTGCTTGCGGATCTTGTCGATCACTGCATCGGACAGGGCGCCGGGTTCATCCGTCCACTGGTCGCGCGTGGTCAGCACGGCGGCGGCACGCAGCCAGTTGCCGATGCTGGGGCTCTGCTGCAGCACGCCTTCGCGGCGCAGCGGGCCGATCGTGTCGATCATCGCCTTCAGGTCTTCGGGCCGGTCGAATTCGACATCCATGCCCATCAGGCTTTCCGGTTCCGGCATCAGCCACAGACCCATCTTGGTGACGACGCCGAAATTGGACTGCACGAACATCTGGTCCCAGCCGGGGCCAAAGCCGAAGGGGTAAAGCTGCCAGCTGGGCGCACCTTGCGCCGCGCCCATGCCGGTGCGCACCAGTTCGCCGCTGGGCAGCACCACTTCCATGCCGCAAATGCGCTTCGTATGTTCGCCATAGGGCGTGTAGCCCAGCCCGCGATCCAGCGCATTGCCCATGACCGAGCCCCAGCTATTGCCCGGCGTGCTGATCCAGAAAGGCAGATTATTGGCCTGGATGTAATCATACAGGTCGTAGAAGCTGACGCCCGGTTCGACGATGACGGTTCCGTTCGCCTCGTCAAATTCGATCTTCTTCATGCGGCTGAGATCCATCACCACACTGCCCGCGAGCAGGGGGGCGGTGCCGCCATATCCCAGATTCTTGCCGCGGCTGATCGGCCAGATCGGCAGGCGATACTGGTTCGCCACGCGCAAGGCGGCCTGCACCTCCTCCACGCTTTCGGGCGCGATCGCGCCTACCGGGTGATGCGCCGCATCGTCGACGGCGAACTTGTCTTCGTAACTCGTTCGGTCGAGATCGGTGAAGAACACCTTCTTCGCGCCCAGCACGCTTTCAAAGGCGCGCTGGGCCTGGGTGACCTTGGCTTCGGTGAAGCCGGGGGGAAGCGGAATATCGGCCATCTATTTCAATCCATCGACCATTTGGTGCGCGCAGGCGGACGTGCCCCGGCATCGAGCCGGATCACTTCGCCATTGAGCAGGGGTGTATGCAGCACGAAATCGACAACCTCGGCAAATTCCTCGGCCCGTCCCGCGCGTTTGGGAAATTCTGTATCGGCCAGCAATTCGGCCACGAAATCATCCGGCAGATGCGCCACCATCGGCGTTGCCATGAAGCCGGGCGCGATGCCGTTCACGCGAATGCCATGGCGCGACAGATCGCGCGCCCAGACCAGGCACAGCCCAGCCATCGCGGACTTGCTGGCGGTGTAGGCGCCCATGCCTTCCTGCCCTTCGAAACTGGCGATGGAACAGGCATTGACGATCGCCCCGCGTTCGCCGTCTTCCCCCACGGGATCATTGCCGATCATCCGCGCGGCGACGGCGGCCGTTACATTGGCCGCGCCCAGCAAATTTACTTCCACCACTTTGCGGAAAGCGGCCATGTCGCCCGGCCCTTCTGCCGATGCGATGGGGCCGATGCCGCCAATGCCGGCACAATTGATCAATATGTGGATCGGCCCGTCGATTGAATCCACGGCCGCCTGCACGGCGGCATGATCCGATACGTCACAGGCGATATGGCGCACGCCATCCGGCGCTTCGCCAGTCGGGTCGAGCGATACGACCTTCGCCCCGGCGGCGGCCAGCCATTCAGCCGTGGCGCGGCCAAGCCCCGAATTGCCGCCCGTGACCACGGCGCATTTTCCTGCCGGCTCCATACCCTCTCCCTCGCCACGCTTCCGAACGCGACTTTAACGCTCGTTACTTTTCAGGTAGCACCACGCAGAGTCAAGCGAGGGAGAGGGTCTTGGCCACACGAGAAGAACTTTATGCAGTCCTGGACCGCTTCATCGCCGCGCTGGAACGGCGCGATCCCGCCGGTGTGGAATGGGCGGATGATTTCCTGAATTCGGAAAACAATGTCGTGCTGCAACCCGGCGACGGGTTGTGGAACACGATCACAGCGCGCGGCGATTATGACCTGCGATTCGCCGATGAGCGGACCGGGCAGGTCGCGCTGTTCACCTGTGTCGAGGAAACAGATGCGCTTTCCCCCGCCGCCTTCAGGCTGGGCATCAAAGACGGCCGGATTGCCGAGGCGGAGACAGTGATCGCCCGCAATGCCGATGAAGGCTTCCCCTTCAAGGGCCAGAAATTCGAACTCAAGCCGGTGATGGAAGCGATGGTGCCCGCGGGCGAAACCTCCCCGCGGGAGGAATTGCTGGAAATCGCCAATGGCTATTTCGAAACGATCGAACGCAATGACGGCACGATCAACACGAAATTCCACCCGCATTGCAACCGCGTGGAAAACGGGGTGCAGACGACCAACAACCAGGATTTCCCCCTGCCCATCGCGCGGCTGGGTTGCGAAGAACAATTCGCGCTCGGCTGGTATCGTTACGATGATCGGCTGCGTGCGCGCCGATTCCCGCTGGTGGATGAGGAACGCGGCATCGTGCTGGCCCATGGCTTTATCGATCATTGCGGCATTGTCGGGGATTATGAACTGGCCGACGGCACCCCGGCATCCAGCCCGGTGCGCAGGCCCCATTCCTATTACCTGGCCGAAGCGTTCAAGATCCGCGCCGGTGCCATCGAACAGGTGGAGGCCGTGTTCCATACCGTGCCCTATCACATGCCCAGCCCGTGGGATTCCCGCTCATGACCGGCGGGCGCCGTATCGCCGCGCTGATCCTGCTGGCGGGCGTAATGCTGATCGACGGCTATGACCTGAACGCCATGGCCCTGGCGCAGAAATATCTCGCGCCCGAACTCGGCCTGAAGGAAACCGATTTCTGGGTGGTCCATTCCGCCGTGCTGGTGGGCCTTGGCATCGGCGCCCTGCTGATCGCCCCGCTGGGCGACAGGTTCGGGCGAAAACGGATCATCGTTACCGGCTGCCTGGTCATCGCGGTGACCACCCTGGCCACGGCGCTTTCCGCCAGCATCGCCACCTTTGCCATCTGGCGATTGCTGACGGGCATCGCACTGGGCGCCTGCCTCGCCAATGTTTCCGCCCTTTCTTCGGAAATCGCGCCGGAAGGGCGCCGTTCCACGGTCATGGCCGTGGTGTCGGCCGGTATCGCCATCGGTGCCATGGCGGCCGGCTTCACCGCGCCGGAACTGGTCGGCTGGGGCGGATGGGAAATGCTGTTCCTCGTGCCCGGCGGGATCGCGCTGATGCTCGGGATCGGGCTGGCTTTTGTCCTGCCCGGCAACAAGGCGGCGGCGGATGGCGCCAGACCCGCATCGGGGACCAAATCCGGCGTGCCGCTGATGGACTTGCTGCGGCCACCGCTGGCCTTCCCGCTGGCCGTTTTCGCCTCCACCTACATGATAAACGCAATTGCGCTCTACATGCTGGTGAGCTGGACGCCGGTGGTGCTGCCCAATGCCGGATTCGATGTGGATCTCGCCGTAAGGATACAGGGATTGCTGCAGGGTGCGGGCCTGTTTGTCAGCATTTTCCTGGCCTTCCTGCTGGACAGGTGGAAGCCGGGCCTGACGCTGACCATCGGCTATCTGCTGATCGGCGTCGCTTTCCTGGCGATATGGGGAACACCGGCCGATCCGCTGAGCTGGAGCATTCTGCTGCTGATTGCAGGCGGCGGGATCACGGGCATTCACGGCGCGCTGATGGCGCTCAGCCCCAAGCTGTTCCCGTCCACCGTACTGTCATCCGCGATTGGTGCGGCTGTGGCGATTTCGCGCATTGGCGCAATCGCCGCGCCGCCCATCGGCGCGGCATTGATCGACGGCGGGGTTTCCCCCGCGGGCTATTTCCTGTCGCTGACCATCCCCGTCGGGCTGTGCGTGCTGCTGACGCTGCTGATCCCGAAGGTGATCCGCAAGGATATCAGGGCTTGAAATCAAGCCCGCCGACACGTTCGGCAAAGCGCCAGCCTTCGGGGGTCAGCACGATCCGGTCGCGGAACCAGCCGACCAGCGGCGAATTCGCGCTCATTTCGGGCAGTTCGCCTTCGGGTGCGACTTCGCCCTGGAAAAGCAGGATCGCGCTGAAGGCGCGGGCCGTTGCCGGGCCTTCCACATCCACCACCGTATTGGCGATCACATGGCGCTGCGCACGCGGCTTGCGCGCCTTGAAGCTTTCCAGAATCGCTTCCCGCCCGATCACCGGATCGCCGCCGCTGGGCCGCATGAATCGCGCATCTTCGGTATAAAGCCGGGCGACCGCGTCCCAGTCCTGCGCATCGTTGAGATTGGCGTAGTGATTGACGAGCCGGATGCATTGCGCCTCGATCGAAAGTCTCTCGTCCAGGTCCATCATGCCGTCTCCATCGTCTGCTGTTGTTGGTTTCGCGCGCCTCTAACGCAAGGCGCCCCGGTCTGGCCATCCATTGCGGACAGGATTTGCGGTCAGTCTTCGTCCGCCTGTTCGCCTTCGGGCCGCGTGGATTCGAGGAACAGCGAATTGCCGCGATCATCGGTGGCTTCCAGCGTGCAGATCAGCACATCCATGATCCGGTCCAGCGCCGCCACATCTTCGTCCGAAAGCTTGTGCAGCAGATATTCGGCCACCTTCACGCTTTGCGGGCGCATGATGGCATAAAGCCGTTCCCCCTCTTCCGTGAGGCGCAGCGTCTTGCGCCGCCGATTGCGCGGGTCCGGTTCCACGGAGATGCGGCCATGTTTTTCCAGCGTGGCCACGGCGCGGCTGACGCTCATCGCATTGACGCCGGTATGTTCGGACAGTTCATGGCTGGCGCAGGGGCCAAGCCAGCCGATCGCCATCAGCATCCGGAATTCATTCATGCTGATGGAATAACGATCCGCCAGATGGGTGGAAAACGGCGCCATCAGCCGGTTGGTCAGCTTCAGCAGCTGGTGCAGCGTACCAACCTTGTTGATCTTCCTTTCACCGCCCTGGTCCGCCTCCGCATCCCGGCGGCCCGGCCTTTTTTCTCCATTGGCCTGCACGAAACCCCCCTTCTTTTTTGCATCCGGTCAATGCCGGGCTTTCCGATAACCTTAACAGCCGTTACGTTCATAAGCGAGGAATCACTGGGAGAGCTAGGATCATGGGCGCGTTTCCGCAGACTATTCACTTTATCGGCACCAATACACCGCGCCGCGTGGAGATGGCCGTCCGCAATCTGGAGGTCGAGGGCGAAATCCCGGCCGAGGTTGACGGCGCCTTTTTCCGCGCCGTTCCGGACAATGCACATGCACCGATGTTCGAGGACGATATCGCCCTCAACGCCGATGGCATGATCAGCTGCTTCCGCTTCACCGGCGGGGCGGTCGATTTCGAGATCAAATATGTCGAAACCGAACGCTACAAGGCGGAAAAGGAAGCGCGCCGGGCGCTGTTCGGCCGTTACCGCAACCCCTTTACCGACGATCCGAGCGTGGAAGGCGTGGACCGCACCGTGGCCAATACCACGCCGGTCTGGCACGCCGGCCGCCTGTTCATGACGAAGGAGGATGGCCGCGGCTACGAAATCAATCCGCACACGCTCGAAACCATCGGCAAGTGGGATTATTACGGCGCGCTGAAATCCGAAACCTTCACCGCCCATCCGCGCATCGATGCCAGCACCGGGGAAATGTTCTTCTTCGGTTATGAAGCCGGTGGCCTGTGTTCGCTGGACGTGGCCTATGGCATTGCGGACAAGGACGGAAACCTGAAATCCGAAGTGTGGTTCGACCAGCCCTATTGCTCGTCGATCCATGATTTCGTGATCACAGAAAAATACGCGATCTTCCCGATCTTCCCGACCCTGGCCGATCTGGACCGCCTGAAGGATGGCGGCGCGCACTGGGCGCATGATCAGGACAAGCCGAGCTATGTCGGCATCATGCCGCGTTACGGCGATGCGTCGCAGATCCGGTGGATCGAAGGGCCCAAGGGCGTATCCTGCTTCCACGAGGTCAACGCCTATGACGATGGCGATTTCGTCCATCTGGACCTGTGCCTGACGGACACGAACGCATTTTCCTTCATGCGCGAAGCCGGCGGCATCCACCGCGATCAGCAGGACATCAAGGGCGCGCTGACCCGCTGGACCATCGACATGTCGAAGGACGATCCGCAGATCGAAAGCCGCGAACTCGGCCCTCCGGGTGATTTGCCGCGTCTGGCCGATGCGGATCAGGGCCGCAATTACAACCGTGCATGGTATCTTTCCATGAATCCGCAGCCCAAGGGCCCGCCGATGCTGGGCGGCCCGGTAGGCATCAATTTCAACGCATTGCTGCGCATCGAACCCGGCAATGGCCGCATCACCATGATGGAGCCCACGCCCGGATCGGCGCTGAGCGAGCCGGTGCATGTCGTTGCCAACGATCCCGACCATGGCGGCTGGCTGTTGCTGGTGGTGGATACGCCCAACGGCCCTCCGGGACAGGGCAATCCTTCCGACTATTCCAGCGAATTGTGGATCCTGGAAGCCGACTTCATCGAAAAAGGCCCCATTGCCAAGGTGAAGACCGGGCTTGCCCTGCGCAGCCAGGTGCACGGCACATGGGTCAGCCGCGCCAAGCTGGACGCATCGAAGGTCAAGTAATCCCTTTCTGACGCCCCGTTGCCCGCAAGGCAGCGGGGCGCATTGCCGTGCGAGTTTTCCGATGTTCAAATGGGTCTATCACGCCGTCCGCGTGATCTTTGGCGGATGGTGGCTGTTTTCCGGCCTCATGCATTTCCTGTGGCCGCATCTGCAGCCGCTCGGCGATGAAAAGCCCGCCATCGATTTCACCCTTGCGCTGATGGCCAGCGGCCTGTTCGAATGGATCAAGGTGATAGAGGTCGTGCTGGGTGTCACCATCCTGCTGAACCGCGCAATGCCGCTGTCCATCATTGCGCTGGTTCCGGTGAACATCGTCATCATCTACTGGAACCTGGTGCTCGACACCGGGATGACCGAATGGACCTTCGGCATCCTCAGCGCCATCTTCAACATCATCCTGATCTGGCCCTGGCGGCATTATTTCTGGCCATTGATCGTGTGGAAGGGGCGCGCCGATTACGGGATGGAGCCGGGCTGGCCGCAATCGCCGGGCAATCCCCCCGCCTGATCGCGCCGACAGGCACGTTCTTCCCACGCTTGCGCCCTGCCCGCCCACGGGCATACTCTCCGGTAAAAAGCGAGGAGAGGAACGATGGGCTGTCGCCTTCTGGGGGCCGCACTGGCTGTGCCGTCATTATTGGCGGCAATGCCGCCCGCGGCCATGGCGCAGGAACGGGCAAGCGAAATTGCACAATCCTGGCAGGCGCCGCGAACAGGCTGGGGCGATCCCGATCTGCGCGGCAAGTGGCCGGTGGATTATCTCGGCCAGACCCCACGCGAACGCCCGCCGGAATTCGGCAATCGCCGCTATCTGACGGAAGAGGAATATCAGGCCGCCCTGCAGCGCGGGCAGGCCCAGCTCGATCGTTATGACGCCGAACAGGAAGCCGGCACGATGGGCATGGGCCATTGGGCGGAGCGTGGATTGCCGCTGCGCCAGACATCCATGATCGTGGAGCCGGAGAATGGCCGCTATCCCCCGCTGACCGAGGAAGGCAAAAGGCTGAAGGCTGCCGAACGCACATCCTGGAACACCGAAGTGTTTGACAGGATGGAGGATTTCGGCCTGTTCGACCGATGCATCTCGCGCGGGATGCCGTCATCCATGTTGCCCGGAAACTATAATGGCGGGATCGAGATCTTCCAGGCTCCCGGACTGGTGGCGATCAGCCTGGAAATGATCCACGAAACACGGCTGATCTATCTCGACGGGCGCGATCCGCCGCCGCCGGAAGTGACCGATTATCTCGGCTATTCCCGCGGGCACTGGGAAGGCGATACGCTGGTGATCGAAACCACCAATTTCACCCCCGGCGCATCCGCCGGCCCGGCCCCGAACAGCGGCCAGTTGCATATCGTGGAACATCTGACCCCGGTCGGCCCCGATGAAATCCATTACGAGGCATGGGTGGAAGACCCGGTCGTGATGGTCGGACGTTACAAGATCGACATACCGTGGCAGCGGGATGATGATTACGGCATGTTCGAATATGCCTGCCATGAAGGCAATGTGCAGATACGCGGCTACATCACCTCCACCAGCCCGCGCTTTGCCGCCATGCGGGAAGCGAACTGGGCGGAAACAGCGGAGGAAGGCCCTTCCGAATAGGCAGGGTTCAACCGCGCCGCCGAATGTCCGGCGGCGCGGTTGCGGGTCAGGTCAGGCGTGTTCGGGATCGGCCGTCGCTTCGGCGTTGGCCCCGCCCTTCTTCGTCAGCGCATTGGCCAGCATTTCGGAAACGAAGCCGAAAGCGGCCCCGATTACCACGGCCAGCACCACCGGCACGAAGGCCGCCTGCGGCGCCTTGTCGGCCAGCAGGATCGGCCCTGCGATGGAGGCGAAACCATAGACGCTGGCGGGAATGGTCGAAAGCCATCCGATGGCGGATGACAGGCAGATCAGAGCCGCGCCAAGGCCCACCGCAACCGGCGCGGCCATGATGCCGAGGCCGGCCAGCGCACCGCCGGCAAGCATGACGGCAACCATGCCGACCAGCGCACCCCAGCTCATGCAGACAATGGCAGTCGTGCTGCCCTTGGTGCCGCCGCCCGACTGGAAGTGGCAGCCCCATGCGATGAATGAAATCCAGACCAGCCCGGCCAGGCTGGTGGCCGCCAGCGGCCCCACGAACAGCCAGGTATCGACCACGGCAAGAACGCCGACAGACACGGCGAGCGCAAACAATGCGGGCATGAAATCCCCCTCTCCCAAGATGTGTTTTTTCTAGGGCGTCCCGGACAGGCCGACCGCCGGGGAGGAAAGCTAAGCCAAGGTCATGCGTGCGCCAAATGATTTCGGCACAGATCATTCAATACATGACCGGTATTCAGAAGATCCCGTTGTCATGCGGCAGCGTTTCAGGGATTTCCTGCACCACTTCCCAATGTTCCTTCACCTTCCCGCCTTCCAGCCGGAAATAGTCGATAATGCTCATCCCCGGATCGCCGGGATGGCGGATGGTGTGGATGTGGAACATGGTGAAATCGCCATCGACCATGCTGGCCTTGATCGCGAATTCGACATCGGGAAAATTCTCGGCCCGGTTCTGGAAGAAATCGCGCAGCCCTTCCTTGCCGCCAGTCGCCGCGGTGGAATGCTGGATATAATCGTCAGCCAGGAATTCATCTATCTTCGATGCGTCGAAGCGGAACAGCATCTCGTGATACATGCGGGTGCAGAAATCGAGATTGGCCTGTTCCTGCGGCGTGCGGGACATATCCCCCTCCTCTCCCCGGTCGCGCCCCGTGGCGCGCGCTGCCATTCCGGTGCCCCCACGGCCCGGAATGACTGCATGATGCACGCCATCGAAGGCTGGGCCAAGCGCCATGCGGCGCCCGGCCGAGCTTCAGACCAATGCGTAATAGCGCAGCAGATTGCCGTCGCTGCGCCGTTCACCCACGCCGATGAACACATGCTTGGTCAGCCAGTCATGCTTGCCCACCGGACATTCGAATGTCGGGTTGCCGCGCAGGTAATATTCGTCATGCGGCACGGGATCGCCGCCATTGAAGGCCCAGTCGCGCAGGCGTTCCATCGTGTCCGGCTTGCGCCCCCACAGGAAACCCTTGTTGTTGAGCAGGATGACCGTGCCGTCATCCTCTTCCAGCAGATAGCGGGCATCGAAACAGGCCACGTCGTCCGGCCGGAAATAGGCATAATCGCCGCCCGATCCGGGGATGGCGCGGCCTTTCAGATTCGGCCCTTCAAAACTGCCGCCCTGCACCAGTACCGCCGTGCGCATACCGCCTGCGGGAACAGGCGCCATTGTGTAGACGTCCGGAAAAGTCAGCCGCACTTCCATCACGAATTCCATGCGCGGATTGTCCAGCGCGGAAAAAGGCGGTTCGAACGGGGTGGTGTCGGTAAATTCCATCAGCGCAACTCCAGCATGCCGCCATCGACGAACAGATTGGCGGCGGTAATAAAGGATGCATCGTCACTGGCGAGGAACAGCACGGCCTTGGCCACTTCGTCCGCTTCGCCCATCCGGTGCATGGGGATGTTTTCGATCATCCGTTTCTTCAGATCCGCGATCGCATCCTCCGTCATGCCCGGATTGCGATAGAGCAGCGGCGTGTCGATCGGGCCGGGGCTGACCATGTTGAGGCGGATGCCTTCGGCCACCAATTCGCCCGCAAAGACCTTCATCGCCGCGTAAAGGCCGCCCTTCGCCGCGGCATAGACGCCGTTACCCGGCAGCGCGGCATGGGCGCCGATTGATCCGGTGACGATGATCGAACCGCCCTTGCCCATCAGGCGCAAGGCCTTCTGCAACGCGAAGACGCAGCCTTTCAGATTGATCGAATGCGTGTGGTCCCAGCTTTCCGGGGTAATATCGCGCAAGGGCGCAAATCCGCCGACACCGGCATTGATATAGAGCACGTCGATCCGGCCATCCTTTTCCTCGATGGCAGAAACGACCCTTTCGCTGGATTCGATGTCGGAAATATCCGCGCTATAGCCCGCCGCGCCGGGGATCTGGGCCAATGCCTCGTCAATCGTCTGCTGGTTGCGGCCGGTGATGTGCACTTTCGCGCCTTCCGCCGCGAAGGCCCTGGCCGTGGCCAGGCCCATACCGCTGTTTCCGCCCATGACGAGCGCGACCTTGTCCTTGAAACGCATTGGCTTCTCTCTCCTATGCCGCCCGCCATGATGAGCCTGCCGAACCGGGACGAGCGAGGTTCGCCTGTTTCGACAAGCTCAGGACGGGCGGGACTTGTTCATGCTTCAAAAGGGCGAATTCGGGTTTGGTCCGCCTTCGATAATGTCCTGCATGACATCCCAATGTTCGGCGATCATGCCGTCTTCCACGCGGAAAATGTCGATCACCGCCCAGCCCAGATCATCGGGCCAGCGGCGCACATGGTAATGGACAGTCACGTGATCGCCATCGACAAAGGCGCGCTTCACATCATGCACGGCATCGGGCGTCTGTTCGCGGATCATGTCGAGAAAAGCCTTCAGCGCATCGCGCCCCGGCTCCACCGACTGGTTATGCTGGATGTAACCGGGCGCGAGAAAGCGATCGACCGCGCCGGAATCCATCGGGTTCAGCACTTCGGCGAACATGGCGAGCACCAGGTCGAGATTCGCCTGTTCTTCGGCTGTCCGGCTCATGCCGCTTCCCCCTTCGCCGTGGCCCTGTCACGGGATGGCAGCTCCGCGCGCGGCAGGCTGCGGCCCATGATCAGGTCCGCCGCCTTTTCGCCAACCATGAAGGCGGGCAGATTGGTGTTGCCGCCCGGAACGGTGGGCATGATGGAACAATCGGCCACGCGCAGCCCTTCCACGCCGATCACGCGCAATTCATTGTCCACCACGGAATGTTCACCCATGCCCATGGCGCAGGTGCTGGTGGGATGCTGCGCGACATAGCAGGTGGCCTGGATGAAGGCGTCCAGCTCCTCGTCGCTTTCCACCTGGGCGCCCGGCGTGCGTTCGCTTTCGATCAGGTCCGCCATCGGCGCCGTGTTGTAGATCTTGCGCGTGGTGCGGAAGGCGCGGCGCATCTGTTCACGGTCGGCCTCTTCCGAAAGGATATTCAGCGTTACCGAAGCGGTTTCGCGCGGGTCGGAGCTTTTCAGTTCCACCCAGCCGCGGCTTTCGGGGTGCAATTGCACCACGCCCGCCCAGAACACGTGATCCTGCTCCGCCTTGATACCGGGGAACCAGGGCTGCGCGTCGAAACGGATGGGATTGACCATGATCTGCAGATCGGGCCGGTCGAGATGGTCGGCCGTGCGGATCACCACATTGCAGCTGTTCACCTGCGTCGCCATCAATCCCTTGCCGGTCAGCGCCCAGCGGATCGAATTCATCGCGATCTTGTCCCACCGCAGATGCTTGAGGAATGTCACCGGCCTTGCGGCGTTGAATTCCAGCATGGCGCATGGGTGTTCCTGCAGATTGCGGCCCACGCCGGGGCTGTTATGCAGCACTTCGACCCCGCGGGATTTCAGATGTTCCGCCGGGCCGATGCCCGAAAGCATCAGCAAATGCGGCGAATTATAGGCCCCGCCGGACACGATCACTTCGCGCGCGGCGCGCACGATCTGCGGGCCATCCGGCCCTTCGATCTCCACACCGATGCAGCGTTTCCCGTCAAAGGCCAGGCGGTGGACCAGCACGCCCGAACGGACATCCAGGTTCTGCCGCCCCATGGCCGGTTTCAGATATGCCGTGGCCCCGCTGACCCGGCGGCCGCGCGCATCGACTGTCTGTTCCCCCCGAGCGAAGCCTTCCGGATGGGCACCGGCCAGATCGTCCGTGGTGGAAAAGCCGGCCGCTTCCGCCGTCTGCATCATCGGTTCATGCAGCAGATGCGGCGAATCAATGGGGCGGATTTTGATCGGCCCGTCCGTGCCGTGATAATCGCTGTCCCCGCGCCAGCTGCTTTCCGACTTGCGGAAATAGGGCAGCACATCGGCGAAGGACCAGCCGCGCGCACCCATCTGCGCCCATTGATCGTAATCGGCCGGGTGGCCGCGCATGGCGAACATGCCATTGATCGAACCGGATCCGCCCATCACCTTCCCGCGCGGCAGCGGCAATTGCCGCCCGCCCAGATGCGGTTCCGGTTCCGTCATGTAAGTCCAGTTGAAACGCGGGTCCGGCATGGCCTTGAGGAAGGCCAGCGGCATCTTGAGATAGAGATGTTCATCGCGCCCACCGGCTTCCAGCACCAGCACCCGGTTCTTCGGATCCTCGCTCAACCGGGAAGCAACGACGCAGCCGGTGCTGCCCGCGCCGACAACAATGTAATCGTAGCTTGCCCCGTAATCCTCTTGCGCCATGCAAACTCTCCCTTGCCGCCTTGCTAACGGTCGTTACGATGGCTGGCAAGGAGAGGAGATTACACCAATGTCGACCCTGCGCGATCCCGCCGATTATGCCCGCTATGCGGAAGCCTTCAATGCCCGCGATTACGATGCCGTGTTCGCTTTCTATACCGATACGCCGCGCATGGCCTTTTTCGGGATAGAGATCACCACCCGCCAGCAGCTGCGCGATTTTTACGGTTTCCTGCACCAGTTCGTGAAAGAAACCATCAGTGTCGAACGGATCGCCGTAAGTGACAATCTATGCGCACTGGAAGGCGTGATTCGTATCGAGGGGACTGATGACCTGACGCGCGAAATGCTGGACCAAAACGGGATGGAGCAATTCTTTCCCATAAAAAGGGGTGACGCGCAGGAAATGCGGCAATACATTCATTATCACCTGAAAGACGGCAAGATCGAAAGTGTAGGCTGCGCCCTCGTCTGACCTTGAAGGCGTCATTTGCGGCTACTTCCGGAATTCACACTTGCGTTGATTTCGCATACATGAAAGAAGCTCCTTCAAGCGAAGAGAGGAGCAAATCTTGATCAAGACCACCCATGTGGGCAGCCTGCCGCGCGGCCCGGAACTCGTTCCGCTGCTTCTCGCCCGCGACAAGGGCGAGCCCTATGACGTTGCCGAATTCGACGCCAAGGTGCAGGCCGCCATTGACGAGGCCGTTGCCAAACAGGTCGAAGCCGGGGTGAGCGTGGTGAGCGACGGCGAGCTCGGCAAGGTTGGCTATTCGACCTACATCATCGAACGCCTTTCCGGCTTTGGCGGCCACACGCCGCGCAAGCCCGCGCTGGACCTGGCGCAGGTCCCTGAACTGACCGAGAAACTCTCGGGCATCATGGGCAAGCAGGAATTCACCCGCGCCAGCGCCATCGACAAGG
Organism: Croceibacterium atlanticum; assembly: GCF_001008165.2. Classification (NCBI taxonomy): domain Bacteria; kingdom Pseudomonadati; phylum Pseudomonadota; class Alphaproteobacteria; order Sphingomonadales; family Erythrobacteraceae; genus Croceibacterium; species Croceibacterium atlanticum. The sequence continues at coordinate 2,982,767 of NZ_CP011452.2, read as the reverse complement.
TCGAACTGGTCAATCTGGAACCCTGCCACGAGGATATCCGCCGCTTCAGGAAGGCGCTGGAAAACCACGGCAAGGGCGCGGAAGGTTTCCTCAATTCCGCCAGCCCGGGCCTGATCACGGCCTTCCAGCCGAACCAGTATTATCCCAGCCACGAAGCCTATCTGGCCGATCTGGCCACGGCCATGCGCCCGGAATACGAAGCCATTGTGGAAGCCGGCTTCAAGGTGCAGCTGGACTGCCCCGACCTGGCGATGAGCCGCCATACCGGCTATCAGGACATGGACGAGGCGGAATTCCTCCGGACCATCCAGCAGAACGTGGAAGCGCTGAACGAGGCGACGAAGAACATCGCCCCGGAAATGATGCGCATGCATGTGTGCTGGGGCAATTACGAAGGCCCGCATGATTTCGACATTCCGGTCGAAAAGATCATGGATGTCATCCTGTCCGCACGCCCGGCAACGATCCTGTTCGAAGGCGCCAATCCGCGCCACGAACATGAATGGGCCGTGTGGAAGGAAACCAACATTCCGGAAGAGAAGATCCTCGCCCCCGGCTTCATCGATTCCTGTTCCAACTATATCGAAACGCCGGAACTGATCGCCCAGCGGATCGAGCGTTTTGCCGATTTCGTCGGCAAGGACAGGGTGATGGCCAGCAGCGATTGCGGCTTCGGCACCTTCGCGGGCTATGGCAAGATCGATCCGTCCGTGGCGTGGAAGAAGCTGGCGAATCTGCGCAAGGGCGCAGACATCGCTGACGAGCGGATCAACTGACATGACCGACAGCGTGCCGGGCAACGGACAGCACAGCCCGCCACCGGCGGGCTCTGCACCGTCGAGCCAGGTCAAATCGGCCACGCGCACGCTCGACATAATCGAATATGTCGTCGCTCATGACCGGCCATTGGTGGCGCAGGAGATCGCGGTGGCGCTGGGCATTCCGGTGTCCAGCCTGTCCTATCTCCTGTCCACCCTGGTCGAACGGCATTATCTGACGCGCGAGGGGCGGCGTTATTCCGCGGGGCCGGGCCTGGAAAGGCTGCAGGCCAAGAGCGGGGGGTTCAGCCTGTCCGAACGTGCCGCGCCGCTGGTCCGTACATTGCGCGTGCAGCTCAACGAAACGACCAGCTTCTTCGTGCGTAGCGAATGGGACGTGGAAGCCACGGTGACCGAAACCAGCGAACAATCGCTGCGTTATTCGATAGATATCGGCAAACGGATACCGATGCATGTAATGGCATCGGGCAAGGCCTTGCTGGCGGCCATGACGGACGAGGAACTGGACCGCTATTTTGAAGAGAGCGAGCGGCAGCGCTTCACCTCTTCCACCGTGACCGGCGAGAAGCAATTGCGCCAGCAATTGGCGAAGATCCGCAAGGAAGGCTTCGCCATGACGGACGAGGAACGCAGCCTGGGCATTTGCGGCATCGGCCGCGTGGTCACTATTGGCGGGGAGCCGGTGGGCGCCTTGTCCGTGGCAGTGCCGAAAGTCCGGTTCAACGAGCAGCTTTGCGACCGGGTGAAGGATCTGCTGGAACGCACCAGCAGCCTGCTGGAGGCGGGCTGACCCGCTTTATCGCCCGGTGATTGCCGGTTGTTGCTGCGGCCCCTCCGGCTCCGATTTCGGCGTATCCACCAATTCCGGCGCGACCGAGAATTGCACCAGCGCGCCGGGGATGGACAGGCCGGCATCCGTGCGCTTGTACACTTCGCCCAACGCCCAGGGCCCGACTTCGTCCCCCGGCCCGGCCCGTTCCAGCTTGATTACCGGGAAGCCGGTTCCGGCATAAAGCGCCTCGGCGCTGTCATCGTCCGTGGCGCGCAGGCGAAACACGTCCGGCACGGCGCCCGGGCGCGGATCGTCAAAGGTCAGTTCCAGCCAGCCGCCAGCATTGCGTGCGCGGGAAGAGGTGACCGTTACCGGCGGGCCGGACAGGCGCACGAACTGAATACCGTCGCTGGCGAAGGATCGCGGGCGCACCCATTGCCCTTCCCATTCCCCGTCTTCCCGTTTCAGCGCGAAGGCGAAGATGGCCGTGCCTTCCACGCTGAAGGTCCAGAACCCTTCCAGCGCATCTTCATCCTGCGCCGATGCGGGTCCGGCCAGCAGGGGCGTGAATGTCAGGGCAATCGCGATGGCAAGCAGCAGGCGTTTCAACATGGGGCCTGCCTAACCGATCGGGCGGCTGCATGGGAAGCGTTGTGCGCCCGGCCGAAACATGCGCGCCGCAAACGAAAAGGGCGGCCACCGAAGTGACCGCCCTCTCGCTGTTATGGCTTTGAGCCGTAATCAGGCGTTGGCGCCAACGCCTGCCTGACGCCAGCTGTCCGCATAGGACGTGCGGGCTACGTTCGAATACGGAACCGGCGAGATGACCGCCTTGATTTCGGTCTGCACATGCGGTTCGACCGTCGGCTTGGTGGTGCCGCCATTCGGCTCGCCCCACACCAGCTTCACTTCCTTGCCCATTTCGACCTCGTCCGGATCGATCATGGCCAGCGTCAGCATCTTGCCTTCGTTGGAGGAATAGCCGACCCAGGTCGACACGCCGATGACCTTGCCGTCGGCATTCTTCACTTCGTCGAACGGGTGCATGGCGTAAACCGCACTCGGGAACTCGAAATACTTGGCGCGCTCACCCTCGGCATAGAGCGAGGAGAGGACGCGCAGCATGTCTTCGTTGTCGAGAGCAAGCGTGACCTTCTGCTTGTGCTTCTGGTCTGCCATCTTTTCGAGCGCTTCGCGGCCCACGAAATCGTGGTCGAACTTGACGATGTGGCCATAGCCGATGTCCCACGGCGTGAGGTAGTAACCCTCGATGCTGTCGGGAACATAGGAACCGCCGATCGAGCACATGCCGGCATAGGACTTGCCCGAAGCCCAGGCGCGGAAATCCTTCATCATCTGGCTGTCGCCGGTGAAGAAAGCCGGCAGCGGCGAAGGCAGCCAGCCCGATTCCAGCGTGTTGGACGAATAGGCGCGGCCGCCGACCAGGGTCAGGCCGTCATTCTTGCCGGCTTCGACCAGGGCGGAGTGCACGGCTTCGTAATCTGCCCACGGGCCGAACAGTTCGTAACCCGGCTGGCCGGCCATGCCGTGACGCAGCGCGATCACGTCTTTGCCGTTGATGTCGATATGCGCCATGTTGAAGAACTTCAGGTCGGGGGCGTCCGTGCCCATCGCCTGGCTGAGGATCTTCATCGCGTTCGGGCCCTGCAGCTGGAAACGGTAGTTCTTGCGAACACCGTCCGTGCGCATCGCGGTGCGTTCGTCACGCTCCACGGTCACGTTCCACTTGCTGCCATCCGGCTTCGGATACTGGGCGTGGAATTCAACCCATTCGATGGCCGGTGCACGGCCGACCAGGCTGAATTCTTCCTCGTCCAGATAGAACAGGATCACGTCGCCGATGACATAGCCTTCCGGCGTCACCGGAACATACTGCTTCGCCTTGTTGACGGCGAAGTTCTTGAACGAGTTGATCGCCGTATATTCGAGCAGCGCCTTGGCATCCGGGCCGCGGACATAAAGCTCGACCATGTGATAGCTCTGGTTGAAGAGCACCGCGGTTTCGGCCCAGGCGCGCTGTTCGTTGCGCCAGTTGGAATATTCCGCCGGCACGCCCGGATAGGGGTTCGGGCCAAGCTGCTGGTTGCGCAGGAACTCGACGATGTCGCCCTGTGCATCCAGCTTCTGCTGAAGGGTCTGTTCACTCATGGAAATTTCCTCTCCTCGAGGGGTTGCGATTAATCACGTACAGGCCGGGACAGCCAGTTTGCGATGGCGGCGTTCACCTCTCCGGGCGCTTCGAGAGGCAGCATATGCCCCGCGCCGGGAACGATGACGAGTTCGGAATTCGGTATGACAGCGGCAATCGCTTCGTGCTGGGCGGGCGATGCCCAGGCGTCCAGTTCGCCGGTCATGACCAGCACCGGACAATCGATCTGCGGCAGCAGGCTTTCCACCTCCGGCCGGCCCAGCAGCGCGCGGACATTGGCGTCGAACACGTCCTGCCCCGCTTCCAGGCACATTTGCCGCATCGGTTCGTAAAGTTCGGCCTTGTCGCGATTGGGTTCCGCGACCATCGGCGGCAACCACTGATCGACCAGCGCGGTAAAGCCCTTGTCATAGCCGACCTGCTGCAATGCGGCCCGGCTTGCAGGCTCCCCTTCGCGCGGGGAATGGACGCCAGTGGACACCAGGGCGAGCCGGCGCACGCGTTCGGGCGCCAGACGATAGACTTCCAGCGCGACTCGGCCGCCCATGGAATGGCCGAATACGTCGAATCGCTCCGCCCCTTCGCGGTCAGCGGTGTCGATGACGATGCGCGCCATATCCTGCAGGCTGTCCACCAGACCATAGGCATTTATCGCGCGGGAATCCGGGAATGCTGCGGTTTGGGGCGCAAAAGTGCGCGCGTCACATATAAGGCCGGGACAAAAAAGCAGCATCGCTCTCGCCAGTTAGCGTCTTCAGTAATTCGCAGGTATGAAAATTTCGTCTATACGAAGAAATGTCGTTGCGCTAGGGCCTTTGTGATCCGGGCCCGACCGCTTAAGGGGTCCTGCGAGAGGAGAAAGATTCGATGTCCTATGCCGCCATCCATCCCGATTGGGAAAAGCCCCGCACCAATATGGTCGATGGCTATTCGCTGGAGATGACGGCGAAGGAAATCGAAGGCCTCAAGGAAGCAGCTCCGCAGATCCGCCCCGGCACGCAGATCGCGGTCACCTTCCTCCCGGGGGAGGAAATGGACCAGCGCGTGGAAGCAGCCGTGCAGGTCCGCGAACTGGGTTTTGAACCGATCGTCCACCTTTCCGCCCGCCGCATCGGTTCGGAAGAAATCCTGGACCAGTATCTGTCGGACATCACCACCAAGGCAGGTGTGAAGCGCGTCTTCATCATCGCGGGTGACCCGCCGGAGCCGGAAGGCCCCTATTCCGATTCGCTGCAGATCATCGAAACCGGCCTGCTGCAGAAGCACGGCATCCAGATCGTCGGCATTGGCGGCCACCCGGAAGGCCACCCCAACGTATCCAAGGCCGATCTGTGGGTCTGGATGGAAAAGAAGATCGCCGCGATCCGCGAAGGCGGCATGGTCCCGCTCGTCGTCACCCAGTTCGCTTTTGACGATGATGCGATCGTGGAATGGATCGAGGAAATGCGCCAGCGCGGTATCGACGTGCCGGTCCGCCTCGGCGTTCCCGGCCCGGCCGGTATCAAGCGCCTGCTCGGCTTCGCCAAGCGCTGCGGCGTGGGCGCATCGGCCAGCGTGATGAAGAAATACGGCATCTCGCTGACCAATCTCATCGGCAGCGCCGGCCCTGACAAGCTGGTCGATTCGCTGGACAAGAAGCTGAATGACGCCGAACATGGCCGTGTTCGCCTGCACTTCTATCCGTTCGGTGCGCTCAAGGCTTCGGCCGAGTGGATCAACACCTACAACAACAAGCATAGCTGAGATACGCCCGACGCAATGCCTTCCTGCACGCTCAGCCTGTCCTGCCCGATAAAGCCCGGCGTTTCGGCCCGGGTCTCGAGCTTTACGGCTGAGCGTGGGTGCACCATCCTGGAAGCGCAGCAATTTTCCGACCGGGTGACGGGCCGTTTTTTCATGCGCGTGGTCTTCGACCCGGCTGAGAATCAGGCCGATGTCTTGCGGACGGAATTCGCAGCGCTGGCCCGCCAGTTCGACATGCAGTGGGAACTGCGCGATCCGGAATGGATGCCCAAGGTCGTGCTGATGGTCAGCAAGTTCGATCATTGTCTGGGCGATCTGCTGTATCGCATGCGGATCGGCGAAATCGCGATGGACGTGGTTGCGATCATTTCAAACCATCCGCAGCATGTCCTCACGACATCGCTGATCGGCGATATTCCCTATCACCATTATCCCATCACCCGGGAAACCAAGCCGCAGCAGGAAGCGCAGGTGCGGCAGGTGGTGGAAGAAACCGAGGCCGATCTGGTGGTGCTCGCGCGCTACATGCAGGTCCTGTCGGACGAGATGGCGGCCTTTCTCAACGGACGCTGCATCAACATCCATCACTCCTTCCTGCCGGGCTTCAAGGGCGCCAAGCCCTATCACCAGGCGTATAAGCGCGGAGTGAAAATGATCGGGGCGACCAGCCACTATGTCACCACCGATCTCGATGAAGGTCCCATCATCGCGCAGGACGTTGAACCCTGCGGCCATGTCGAAACCCCGGAAGATCTCGTGGCCAAGGGCCGCGATGTGGAACGGCGGGTTCTGGCCAAGGCGGTGAAAGCACATTTGCAGGACCGTGTGTTCCTCAACGGACATCGCACGGTCGTCTTCGACGGTTAAGAGGAAAACGAATGGCCGATATTATCGACGGGCGTGCTGTCGCGCGCCAGCTGGACGATGAAACCAAGGCGCAGGTCGACCAGATGATCGCCAAGGGCCAGCCCCGTCCGGGCCTGGCCGTGGTACTGGTGGGTGAAGACGGCGCCAGCCAGGTCTATGTCCGTCGCAAGATCAAGGGCTGCGAAAAGGTCGGCATCCGTTCGATCGAACGCCGTATGCCGGCCGAAACCACGCAGGAAGAACTGCTGGCCGTCGTCGCGGAACTGAATGCCGATCCGGAGGTGAACGGCATTCTGGTGCAGGTTCCGCTGCCCGATCATATCGACGCGCGAACCGTGCTCAGTGCGATCAAGCCGGAAAAGGACGTGGACGGGTTCCACCCGGTCAATGTCGGCCGCCTTTCCACCGGCACGGGCGGCATCGTGCCCTGCACGCCGCTGGGCATCATGAAGCTGATCGATACGGTGGTTGACGATCTGACCGGCCTCGATGCCGTGGTGATCGGCAAGTCCAACATTGTCGGCAAGCCGGTGGCCAACCTGCTGCTCGACCGCGAAGCGACGGTTACCGTCACCCATATCTATACCGAAAACCTGCCTGAAATTGCCCGCAAGGCCGACATCATCGTTGCCGCCGCCGGCGCGCCGGAACTGGTGAAGGGTTTCTGGGTCAAGGACGGCGCCGTGATCATCGATGTCGGCATCACCCGCATCATGGGCGATGACGGCAAGGAGAAGCTGGTCGGCGACGTTGCATTCGACGAAGTCCAGCATGCCAAGGCCGTGACCCCGGTGCCCGGCGGCGTCGGCCCGATGACGATCGCCTGTCTCCTCGCCAACACGGTTCAGGCCGCGCAGACGCAGCTGGAAGGTGGCGACAAGGGCGATGATTACGGCGACGCGCCCGATCGCTCCATGTTCACTGAAACGAGCGCCTGACCGGATTACGATAATGACATGGCGGTTCGCGAGAGGGCTGGCCTCAAGCGCTCGCTTGGCCTAATCCGCCGCCATGTCACACAATGCAGAGAAGATCTGGACCGCCGCCCTCCTCGTGATCGGCGACGAGATTCTCTCCGGCCGCACGCATGACAGGAATATCGCCCAAGTGGCGAGCTGGCTGCAGGTGCAGGGAATTCGCCTCTCCGAAGTGCGCGTGGTGCCCGATGTGATCGGGCGGATCGCCGATGCGGTGAACGCGCTACGCGGCCAGTATGACTATCTCTTCACCACGGGCGGGATCGGCCCCACCCATGATGACATCACCGTGGATGCCGTGGCCGAAGCACTGGGCGTGCCGGTGATTATCGACCCCGAAGCGCGCGCGATCCTGGAAGAATATTACCAGACGCGCGGCGGGCTGAACGATGCGCGGCTGCGCATGGCCCGCGTGCCGGAAGGCGCGGACCTGATCCCCAATACAATGTCCGGCGCGCCGGGTATCAAGATCGGCAATATCCACCTGATGGCCGGCGTCCCGGCAATCACGGCGCAGATGCTCGCTTCGCTGACCGGCACGCTGGAAGGCGGCGCCCCGCTGCTGAGCGAAACTGTCGGCGGCTGGATCAAGGAAAGCGAAGTGGCCGATATACTGCGCGAAGTGGAAAAGGCGCATTCCGGGTGCCAGATCGGCAGCTATCCCTTCTTCCGCGAAGGCCGCACCGGCGCCAATTTCGTGATCCGCTCCACCGACAGGGACGAGCTTTCCAGCGCGGTTGACACCCTGTGCGAAGCGCTGGGCGAAATGGGTTTCGACTTTACCCCCGGCGGGATCTGAGGCGGCCAGATGATGCGATGGCCGAAAGGCCGTGCCACCCTATCTGAAAGGTTCCGGCCCCGCGTTTTCCCAGAAGAAGCGCGCCCCAAGGCCTTCCCGGCATCAACAACACTTGCGGATCGAAGCATGGCGGGCGCGACTAATGCCCGCTATTCCCGATAATAACTGACTCTGGGCCCCGTGGAGCGGTGGATATCGCTGTCTTTGCGACGACGCCGCGACCGGACGAAACGGATTGTCGCTATCAGCAATAACACGCAAACCGCAGCGAGCGTCGATATGACTGCGATCATGGTTCGGCCTCCATTTGCGAAGATCAACGCGTGAGCTCTCGTTTCCTTCCCAAGTGCAGAAGCTCTTGCCGAGAATATGCATCGCTTTGGCTCACCCCGCCGGGTTACAGGCTTCTGACGGACTGCATTCTCCGGATGAGTTCAGGCTGGCCCGCCCGTTGACTGCAAGCAAATCGTGCGAAACACTAAGTCTATCAGAGCAAATAGTGACCAGATGTTGCTCGAGGAATTGAACGGGGAATTTCATGCCTACGAACTACGCAGACATTCACCCGGCTTCCCAAGCATTTGAAGTGTCCGTTCTCTCATTTCCTTCCGCCCTTGAAAGGCGGGATCGCATTACCCGTATGTTCGCGGAATTGCCTGACTGCGACTGGAAGTTTTTTGATGTCGTTCCGGCGGACGAACTGTCAGTCCGATATGACGAGGAAGCGGCATTCCGGTCTTATGGCTCGATACTCTCCGCGGCGGAGCGGAGCTGCGCGGCCAGCCACATCGCGATGCTGGAAACCTGGCTCGCCGATGGGCGGACGCAGTACCTTGTCGTCATGGAAGATGACCTGCTGATCGATCCCAATTTTTCGATCGGGCCGATGATCAACTTCATGGATCTCTGCCAGGTCCACTATCTGAAACTCTATGCCCGTTTCTTCGTGCCGGCGCATTTCATCGCCAATATCGGACGGCAGCTATTCTATCGCGCATCATGGCCCGCGCTCGGCACGCAATGCTACATCGTATCGCGCGAAGGCGCCTTGCAATTGACTGGCCATATCCGCGAGACCGGCCTTCTCGCCTCCATAGACATGACCTTTGACCGCTTCTGGGAAACCGGTGTGCCAGTCACGCTGGCATATCCCTTCCCCTTGCTGGAAATGGCGAACGGCTCTTCGATCCATACGAGCCGGGCAACCATTCACCAGCGCAATCGGGAATTACGCGAAAAAATCGGCGAAAGAACGCAATGGCAGCGCCTGCGCGAGAAATTGGCCCGCCATCGCGCCGACCGCGCCATGCGCCAGTTCGACGCTGCATTGCGCCAGCGCATAGCGGTTCACCAAAATGCGCTTTACGACCCTCTGAACGCGATCTGATCAGCCCCTGCCGCCCCCAAACAAAAAGGGCCGGCGGATCGCTCCGCCGGCCCCCTTGGTGATCTCTTGCGAGGAAAGGCTCAGGCGCCTTCGACCTCGGTCATGTCGATCTTGATGCCCGGGCCCATGGTGGAGGTCAGGGAAATCTTGCGGACATACTTGCCCTTGGCGCCCGACGGCTTGGCCTTGACCACTGCATCGGTCAGCGCCTTGAAGTTCGCCTTCAGGTCTTCATCCTTGAACGACAGCTTGCCGATGCCGGAATGGATGATGCCCTGCTTTTCCACGCGGAATTCGACCTGGCCGCCCTTGGCGTCCTTCACGGCCTGCGCCACGTTCGGGGTCACGGTGCCCAGCTTCGGGTTCGGCATCAGGCCCTTCGGACCCAGCAGCTTGCCCAGGCGGCCAACCACGCCCATCATGTCCGGCGATGCGATCACGCGGTCATAGTCGAGATTGCCGGCCTGCATGTCTTCCATCAGGTCTTCGGCGCCGACCTTGTCCGCACCTGCATCCAGCGCTTCCTGCGCCTTCGCATCCTTGGCGAACACGGCGACCTTGACGGTCTTGCCGGTGCCCGACGGCAGCGAAACCATGCCGCGAACCATCTGGTCCGCATGGCGCGGATCGACGCCAAGATTCATCGCGACTTCAACCGTCTCGTCAAACTTCTTGCTCGCCAGGTCCTTCAGCAGGGCCAGCGCTTCTTCGAAGCCATACAGCTTGTCGGCATCGACCTTCTCGGCCAGCACCTTCTGCTTCTTGCTCAGCTTAGCCATTGGTTCAGCCCTCCACCACTTCGAGGCCCATCGAACGGGCGGAGCCTTCGATGATCTTGGTTGCCTGCTCGATATCGTTGGCGTTCAGATCCTTCATCTTCGCCTCGGCGATTTCGGCGACCTGCGAACGCTTGATGGTTCCTGCCGAAACCTTGCCGGGTTCCTTGGAACCGGACTTCAGCTTGGCGGCCTTCTTCAGATAGAAGCTGGCGGGCGGGGTCTTGGTCTCGAACGTGAACGAACGGTCCGCATAGACGGTGATGACCGTCGGGATCGGCGCGCTCTTTTCAAGATCCTGCGTCGCAGCGTTGAACGCCTTGCAGAATTCCATGATGTTCACGCCGCGCTGGCCCAGGGCCGGGCCGATCGGCGGAGACGGATTGGCGGCGCCGGCAGGCACCTGCAGCTTGATATAGCCTTCGATCTTCTTGGCCATGAGGCCACTCCTTTCACACTTTCGCCCCGCGCCGGAACGCGAAGCTCATGGTAAGCGGTCAAGCGAGATGCCACGCATCTCTCCCGCACGGATTCCCGAACTGTCGCTGGGAACGCGGGCACATAGCGTTTCTGCGCCAAAACGCAAGCATGGATGCCCGGCGGAACGCCATTGCGGCCATTCAGAAACTGAGCACGACGATGATCCTGTCGGAATAATTCCCCACCGGGGGCGGCCGGACCAGATCGACACGGCCATAGACAGGGACGGACTGGACCGCACCATTGCCGGAACCGACGATCGCTTCATCAACGCCAATCGGCATCGATCGCGCTGCATCGCGATAGAGGCGATAGGGAACATAATTGCCTTCCCCGCTCTGCATACGCCGTTCCCCGCCGACGGCATGCATACCCGCGCCGAAACCCAGCGACCAGCGAACGCCGCCGGGGCACGAAACCTGCACCGCTCCGGCCGCGTCCGCACGGGTCCAAAGACCGGCGGGTGTGCCGAAATCGACTGCCTCGGTGGTGCCCAGCGAACAGGCTTCTGTTACGGAAGCGGTCACGAACAGCGTGAAATCCAGCCCATTCAGATCGGACTGCACCGGCTGGCAACCCTGCCCGGTGGGCGACAGGAAACCGAGCACCACGTTGAAGAAAAACGCCTGGTAATTGCCCACGGTCGAGAGCTGGCCGGATGCTATCCTGCCGTAGAAGGGAAGGCTGCCAGTGGCCGTGCCTCCGGCGGCCACGGTCACCGCCCGGTTGATCGGATTGGCAGAAGTCCAGGGAACTGTCGCAGCGGAATCGGAATAGATGTTGAAGTTCTGCCGGTTGTTGCCGCTGATCATCACCGGTTGCTGGATGGTTCCAGGAAAGCTTGGCGTACCCGGGGCCGTGCAGATCGTGAAGCTTCGCGGGCGCGGATCGTAATTGCGGCAGGTATAGCGGACTTCGCCGCTCCCGACCATGGAAGTGCCGAAAGCGAGAGTGACCGGATGGCTGGCGAGCGAGCACACCACATTCGCCGCCGCCCGCTCCGGCCACAGCAGGAAGAGCGCGCCAAGCAGCAGCGCCAATATTGCAGCGCGGAACCGGGTTAGCGGCATGTGAGGGGTCCGATCGTTACCTGGCGCCCCGGAACAGGTGCGAAATCGAATTCGACGCTGCAATCAGGGGCCCCGCCGCGCTGCACGACAAGGCGATTACGGGCAGCAAGCCCGGTCACATAGGTGCGCCCGTCATAGCCGATCACGGCTTCTTCGGTTCCGCCCTCGAGCGTGGCGAGCGAACCGAGCGGAAGCGGTTGACCGTCAGCATCAACGAGCACCAGAACCGCTGCGGCCTCGGGAGCTACGCCGAAATCTATGATCGCCCCCGCCCGATCATCGGGAATTACCTCGACTTCGGTCCGCTGCGCCCTGACATCCACGGGGAGATTGGTCGGGTCGATTGCCACACGGTTCACCGCAAGCGAGCGCAGATCCGGCACAAGCGCGCGGCCATTGCGGTCCGTATGTGTCATCTCGCGCGTATTGACCTTCACCGGCGTATTGGCACCTGCGCCCTTCACCACCGCGAAACTGCTGCCGATGCGCGGGGCGAAATACAGCCCGCCCATCGCGACCACCGCACCTTCGACGGATGCATGTCCGGTGACGCGATCGCCGGACTGTTCGATACCCGCCCCCAATATCGTGTGATGCGCATTGTAAGTCATGTTGGCCGCGCGAATACCGGGTCGGTCGCCCGAAAGCTGCTGATTGTTCACGACGCTCCAGCCCACGCTGCCATGCCCCTCGTTCCTCGCATGGGTGACACGCGTCGACACCATGGCGTGATCGCGACGATGCGAGAAATTGCTGCTGCCCCAGCCATGCTTGCCCAAGGTGATGCTGATCCCGGCGATCACGCCATAATCCTTGCGGCTGCCGAAATCCCGGTAGCTGTTCGCCCAGGCCGCGACGCGCCGACCGAGGGGGCGGCTCAGCGCCATATTGACCATGCGGATCTTCTGTTCGGGGAGCTGGGCATTGGTGAAGCCCAGATTGACCCCGGTCCGGGCAAGGGTGAAGCTGGCGGCCACCCGCTGGGTGCGCCGTGAAAACGCGATCTGGACAGGTTCGTCAATCGGCCCCACCACCGGACCCGAGGGAAGATCCAGGACCGGCGGCCTCGCCGCCTTCCGGATAGAGGTGACAGTCACGATATTCTGAAAATCGGTGTCTGCACGATTCACAGAAGCATAGAGATCGACCCCGCCCAGCGTAACGTGACCGTCCACCTGGTAGCGCACACCGAAATCCCCTTCAAAATGGCTGCCGGCCAGCGCCACGGAGAGGGAACCGATACTGCCCAGCCGTGCCGTGCCTCCCACGGTTCCGCTGCTCAGGCCCGGCATGCTTTCGGCGTAGGCGCGCAGGGTGAACCCGTCCGTCACGCCATATCGGATCATTCCCGATCCGGTGATCTTGCCGTAATAATCGAAGGAATCCACACCATAGTTCACACGCGGAAAGCCGATCTCCATCGAGAAATCCAGCATCCCCCTGGGCAGCACCCCCTCCACGAAGAAGAGCGGCTTGCTGATCTCGGTTTCTCGCCCGGTCGCATCGGTCAGGACCATTCTGGCAGTCGCCCCGCCGCCGATATTGGGCAAGGACCGGAACTGGAATGGTCCGCGGCCGACTTCACCAGTGAAGTATCGCAGGCCGTTGATATACAAGTCCAGGGTCGATGGCACGGCCGCCGATCCGGAAAGGACCGGCAATACATTCGTCACCAGATCGCTGCGGCGGCCAAAATCGCGGCGCAGCTGGATTCCGGCGAAGCGGTATGCATTGCCAAGCGTGCCGGGATCCGCGATCGAATCCCCGATCGTCAGAACGGCGGTGCGACGCACATCGACATAGCGCCAGCGTGTATCCAGCCGCACATGCGATAAATTCTTGCGCGCGCGCCCATTCACCCAGGTGGCATAGCCGTTTGTCTCACCAACGCCGTGCCAGGTCAGCAGACGCAGATTATATTGCCCGACAGCGCTCAACCCATGCTGCCCGATATCGGTATAGAGGCCGTAATTGAGGACCGCCCCGAGATTCCGGACAAGCTTGTCAGGATCGATCGGGGCGGGTCTGGATGCAGAATCCAGCACGACCGGCACCAGCGCATCATCGCTCGCATCGATCTCGACCATCTGGCGGGCCTCGACATAGCGGTAGCGGATGCCGGGAAGGTCATCGAGGCGCACGATTTCAGCTTCCGGCGGCAGGCCGCGCACGTCGAATCCCAGCAGGCCGAGCCTTCTGGTGCTGGTCGCCAGCGTGCTATCGGGAAGCAGGACGAACTGCCAGAGCAGCGGAGAGCGTACTCCGTTCAGCCTTACGTCAAGGATGAGCTGAACCTGTTCCGCCACTGCGACATCCTGTGCCCCGGCGGGCGGAGCCGGTGCCGCCAGACACGCCGCTGTCGCGGCAAGCAGGCAGAGGCGGCCATGCACCGTCATAATGACTGACGATCAATGCCGCCCTGCCTTGGCCGCCGCCAGCTGCCTCGTGATCGCCCGAAGCGGTCCGGGCAAGCTACAAGGACTCTAGCGGTTCGCAATCTTGAGAGGTTTGCGGACTTCAACCTTGCCAACTTCCGTCACGAGTGTCGCCTCGGTACCGGCCGGCGGAAGCTCGGCACCGGCCGGCGACACCCAGCGGCGCGTGGAACCGGGGAGGACATAGCCCATCAGTCCCTTGCCGATGGTGACATCGCCCAGACTCATCCCCACGACCCGTGCATGTCGGGTGCCGCGATTGGATGCTTCGACGACGAGGGTTCCGTCAGAACGATAGGCCGTCCATTCGAGATTCGACTCCGCGGCGGGATCCCCGAAGAATACGGGCATGTCGTAACGCAGGCGGACATCCACTGCCGCATTGTCGTCCGTCGTATCGGCGGTGATGGGAATCTCGTCGATCCACAGCCGGTAACTCCGTTCGCCCCCTTCCACTGCGCCGGCGGTGCGCGCCACGCGAATAGTGTAGGTCGAATTGCCCGGAATCGTGGCTGCCGGAGGGCTGACAACCACTTCATCGGTTGGGCGGATCGAGTCCGAACCATCCGCAGACTGGGTCCATTCGAAAATCCGCAATTGAAGCGAAACCGGCGAAGTTCCGGTATTTTGCAGTGATACCGACGTTGCCTGCGACGGGTGCAGCACTTCGACCGTGACCGGCTGCACGCGGAGCGATGTCTGCGCCGAGGCGGCACTGCTGGCCGCGAACATGGCACATGCGGCAAGAAGCGAACGAATATACATGCGAGCCTCCATCAGAACGTGACCGTAACGGTCACAACGTCGCGGTATGAACCCGGCGTCGGCGCGGGGCTGATCGCAGGAACCCTTCCGTAGATCGGGATGCTCTGAAACGCGCCGTTGCCCGTGTCGCTGACCTGGGTGAGGACCACGCTGCGCGCTGCATCGGAATAAAGCTGATACGGGACCTCGGCGCTGCCCGTCGGCCCGGCCATGGCCCGGGCGCTGACATCGGTGGCGTTCTCGCCAGGGCCGAAATCGACCGTATATGCAACGCCGGGATTGCAGCGCACCTCGATGCCGCCGGAACCCCCGACGCCGATTTCCCCATCAACACTGGATGTCAGAAGCTATGTCTCGCCGAAGTCCAGCGTAGCCTCACCGGTTCCGCCCGAGGCGGAGCCATTGACTTCGCACGCTTCGGTAACGCGAAGCAGAACTTCCAGGCTGCCGGTGGCGGTGCCTTGCACCTGTGCCTGCGCCGCCCCGACGGGAACGACGGCAAGAAGAGCAGAAAGAGCGGAAAATAATGAAAATTTGCGCGTCATGAAGCCTCTCCCTCTCCATCCTGTTCGGACTGGAGCCCCGGTAAACCGGAGGTGTGATCATCGCGGCATTCGAGCCACGGGACACAGGGAGTGCGCCAGACTGCCAGTTAGCAAGTTGTTAACATTCACCGCAGGTTACCCTGCGATCATGGCCAAACAGGCGCCTCGCCATAATCGCGACCGACACCGGGAATGATGCCTGGCAGCCGCGTCTGGATAGAGTGCGCCTCCGCCCCGCCAGGCGTGAAGCCCTGCCCTGCAAATGGGAAGGATTTCACGCTTGCAAGCGGGCGGTCTACTTGACCAGTTCGACCTGTTCGAAGTCCAGTTCGACCGGGGTCGCGCGGCCAAAGATGGAAACGCTGACCTTGACCTTGGACTTGTCGAAATCCAGCTCTTCCACCACGCCGTTGAAGCTGGCGAAGGGGCCTTCCAGCACCTTGACCTGATCGCCGATCTCGTAATCGACGGAAACCTGCTTCTTCGGGGCAGCCTTCGCTTCTTCCACTCCGCCGAAATAACGGGCAGCTTCCTTTTCGGAAATCGGCTGAGGCTTGTTGCCCGAACCGAGAAAGCCCGTAACCTTCGGAGTGTTCTTGACGAGGTGATAGACGTCGTCCGTCAGGTTGAGCTTGGCCAGGACATAGCCCGGCATGAACTTGCGTTCGACCTGAACCTTCTTGCCGCGCTTGACCTCGGTAATGGTCTCGGTCGGCACTTCGACCTCTTCAACGCCTTCGGACAGGCCGAGCCGTTCAGCCTCGGCGATGATCGAATCGCGGACCTTGTTCTCGAAGCCGGAATAGGCGTGGATGATGTACCAGCGAGCCATGTATCTCTTTCCGTGTATTTCCGAGTGCCGCGCGTCAGACCAGCGACAGCAGCCACTGCACGATAAAGCTGAACAATGTGTCGATGCCGAGGAAAAAGACCGACAGGATCACCATCATGATCGCCACGAAGATCGCGGTGCGAACCGTTTCCTCACGGCTCGGCCACACGACCTTGGATGCTTCGCTGCGAACCTGGCGGATGAATTCACCGGGGCTGACCTTGGCCATTTCGTCACCGACCTTGCACTTGCAATTGACGTTTCCTTTTCCGCCATAGGATCATCGCCGCCCCGGTCGAGACCGGGAGGGGCTTCAATGCTCCGATGTCGGAAGACGCCAGCGATTTAGCGATTGCTCCGTCAGATAGCAAGTAGAGTGCACAGAAGTTGCGGAATCCATCAAGGATTGCCGATTTTGGGGGCTGGTTTCGTTGCAGGCTTGTGACTAGTTTTGGGTTTACAAACGGGTGCAAAATCAAGGGGGCCTTCGGGTGGCGGCAGAACAACAATCGGCAACATTGATCGATCATGTGACGAATGTCTCGGATTTCATCTGGGTGGGAACCTGGGGAGGCCAGGAGGTTCTGCCCTTCCCCCCCATGACCATCATCCTGCTGGGCATCGGCCTGTGGATCATGGTCGGCCTGCGATTCTATCCGATCGTGAAGCTGGGCAGCGCCTTCGCCGGGCTGTTCAAGGGGCGCAAGGGTGCGGGCGCCGGCGAGATCTCGCCCTTCGCCGCGCTTTCCACCGCGCTTTCGGGCCAGGTGGGCACGGGCAATCTTGCCGGTGTGGCCACCGCCATCGCGCTGGGCGGGCCGGGCGCGATCTTCTGGATGTGGGTCACCGCCCTGTTCGGCATGGCTCTCGCCTTTGCCGAAGGCTCGCTCGCCATCCGCTACCGCGAACGCACGAGTGACGGCGTCTATCGCGGCGGCCCGATGAGCTACATCATGCTGGGGCTGGGGCCGAAATGGACCTGGCTTGCCATCGTGTTCTGCATCGGCACGCTGTTCTCCGCCCTCGTCACCGGCAATTCGATCCAGGCCAACGAGGTCGCCAGCGGGCTGACCGAACTGTTCGGCTGGGAACGCTGGCTGGGCGGGCTGATCGTGGCGCTGGCGGTGTTCGTCGTCATTATCGGCGGGATCAAGTCGATCGGCAGCGTGGCGGAAAAGGTCGTGCCCTTCATGGCCGCGCTCTACATCGCGATGGCCTTCATCGCGGTGGTCATCAACTTCGCCGACCTGCCCGAAACCTTCGGCCGCATCTTCGGCGGCGCCTTCAGCTTCCAGAGCGCAAGCGGCGGATTCGCGGGCGCGGCGATCATCATCGCGCTGCGCGCAGGCGTGGCGCGTGGCCTGTTCTCCAACGAGAGCGGCCAGGGTTCGACCCCGATCGCACATGCCGTGGCACAGACCGACGATCCGGAACAGCAGGGCCGCATGGCCATGCTCGGCACCTTCATCGACACACTCGTGATCTGCACGATGACCGCGCTGGTCATCTTGACCGTGGAAGGCAATTTCACGCACACGCTGGCCGATGGTTCGGTGGAACAGGTGCGCCATGTCTGGCAGTCGGACCTCGGCACCACACAATTGTCGGGCTTCGTGACCACTTCGGGCGCCTTTGCGGCGGCTTTCCCCTTCGCGCTGGCGGGCATCCCCATCGGCACGCTGATCGCCAGCGTCGCGCTGATCCTGTTCGTCTTCACGACCATGCTGACATGGTCCTATTACGGCGAACGCGCGATCACCTTCATCTATGACCGCGTGCCCGGCTCCACCCGCCGGGGCGAAAAGATGCTGCACTTCGGCTGGCGCGTGCTGTGGTGTGTTGCCATCTTCTTCGGCGCGATGCAGCCGTCCGAACTGGTGTGGCGCCTGGGCGATATCTCCAACGCCTCGATGGCGCTGCCCAACCTTCTGGCGCTGCTGCTGCTGTCGGGCGTGGTGTTCAAGCTGGCCCGTGGGGAGCGCAAGGCCGGGCCTGACCACCACCGCGAAACCCCGGAAGAGCCGGAAGAATACTGACCAGCGCCCCCGGGGCGTTCATCGCTGCAAATATCGAGGAACCGGGTTTCAGGGGCGCGCAAAAAGGCGCGCCAGGAAACCCGGTTCTTCCATTGGCCGGATGGGGCCATGCGTCATCAGACGCAGGCTGGCATCGCGATGCGGGCGCGGCATGGTCCAGCTGTCAGGACGGCTGCTGCGAAAGCTGAAGCTCGACATCGTCACTCCTCCTTTCGAAATAACAGTTCATCGCTGACAATGAACGGCTGGCCGCAATGGTTCCCGGCCGCAAGCCGTTTTGCCATGCGAAAAATCGCCTGGAGGGATCAAATTCGGGAAAGCCCGCCGGAGTTCCCGCAGGCCGGATTATTCTGGAAGGAAAGCTTTTCCGCGCCTTCCGGCCGCATCATCGTCAGATTGCGGCGGGAAGGAAATGGCAGGAGTGGCAGGATTCGAACCCGCGGCCCTCGGTTTTGGAGACCGATGCTCTACCAACTGAGCTACACTCCTGCAGGCGGAAAGCGCCTCTATACGCCGCAGCCGCGCTTGGCAAGCGACGAGCGGCAAAGCTTCTGCTAGCTTTGCACAATGCACGCCCCGGCGCAGAGAATCATACCGTCCGAATTGCTGCTTACCGCCTATCGCAGCGGAATTTTTCCCATGTCCGACAGCAGGGAGGACGAGGAACTCTACTGGGTCGAACCGCGCGAGAGGGCGATTCTCCCGCTGGATGGTTTCCGCTGTTCGCGGTCGCTGGCCAAGCTGATCCGGCAGGAACGGTTCCAGGTCACTTGCGACAAGGCCTTCGGCGCGGTGATCGATGCCTGCGCCGCGCCCCGGCCCGGCCATCCCGAAACCTGGATCAGCCATGTGATCTCTGCCAGCTACCGCGCCCTGCACGACAATGGCCACGCCCATTCGATCGAATGCTGGCAGGACGGCGAGCTGGTTGGCGGCCTCTATGGCGTTTCTTTCGAACGGGTCTTCTGCGGTGAAAGCATGTTCAGCCGTCGGCCCAATGCCTCGAAGGTCGCGCTGGCCTGGCTGGTCGTGCTGATGCGCCGTGCCGGATTCCGCATCCTGGACTGCCAGTTCATGACCGAACATCTCGCCTCTCTGGGCGCGGTGGATATCAGCCGTGAACGATATCTGGAAATGCTGACCCGGGCGATCAGCGCCGACAGCCGGTTGACCCTGCCCCAGGCCTATTCCGAATTGCTGGAAGAGGCAGCGCCCGCTTCCTCCTCACCCGGGAAGCTCATCGCGCAATCCTTGACCCAGACATCGTAAACCGGGTGTTCCACCACATTGAGGCTGGGGGAGTTCTTGAACAGCCAGCCAGAAAAGATCCGGCGCCATACCGCGTCCGAATCGGCATCGGGCCGGTCCTGCACCAGAACCTGCACGAAGGCGCCGGTTTCAGGCGGATCCTCCCAGGGAAGCGTCCGCTCGCAGGCTGACAAGCGAATGATCACATTGCCCACGCGGCGCGATTCGCCGGGCTTCAGTTCGACATCCTGCGTCAGATTGTTGCGTTTGTTGAGCAGGCCGAGAGTGGCCACACGCTCTTCCATCGGCGTGCCGATGCCGCTGTCATAGGAGGTGGCAGGGCCATCCTGTGCGGCCAGCTCTTCCGGAATCTCGGTACTATCCGGCTCCGGCTCTGGCGCACCTCTTTCGCAGCCGCCCAGCAGAACCAGCGCCGCCCCGGCCGCAAGCCAGGCGCGTCCGGCCCGAGCACGTCCGGCCCACGCGCGTCTGGCAGGGCGAATCACCCCTCCGGCGTCCAGGATTCGTAATCGCCCGTGGCGCGGGCGCGCTTGCCCCCACGCTCCAGCGCGCCGGCCGGGCGATAGGCGCCGGGCGTACCCGTGGCATTGGGGGAGTAATCCACTTCCCAGATCCGCGGCGGCGACAGATGGCTTTCAGGCAGTTCATCATAGGAATGATGCAGCCAGCCATGCCATTCGGCAGGCACGCGGCTGGCATCGTTGGCGCCATCATAGATGACCCAGCGCTGATCGAGGCCAGTCGCCGTCTTCCGCTTGGTGGAGCGGTAATATTTGTTGCCCTGGGCGTCCGTGCCCACATGTTCGCCATTCATGGAGCTGAACAGCGAGGTGCCGACGGTCGCACCGTCCCACCAGGTGAAGATCTTCGAGAGGATTCCCATGAGCAGCGCGTTAGCCGGAAGTGGCGATCCGGTGCAAGCTTCTGTGCGCCCTCACCACTTCACTTCGTCGCCGGGCACAATGCCCAGTTCCGCCGCGCGCCCGCCGATCAGTTCCAGCACGGCGGAAGCAGGCGCATCGGACAGGAGCTGCTTCTCCGAAAAGGGTTCGGCATTGGCGATGATGTTGATCACCTTTCCGTCCGGCCCGACGAAGATCAGGTCCAGCGGAAGCGGGGTGTTCTTCATCCAGAAGCTGAGAATGCGCGGCTGGGCATAGGGAAACAGCATCCCTTCATCGGGGCCCATTTCCTCGCGATACATAAGGCCTTGCGCCTGGGCTTGTGCCGAACGGGCCATTTCGACCCGGAATTCATGCGTCTTGCCGCCGGATGTCACGGTGAGCGGGACGACTTCCAGCCCGGACACGGGATGGGTGGCGATTTCAGCCACCGGCGCCGGCGAATTCTCCGCCGCCTGCGGCGAACAGGCCGGCAGGATCAGCGCCATGGGAAGCAGCGCGGCAACAAATGGCATTCGCATGGAATCAGGCCTCATATTCGTCTTCATCCGCTTCGGCGGCCCATTCCTCCGCCACCTCCGCGCTGCGCGCATCAATTATTTGCAGCGCATTGTCGAGCCTGTGCCCCGCCCGCATCATCGCCGCAATCTGCTTTTCACGGCGGGCGGGATCGATCGCCCCGCCGGCGCGGCCAAAGGGTCCGAAGCCGCGCTTGCGCGCCATGGCCAGCGCGGCATGGCGTTCCTGCGCTTCGTCCGGGCGCATGTCCTCGCGGATGGATTCGCCCACTCCCGCCTCGCCCAGCGCCTGGTTGACCCGGCGCGGGCCGTAGCCCCGACGCAGCAGGCTGCCGCTTTTGGCGCGGGCGAAAGCCTCGTCATCAACATAGCCGAGTTCGGCATAGCGGCTGACCATGGCGGGCAGGTCGGGTTCATTTTCCCCATCCCATCCGCGTTCACGCAATTTACGATACAGGTAGCGTTCAAGTTTCGACGTGGTAGTGGCGAAACGCGCCATATAGGCGAGCGCCAGCTCCTGCAGGCGGGCCTCGTCGAGCGGTTTGGGCTTTGCCCGGCGCCGCTTACATGGTTGTTCATCGCCTCCCATTGGCCATAATCGTGCCACAGTCGTTGACAAATGGGAAAGATTATCGCGGGGTCGGTATGATTATCGACGCCGCCATTTAGTTTGGGGGAGCGCCTTTAAAGCGCGAAATTGATGGGTTGCCAACAGAATATATGACCGACCTGATTCCCACGCCGAATGATTGCCCTCTGCCGCGCCGCCGCGCCGATTTCGCTACGTTCAACGAAGCGATCCATTACGCGGCCGAAAGCCAGAAGGGCATGAATTTCCACGACATGCGCGGCACGCTGACGCGCGTATATCCCTATAGCGAGATGCGTGACGACGCCGTGCAGATGGCCCGCCGCCTGATCGCATCCGGTGTCGCCAAGGGCGACCGGGTGGCGCTGATCGCCGAAACGGGGCCCGATTTCGCGGCGCTGTTCTGCGGCACGGTGTTCGCCGGCGCGTGGCCGGTGCCATTGCCTTTGCCGACGACCTTTGGCGGCAAGGAAAACTATATCGAGCAATTGGCCGTGCAATTGCAGAGCTGCGATCCGAAGATCCTGCTCTATCCGGCGGAGATTTCCGAAATGGCCGGCGCCGCGGCGCAGCGCCAGGGCTGCGAAGCGGCCGATTGGGAAAGTTTTGCCGGGCGCGAGGCGCCCGAGATGGAGCTGCCCGAGGCCGAGCCTGACGATATCTGCTATCTGCAATATTCCAGCGGATCCACGCGTTTCCCGACCGGGGTGGCCGTGACTCACCGCGCCCTGCTGCACAATCTCTATGGTCACGCGACGTCGATGAATATCGGCATGAATGACCGCGTGGCGAGCTGGCTGCCCTGGTATCACGATATGGGGCTGGTCGGCTGCTTCCTGTCCCTGATCGCCAATCAGGTGTCGGTCGATTATTTGCGCACCGAACATTTCGCGCGCCGTCCGCTGGCCTGGCTGGACCTGATCAGCCGCAACAAGGGGACGACGCTCTCCTATTCACCCACCTTCGGCTATGACATCTGCGCGCGGCGCATTTCCAGCCAGTCCAATGTCGCCGAACGGTTCGACCTGTCCCGCTGGCGGCTGGCCGGCAATGGCGCGGACATGATCCGGCCCGACGTGATGCAGAATTTCGTCAATGCCTTTGCCCCGGCAGGCTTCCAGGCAAATGCCTTCACCCCCAGCTATGGCCTGGCCGAAGCGACGCTGGCCGTCACCGTGATGCCGCCGGGCGAAGGAATCCGGGTGGAACTGGTGGAGGAAGAGCGCCTTTCCGGTTCGCGCCGCGACCTGTCGCGCCCGGCCCGCTATCGCGCGATCGTCAATTGCGGGAAGCCGCTGCCCGATATGGATGTCGAAATCCGCGGCGAAAACGGCAAGACGCGCAAGGACCACCAGATCGGCAAGGTCTGGTGCCGTGGCCCCAGCGTCATGCATTCCTATTTCCGCAATCCCGAAGCGACGCAGGAATGCCTGGTCGATGGCTGGCTGGATACGGGCGACATGGGCTATATGGCCGATGGCTATCTGTTCATCGTCGGCCGCGCGAAGGACATGATCATCATCAACGGCAAGAACCACTGGCCGCAAGATATCGAATGGGCGGTGGAACAATTGCCGGGCTTCAACCATGGCGACATCGCCGCCTTCTCGGTCGAGATGGAAAATGGCGAGGAAGCGCCGGCCGTGCTGGTCCATTGCCGCGTGTCCGACCCGGATGAACGCGTGAAGCTGCGCGACACGATCCGTGACAAGGTGCGTTCCATCACCGGCATGCACTGCGTTGTCGAACTGGTCCCGCCGCGCAGCCTGCCGCGCACCAGTTCCGGCAAGCTCAGCCGCGCCAAGGCGAAGAAGCTGTATCTTTCGGGTGAGATCGAACCGCTGAAGCTGGCGGCCTGAGTCCGGCAGAAACAAGCCAGATCGCAAATGCCATGTGCCGCCGGTGCCTTCGGGCCCCGGCGCGCTTGCGCGCGCACGCCATCCGTTGTCGCCTCACCCGGAAAAGCGCGCTACCATGCCGCAGGGCGAGGCACCGCTATGCTTGAAATACGTGTCTTGCAGACCTAATACAGTGGGATAGTTCCGGAAGGGGTCATTAGCAGACATGGCGACAAGCACCGAAACCGCGACCAAGGCCGATCTTGAGCTGACACCGCCCGAACCGGTCCCCACGGTAACGGCCGAAAAGGCCGCCGGGCTTGTTCCGGTGAGTGAGGAAAAGAAATCCCGGCTGGATGCGAAGGTGGAAGACTTCGTGGCCGAACTGGTTGCGCTGGACGCCAATTCACCCGATTTCGGCAAGAAGGTGGACCAGATCACCAATATGGGCCGCAAGGAGATCCAGCAGGCGGCCGGCATGTCCAACCGCTTCCTCGATCGGCCAGTCCGCGCGATGGACAAGGATGAAGGCGTTGGCGCCAATCTGGCCGAACTGCGCCGGGTGGTGGAAGATCTCGATCCCGGCAAGCGCGGCAAGCTGACCGGCACGCGCAAGATCCTGGGCATCATCCCCTTCGGCAACAGGCTGACCGAATATTTCCGCAGCTATCAAAGCGCGCAGACCCACATCCAGTCGATCCTGTCCAACCTTGCCAATGGCAAGGACGAATTGCTGATGGACAATGCCGCGATCGATGTCGAACGGCAGAAATTGTGGGAATCCATGGGCAATCTGGAACAGATGATCCATATTTCCAAATCGCTGGACGCAAGGCTGGAAGACAAGGCGGCGGAACTGGATGCCACTGATCCGGCCAAGGCCAAGGCGGTGCGCGAAACGGCGCTGTTCTATGTCCGCCAGCGCACGCAGGATCTGCTGACCCAGATGGCAGTCAGCGTGCAGGGCTATCTGGCGCTGGACCTGGTCAAGAAGAACAATGTCGAACTGGTGAAGGGCGTGGACCGCGCCAGCACCACAACGGTGGGCGCCTTGCGCACCGCCGTGACCGTGGCCGAGGCGATGACCAATCAGCGGCTGGTATTGCAGCAGATCACCGCCCTGAACGACACCACTGCCGGCATCATCGATTCCACCAGCACCATGCTGGCCGACCAGACCGGCAAGATTCACGAACAGGCTGCGTCCAGCACCATCCCGCTGGAAACGCTGCAGCGCGCCTTCCAGAACATCTATGACACGATGGACAATATCGATACGTTCAAGCTGAAGGCGCTGGATTCCATGAAGCAGACGGTCGACACGCTTTCGGTCGAAGTGGAAAAGTCCAAGGGCTATATCGCGCGAGCCGAAGGTCAGGCGCAGGCCCAGGCCAATATCGCCGCGAATGAACCCTCGCTGCTGAGTCTCGACAGCTGATGGCGGCAGACCTCACCAATCAGAGCGACCGCCTGCTGTCCGAAGGGCGGGCACTGGTGCGCGATAACCAGTCGGGCGGGCGGCACCGCAACAGCGCATCGATTGGCAAGGGTTCCGCCCGGATCCGTCGCAGCAATCTGATGAAGCGGGCGAAGTTCATTGCCGCGGCGCTGTTCGCGATTGTCGTGGCGGCCGGCGCGGCGGGCATCGTGCTGGACGGGATCGGCTTCACCGGGGTGATGATCACATTCCTGGCCATTATGGCCGCGATCTTCATCTTTTCCAGATTCCCGAAGGTGAAGACGCCCAAGCGCGAAGACCTGGCCCGCACGCAGGATGCGAAGCAGCTCGTCGCGCGCACCGAATTATGGCTTGAACATCAGCGCCCCGCCCTCCCCCCGCCAGCCGTCAACCTGGTTGACAAGATCGGCGTCCAGCTGGACGAACTCGGCCTGCAACTGGAAGGTATCGACCGCGAACATCCAGCCGCCGTGGAAACGCGCAAGCTGGTGGGCGAATATCTGCCGCAGACGGTGGACACCTATCGCAAGATCCCGCGCAACCTGCGGGAGGAGAAAGGCGCCGGCGGATCGCCGGACGAACAATTCGTGGAAAGCCTGGGCAAGATCAGCGGCGAAATCGACCGTGTGACGCGGCAGCTCGCCAGCGGGGCGATCGATGATCTGGCCGTGCGCACACGCTATCTTGAATATAAATATGGCGAGGCGATGCAGCCCGCAGAAAAGGACGATTGATGGAAGTCGCCATTCCACATGCGCTGGAACGGGCCGAAGTCCGCCGACGCCTGAAAGCGAACAGCCACGAAATCGCCGATCACATTCCCGGCGGCATGGCCACTGTGGCGACTGACTGGCCGAGCGAAGACCGCATGGCGATGACCATCAGCGCCATCGGGCAGAGCATTATTGGCCATATCGACGTGGAGGAAAGCCGCGTGGTGGTGGTGTTCGATCTGCCGCCGGCGCTGGGTTTCCTCCAGCCTATAATCGAAAGTGCGGTGCGCCAGCAGGGCGACAAGCTGATAGAACCGCCCAGAGCGGGCTGAAAAGGCAAAGCTCCACCAAACTAGAGCTTGCGTTCAAGCTCCAGATAAGTCTCGGGAATCTGTAGCGCCTCGGTCGCCTGTCTGGTTTCGCGGATGAACAGGACCAGCGCGATCATCAACAGGCCGATAGCAATTGTGAAGGCGCCCGCCACGACCAGTTGCAGATCAAGATCGGCCAGTTCTTCCACGAACAGCAGGGCAACGACGATGCCCACCGTCAGGCCGCTGGCAACCAGCAGCAAGATTGCCTGGCTGATGATGCGGATGCGCCTTGCGACCATGCGCATTTCCCGCACCACCGCATCATGTTCAACGCCCGATGTTTCCGCATGGAGTTGTTGCAGCACGCGTGACCGGTCCACCACACGGCCCAGCCGGGTGGACAATATGTTCATGATATTGCCGATGGCCACCAGCATGAAGACCGGGGCCAGGGCCAGCTGAATTGTCTGCGCGATCATGAACGCATTCCCCTGTGAAAGGCGGGCTGTGTTTCAGGCATTTCCGGGAACCGGACCCATTGCCAACCATTACTGCAACTTATCTATTGATGATTGCAACTATCAAGCGGTCCGTGGCGACAATGCCCCTTCCCGCTGGATACGCGACGGGGGACTCCGGCAATTGGACGACATTCGGGCGGAGCGAAATCTGCGCGCTTCTCTGAAGCGGGCATGCGCCGAAGAACATGACCGGCTGGACCGCATGGTTTCCCGCCTCGATCTGTGCAGCACAACACATTACCGGCAGTTCCTGACCATGCAGCTATCGGCACGGGCGCCGATTGAACGCTGGGCCTTGCGCCATTGCCCGGACACCACTCGCCCCCCGCCCATGGTTCCCTTGCTGCTGGAAGACCTGGCAGAACTGGGGGAACCGTTTTCAGTCCCCCGGCGCAATTTCCACATGCCGGATGGCGCAGATCCGCTGGGCATGGCCTGGGCACTGGCCGGATCGCAGATGGGCAATCGCGCAATCCTCACCCGCATGCGCAAGGCCGGCGCATCCACCGCAGCCACCCGTTTCCTGTCCGATGATGCGATGACCGGGTTCTGGAACAGGCTGCGCCCCACGATCGAACAGGCAGCCGATCCCGCGCAGGTAAATGCCGCGAGCATGGCAGCGCGGGCTGTCTTTGCCTGTTTCGCCGAAGCGGCACAGGCCGAACAGGATCGCCTCGCGGCATGAAAAAAACTCAGGACGAAACCGTCACTCTGACCAATTGCGACCGCGAACCGATCCATCAACTTGGGAAGATCCAGGATTTCGGGGCCCTGCTTGCGCTGGACGAAAACTGGCTGGTGCAACACTGCTCTGCCAATGCCGGCGAATTGCTCCAGCTGGAACAAGCCCCGCAACCCGGAACGCCGCTGGCCCGGATATTCACCGACAAGGCGATTGCCCTGTTGCAGTCACGGCTGGAAAACCACCTGGAAGACGCGGAAGTGCAACGCATGTTCGGGGTCGATCTGCTGGGCGCAGACCAGCATTTCGACCTTGCCATGCATCGCAGCGGCCCGCTGACCATTATCGAGGTGGAACCGACCGACGCGGACAGCCTGCAACAACATACCAGCGCGATACGCCCGATCATGGACCGGCTGAAAAAGGCCAGGGGCATAGAGGAATTGTGCAGGCAGGCCGCGCAGGAGATGAAGGCGTTGCTCGGCTTCGACCGGGTGATGGTCTATCGCTTTCACGCGGATGAAAGCGGCGAAGTCGTGGCCGAAGAGCGTGAACCGCATCTCGAGAGATTCCTCAATCTGCGCTATCCCAAGACGGATATTCCGCAGCAGGCGCGGCGGCTTTATGTCCGCAACCTGTTCCGGATCATCAGCGATGTGAACGGACGGCAAATCCCGATCGAACCGCCGACCCGCAAGGGTGGTGAGCCGATTGACCTGTCGCTCAGCACGCTACGCGCTGTTTCGCCGATCCATATCGAATATCTGCAAAATATGGGCGTGCGCGCCTCGCTGTCGATCTCCGTGGTGATCGACGGCAAATTGTGGGGCCTGTTCGCCTGCCATCATTATTCGCCGCGCGTGCTGCCCTATTCCCTGCGCACCGTGGCGGAATTGTTCGCCCAGCTTTTCGCCCTGCAACTGGAACTGGAACAGGCCAATGCCGGCCGCCACCTGCGCGAACGCGGGCGCGAATTGCATGACCGGCTGATGAGCCGCATGGCGGGCGGAATCTCGCTGGTCGAAAATCTCGCCACGATAGACGGCATCATGCGCGAAGTTATCAGCCATGATGGATCGAGCGTGATCATCGATGGCGAATATGAGACGCGCGGCGAGGCCCCGAACGAGGCGGAATTCCGGGCATTGCTGCCGCAACTCAATGAAATGTCCACCGGGCAGATCATCTGTTCGGACACGATTGCCGATCTCCTGCCCAAGGCCGCCGCCTTTGCCGATTGCGCCGCGGGGGCTCTGATCGTGCCCGTATCGCGCAGACCGCGCGATTACGTGATCCTGTGGCGGCGCGAATTGCCGCAAGTCGTAACCTGGGGCGGCAATCCGGAAAAACCCGTCGAATATGGCCCCAACGGGTCGCGCCTGACACCGCGCAAGAGCTTTGAGGCGTGGCAGGAATCCGTCCGCGGCCGCAGCGCGCCCTGGACGCCGGAAGAACTGGCCATTGCCGAAAATCTGCGGGTCACATTACTGGAAGTGATCCTGCGCATAACCGACGATGCCATCCGCGAAAGGTCGCGGGCGCAGCAACAGCAGGACCTGCTGATCGCGGAACTGAATCACCGCGTGCGGAACATACTGACGCTGATCCGCAGCCTCGTCAGCCAGTCCCGCCCGGAAGCAAGCGATATCGAAGGCTTTGCCGAACTGGTCAGCGGCCGGATCCGCGCCTTGGCCATGGCCCATGACAATATCACCCGCGAACAATGGGCGCCCGCATCACTGCACAGCCTGATCGAAGCAGAGGCGGAAGCCTATCTGAGCGGCAAGACAGACCGCGTGATCGTGAAGGGCGCGGACGTGCTCGTGACGCCTGAAGCCTATACGGTTCTGGCCCTGGTGCTGCACGAGATGATGACCAATTCGGTCAAATATGGCTGCCTGTGCGATCGCAGCGGAAGGCTGGAAATCGAAGCCAAGGTCGATGACAGCGGCGAACTCGTAATTTCCTGGCGAGAACGCGGCGGGCCGCCCGTCAAGGCGCCGACCAGGCAGGGATTCGGCAGCACCATAATCACCAGGTCTATCCCATTCGAACTGCATGGCGAGGCGGATATCCGGTACAAGCTGAAGGGCGTGGAAGCCGATTTCATCATCCCCGGTCGCTTTGTCCGGGACGTGCCCGAGGCGCGGGGCAAGGACCCCGCCGAAATATTTGCGGAACGCAAGCTGGGGAGCGCGAACCATGCCGCGAAGGGCGCGCGCGATAATGTCCTGCTGGTGGAAGACAGCATCATCATCGCCCTGGACGCGGAGGATATTCTGAAGGGGCTGGGCGTCAGGAAAGTGACGGTCGCCAGCTCTGTCGAACAGGCCATGGCCGCAATCGACAAGGATCCGCCGGACCTGGCCTTGCTGGACTTCAATCTGGGCGAGGAATCGAGCGAGCCTGTGGCCGAACGACTGGCGAAGGCCGGCATCCCGTTCTGGTTCGTTACCGGCTATGGCGATGCAGTGGAAATCCTGTCGGATTCCAAGGCGAATGGCGTGATGATGAAACCCTATACGTCCGAAGATCTGAAGAGCCTGCTGGAGAAGGCGGAAGCCGAATCCGGGGGCTGAACGTGCCCCCTGCCAGGTTCCTACTGGTTGCTGGCTCCGCTCAGCTTGCCGACCTTCTGGGCCCCCTCCATCGTCGTCACCAGAACCTCATTACCGTCCACTACCACGGCGATATTTTCCAGGCCGATGATGGAAATGCGCGGCCCGTCAGTTTCCGCGAGCACATTGCGGCAATCGACGATTTCCACGGGTCCGCGTGTCCGGTTGCCGCCTTCATCGCCTTCGCGCGCATCGCGCAAGGCCTGCCAGTTGCCGATATCGGACCACCCCATTGATACCGGCACGACAGCCGCGCGATCGGTATTTTCCATCACGGCATAGTCGATGGATTCCCCCTTGATACGGGCGAATGCCTCGGCATCAGGGTGGAACTGGGCGCCTTCTTCATGCCCTCCGGCCACGGCCTCGGACACGGCAGAGGCGATATCGGGACGATATTTTTCCAGTTCCTGCATCAGGAAGCCGGCACGGAAGAGAAAGATTCCGCCATTCCAGCTGTAATTGCCGTTGGCCAGGAATTGTTCGGCGGTGGCCTGGTCAGGCTTTTCCACGAAACTTTCGATACGGAAACCCGCCCCCACTGGCTCGCCGCGAAGGATATAGCCAAAACCTGTTTCCGGTGAAGTTGCGGTGATGCCGAAGGAAACCAGCCAGTCCTCGCTCGCCAGTTCGGCGGCGGAACGGATCGCCGCCAGGAAAGCATCCTTCTTTCCGATATAGTGATCGCTGGGGCAGACCAGCATAAGCGCATCTTCCGGCAGCCGCGCCGCGGCCAGCGCAATGGCCGCCGCCGTATTGCGCGCATCCGGTTCGACAATCACCTGCGTGCCCGCGACGGCAGCGGATTGTTCCTCCACATATGACAAATGCATCGCTCCGGTCACGATGATGGGCGGCGCGAACAGATCACGGTCCGAACAGCGATCCAGCGTGGCTTCGAACAGGGTCTTCTCGCCAATTAGTGGCAAAAATGGTTTGGGTGCAGTTTTTCGGCTGCGGGGCCAGAGCCTGGTCCCGGCCCCGCCGCACAACACAACCGGATGGATCGTTGTCATCGCCCGCCTTTTCTCCTGAAGTGCCGCGTTTTCTAACCGCCAAAACCTATCAAGTCATCAAAACCAGCGCTGCCGCCAGCCATAAGTGGACTCTACCGGATTGCCTTCTGCATCGCGGGCAGGGCGGAAACGGAAACGCTCCTCCGCCAGCTCGCAGGTGATGCGATCGGCTACGGGGTCGGGGCTCGGTTTGACGACACGGCAATCCCGCGCGCGCCCGTCCTTGCCGACCGTCATATAGACGATGACCTCATGCCCGCGCCTTTCGTCCCGTCCGCCTTCCGGGACGGGATAATCGCGTGCATCATTGATATCGCCGGCAATCTTCACCGGCTTCGTTACCGGCAGACCGCCCTGCCCGCTGCCTGCCCGGCCCGATCCCGTGCCCTCGCCCTCTCCTCCGGCGCCCGTTCCTGCACCTTCCGATCCTGCCCCTGCCAGATTGGCATTTCCGGTCGAGGAAGCACGCGGCGCCGAGCTGGGACGCGGAATAGGGGCTTCGGGGGCGACGACTTCCCGCGCAATCGCCTCCTGCGCCTGCTCCGCTGCGGCGCCCTGTTCGGGTTGCGGTTCGGGATCCGGGCTGGGCGTCACTTCCGGTTCCGGCGGCGGGCGGGTGCGCACGGTCACGCTGACGAATGAAGTCGCTTTCTCTATCGCGGTGGAGGTCAGGTCAGGCGCGAAGGCGCGCACCAGGCCGGCAAGAGCCACGAGGTGGAACAAAACAACCAGGGCCAGCGTGCCCCAGCGCGGCCGATGGAAGCGAGCCGTCTTTTCCCCTGTTTCCACCATGTCCGGCACCTTGCCCGCAATCGGTTCGCCAGGACAACGTTTGAGCGTCCGGCCGGTTCTCCAGCGAGGCGTGGCCCATGCGCGGCGAGACGAGGAACGGGCCTGCCATCCACCCGTTGGTTAGACATAAGTAATTAAATAGAAAGGAGTTTCTTCATGTTCGAGAAGCTACGCATCAAGGAACATATGGAAATTGCCGACGCCAGTGGGCAGCATGTCGGGACGGTCGACGATGTGGAAGATGAACGCATCAAGCTGACCCGCACGGACAGCAATGACCACATGCACCACTACCTCCCGCTCGAAGCGGTAGAGAAGATTGCCGATAACCGCATCTATCTGAAGCAAGGGACGCAGATCCCGGTCGGCGTGTGACCGCCGACGAATATCTCCGCCACATGGCAGGAGAATTGGGCCCTGGCCGCGCTAGCCCCCTCCGCGCGCCAGGGCCTTTTCATGGAAATCCGGCTGGTTGCCTCTGGCGCGCCAGGGTGGGCCCCGCCCCTCCCACCATCGCGGCAGGAGGCGCCGGACCCTCTGATCTCGTTCCTATTCACCTTCAGGATAGGAAATGCCCAACTGGTCCAGATAGCTGTCATATCTGGCCGGATCGTAATAATATTCTTCCATCTGCGGGCGCAATTCCCGCATGATCTCGGCATTCAGGTCGATCGCGGGCTGATCCTCCGCCGTGATCAGCGGATCGTAACTCTGTTCCGCGAACTGCACTTCCTGCTGGTACTTCTTCGCCTCCGCCAGAAGTTCCGGCGTGGTCAGCAGATCAAGTGTCGTCATCGCCACCGCCTTGGCACCCGCAACGGCGCCCTTGTGGGCAATGGGCGTGGCCATGGCCATCGCGGCCAGCACATTGTGAAAGATCACATTGGGTGCCTGGGAGGGATAGCCGATCGTGATGGTCGGCAGGGTCCACATAATGTCACCCACATCATCCGAAGGGCCGCCCATGGGCGGATTGCCACTCGGCACGCCGAGGGGGGCGACTTCCGTTGCCAGCGGCATCAATTCGCGATTATTCGCTTCCTGAAGGCGGCGCACGAAGGCCTGATCCTCGGCCGACCATTCCGGCATCCCAACGGCCTGGATGTTCTTATAGGCGGCTTCGGCGATCGGCTTGTTCGGCCATTGCGGCGCGGCATAGCCCAGCGTCCGGCGCGTCATGGTCGTGCCGGTCATTTCCGCTGCCGCCTCGGCAATCGTATTGCCGGTTTCAAACAATGTACGGATGCCGTCAAAAGACACGTCGCGGAAATAATACCAGACCGATGCTTCGCCCGGCACGATATTTGGCTGGCCGCCGCCATTGGTGATCACATAATGCGAACGCTGGGTCAGCGGCAGATGTTCGCGGCGGAAATTCCAGGCCACGTCCATAAGCTCCACGCCATCCAGCGCACTGCGCCCTGCCCATGGGGCACCGGCACCGTGCGAAGTCTTGCCCTGGAACGTATATTCGACGGAAACCATGCCGGTGCTCTGACTCTGGCCATAGGCAGTGCCGAATGCCGGGCTGACATGGGCGAAGATGCAGGCATCGAACCCGTCGAAAATGCCTTCCCGAACGTAATATGCCTTGGTCGCCAGCAATTCCTCGGCAATGCCCGGCCAGATCATCAACGTGCCGGTAATGCCTTCCGCTTCCATCACGTCCTTCACGGCCAGCGCCGCGGCAACCATGGCGGGAATGCCGGAATTATGGCCCTCTCCATGCCCGGGCGCGCCTTTTACCAGCGGCGTGATCTCTGCCACGCCGGGCTTCTGGCTCAGGCCGAGCAGACCGTCCACATCGCTGCCCAGCGCGATCTTCGGGCCTTCGCCATTGCTCCAGGTCGCCGTCCAGGCAGACGGAATGCCGGCCACGCCCTTTTCGATGGTGAAGCCGTTCTCTTCCAGAATGGCGGTGACATATTCCTGCGTCCTGAATTCCTGGAAACCGGGTTCCGCAAAGCTGAAGATGGAATCGACCATCTCCTGGACCAGCTTGGCGCGGGCATCGACCCCTGATGCGGCGGCCTCCTTATAGGCAGCAGGCGCTTCCGCCCGGGTCGGCGCAGCCCCCAGCATCGCAATCGCCGCTACAGCCGTGAGAGCCCCGTTTCCGAACTTGCGCATCTTTTGCCCCTTGGAAGGTGAGTGGAATCCAGCTGATATTCAGCCATCCGGTGGTTGAGTTGAGAGATGATCCTGCCAGGCTTGCCGCAACTGCAGGCAGGCGCATCGCCGGCGGGTGTGAAAAAGGGTGGCGTGCGAGGTGCCTGCCACCCTTCTCCGGGGAAGAAACATACTTCTTCAGAAGAGCCTGGGATCAGCCACCCGTATTGGGATAGTCCACGCCAAGCTGATCCAGATAGGTGTCGTATTTGGAAGGATCGTAATAGAACTTCTCGAGCTCCGGCCGCAGGCGATCCATGATTTCCTTGTTCAGGTGGATGGCCGGCTTGTCTTCAGGAGTGAGGACAGGATCGTAGCTCTGTTCCGCAAACTGCACTTCCTGCTGGTACTTCTTCGCTTCCGAA
Source organism: Croceibacterium atlanticum (assembly GCF_001008165.2). NCBI lineage: Bacteria > Pseudomonadati > Pseudomonadota > Alphaproteobacteria > Sphingomonadales > Erythrobacteraceae > Croceibacterium > Croceibacterium atlanticum. The sequence goes on along the minus strand of NZ_CP011452.2, from coordinate 2,948,569 downwards.
ACCAGTTCGGGCGTGGTCAGTATGTCCAGCGTGGTCAGCGCCACGGCCTTCGCCCCGGCAACCGCCCCCTTGTGGGCAACCGGCGTCGCCATTGCCATTGCAGCCGTGATGTTGTGGCCGATCATGTTCGGCACGTTGGACGGGAAGCGGATGGTGATGGTCGGCAGGGCCCACATGATATCGCCGATATCGTCAGACCCGCCGCCCATCGGCGGAATATCAGACGGCACGCCCAGTTCGCCCACTTCACTGCGCAGCGGTTCCAGCGGGCGATCATTGGCTTCCTGCAACATCCTGGCGAAGGCCTGATCCTCCGCCGTCCAGTCCGGCATGCCGACCGCCTGGATGTTCTTGTAGGCAGCTTCGGCCAGCGGCTTGTTCGCCCATTGCGGGGCGGCATAACCCAGCGTCCGGCGCTGCACCGTCGTGCCGGTCGCTGCGGCAGCGGCTTCGGAAATAGTGTTGCCGATCTCGTAGAGTTCGCGAATGCCGTCAAAAGTGTGGTCACGGAAATAATACCAGACCGATGCTTCGCCTGGCACGATATTCGGCTGACCGCCGCCATTGGTGATCACATAGTGCGAACGCTGGGTCAGCGGCAGATGTTCGCGGCGGAAATTCCAGGCGACATTCATCAGTTCCACGCCGTCAAGCGCGCTGCGCCCTGCCCATGGGGCACCCGCCCCGTGCGAGGTCTTGCCTTGGAACGTATATTCCACCGACACCATCCCGTTGCCGCGACCCTGGCCGTAACCGGTGCCGAAACTGTTGGCGACATGGGTGAAGATGCAGGCGTCGAAACCTTCGAACATGCCTTCGCGCACGAAGAAGGCTTTTGTGGCCAGCAGTTCCTCGGCAATGCCGGGCCAGAGCATCAGCGTGCCCTTGATGTCATGCTTCTCCATCACGTCCTTCACCGCGAGGGCGGAAGCGACCATCACGGCCATGCCGGAATTATGCCCTTCGCCATGCCCCGGCGCGCCCGGAATCAATGGAGTGATTTCGCCAGTGCCCGGCTTCTGGCTGAGGCCGAGAAGCCCGTCCACATCGCTGCCGAGTGCAATCTTCGGACCTTCACCATTGCTCCATGTGGCGGTGAAGGCGCTGGGAATGCCCGCGGCGCCCTTGACGATGGTGAAGCCGTTCTTTTCCAGAATATCGGTCAGATAATCCCGCGTCTGGAATTCCTGAAAGCCCGGTTCCTGGAAGCTGAAGATGGAATCCACGATTTCCTGGACCAGCTTGGCCCGGTCCTCGACACCGGCAATAGCTTCATCCTTGTAGGCTTGCGGCGCCTCTGCATGTGCCGGGGCGGACAGGGTAACTGCTGAAAGTGCTGCAATTGCAGTCAAAGTGCGGTGGCGAAGCTTCATCATCTGAGAGTAATCCTCATCATTTGGCCCCGATATTTCCGGGTTGGCCTGGCTGATTGGTGCGACACGAAGAGCGCTGGCGCTCGCAATGCAAAGTGATCGAAAGAAGGTGGAAGGGGGCGGCGATGCGGCGCCGCCCCCTGCCGTCTCGCTATTAGTATTCGAAGCTCACACCGAGACGGAACGTACGACCAAGAGTATCGTACAAACCGCGATCGGTCCGCGGATAAGCAGCGGTATTGTTGCCGCCGATCGTCCCGTAGCCGAATACATACGGATCCTTGTTCAGGACGTTCTTGACCGCGAATTTAGCCTGAGCGGCTACACCAGCCACCTCGAATTCATAAACGAAGTTGGTATCGAGATAGAACGAGCCCGCACGGTAATTATTATTGACCGTGCGCGCATCAGGGCTGGATGCCGGGCAGTTGACGGAACAGACAACATAAGCGTTGTCGATCACGCCATCATCGAAGCCACGCCCCACGATCGTCGTGCGGAAGCCATTGTAATCGTAGCTTGCCGTGAGACGATAGCTCCAGCTCGGAAGGGTGGCGCCGGCAGTATCGGTGGGATAGCTGAATCCATCATCCGAGACATTCTCGATATAGTGTGAAGCGACCGCACGAAGCGCCAGATCACCCGGCCCGAGAGGGGTGCGATAGCTGGCTTCGAAGTCGACACCGCTAACCTTCTGGCTCGCGAAGTTGAAAACCGGCAAGTCGATGGTCAGCACATCGAGGTTGCGCCCCGTGCTGAACCGCTGGCCACCTTCATACTCGATATTGAGGCACTGTTCCTCCACCTTCTGCTCGTAGCAGAACAGAACAGCCTGTTCCGCGCTGAGCGAGCCGATCGCGTCCGACAGGTCGATTTTGAAGTAATCGGCCGAGAACGCAAAACCAGGCAGGAACCCGGGCGTGAAGACCACGCCGAGACCGATCGTATCCGCCTTTTCCGGATCGATTTGCGGGTTGCCCGTGGCACTCTGCACGAACTGATCCGAAACGGAGACGCCAGTAACATTCCCGTTGGAATCCAGGATCGGACGACTGATCGAGTTCGTACGCGCCGTACCGCTGGCAAACAGATCGAGCAGATTGCCGGCACGAATGTCACGCGAATAGGTGCCGCGCAGCTTGATCGCATCGATCACCTGCCAGGTCAGGCCCAGCTTGTAAGTATAGACCGTGCCCGAGCTGCTGTAATCGGTGATGCGGAACGCACCGTTGAAATCGGCGCCGTCAAACAACGGAACGATCGTTTCGATATAGGCTTCCTTCACATTGTAGGAGCCATCATCTTCGCGATAGTTGCCGTAGAGCCAGGTCTGTTCGTACTGAAGAGGATCGAGAGTACTGTCGAGCGTTTCCTTGCGGTACTCACCACCCAGGGCCAGCGAAACCGGGCCTGCCCAGATATCGAAAAGGCTGTTTGTCGACAGGTTGAACGCTGCCACTTCCTGTTTCACGACCTGGTTCCGGAACGGCGTGAGCTGGAAGAGATAGTCGACCGCTTCATCCGTGACGCCGCCAATGCCGATACGATTGATCGGCACGCAACCCGGCAGATCATTGTTCGGATTTCCGTCGATATTGACCCGGCAGACAATGTTCCCGCCACCGTCATACACCGCATCGGTCATGGCGTTCATGCGGGAGTTCAGCCAGGTATTGGTCAACTGCTGATCGAGATCGGCACGGCCCATCTGGTAGGAAATGTCCCAGTCCAGGCCGCCCAGGACATCCAGCGAACCTTCAGCGCCGACAAGATACCGCTCCACCACGCGCTTGTTGTCAGAGCCGGCCGCAGGAATGCCCGCGTTCGACGTTCCGATGCTGATCGAGGAAACCTGATCCGCCGGTGCCGCAGTCGCATTGTAATCATTGACCATGTCCACGAAGGACTGGGGCAAATACGGGTTATCGAGCTGGATCGTCGCGGATGAGGGGGTCTGCTGATAGAAGCTCTGGCCTTCATACTGGTTCCACGACACCTGAGCGAACAGCTCGACATCAGGCGTGATTTCATAACCGATACGCCCGAACAGGCCGATCCGTTCTTCATGCGGGGCGAGCGAATTGGAGCCGAAATGTTCGTCCTCCAACAGGTAATCGCCGCCAATCGTGTAACGGCCGGTGGTCGCGCCGTAAGCGAACTCACCAAGAGTCGCCAGGCCGGTACCCGGATCGATTGCACCGAAATAGGTGCCGCGGAACGGCCCGCTCGTGATCAGGCCGCCGGGCGAAAGGATCGCTTCACCTATGCCGTCCGCCCAGATCCTTTCAGGCTGGCCATTACCCGCAGCATAATACGGATTATTCACCATGAAAGTGTGGGTATTCCAGTCACGATCGATGGTATCCACGCCTTCCTGGGTGAAGAATTCACCGCTGGCGATGATATGAAGGCGGTCATCGAGCAGGCTTGCCCCGCCGGTCAGTTCGATCTTGTGGTTTGGAACGTCTCCGTAAGTGGTGACGCCATATTCGTAATTGGCTTTGAAACCTTGATAGTCGCGGTCGAGAACGAAGTTTACGACACCGGAAACAGCGTCGGAACCATAAGCGGCAGAAGCACCGCCGGTCACCACTTCAACCCGTTCGATCAGGGACTGCGGGAACGTATTCACGTCCACCAACCCTGCGGCGGAAGATGTCACTGAACGCCGGCCATCAAGCAGTACAAGCGTGCGGTTGCTGCCGAGATCGCGCAGGTTCAGCGCATTGATGCCGGCGTTGGAACTGGAAAGACTGCCCGAATTCGTGCCCCCGTTCTGACTTCCGGAAACGGCCGGGAGAGTGTTCACGAAGTCGGAGATGTTTGCCGGCGCCTCGGTGTTGATTTCCTCGCCGGAAATAACGCTCAGCGGCGTCGGCGCATCGTAACCGTCGCGGACAATGCGCGATCCGGTGACGATGATAGGCGCCTCGTATTCTTCTTCAGCAGCACCCGCGTCCTGCGCAAATGCAGGCGCCGCGATAAAGGTAAAAGCTACGGCCGCACCGGCCGCGCCAGCCAAAAGGCGCTGTTTGCGACCCCCCGACTTCTGACGAAGTTCTTGAAACTTATTTGTATTATTCACGGATCAACCCCCTTTTTGGTGTAAGTTGATCCTCCCCCACTTATCTCTTTGCCTATCCGGGACCGTTCTGGCCGGTCCGGCTAGTATGTTCTTTTTGATGTCCTCCGCTGTCAGTTGGAACTATAGGTCAAAGCCGATATCGTTTTGCAGATATTTTGCATGTGCACGGCATTGTTCGCGCAGCATTCTTGCGCAGAACACCATCCCGCTATCGAATTCCGTCACGATCCTCCGGCGCCCCGCCACCACTTCGCCATTCAACTGAAATCATCCAGAATCGCCGGTGCGATTCGCCGGCGCGCGACCTCGCGCAGCATGAAACTGCTGCGGATCTTCGACACATGGGGCAGGTTGGAAAGCTCCTTGCGATAGATCCTTTCATAGTCGTCGAAGGACCGCGCATTGATGAGCATCATGAAGTCGTTCTCGCCGGAGATGAAGCTGCAATAGGACATTGAAGGGCAGCCCTTCACAGCCTCCTCGAACTCGACCAGCTTTGCCTCCGCCTGCGAGCTGAGTTCGATCAGCACGAGCACCGTTATCGTGAAGCCCAGCGATTTCTGGTCGATCACGGCGCCGTAACCGGAAACGATCCCCTTCTCTTCGAGGATTTTTCGGCGCCGCGCCGCAGCGGTGCTGGAAAGATGCACGCGTTCCCCGAGCGTTACGTCCGCGGCACGCCCATCTTCAACCAATGCCCGCAAGACTCGAAAGTCGGTGCGATCAATTGGCTTGTGATCGTTTTCGTTGCCCAATTCCATTCCCCCGCCGAAATCCATCAAGATCACGATCCGATGATGCCAAATTTCCAAGGATGCGCAATGAGTGGAGTGATATTCCTACCTCATCGTCAGCTTATTGGGCGGTCACGATCAAAACAGGGGGTCGATTTTGGAACGGACGCGCAGATTGTCGCGGCATTTGCTCATTTCCGCATTACCGATGGTATTGCTTATTCCGGCCGCCGCCTCCGCGCAGGAGGTTCTGCTGCCGGTCAGTACTTCATCGGACCAGGGGACGGTGCATTTCACATTGCCCGCGCCCGATGCCGATGGGCAGTCCGGCTGCTATGTCTATGCCAGCGCGCTGCGCACCGGGCTTGGGACCGCGGACAGCATGCTGGACCGGGGCCGGGTCAACGTTTCCCAATTGCTGTGCTTCCGCCAGATCGGCGACAAGATGGCCGCGACTTTCGAAAATCCGTCGTTTCGCGCCACGGGCGATGCCGTGACCGAAGAAGGGGCCGCAGAAAGCTTCGCCTTCACTATCGCCGCCATGCTGAAGATCGTTTCCAGCGACAGCAACGGCGTGGAAGTGGACATGGCGCCGTTCCTGATGCGCGACGTTGCGGATATTGCCGCAACGCTCAATCGCGGGGGCAAGGGTTATCGCCATTCGCCGCAGCTCAGCGCGGTGGATACGGCGTCGCTGAAGGCCTTTCCCGACAATATCGAAGTGGACGTGGTCCAGACCTTCGCTACCGACACGGCCGGCAGGGGCAGCACTACCGGCATGATCGTGCCTGATGCGCGCCAGGTCAGCTTCACCGTCCACCACAGCTTCATCCGTCTGCCCGATCCCGGCTTCGTGCCCCGACTGGCGGATCCGCGTGCGCCGGTCGGCGGGCCGGTGCTGTATGATTTCGGTACTCCACTGGGACAGCCGGTGGCGATCCAGCTCGCCTCGCGCTTCCGCCTGGAAAAGACTGACCCTGTGGCGGAACGGTCCACGGTCAGGAAGCCGATCATATTCTACATCGATCCGGCCGCGCCCGAACCCGTGCGCACAGCCTTGCTCGAAGGTGTGAACTACTGGGCTTCATCCTTCGAGAAGGCCGGCTTCATCGACGCGTTTCGCGCCGAAATCCTGCCCGAAGGGGCGGATCCGATGGATGTCCGCTACAACATGGTCAACTGGTCCAACCGCCTGACGCGCGGCTGGTCCTATGGCGGCGGCATCCGCGATCCCCGCACGGGCGAAATCATCAAGGGCAATGTCGTGCTGGGCGCCCTGCGTGTGCGGCAGGACGTGGCCATTTTCGAAGGTCTGGTCGGCACTGCGGAAAACGGCACGGGAAGCGGGAATGATCCGGTTCGCGCCGCGCTTGACCGCATCCGCCAGCTGGGCGCGCATGAAGTGGGCCATGCGATCGGCTTCATGCACAATTTCGCGGGCAGCACGCAGGATCGCACCAGCGTGATGGATTACCCCGGCCCGCGCATCAAACTGACCGACGGCAAGATCGACCTGTCCGATGCCTATGCCCGATCCGGCGGCGCGTGGGACGATTTCTCCGTGGACTGGCTGTATGGCGATCCGCCTCCGGGGCAGAACCCGGATGCACATGCAGCCCGGAAAGCTCTGGCGGTGGAGGAAGCGGGTCTGCGTTTCGTTACCGATATTGACGGACGCTCCCCGGACCTCCCCAGCCCCATCGCCAGCATGTGGGATGACGGGCCGGATCCCCTCGCCGCGCTCGACCACATGCTGGCGGTGCGCCAGGTCGCACTCGCCAATTTCGGGGAGCAGGTGCTGCTGCCCGGTGAACCGCTGGCCAATCTGCGCCGCAAATTCGTGCCGATCTGGCTGCTGCATCGCTATGACGTGGAAGCGGCCGGCAAGGTCATTGGCGGCCTCGACTATGAATATGCGGTTCGGGGGGACAATCATCCCGAACCCGCGCCCTTCCCGGCCGACATGCAGCGGTCCGCCATCGAAAAGATGATCGGCACCCTGTCCGCATCCATGCTGACCGTGCCGGACGAACTGGTGATGAAACTGTCGGTGCCGACCACACGGCTGCCCGATCCCCAGTTCAACCAGGAAGTCTTCGCCAATGCCGGTGCCGCCGCCTTCGATCCGCTGGTCGCGGCCGATGTCGCTGCGCAATTGCCGCTCGACAGCATGTTGGCGCCTTCACGCCTGACACGCCTGTTCGAACAGCATCGGCGGGACAGCGCCATGCCGGGCGTGGAATATCTGCTCGACCAGCTGGACGAGAAAGTGATCTCTGCCAGGCCGGACGCGGTCGCCCGCCGGATTGCCTATCGCGCGATCATCACCATGGCCGAAACGCAGCGCGATGCGGAAACCTCCCCCGGCGTGGCCGCGCTTCTGGCAGGCAGGCTTGACAATATCGCCACCCGCCTTTCTGCCGGCGGCAAGGGTGAGGACGGAGCCTGGGCCCGCTATGTCAGCAGCCTGCTGCAGGACGAAGACAGGCTCTCCAGCGTGATGGAAGAAGGTGATGCTGCGCCCGATATCCCGCCCGGGATGCCGATCGGCGGTTCCGGCGGGAGGTTCGATGACTGACGCCAGGCACCTGTTCCACCTGACAGAAAGTCAACGGTGATGACGCCCCGTTGGCGGCCCGGAGCAGCATTTCGCTGTCTGTTGCCCGCCCTGATGCTTTCCGCCTGCGGTTCCGGCGCGGACGCCCCTTCGGGCGCCGGCCCGGCGCCGCTCGTCAAGGTCGCGCAGCCGGCGCCGCATGTCTTCGTGGACGTGATCGAGGCGGTCGGCACGGCGCGCGCCAATGAACAGGTCACCATCGCATCGCCGGTCGCCGAACGGGTCGAAAAGCTCCTGTTCGACGATGGCGATTTCGTGCGCAGCGGACAATTGATCGCCACGCTGGACCAGGCGCAGGAACAGGCCGCGCTGCAATCCGCAATGGCGCAGGAAGAACTGGCCAGAACCCAGCTGGAACGCATCCAGTCGCTGTTCGATCGCGGCTTTGCGACGCAGGCCCAATTGGATCAGCAGGTGGCACAGGCGGCGCAGGCCCGCGCCAATGCCGACGATGCGCGGGCGCGCATTGCCGACCGGACGATCCGTGCGCCGCTGACCGGCGCGGTGTCCCTGCGCACGATTTCCCCCGGCACTATCGTTTCGGTGGGCGATGCAATTGCCACGGTGAGCGATCTCTCACGCATAAAGCTGGACTTTTCCGTGCCGGAAACGGCTCTCGGTTCGCTCCGCGCAGGTCAGCCCATCACTGTCACGTCGGCCGCTTTTCCGGGCGAAACCTTCACCGGTACCGTATCCGTGATCGATCCCGTGATCGATCCTGCCACACGTGCCCTGCTGGTCCGCGCGATCCTGCCCAATCCGGGCGCCCGGCTGAAACCGGGCATGCTGCTGGAAGTCGCCGTGCAAAGCGCGCGGCGCAGCGCGCTGGCGGTGCCGGAACTGTCCATCGTCGGCGAAGGCCAGGATCGCTTCGTCTATGTCGTGGGCGCGGACGGCAAGGTGAAACGCACCAATGTGCAGACCGGGATGCGCGATAATGGCGTGATCGAAATCATCGGCCTTGCCCCCACCAATCGCGTGGTCACGGAAGGCGTGATCAAGGTCGCCGACGGGATAGAGGTGCAGATCGAAGGCGATTCCCAGGGAAGGGCCGGCTAGGTGGTCCTTTCGGATCTTTCGGTAAGGCGGCCGGTCGTGGCCGCCGTGACGGCGATTTTGCTTACGATCATCGGGATCGTGGGCTTTCTCAGCCTGTCCGTGCGCGAATTGCCGGAAACGGATCCGCCGGTGGTGTCGGTCAGCACCGAATATACCGGCGCCAGCGCCGCCGTGATCGAAAGCCGTATTACCCAGCCACTGGAAGACCGGCTGGCCGGGATCGCCGGTATCGAGACTATCACCTCGCTTTCGCGCGACGGACGGTCGGATATCTCGATCGAATTTTCGCCCGGCCGCGATGTCGATGCCGCGGCCAATGATGTGCGCGACCGGGTATCCGGCGCGTCCGACAATCTGCCCGAAGATGCGCTGGCGCCGGAAGTGCGCAAGGTCGATGCCGATGCAAGGCCGATCCTGTTCTTTATCGTGCGCGGCCAGGGCTGGGATCCGCTGGAACTGGGCGATTACGCCGAACGCGTTCTGGTGGACCGTATTTCCAATGTGGATGGCGTCGCACAGGTCAATGTATTCGGCGATTCCCGCCCGGCAATGCGCGTCTGGCTGGATATGGACCGGCTGGCCGCTTACCAGCTGACGCCGCGCGATATCGAAACGGCCCTGCGCACCCAGAATGTGGAACTTCCGGCCGGCCGCATCGAATCCACCCAGCGCAATCTCTCCCTCCGGGTCGACCGCTCCTTTGTCACGCCGGAGGATTTCGGGTCCCTGGTGGTGGGCCGCGGCGCCGATGGTTATCTCGTCCGCCTGGGCGATGTGTCGCGGATCGAACGCGGCCCGGAAAACCCCTATACAAGGTTCCGCCTCAACGGAGAGACGGGCGTCGGACTGGGCGTGGTGCGCCAGTCCGGGGCCAATACGCTGAAAGTGGCGGAAGACGCCAAGGCAGCGATGGCCGCGATGGAACCGGACCTGCCCGAAGGGATCACGGTGGATACCGGATCCGATTCCTCTCTCTTCATCGATCGGGCGATTGAAAGCGTCTATCACACGCTGGGCGAAGCGGCGGTGCTGGTCGTCCTCGTCATCTTCCTGTTTCTGGGCAGCTGGCGTGCCACGCTGATCCCGGCAATCACCGTGCCGATCTGCCTGCTGGCCACTTTCGCCGTGCTCTGGCTGTTCGGCTTCTCGATCAACCTGCTTACCCTGCTCGCGCTGGTGCTCGCCATCGGGCTGGTGGTCGATGATGCGATCGTGGTGCTGGAAAATATCCATCACCGGATCGAAAATGGCGAAAAGCCGCTGGTCGCCGCCTATCTCGGTGCACGCCAGGTCGGTTTCGCGGTGATTGCCACCACGCTGGTTGTCTGCGCGGTCTTCGTGCCTGTCATGTTCATCAGCGGGCAGACCGGCCTGCTGTTCCGCGAACTGGCCGCAGCAATGATTTCCGCCATCGCCCTGTCGGGCTTTCTCGCCCTGACACTGACGCCGATGCTGTGTTCCAAGATCCTGAAGCATGACCAGGCGGGCAGCTTCTCCGCCCGGATCGACAAGATCTTCGCACGGGTGGAAGCAAGTTATGCCGGCTGGCTGGACCGCTGCTTCAAACATCCGCTGCTGGTCTATGCGCCGGTGGCCGCAATGCTGGCCCTGGCGGGATGGCTGTTCACCACATTGCCCGCCGAACTGGCCCCTGCGGAAGATACCGGCGTGATCGAAACGCGCCTGAGCGCGCCGGAAGGCACCAGCTTCGCCGCGCTGGACGGCTTCGTTCGCGAAGCGGAAGCGAAGGTCCTGCCGATGATGGACGAAGGCGCCATTCGCGGCGTTATCGGGCGCCTGCCTTCCGGCCGTGGCAACAGCGATTTCAACGAAGGGCGGCTGGTGATCTTCCTGACGCCCTGGGAAGAACGCGAACAGACCTCGGCCGACGTGGCAGCGGATTTGAACAACACGCTGACCGGGCTGGCCGCAGTACGCGGCAATGCCACTGTCCGCTCGTCGCTGGGCCGCGGACGCGGGCAGCCGATCAATTTCGTCATCGCCGGGGCCACTTACGATTCACTGGCCATCGCGCGCGATCGCATCCTGGCCGCCGCGCGCAACAATCCCGGCATCATCAATCTCGATGCCGATTATGTGGAATCCAAGCCGCAGATCCTGATCGATGTCGATCGCGAACGCGCGGGCGATCTGGGCGTGTCAGTGGAAGATGTCAGCCAGGCGCTGCAAACGCTGATGGGATCGCGCCGCGTCTCCACCTATGTGCAGAATGGCGAGGAATATCGCGTGATCGTGCAGGCCGCCGCCAGTGAACGGGACCGCGAACAGAAGCTGTCTAGCATCTATGTCCGTTCCCGCACCGGCGAACTGGTGCCCCTGTCAAACCTGGTCAGCCTGCGCGAGGAAACTTCTGCACGCGAACTGGGCCGCTTCAACAAGATGCGCGCCATCACCCTGCAGGGCGGCCTGGCCGATGGCTATCCGATGGGCGAAGCGCTTGCCTTTCTTGAAGACCAGGCGCGCGCATCGCCGGAAGTGCTGGCAATCGGCTATCGCGGGGAAAGCGAATCCTTCAAGCAGACCGGATCATCGATCTGGATCGTGTTCGGCTTCACCATCGTCACCATCTATTTGCTGCTGGCGGCGCAATTCGAAAGCTTCATTCACCCGGCCGTGATCATCACCGCGGTTCCACCGGCCTTTGCCGGGGGTGTGTTCGGACTCGCCCTGACCGGGGATTCGATCAATCTCTACAGCCAGATCGGCCTGGTCATGCTGGTCGGGTTGGCCGCGAAGAACGGCATACTGATCGTGGAATTCGCCAACCAGCTGCGCGATGAAGGGCGGGAATTCGCCGATGCGATCCGCAGCGCTGCCCGCCGCCGGTTGCGGCCGATCCTGATGACCTCCATCGCCACGGTGATGGGCGGCGTTCCCCTCGCCCTCGCCACCGGCGCAGGCGCAGGCGCCCGCGCAGCCATCGGCATGGTGCTGGTGGCCGGCGTCTCGCTCGCCACACTGGTCACGATTTTCCTCGTCCCCGTGCTCTATGCGGCGCTGACCCGCCGCACCTCCTCCCCCCAGGCCGTGACGCGCGAATTGCAGTCTGCGCTGTCCGACAAGGGGCTGCAACCGGAGGCAAGTTCATGAAATCATTTTTCTTCTCTCAGTCGGGAGCATTCCGCTTGACCGTTGCGGCCGGGCGTAGGATGACAAGCCAGCTACCGGGAATTTCGATTCCCGTTCGTGTCGTGGGAGAGCCTGTTCTTTCTCTGGAAAGAGCAGCGCCGAAGGAGCAACCGCCCCGGAAACTCTCAGGCGAAAGGACCTCGGCACGGTCATGGCGCTCTGGAAAGCGGATGGATTGCGGTCCATCCCACCGAAGGGGAAAGTGCGCGGCGCAGGTTGCGCGCAAATCTCTCAGGTTACCCGACAGAGGGGGCGACGGTGAAAATGTCCGCTGCGGGCATTGCCGTTGTTTGTCGGGAGCGTGCGCATGAACGAAACAGTCCCCCTTGAACAGGAAGTGCGGCCCCTGCCGCTCGATGCCTGGCACCGCGCCAGAGGTGCCAGAATGGTTCCTTTTGCGGGCTATTCGATGCCAATCCAGTACGAAGGCATCGTGACCGAACACGAATGGACGCGTGAACATGCGGGACTGTTCGACGTCAGCCATATGGGCCAGATCATCATTTCCGGCCCCGGTGCGACGAAGGCGCTGGAAGCCCTGCTGCCCGCCAATCTGGCGATATTGAAGCCGGGCCGTATCCGCTATTCGCTGCTGCTGGCCGACAATGGCGGCATTCTGGACGATCTGATGATCACCAATGTCGGCACTGGCGATGATGAGACATTCTACCTCGTCGTCAACGGCGCGACGAAGCATGACGATATCACCCATATTCGCGCGCATCTGCCTGAAAGCCTGTCATTCACCTATATGATGGACCGCGCCCTGCTGGCATTGCAGGGACCGGAAGCGGCGGCAGTGCTGGATGGGCTGTTCCCGGGCATATCTGGCGAATTGTCCTTCATGCAATCGACCAGCCGCACCTGGAATGGCGCCGCGATCGGCATTGGCCGATCCGGCTATACGGGCGAGGACGGGTTCGAAATCTCGCTTCCCGCCACGATTGCGGAAGAATTTGCCACCGCCCTGCTGGCCGATGAACGGGTGAAGCCCATCGGCCTGGGCGCGCGCGATTCCCTGCGCCTGGAAGCCGGTTTGCCGCTCTATGGCCATGATCTCGACACGGTGACCGATCCGGTTTCTGCCGATCTGACCTTCGCACTGTCCAAGCAACGGCGCGAAGAAGGCGGCTTCCCCGGAGCGGAACGGATCGCGCAATTGCTGGCCGATGGCCCCCCGGCAAAGCGCGTCGGCCTCGAATTTGAAGGGCGTTTGCCCGCGCGCGAAGGCGCCGCGGTCTTCGCGGGCGACAATGAAGTGGGCACGGTCACGTCAGGCGGTTTCGCCCCCACGCTCGGCCGCCCGATCGCCATGGCTTACGTGGACATCGCCCACACCGAACCAGGGGCAACCCTATCCGTACAGGTCCGCAATCGCCGGCTCGACGCAAAGGTCGTGCCCATGCCTTTCGTACCTCATCGCTACTACCGTGCAGGAGCCGGAAAATGACACGCTATTTCACCGAAGAACACGAATGGATCGACGTCGATGGCGAAACCGCCACGATCGGTATTACCGATTTCGCCCAGAGCCAGCTGGGCGATCTGGTGTTCGTCGAACTTCCCGAATCCGGCAAGGAACTGGCCAAGGGCGCGGAAGCGGCCGTGGTTGAATCCGTGAAAGCGGCCTCGGAAGTCTATTCGCCGGTTTCCGGCACTGTCCTGGAAGGCAATCCCGCGCTGGAGGAAGACCCCGCGCTGGTCAATTCGGACGCCGATGGCGACGGCTGGTTCTTCAAGCTGACCATGACCGACGCCGCCGAGCTGGAAGGCCTGATGAACGAGGCCGCCTACAAGGAATTCCTCGCCGGCCTCGAATGACCGGAATGACTGGGACAGATATCTGATGCGTTACCTACCCCTCACCGATCCCGATCGCGCGGAAATGCTGGAAGTCGTGGGCTCCCCCTCGATCGAGGCATTGTTCGTCGATGTTCCCGAGGAAGCCCGGCTTCCCGGATTGATAGAAGGCCTGCCGCTCCATGCGAGCGAGCTGGCAGTCGAACGGCATATGGCGCGGCTTGCGGCACAAAACATATCCGCGGGAAGCGCGCCTTTCTTCCTTGGCGCGGGCGCTTATCGCCATCACGTGCCGGCATCGGTGGATCACCTGATCCAGCGCGGCGAATTCCTGACCGCCTATACGCCCTATCAGCCGGAAATCGCGCAGGGCACGCTGCAGATGCTGTTCGAATTCCAGACGCAGGTGGCCCGCCTGTTCGGCTGCGCGGTTGCCAATGCGTCCATGTATGATGGCTCCACCGCCTGCTGGGAAGCGCTGGTCATGGCCCGGCGCATAACGAAGCGCGGCAAGGCGCTGCTCAGCCCCGGCCTGCATCCGCATTATGTTTCCACCATCGAAACCATGGCCAGGTTCACGCGCGACACGATCGTGCATTCGGATCCGGCCCTGGTCGCAGAATGCGGCGAGGCGGAGCTGATCGCGGCGATCGACGACGAAACAAGCTGCGTCGTGGTTCAATATCCGGACATTCTCGGCCGCCTGCCGGACCTGTCGAAGATTGCCGATGCCGCGCATGAACAAGGCGCATTGCTGGTTGCCGTCGTCACCGAACCGGTGGCGCTGGGGGCTATCAAATCGCCGGGTGAACTGGGTGCGGACATCGTCGTGGGCGAAGGGCAGTCCATCGGCGTGGGCCTGCAATTCGGCGGCCCCTATCTGGGCCTGTTCGCCGTGCGCGATGCCAAACATGTCCGGCAGATGCCCGGCCGCCTGTGCGGTGAAAGCGTGGACGCAGAGGGCAAGCGCAGCTTCGTGCTGACGCTTTCCACCCGCGAACAGCATATTCGCCGCGAGAAGGCGACGAGCAATATCTGCACCAATTCCGGGCTCTGCGCGCTCGCATTCTCCATCCACATGACATTGCTGGGTGAAAAGGGCCTCCGCGCACTGGCATCGGAAAATCACCGCCTTGCCTGCATCGCGGCGGACCGGCTGGCCGCCATTCCCGGCGTGGAGATCGTGAATGACAGCTTCTTCAACGAATTCACGCTGAAACTGCCCGAAGGCAAGGATGCACGGCAGGTCGTACGCGACCTGGCCGATCGCGGCGTGCTGGCCGGCGTTTCGCTCGGCCGGCTCTATCCCGGCAATAGCAGCCTTGAAGGCGGACTGCTGGTGGCGCTGACGGAAACGACGAGCGAGGACGATATCGAAACATTTTCCACCGAGCTTCAGGAGGTGCTGGCATGAACATGAATCCTGCAGGCTGGCGCCCCACCACGCCCGAAGCGGCAGCTGACGACATGCCCGGAACCGTGACCGGCAATCGCGGGCTGATGCTGGAAGAAAAGCTGATCTTCGAGATTGGCGGCAAGGACACATGCGGTGTCGACCTTCCCGAACCGGCGAGCATCCCGTCCAGCCGTTTGGGCGGACTGGAACGGAGCGAAGAGATCGGCCTTCCCGGCCTCTCCGAACCGGAAACGGTGCGCCATTATACGCGGCTCAGCCGCCAGAATTACGCCATCGACTGCGGTATCTTTCCGCTCGGTTCCTGCACGATGAAGCACAATCCGCGCCTGAATGAAAAGGTCGCAAGGATGCCCGGCTTCGCCGATGTCCATCCCTTGCAGCCGCAAAACACTGTGCAGGGCGCATTGGCAGTCATCGAAGAGCTGGCCCATTGGCTGGTCACGCTCACCGGGATGCACGGCGTGGCGATGAGCCCGAAGGCAGGCGCCCATGGCGAATTATGCGGCATTCTGTGCATCCGCGCCGCGCTGGAAGCACGCGGCGAACCGCGCGAAGTCATCCTGGTTCCGGAAAGTGCGCATGGCACCAATCCGGCGACGGCGGCCTTTGCCGGCTATCGCGTGGAAGCCATTCCCGCCGCGGCGGATGGCCGCATCGATACGCAGGCCCTGCTCGCACGGCTTGGCCCGGATGTGGCCGGGGTGATGATCACCAACCCCAACACTTGCGGCCTGTTCGAACGCGATCTGAAAGTGATTTCGGACGCGGTCCACGAAGCGGGCGGCTATGTCTATTGCGACGGCGCGAATTTCAACGCGATTGTCGGCCGCGTTCGGCCCGGCGATCTTGGCGTCGATGCGATGCACATCAATCTGCACAAGACCTTCTCCACCCCGCATGGTGGCGGCGGCCCCGGCTCCGGCCCGGTCGTCCTGTCCGAAGCGCTGATGCCCTATGCGCCGATCCCTTCGGTCGTGCGCGACGGGGACGGCACATTGCGGCTGGTGGAGGAAGAAGGGGCAGCGGCGGACGGCACGGCCAGCTTCGGCAGGATGAGCGCTTTCCACGGACAGATGGGCATGTTCACCCGCGCGCTCGCCTATATCATGAGCCACGGCGCGGATGGTTTGCGGCAGGTATCGGGCGATGCCGTGCTCAACGCCAATTACATGCTGCGCAAGCTGGAGGACGTGCTGGAAGCGCCCTTCGCTTCATCTGGCCCCTGCATGCACGAAGCGCTGTTCGCCGATGGCGGATTCGCCAAGGGCGTTTCGACACTGGATGTCGCCAAGGCACTGATTGACGAAGGCTTCCATCCGATGACGATGTATTTCCCGCTCGTCGTCCATGGGGCCATGCTGATCGAACCGACTGAAAGCGAGAGCAAGGCGACGCTGGACGAATTCATCACCGCCCTGCGATCCATTGCCGAGCGGGCACGCGATGGCGATCCCTCGCTTTCGCAGGCGCCGGTCTTCGCGCCACGCCGCCGGGTCGATGAAGCGCAGGCCGCGCGCAAGCCGCGCCTCGCATGGAGCGCGCCCGAAGCCTGAGAACGGAACGGGGCCTGAGAACGGGGCCACCATCCTCAATCGGTGGAATTCACACGTCCGGCAGCATATGGCCTGCCGGACGTGTTGAATTTTTGCTGACAGGCAGGCTTCCATCGCAAACCAAGGCGGACCGAGTGCAGGAGATGAGAGGCGGCGCCCTTTCGGGCTGCGCCCCCGTTCTTGGCTGTCTAGCGCCCTTCTCGCCCTTTTCTTTGTCACCGCCTTCACCCTTATTAGTGCAGGTGGCGAAGCCCCGCAGCGGGAAAGGCGGAACAGCCCCGCCCCCGAAAAGCCGCAGCGCATCGTATCGACCAATCTCTGCCATGATCTGCTGCTGCTGATGCTGGTGCCGCCAGATCGCATCGCATCCGTTACCTATCTTGCCCATGATGCAGTCGAAGTGCTGATGCCGGGCGCAGATCGCGGGCTGCGGACCAATCGCGGCACGGCGGAAGATCTGGTGCGCGATCGGCCGGACCTGATCCTGACCAATCCCTGGGCAGCGCAGCAGATGAACCGTCTGGCAGAAAAAGTCGGGGCGCCGATGGTCGAAATCGGTTCGGCCAGTAATTTCGAGGATATTCGCCGCATCACCAGGCAGGCCGGGGCCGCCGTGGGGGAACCCGAACGCGCCGAAGAACTGATTGCGGCGATGGACCGCGATCTTGCCGAATTGGGCGCCACCTCCCCGGCAGAACCGATGCGCGTGGTGGCCTGGAACGGCGATGGCTCCGTCCCCGGCAAGGGCACGCTGACGGATGCAATCATTCGCGCGGCAGGGGCGGAAAACGTGGCTGCGACCATGCCCGACAGCCGCTTTTCCACATATGGAATGGAAGAATTGCTGCTCGCCCGCCCGGATGCAATCCTGCGCGGCAACAGCACCTATGACCAGCCATCGCTGCGCGAAACGGCAAACGAGCACCCACTGATCCGCAAGGCCTTTGCCGGCCGCCAGATAGCTTATCCCGCCTCTCTCTATGGCTGCGGCCTGCCCATCTCCACCAAGGCGGCGCAGCAATTGCGCGACGCGCTGGAAACTGTCCCGGAAGGCCCGGTTCGGTGGTGAAGCGTTTTTCCAGGTGGGCGATCGCCGTCCTGCTGCTGATCCTCAGCATCCTGCTGTCGCTGGTGGTCGGCCGGGTATGGCTGGAACCTTCCGCCCTGCTCGCCGGGATGCTGGACCCGAAGCCGAACCTGCCCTGGCTGATCCTGTATGAATTGCGGATGCCGCGCACGGTGCTGGCGCTAATGGTCGGCGCGACGCTCGGCCTGTCGGGCGCGGTGCTGCAGGGCCTGCTGCGCAATCCGCTGGCGGAACCGGGCCTGCTCGGCGTTTCCGCGGGTGCGGCACTGGGCGCGGTGATCGCCATCTATTTCGGGCTGTCCGCCGCCTTCGCACTGGCGA
Organism: Croceibacterium atlanticum; assembly: GCF_001008165.2. Lineage (NCBI taxonomy): Bacteria > Pseudomonadati > Pseudomonadota > Alphaproteobacteria > Sphingomonadales > Erythrobacteraceae > Croceibacterium > Croceibacterium atlanticum. The sequence continues at coordinate 2,930,373 of NZ_CP011452.2, read as the reverse complement.
CACCGCTGCTGGGCATTTGCGGGGCCCTGGCGGCAGCGGCGCTGACCCTGACATTCGGGCGCGGGGGCACGCTGACCATGATCCTGGCAGGGGCTGCGGTATCCGGCCTGATGGGGGCCGGGCTCAGTCTCGCACTCAATTTCGCGCCCAGTCCCTATGCCGCCTATGAACTGACCGTCTGGCTGCTGGGATCGCTGACCGATCGAAGCTGGCCGCAGGTCGGGCTTGCCTTGCCGTTCATGCTGGCAGGCTGGCTCTGCCTGGTGCTGACCATCCGCGATATAGATGCGCTTTCCCTGGGGGAGGCGCAGGCCGAAAGCCTCGGCATTCATATCGCCCGCACCCGCCTGCTCGCTCTGGCGGGCACAGCCCTGTCGGTCGGCGCGGCAACGGCCGTTACCGGGGCGATCGGGTTCGTCGGGCTGGTCGCGCCCCATCTGGTGCGGCCCTTTGTCGGCCACCAGCCCAGCCGGGTATTGCTGCCCGCCGCGCTCTTCGGCGCGATCCTGCTGCTATTGGCCGATGTCGCCACGCGGCTGATCCCCACAGCGCAGGAACTGAAACTGGGCGTATTGACCAGCCTTGCCGGAACGCCCTTCTTCTTCTGGCTGGTGCTGCGGCTGAAACGGATGTCGCCCTGATGCGGCTGGAAGCGCACGATCTCGCCATCTCGCTTGGCGGCAAGGCAGTGGTCAGCGATGCTTCGCTCATGCTGGAGGGGGGCATGTTCCTGTGCCTGCTTGGCCCGAACGGCGCCGGTAAATCCACGCTGATGGCCGCGCTGGCCGGACTGCGCCGGCCCGATGCCGGATCGGTCCTGCTGGACCGCGTCCCGATCACGGCAATCGACCGGCGCAAGCTGGCACGCCTGCGGGCCTATCTGCCGCAAAACCCCCGCGCCGAATGGCCTATCTCGGTCAAACGGCTGGTCGCATTGGGGCTGACGCCGCAACTGCCAGCCTTTGGCGGACTGCCGCCTGCCATGCGCAATCATGTGGCCAGGCTTATCGAACAATTCGACCTGCAGGATCACCGGAACCAGCCGGCAACCACCCTGTCCGGCGGTGAACTGGCCCGGGCAATGCTGGCCCGCGCGCTGGTGGGCGATCCCGACATATTGCTGGTGGACGAACCGCTCGCCGGGCTCGATCCGCGCCATGCGCTGGAAAGCATCGCCCGCCTGCGCGCCCAGGCGGATAGCGGCAGGCTGGTGATCGCGGCGCTTCAGGAACTGACGCTGGCGGCCCGTTTCTCCACCCATATCGCCGTGATGCGTGAAGGCCGGATCATGGCAAATGGACCGACCGCCGAAGTGCTTACCTCCCGATTATTGCATGACACATTCGACATAGATGCCTGCGTCAACGCAGCGGGCACGCCTGCCGCCACGGTCGATTTCGTCCCCAGAAAGCGCGGGTGCTGAACAGGCACGGCGACATGCCTAGAAGATCGCCCAGGCCCGCCCGAGACTGAAAAGGCTGGTGGCGATCAGCACGGCGGACACGGCCAGCAACAAGGCGCGCGGCCTGATCCGCTTCACCAGAACCGCACCGATCGGGGCCGCGATCATGCCGCCGATTATCAGGCCGACAGTTGCAACGGTAAAAGCCGCAAACCCCAGCGTCGCGATGAAGGTGATGGAAATCGACAGGGTAAGGAGAAACTCTGTCGTATTGACCGTGCCGATCGTGGTGCGTGGATCCCCGCCCTGGACCAGCAGGTTGGAAGTCACCACTGGCCCCCACCCGCCGCCGCCCGCTGCATCGAGGAAGCCGCCCGCAGCCGCCAGCGGGCGGGTATATTTCGGATCTTCGAATTTCGGCCGGCTGAGCCTGATTGCCCGCACCAGCAGATAGACGCCCACACCCGCCAGATAGAGCATCACGAAAGGCCGCGCCGCCGAAGCATCCACGCTGGACAGCGCATATGCCCCGGCGACGCCCCCGATTATGCCGAAGGGGGCCAGCCGCCGGAACAAGGCCCAGTCGATATTGCGATGCCAGATATGGCTCGCCCCCGATGTGGCGGTGGTGAAGACTTCCACCAGATGCACGCTGGCCGATGCCGTGGCCGGCGGCACGCCCAGAAGGCTGACCAGCATGGTCTGCGATATGACCCCGAAGGCCATACCCAGCGCCCCGTCCACGATCTGCGCCGCAAAGCCGACCAGGATGAAGGGCGCGATATCGGCGAAAGACAGCTCGGCAATAAATTCGAACATGAGGTTGTCCTCCCTGCTCGCCCGCAGGCGTCAGAAACGATGCTGGATCGTGAAGCCGTAGGTACGGGGATCGCCGGGCTGGCCGACGATCAGGCCGGTATTTCCGGACGGCACCGAAAGCTGTTCAAAATAGTTCTGGTCGAACGCGTTGCGCAGCCAGCCGAATATCTCGAACCCTGCATCGGATCGGTATCCCGCGCGGAAATTGGAAAGGGAATATCCGTTTACCCAGGTATATCGCGACGGGCTGGCGTTGGACGAGAAATCAGAACGCCAGCTTCCATCATATCCGAGATAGATTTCACCCGTTTCACCGAACAAACGTGCAGGAGCATTCGCTTCCGCCCCGAAGGACAGCGCCCATTCGGAAACGCCGGGCAGGCGCTGCCCCGAAATATCGCAATTGGCAGGGCTGAACCCGCCGGGCGTTCCCGGCGCGCTGGGCGATCCGCCATCGGGCACGGTAGTCCCGCCGGAAAGTTCGGGCGGGCATGGCGCATCGGAGAAGCGGCGATATGTCGCATCCGTATAGGCACCACTGAGATAAGCGTTGAAGCGCCGGCTCGGCCTGATGGCGATATCCCATTCGATCCCCTGGGTCCGCACGCTTTCGGCATTGGCGAGATAGCCGCGCAACACGCCGATCTGGCCGTTCACCACCAGCGCCTGATAATCCGCTATGTCCGTGCGGAATGCCGCGAGGTTGAACGTCAAGCGCCTGTCCCAGCCCTGCGCTTTCAGTCCCAGCTCGAAATGATTGACCTTTTCGGGCGCGACAGAGCCGACCTCGAGGATAGGATTGCCGGCATCGTCATTGGGCACGCCGTTTAGGTTGACCCCGCCGGGTTTGAAACTGCGCGCATAAGTGCCGTAAACCAGGAAATCGGGCGACACCTCATAGCTCACGGTCAGGTCGTAACTGGCGTTCCAGTCGCTGAATGCGGGTTCGAAACGCTGCGGGGAGAGCACTCCGCGCTGGGCGACGATGCGCGGATCGGCGCTGGCGAAAGTGACGAGCTGACCATCGCCATTGGTCACCACGCTCTCATACAGGCCCTTCTTCCGGTCATGATTGACGCGGAAACCGGGCTGGATGGTCAAGGCATCGGTCACATGCCAGCTGACCTGCCCGAAAAAGGCGAGGCTGGTATTATCGAGCCGGATATCATTGGTGGCGGTCAGCCCGTCCAGCACGGTCGGATCCTGCGACAGGGGGTTCGCAGGATTGATGAGCCAGCGGGACGCGGTCGGGCCTTGCGCTTGCGATCCCTGGGTGCGCACCTGCTGGTGGAAGGCAAAGGCGCCCAGCAACAGGTCCAGCGCCTTTCCAGTCCGGTTGTAGCGGAACTCCTGCGTGAACTGTTCCTGCTGCGAAGGGTTTTGCGACAGCGTGGTTATCGGCAGACCGATATAGTCGCGGTCATTCGCCGGCAGCCAATCCCAGTATCGCCACGCACTTATCGACGTCAGCTCTCCTTCGCCCAGATCCAGCCGCGCACGCAGGGAAACGCCCCCGATCTCGTTCCCGGCGTTCAGATCGGCATCCACATCGGTCACGCGGTCGAAGGGATTGCGGCTGGGCAGGATATAGTCCTGAGCCGCGGCAAGCGCTTCAAACTGGCGTGCCGCCGCCCTTTGCGTGGCGCCGGTGCGAACGAAGACCGTGCCGCAGCATTCGGGATTCTGCGTGCTGAAATCGCCCGCCAATGTCAGGTCCAGCCGGTCGGCCGGTTGCCACAATATTTGCCCTCGCAGGCCGATATTGTCCTGTTCATTGATACGGTTGCCCGTGGCGATATTGCGGATCGTGCCGTGGCGGCCAGTGCCCGAAACGGCGATGCGCGCGGCCACCGTTTCGCCCAGCGGCCCGGAAACAGAGGCCTTGGCCTGCCTGAAGCCGAGATTGCCGATGGATATTTCGGAATTGCCTTCCAGCGTGAAGGTCGGCTGGCGCGTGGTTATGTTGATCGCGCCTGCCGTGGTGTTCTTGCCGTAAAGCGTGCCCTGCGGACCGCGAAGCACTTCGATCTGCGCCACGTCCAGGAAGTCGAAAGTGGCCGATGCGATGCGCGAATAATAAACATCGTCGACATAGATACCCACGCCCTGGTCGAAACCGTCATTGGTCAGACCGAAGGGCACGCCGATCCCTCGTATATTGACCGCCGAATTGCGCGGATTGGACGAATAGAAATTCAGCGCCGGCGTAAGCTGTTGCAGACGCCCGACATTGAACGAACCCGTATTGTCGATCCGGTCGGACCCGATGACGGAGATCGCCAGCGGAATGTTCTGCGCAGTTTCTGCACGCCGCCGCGCCGTGACAAGGATCGGGTCACCGACAGATGCTTCAGGAGAAGCGGCGGGGGGCAGTGCCTCCTTCGCTTCCTGCCCCTGTGCGGCGAGAGGGAAGATAATGGCGGTTGCAGCGGCAAGACGCCGCAGGAAAATCGAATGCATTGTTCTCGCTTTCTCAAGCGGGCGATGCATCCGGCGGTCCGGTCTGCTGTCCCTTTGTCGGTTAAATGGAATGAGGCTGGCTGATCAGCCTGCGAAGCGTTGGCGTTCGGTCACGTCTACTTGCGTCACCTTGCCGTCATGTACGGTCAGCTGGATCGTGCCGTAGCGCATTTGCGCCAGAGCGCCGACAACGACCCGGAGCGGCTCTGCCGCGTGGCTCTCAATACCGGTCGCCTGATGGTCGGTTGGCATGGTTGTCTCTCCGTCTGCAGCTTCCTGCTGCAGTGACTTCTTATTCTCTACCTTTTCAATTGACAATAGGGCGGCCGACAACTTCCTCTATTTGCGATGAAGGGCCGGCTTTTGGCGACGGGGCGAATTTGCGCGCGCGTGGCGGTTAAAGCTGGGTGCTCTCGTCAAATGGCGGTGCCGGATCGATCGCATCGGACAGGCGGATGGAATCGAGTATCTCCGCCGTCCTGTCGCGCACTTCCAGCATCAGCGCGCGCGTGCGGCATTCCCCTTCTTCGACGCAATTCTTGCATTTTTCATGCGCAAAACGGCTGGCACAAGGCACCAGTGCCAGCGAACCACGCATCACGCGAATGAGATCGCCATAGGTGATATCGACCGGGGCAATGGCGAGCCAGTATCCGCCATCCTTGCCGCGCTGCGATTCCACCAAGCCGAAACGGGTCAGTTCGGACAGGATGACGGTGAGGAACTTGGCCGGTATGTTCTGCACCTGGCTGATTTCGGCAAGTTGCACCGGCCCCTTGCCATAATGGTCGGCAAGGTGCTGCATCGCACGGATGGCATAGCGGGTCTTCTGCGAAAGCACGGCCGGATCAATGCAGCCTTTGCACAAACGGGACAAGCCGCGCCGGAGATTACCCGGCAATTTCCAGAAGGCGACCCCAGCCACCATGCGGAACCTCACCCAAAAATGCGGCGATATGATTCGCCTTCTGGGCAAGGTGGTGAGCCCTGCTGGATTCGAACCAGCGACCTACTGATTAAAAGTCAGTTGCTCTACCGACTGAGCTAAGGGCCCGGGATGCCTTGCGTCCGCGGAGGCTCCCCTAGGGAGCGGGCGCGGGCGGGTCAAGCGGCTGTGAAGCTGATATATCGTCAGACCGGTAACAGGATCGCGCCAATCGGGGGCAATGGCCTGTGCCGGGCCCAGCACGAAAGCCCGTTCGCGGAACAGCGGATGCGGGATGGTGAGCTGTTTCGCCGAATAGGCGCCCCCGTCCCACAGCACGATATCGAGGTCGAGCACGCGCGAACTCCAGCGCTGCCCGCGCTGTCGCCGGCCAAACCATTGTTCCAGATATTTCAACCGGCGCAGCAAGGCTTCCGGGTCATCATTCGATCGCAGCAGCAGCGCCGCATTGGCATAGCGCCGCAGGGATGGCCCGATCGGATCGCTATCCACTATCGGCGATGTGGCGATCACGGCGCCATACGATCCGTCCAGGCAATCCATCGCCGTCGCCAGCACCTGTCGTGGGCGGCCGAAGCGGTGGTGGCGCCGGTTGGAACCGAGCGCGATCAGATAGGTATGGCTCAAATATCCTCGCCTATCCGCGAATAGAGATTGGGGCGCCGATCGCGGAAAAAGCCCATGCCTGCCCGGTGGCGGGCGGCGCGCGACAGATCCAGCTCCGCCAGCAGGACCCCGCTTTCATCGCGCCCGTAATCGGCCAGGAAATCGCCCCATTCGTCCGTGATGAAGCTATGGCCATAAAAGGCCTGCCCTTCCTCCAGCCCGATACGATTGGCCGCGACCACGGGCATGCAGTTGCAAACGGAATGGCCGATCATGGCCCGGCGCCACATGCGGCTGGTATCCAGATCGGCATCATAGGGTTCCGACCCGATGGCCGTGGGATAGAACAGCACTTCCGCCCCCATCAGCGCCATGGCCCGCGCGCATTCCGGATACCACTGGTCCCAGCACACGCCCACGCCAATACGGGTGCCGAATACGTCCCACACCTTGAAGCCGGTATTGCCGGGGCGGAAATAATATTTCTCTTCATATCCCGGCCCGTCGGGAATGTGGCTCTTGCGATAGATGCCCAGTATGTCCCCGCCCGCATCCACCATGGCCAGCGTGTTGTAATAATGCGGCCCGTCCTTTTCGAAGAAGCTGGTCGGGATCGCGACATTCAGCTTCTTCGCCAGATCCTGCATGGCAAGGACGGAAGGATGCTCCGCCGTCGGGCGTGCGAGAGCGAACAGTTCCTCTTCCTCGCGCTTGCAGAAATATGGGCCTGAAAACAATTCAGGCGGCAGGATCACCTGCGCGCCCTTGCCCGCGGCATCTTCCACCAGTGCGGCGGTTGCGGCGATGTTTTCCTGCTCGTCCGGCGAATTGAGCGCCAATTGCAAGGCGGCAACGGTAAGCTTGGTCATTTCCTGCGCCTATTGCCGGGCCCGCAGCTTGTCCAGATCAGCCGCCGGGCCCGGCGATGGCAGTTCGATCATTCGCTTTGCGTGACGAAGGCGATGTGCCCAGTCACGGACGCCAATCACGGACGCTTGCGGAACAGCAATGTCATGCGGTCGCTTTCACCAATGGCCAGCATCCTTTCCCGCGTTTCATCCGTGGCGCCGGCCAAGCTGGGCGGCAACATCCACACGCCGCGTTCCCAATCCTTCGTATCCTTGGGATTGGCGTTGATCTCGCTCTGCCCGACGAGGTCGAAGCCATAGACATCCATCAGGTCGATCACGTCGCTCTGCCGCAGATAGCCCTTGCCCCCGTCGCTAATCGAATAGGGCGCATCCTCATCCATGCGATGGTCGGTAATGCCAACCATGCCGCCCGGCTTCAGCATCTTGCGGATCGCCAGCATGTCTTCATGCAGCCAGCCAAAGCGCAACTGGTTGTGCATTTCGCGGAAGATCACCACCCGATCGACCGTGCCAGTCAGATCCGCCGGCAATTCATCGCCCGTATTGTACCCGGTCAGCCGGGCGCCGCCATTCACGTCCCATTCCGCGGCCTGGGTGACGATCTTCTCTTTCAGATTGCCGCCGGAACGCTGCATATATTCGCTGGCGCCCGTGACATCCGGGCCCATCGCGACATAGCGCCCTTCCGGCCCCAGATAGGGGATCAGTATCCGCGAATACCAGCCGCCCGCCGGCAGATAATCGACCACGGTCATGCCCGGTTCGATCTCGAAAAAAGCAAGAGTTTCCGCAGGGTGGCGATATTGGTCGCGGGCTGCGTCATCCGCCCTGCGTGGATGGGCCAGCACTTCTTCCAGCGCGGCGCTGTCCGCGGCCTGTACCGGCGCCGCAATCACCATGCTCGCGGCGGCAAGGGCCGCCCAGATGCTGTTCTTCATGCCTATCTCCAAGCTTGCTCCCTCCCGGCAGACTAGCCTGCGCACAGAGGATGACAAGCGCGTTGCGGCTTCCCATCTTCGCCCGCGAAGGAGAGTGTGGAAATGAGCGAACAGGCAATCCTGGCAGGCGGGTGTTTCTGGTGCACCGAGGCCGTTTTCCGCGACGTGATCGGCGTCAGCGAAGTGGGAAGCGGATATATCGGCGGCAATGTGCCCGATCCGACCTATAAGCAGGTATGCAGCGGCACGACCGGCCATGCCGAAGCGATACGGGTGACTTACGATCCCTCCGTCATTTCCTATGGCGAATTGCTCGACGTGTTCATGGGCACGCATGATCCGACCCAGCTCAACCGCCAGGGCAATGATGTGGGCACCCAGTATCGCAGCGCGATTTTCCCGCTGGATGAGACGCAGCGCGCTGAAGCCCAAGCCGCCATCGCCCGTTGGAACGATGAACATGGCGGCAGTGCCGTGACGACGGTGGAAGGCCCAGCCGAATGGTATCCGGCGGAAGATTACCACCAGGAATACTGGGAAGGGGAAGGCCAGCGAAACCCCTATTGCCTGGCCGTGATCCCGCCCAAGCTGATGAAATTGCGCAAGAGCTTCCAGAATCGCGTGAAGGGCTGAGCGGCCCCTGCGGCGGCAGGCCAGCTCACTCGCTGGAACAGTTGGAACACTGTCCTGAGAGGGAAATTCCGGCTGGTTGCGGGGTCGGTATTTTGGCGTGATTGCAGATGGTTGGCGTGCGCGGGAGGACATCCGGCAAGGTCAGCACGCCTCGCGGCCTGTAGGAAAGTCTGGCCCGACTGGACCCCGCATTGGCGGGGATGACGAGTTATGAGGTCCAAGCCCCCTTTTCGTCATTCCCGCGCAGGCGGGAATCCAGTAGCGCCATCACATGCAACGCGACTTCGGGCCGACAGTTTACATCATGGCCTCCCGCCGCAACGGCACGCTCTATATCGGCGTCACCTCCAACCTGCTGCAACGTGCCTACCAGCACCGGACCGGCGCAATATCCGGCTTCACGAAGGAGCACGGCGTTAGGATGCTCGTCTGGTTCGAACAGCATTCGACCATGGACCACGCCATCACGCGGGAAAAGCGCCTGAAGAAATGGAACCGCGCGTGGAAGCTGCGGCTGATCGAAGACAGCAATTCTGCCTGGCGCGATCTGGCAGAGGATTTCGGGTTCGAACCGCTATGCTGACTGGATTCCCGCCTGCGCGGGAATGACGAGGTGGGTTCATGCTTTCTATTCGTCATTCCCGCGCAGGCGGGAATCCAGCGATGACAGAACCGCCCCTAGTCGGCGCGCCAGCGGGCGGCGAAGAAGCCGTCCATTCCGCCCTGTTCGGCCAGCATTCCCGGATCGGTCCGCAGCCAGCCCTTTGCGGTGGGCGGCACGGTGGCGGGCAATTCTTCCGGCTTGATCGGATCGGCGGGCAGCATGCAGCCGACCACCTGATGTTCGCCCTCTTCGGGTTCGAGAGAGCAGACCGCATAGACCAGCCGTCCGCCGGGCTTCAGCCAATGGCTCGCGCGGTCGAGCAGTTTTGCCTGAAGGTCAGCGACATCGTCGATCTGTTTCGGCCCGATGCGGTGGATCACATCCGGGTGGCGGCGGCAGGTGCCAGTGGCCGTGCAGGGCGCGTCCAGCAGGATCGCGTCAAACTTTTCCTCCGGCGTCCATTTCAGCGCATCGGCCTGCACGATTTCCGCCTGCAAACCGGTGCGGGTGAGGTTTTCGCGGAGGCGGGAAAGCCGCTTCTCGCTGAGGTCGAGCGCCGTCACCTGCCAGCCGGCAGCGGCGAGTTGCAATGTCTTGCCGCCCGGCGCGGCGCACAGATCCAGCGCCCGCTTCCCCTCGCCCGGGCCGAGCAGGCGCGCGGGCAGGGATGCGGCAAAATCCTGCACCCACCAGGCGCCTTCCTTGTATCCGGCCAGTTCGGTGACAGGGGCACCGCGCGGCAGGCGCAGATGGCCCGGTGCCAGAACGATTGCGGACAGGCGTTCCGCCCATTGTTCCGTCTCCGCCGCATCGCGCAGGGCGAGATCGAGCGGGGGCGGGCGGGCGATTGCCGCCGCGATTGCCGGTGCGCGCTCGCCCCAGCGGGATGCCACCGCTTCCGGCAGGGTCGGCACATCCGGCAAAGTCACTTTCTGCCGCGCGAGATTGGAAAAGACTCCATGCGCCAGGCGCCGCGGCCCGCCATCCAGCAAGGGCAGGCCGGTGCCGATGACGGCATGGGGCGGCGTTTCCAGCCGCAACCATTGCGCCAGCATCATGCGCAGGACCATCCGCGCCTTGGCGTCGCCGGCCAGTTTCTGCCTGGTCGCGCTGTCGATCAGCGCATCCAGATCGACCAGCCAGCGCAGCACCTCCCCGGCGATGGCCCGGGCGAGCGCACGATCGGCAAGGCCGGGCACTCCGCCCATGGCCGCGTGATCGGCCTGGTCGAGCATTTCACCGCGGCGAAGCACCGCATCGAGCAGGCGGAGCGCGGCACGGCGCGCGGGAAGTCCTGGTGGAGCTGGCATAGATTGTCGGCTTATAGGCGATTGCATCCGGGCGCCAGCCACCCCATGATGGGAATATGACAAAGCGGCCCACATCTTTCCGCAAGCCCGATTACTGGACCAACAACCCGCCGCCCGAACCGGCGGCGCTGGAAAAGGCGCAGGAAGAGCTGAGTCCGACCCGCTATGGCGACTGGGTCAAAGACGGAATCGCCATAGATTTCTGAGCGTTTCGTTCAGATCCAGCCGGAAAGTTCGCGGCGGATCAACCCCTCCAGCATGTCCATCCCGGTCGGCCCGGCATTGAGGCAGGAAAGGGCGGCGAATTGTTCGCCCCCGGCTTCCACGAATTCTTCCCGCCCGCGAATGGCGAGTTCTTCCAGCGTTTCCAGGCAATCGGCGGCAAAGCCCGGAGCCGCGATGGCCAGGCGTTTCGTGCCCGCCCTGCCCTCTTCCGCCAGCACGGCATCGGTGGCCGGGCCAAGCCATTCGGCGCGGCCAAAACGGCTCTGGAACGTGGTGCGGAACCGCACTGACGGGCGGGCCAGCGCTTCTTCCAGCAGGCGCGCGGTCTTGTGGCAGTGGCAGTGATAGGGATCGCCCAGTTCCAGCGTCCGCTTCGGCATTCCGTGGAAACTCAGCAGCAATGTTTCCGGCTGGAATTCCAGCGCGTCCAGCTGGGCGCCGATATCCTTTGCCAGTGCGGCAATATAGGCCGGATCGTCATGATAGGGCGGCAAGGTCCGCAGGGCGGGTTGCCAACGCATTTCCCGCAGCTTCTCCCCCGCCTTGTCCACAACCGTGGCGGTCGATGCCGCGGAATATTGCGGATAGAGCGGGGCCAGCAATATGCGTTCGCAGCCTTGATCCATCAGGGCCTGCAACCTGTCACCGATGGGTGGATTGCCATAACGCATGGCCCAGCTGACCTGCACATCGGTGCCGAGCCTCTGTTGCAACAATTCCGCCTGGTCAGACGTGATCGCCGCCAGCGGGGAGCCCTTGTCCGACCATACTTGTGCATAGGCCTCTGCCGATTTTTTCGGCCGCGTATTCAATATTATACCGCGCAGGATCGGCTGCCAGACCAGTTTCGGAATCTCGATCACGCGCGGGTCCGAAAGGAATTCCGCCAGATATCGCCGGACGGAGCGCGGATCGGGCGCATCCGGAGTGCCGAGATTGACGAGCAGCACGCCGACGCCGCCGCTTTTCACCGGCTTGTGGTCCGCCGGAAGTTTCTGTTTCTGCCAGGTCATAATCCACCTGATAGCAGCGGCAGGCGCCGCAAGCGAAGCCCCGTTGCGGAAAACAGCGCATTGGCGATGGCGGGGGCGACCGGGGCCACCGGCAATTCGCCCGGATCGAATGGATCGGCATCGCTTTCGATCAGTTCGATTTCGATCTCCGGGCTGTCAGCCAGGGAGGGCATGTTGAGCGAAGCCAGCCGCCCCTGCACCGGCAGCCCCTGATCATATTCCATGCCCGAACCGAGCGCGAGGCCGAGGCCGAACAGCAAGCCGCCCTCTATCTGCTGCAGGGCGATATCGCGATTGATGACACGCCCGATATCGACCGCAGCGCTCAACCTTTCCACCCGCACGCCGCCTTCTCCGGCGACCGCCGTCGCGATCAGCGCGATGCGGCCGCTGCGCGCATCATCGCCCATGCGGTGGCAGGCCAGGCCCTGCCCGCTGCCCGCTTCGCCGCCGCCCCAATTGCCCAGCCGCGCGGCAGTTTGCAGGCAATGGGCAAGGCGCAGATCGTCCCCCAGCATGGAAATGCGGAAGGAAAGCGGTTCCTGTTCCTGCCGCCGCGCCACTTCATCGATGAAGCTTTCCATCATGAAGCAGCCATAGCCAAGGGCGTTGCCGCGCAGTCGCCCCGTGGGCAGGCCGATCCGCACAGGCACATGATCCAGCGCGACATGGGGGATGGCATAGGGCGGCATCAGCCCTTCCAGCACCATGGCATCCGCTTCCCCCGCGACATCGGCAATCGCACCCCAGCTGGTGGCGTTGCCGAACAGGCGGCGGCCGAATTCCAGCGCGGAAGGCGGCGCGGCCACGCGGGCACGCATGATTTCGATCCGGCCCGACGAATCCAGCCTGGCACTGAGCGTTGCCGCCACCGGCGGGCGCGGGCGCAGCCGCAATTGTTCCTGCCAGCGCGACCAGACCAGTTGCACCGGGCGGCCCGTTTCCCGCGCAATCAGCGCCGCCTCTATCGCGTGGTCGTGTTCCAGCCGCCGGTCGAAACTGCCCCCTGCCGGCATTGGATAGAGGACGACATCACCGAGGGAGAGACCAAGCGCCTTTGCCGCCGCTTCCCGTGCATATTCCGGCGCCTGCGTGGCCAGCCATAATTCCAGCCGGCCATTGGCAAGGCGCGCCGTGCAGCTGGCGGTTTCCAACGTGCCATGCGCAGCGGGCATTATGTCATAGCGAAAGGCCAGCGTCGGTTCGACCATATTCGCGTCGCCATCGCCGCGCTGGCCAACGCGCTGCCCCGCCCCCCGGCGCACGCCCGCATCCAGCGCCTCGGCGATTTCGGCGGAACTGACAGGGTCCGTGACGCGGAACCGCACGGCAAGATCATCCAGCGCGCGTTCGGCCGCCCACCAATTGCTTGCCACGGTGGCCAGCCAGCGCTTGCCATTGACCACACCCAACAGTTCAGGATGGCCGGCGATCGCTTCCCGGTCGAAACTGGACACTTCCGCCCGGTCCAGCGGCCCGTGGCGGATGGCGGCATAAACCATGTCCGGCAGGCGGACATCTCCGGCGAAAAGCCAGCTCCCATCCACCTTCGATGGCAGGTCCAGCCGGGGGAAGGGCAAGTGCCGTTCATCCTCCAGCGCGAATTCCGGCTCGCCATCCTTCGGCGCCTGCGGACGCAGGGGCGGCGGGTCCGGCGGATCGAATTCGCCAGCATCCTCGACCAGTTCGGCAAAGCTCAGGCGCGCTTCACCATGCCGGATGAAGCCGTTTTCCGCCTGGCATTCCTGCCACGGCACGTCCCAGCGTTCCGCCGCGGCCATGGTCAGCATGGCCCGTGCGCTGGCCGCCGCCTCGCGGCAAGGCAGTTCGAAATTGGCGATGGATGTGCCTTCGGCCGTGGCGGTAAAACGTTCCCCTTCCGCCCAGCGGCGCAGCATCAGGTCATCCGCTTTTTCCGCCAGCGATGGCAACAGGGGCCGCCACATGGGCGCCCATCGCGCCGCCAGTTCATAATTGGCATAGGCGGCGCTGACCGGTGCGGGCTCCACCGCGATCTGGCGCCAGTCCGCCCCCAGTTCCATCGCCACGATCTGCGGCAACAGGGTGGAAATGCCCTGGCCCATTTCCAGCTGGGGCATTGCCACGGTGATCACGCCCTGCCGGTCGATCTTCAGCCAGGCGCCAAAGCCCGCTTCGCCCGGGCCGGCTTCCAGGGATGACCCGTAATCGCGCGGCATCAGCATCCACGCGACAACAAGGCCGCCGCCCGCGGCCGCACCGGCCAATACAGCGCGGCGCGAAATCTTCACCCGGCCTATTCCTTGTTCGCGTCCAGCCAGGCGGAAAGACGCTCCGCAATGGCGGTAAAGGCGCGGCCCTGTTCCGTATCATTGGCGGCGGGCGGCTGCCCGGTATCGCTGGCGACGCGGATTTCCATGGCCAATGGCACGCGGCCGAGGAAATCCTCGCCCAATGCGCGCGAAGCGGCTTCCGCCCCGCCCTGGCCGAAGGGATCGGAAATTTCGCCGCAATGCGGGCAGACATAGCCGGCCATGTTTTCCACCAGGCCGATCACGGGCACCTGCGCCTGCCTGAACAGATCGATCGCGCGCGTCGCGTCGATCAACGCCAGATCCTGCGGCGTGGAAACCACGATCGCACCGGCCGGCTTGAACTTCTGCAGCATGGTCAGCTGCACGTCGCCCGTGCCCGGCGGCAGGTCGATCAGCAGTAATTCGGTGTCGCCCCAATGCGAATCCATCAGCTGCGACAATGCGTTGCCCACCATCGGCCCGCGCCAGGCGATTGCCTTACCCGGCTGCACCAATTGCGCCATGGACAGCAATTTGACGCCGAATTCGCTTTCCACCGGCACCAGCTTGTCGTCTTCCGCCTTCACCTTCTGGTTGGCGGCATCCAGCAGCATGACCTGCGACGGGCCATAGACATCGGCATCCACCACGCCGACCTTGCGCCCCATCCGGGCCAGCGCCACGGCAAGATTTGCGGTCAGGGTGGATTTGCCCACCCCGCCCTTGCCGGACCCGATGGCAATGATGCGCCGGGCCACGCGGTCAGCCATCAGCGCCACGCGCACTTCCGATACGCCATCCACTGCGCTGGCATGGCTTTCCAGCTCTCGCTGCAATTCGGCCGCAGCGGCGCGGCCCAGGCCCGATGCATCGGCAACGATGGTGGCCACGCCGTCGGCAAAACGGACCGACCGGACGAATGCCGCGATCTTGGGAGGAATCTGCTGTTTGATATCTTCTGCGGAGGTCATGGGGCCGCCTGCTAGCGTTAATACGGCGACCATGCAGCGAAAATGTCCGTTCCTCCCCTGTTTTTTACCGATATCCGCCCTATAAATGGAGCTTATGGAAAGAATGGGCGGGATGATCGAAAGGATCGCGCTGGCAATGGCCGGGAAGCGAAGCCCCTGGGGCAAACCAGGCGGCGACAAGGAATCGGGCAATTCCGGAGACGGATCAGGCTCCGGGGAAGAAGGCACGCCTGCGCCGTCGGGCGGCGAAGGCCCCAAGGGGCCGCGCAATCCGTGGCTGCCCGGTGGCGGTTCGGATGAACGGCCGCCGCGCCGTTCGGCCAGTATCGAAGACATTTTCAAGAATCGCGGGCCGGAAGGTCCGCGTCGCAAGGGTGGCGGCGGCGGCGGGCCGGGCGGTCCGAATTTCCGCCTGCCCCAGCGCCCGGACGGCAAGAGCTGGTTCCCCCTGGCGATCGTCGCCCTGATAGTGGTGTGGCTTTTCGCCACCAGCGTCCATCAGATCGCCCCGCGCGAACAGGGCCTGGTCACGACTTTCGGCAAATATTCGCGGACCCTGCAATCGGGCTTCAATATCACCGCGCCCTGGCCGTTCCAGCATGTGACGGTGATGAATGTCAGCGAGATCCGGCAGGAACGCATCCCCGAAGGGACGCAGCAGAAACTGATCCTTACCGGGGACCAGAACCTGGTGGATCTCAGCTATCTGATCCGCTGGAACATCAAGGATCTGAAGCTGTTCCATTTCCAGCTTGCCGAACCGGAAGAGACTTTGCGCGAAGTGGCCGAAGCCGCGATGCGCGCGTCCGTGGCCGAACATGAACTGGACCGCGTGCTGTCCGGTGCGGGCCGCGCCGATGTCGAACTGACGGTGCGCAACCGGATGCAGGCCGTGCTCGATGCCTATCGTTCGGGCATTGCCGTGCAGGGTATCGAAATCCAGAAGACCGATCCGCCCGAACAGGTGGTGGAAGCGTTCAAGGACGTGTCCGCCGCGCAGCAAGACGCGGATACTGAAACCAACCGCGCGCGCGCCTATGCGCAGCAGGTAATGGCCCAGGCCGAAGGCGAGGCAGCCTCGTTCGAAAAAATCTACGAACAATACCGGCTGGCTCCGGAAGTCACTCGCCGCCGCCTCTATTATGAAACCATGGAAAGCGTGCTGTCACGTACCGATAAAACCGTGGTCGAAGCCGATGGCGTGACCCCTTATCTGCCCTTGCCAGAGCTGAAACGCCGCGCCGAACAGCAGCAGCAGCCGGCGGGAGAATGATTATGCTGACCCTGTGGGAAGATCATAAGCGTTCGATCATCGCTGCGGCGGCGGCCGTCCTGGTTGCCCTGTCATTCCTGATCGTGGTGCCGGAAACCAGCCAGGCAGTCGTGGTCCGTGCCGGCGATCCGGTGGCGGTGGTGAACCGCTTCAAACCGGACCAGACCTATGGCCAGACCGGCGCGGGCATCTGGTACCGCGTGCCGTTGCTCGACACCGTGCAATATGTCGACAAGCGCGTGCTCGATCTGGACATGGAGCCGCAACAGGTCCTGTCCAGCGACCAGCAGCGGCTGCAGGTCGATGCCTATGCCCGTTTCCGGATTATCGATCCGGTGAAGATGGTGCGCAATGCCGGCAGCGAAGAAAATCTGGAAATGCAGTTGCAGCCCATTCTTTCCTCGGTCCTGCGCCAGGAACTGGGCCGCCGCAGCTTCGCTTCGCTGCTGACGGCGGAACGCGGCACGGCCATGTCCAACATCCGGGACAAGCTGGATGCGCAGGCGCGCGAATATGGCGCGCAGGTCATCGATGTGCGGATCAAGCGCGCCGACCTGCCCGAAGGCACCCCGCTGGAGGCAGCCTTCACCCGCATGCAGACCGACCGCCAGCAGGAAGCGGCGACGATTCGCGCACGCGGGCGCCGTAATGCGCAGATCATCCGCGCCGAAGCAGAGGCGGAAGCGGCCAAGACCTATGCCGATGCCTATGGCAAGGACCCGGACTTCTATGATTTCTATCGCGCGATGGAGAGCTATCGCCGCACTTTTGAAACGGGTTCTGCCGAAAGCAGCTTCATCCTTTCACCGGATAATGAATATCTCCGCCAATTCCGCGGCAACAGCCGCTGAGCCGTTCAATACAAGTTCAGGCCCGCAAGTCTCAATCACTTGCGGGACTGACAAATGCGGCTTGCCCCGGCGCGCCGCAACAGAATGAAGGATCAGAGGACGTGAAGCCCGTGCGCTACTCTTATGGCATCACAGGTGCCCTGCTCGCCGGCGGGGCCGCAATTTCCCTTATCACCGGATATCCGGCGGGCGCCCAGGTCGCCCAGAATGACGCGAGCAAGATGACCCATGTGGTCCCCGAAGCTGGCGCCCCGGCCAGTTTCGCGGATTTGACCGAACAATTGCAGCCTGCTGTGGTCAATATCTCCACCAAGCAGCGCATCACCGTGGAAACCAACCCGTTTTCCGGCACGCCCTTCGCCGAATTGTTCGGCAATCGCGGCGGCCAGCCGACCACGCGCGAAGCGCAGTCTCTGGGTTCGGGTTTCATCGTGTCCGCCGATGGTTATGTCGTCACCAATAATCACGTGATCAGCCCGGAAGGCCGCAATGCGGAGCTGGAAGAAGTCACCGTGACGATGCCGGACGGCACGGAATATCCGGCCGATGTGGTCGGCAAGGATGCCGCATCCGATCTGGCCGTGCTGAAGATCCAGCGCGACAAGGCCTTCCCCTTCGTGAAATTCGGCGATTCCAGCGCCGCCCGCGTGGGCGACTGGGTGATTGCCATCGGCAACCCGTTCGGCCTTGGCGGAACGGTGACCAGCGGCATCGTATCCGCCGTATATCGCAACACCGGCGGCGGCGCCTATGACCGCTATATCCAGACCGATGCCAGCATCAATCGCGGCAATTCCGGCGGCCCGCTGTTTGACATGCAGGGCAATGTGATCGGCATCAACAACGCCATCTTCTCCCCTTCGGGCGGCAGCGTGGGCATCGGCTTTGCCATTCCCGCCGAAACCGCCGCGCCGATCGTGGACAAGCTGATTGCCGGCGAAGACATTTTGCGCGGCTATCTGGGCGTACGGATCAACCCGGTGACGGAAGATTTTGCCGAGGCGCTGGGCATCCCCGAAAAGCGGGGCGAATTCATCCAGATGGTCCAGCCGGGCGAAGCCGCCGACAAGGCGGGCCTGAAATCCGGCGACGTGGTGCTGAAGGTGGACGGCAAGGACGTGACCCCCGACCAGACCCTGTCCTTCATCGTCGCCAATATCGAACCGGGCACCACCGTGCCGCTGGAAATCCTGCGCGATGGCGATCGCCGGACAGTCAATGTGACCGTCGGCCGCCGCCCGAGCGAGGAAGAACTGGCCGCGCAGAGCTTCGACACGGATGACGAAAGCACGCCTTCCGACCCCGCACCCAGCGACAGCAATGGCCTGGTGGGAGAATCCCTGGGCGTACAGGTCATCCCGATGACAGCGACGATCGCCCGCCAGCTGGGCGTCGGCACGGATACGCAGGGCGTGGTCGTTACCGCGGTCGATCCCAATGCCGATGCAGCGCGCAAGGGCGTGCGGCGCGGCACGATCATCCTGCGGGCGAACAACACCGACATCGCCAGCATTGCCGATCTGGAACGCGTGATCAGTTCAGCCAAGAGCAGCAATCGCGAAGCGATCCTGCTGCGGATGAAGCCGCGTGGCGCCCCGGCAATCTCCATGCCGGTGCGGATCCGCTAAGCCGCGCAAGCATATACCCGAAAAGACAACGGGGCCCGCCATCACGGCGCGGCCCCGTTTCTTTTGCGCGAATTGGCAATATCGGCGCGGCGCGGCGCCTCGCCTAGTTTTCGAACAGGCGGCCGAAGGGCGTTTCGCTGGGTGAAGGCACGTTCTGCTGGCGCCGCTGCGGCTGGCGCCCCGGCAGATCCTGCCCCGTCGCCCTTTCGAGGAAATCGTCGCTGGCGGCGGCCGGTGGCGCCCCGCCCTGCGAACTATTGCCATTGCCGGGCATTGTCGGCCGCGCCGGCTGGGTCGGCTCGCCACGCGGCAATTGTTCTCCCTCGATCGGGAAGTCCAGGCCGCGATCATCGTCACCCAGCCCGCCGGGTTCGATCAGATTGCCCTGCTCGTCGATGAAGTAATAATCCTCTTCCGGATCGCCATAGAGCCACTCGTCATCCGGCTCGAGCTGCCATTCGGGCAGTTTCAGGTCGGTATCGAATTTCTCCACCGGCCGATCCTTGACGGCATAGCGCATATAGGCGGCAAAGGCGCGGGCCGGCGCCCGGCCGCCGGACAGGCCGGCAACAGCGCGCGCATCGTCCCGCCCCATCCAGACAGCGGTGGTGATCCCGCTGGAAAAGCCGACAAACCAGCCATCCTTGTTGGAAGATGTCGTGCCGGTCTTGCCCGCCACCGGGCGGCCGATCTGGGCCGCCTTGCCGGTGCCGGTATTGACCGCAGTCTGCAACAGATCGGTCATCCCGGCGGCGATATAATCCGGCACGAGCTGCACGCTGCGCGGTTCCTCGTGCTCATAAAGCACGTCCCCGCCAGCCGTGACGACCTTGATAATACCATATGGCTCCACCGAATTGCCGCGCGCCGCCACTTCGGCAAAGGCGCGGCTCATGTCGATCACCCGCACTTCGGACGTGCCCAGCACCATGGAAGGATAGGTGGAAATCGGCGTGGTGATGCCGAAACGGCGCGCCATGGAAGCAACGGTGGAAAAGCCCACTTCATTGCCCAGCTGCGCCGCCACCGTGTTCTTGGAATAAGCGAATGCGGTGCGCACATCGATCTCGCCCGCGTAATTGCCGCCCGAATTATGCGGGCTCCAGTCTCCAATCGTCACCGGCCCGTCCACCACGCGGTCATCCGGCTGGTATCCGGCCTCCAGCGCGGCGAGATAGACGAACAGCTTCCACGCCGAACCCGGTTGGCGCACGGCTTCCGTCGCGCGGTTATAACTGCTTTCGACATAATCCGTGCCGCCCACCATGGCCAGGATCGCACCGTCGCGGTCCAGGCTGACCAGCGCGCCCTGCGCGCCATCCGGGGCGTTGCTCTTGATCGCGGCCGTGGCGGCGCGCTGCATGCCGATATCGATCGTGGTCCAGACCTCGATCGGCTCGAAATTCCCGCTCGGCAATAACAGGTCCAGCTGCGGCAGGGCCCAATCGGTGAAATAGCGGATCGAATTCTGCCCGGCTTCCGTCTTCAGCTTCACGGCGGAAACATCCACCGATGCCGCTTCCTCCGCACCGATCGCGCCATATTTGCGCATCTGGCCCAGCACGACATTGGCACGGCTGACCGCCGCATCGACATCCGCCGTGGGGGAATAGCGGCTGGGCGCCTTTACCAGCCCGGCAATGATCGCCGCTTCCGCCGTTGAAAGCTGGCGCGCCGAATGGCTGAAGAACTTTCGGCTGGCGGAATCGATGCCATAGGCCCCGCCGCCGAAATAGACCTTGTTCAGATAAAGCTCGAGGATCTGCTCCTTCGAGAATTTCCATTCCAGCGCCATGGCCAGCACGGCTTCGCGCGCCTTGCGGTCATAAGTGCGGTTGGAATTGAGGAAGATATTGCGGGCCAGCTGCTGGGTGATGGTGGACGTGGCCGAAACCCGTTCATCATCGCGCAGGGCAACCACCAGCGCGCGGGCAAGGCCGATGGGATCGATGCCGAAATGCGAATAATACCGGCGGTCTTCCACCGAAACCATCGCATCCTTCATCACCTGCGGAATCTCGTCCGAATGCAGCCACTGGCCGTAACTCGGCCCGAGCGAGACGATTTCCGTGCCATCACGCGCGCGCACCACGATGGTCTGCCCGTTCTGGCTGTTCATCAGCGTGGAGTAATTGGGCATGTTCCGGGCGGCGAAATAAACCGCCGTGCCCAGCGCGATCACGCCGAGCATCCCCAGAACACCGCCCCAGATCACGATCCGGCGGGCCCAGACTTTCCACCAGACGCGCCTGGCACCACGCGCGCCGGTCTTCCTCTTATTGGGGCCCTTGCCCCCACTCTTCGCCATCAGGCCCCATCATCGTGCTGCAGCCGGCCACACCATGCCGGCCCTTGTAAAGGCCATGCATAGGGCATTCGTAACCCAGCGTTAACGCAGGATGGAATGCGCAAGCTCACTTATCCTCCGGCTTGAATTCCAGCGCGGCACTGTTGATGCAATAACGCATTCCGTCCGGTCCCGGCCCGTCGGGGAAGACATGCCCCAGATGGCCGGCGCAGCGGGCACAGACCACTTCTGTCCGCACCATGCCATGCGTCATGTCGCGATGTTCATCCACCGCATCGGCATCGACCGGGCGGGTGAAGCTGGGCCAGCCGGATCCGCTGTCATATTTGTCGTCGCTTTCGAACAATGGCTGGCCGCAACCGGCGCAGACATATTCGCCCGCGGCCTTGTTCTTTTCATATTTGCCGGTGAAGGCGCGTTCCGTCCCGGCTTCGCGCAGGACGCGATATTGTTCGGGCGTCAGCCGTTCGCGCCATTCCTGGTCGCTGAGCTGGATCTTCTCGGGCATCAAGGGCTCTCCTTTGCGCGGAATATGGGACCTGCCACGCGGCGGGCAAGGCGCTGCGCCCTACCCGACCAGGCGTGCCCGCTCAGGCGTTCACGTCGGCATAATGGCGCGGCGGGGGGATGCCTTCCATCTTTTCCGCCAGCAGCGGGCGGAAGCTTGGCCGGCTTTTCATCACCCGGTACCAGCTATGCGCGCTGTCATGGCCGGACCAGTCGATTCCGCCGAGATAATCGGCGACGGAAATCTGCGCGGCGGCGGCGAAATCAGCGAGGCTCAATTGCGCCCCGGCCAGCCAGCGGCGGGTATCGGTCAGCCAGTCGATATAATCCAGATGTTCATGCGCCAGCCGCATGGCCGTGCGCAGGGCCTGCGAATCCGGCGGCTGGCGATAGACGAGCCGCTTCTTCATCTTTTCGAACATCAGCGGCGCGGTGACATCGGCGAAGAATTGTTCATCGAACAGGGCCGTCAACCGGCGGATTTCCGCGCGGCCAGCCGCCGTACCGAGGATCAGCGGGCTCTTGTCCACCGTCTCTTCAAAATATTCGCAGATCGCCTGACTGTCGATCAGCGTCAGCTTCTTTTCCGGCTGATACACCACCGGGGTACGGCCTGCCGGGTTCAGCGCGAAGAAGGCATCGCCTGCCTGCCAGGGATAAACCAGCGTCAGTTCGTGGGTAACGCCCTTCTCGCTAAGGGCGAGGCGCACCTTGCGGCTGAACGGACAGAGGGGGAAGTGATAGAGTTGCCACATCGAGGCCCCTCACATGCCGCAAGCCGCGGGGCGCGTCCAGATCGCTGATCCATTGCGCATGATTATGCAGGTCAGCCGATGTTCTTCGCCTTGCGGCGGGTTTCCGCGAATTTTTCCTGCCGCATCTTTTCGAAGGCCACCCGCTGTTCGAATCCCGGATCGGCGGGATAGTCGCGATAATCGGCCAGGATCTCGTCGAACAATTCGCGGACTTCCTCCTTGTGGTCGGGATGGGGAAAGATATTGGCGCGGTTTTCGCGAATGCCGTCAAGAATGCGTTCGCCGATCACGTCCGGCTCCATGCCGAACTGGTGCACGCCTTCCAGCCGCTTCACATTTTCCGTGTCGACCGGCTTCATCTCGCCCTTCAATTCATCCGGGCGAATATCGTCGCTGGCATAGATATAGCTCTTCACCAGCCCCGGATGCACGACCGAGACACCCACGCCATATTCATACATCGAATGGCGCAGCGAATAGGACAGGCCGCGCACGGCGAATTTGGTGGTGTTGTAGATGCCCGGCGCGCCGCTGGCGATGAAGCTGGCCATGCTTGCCGTGTTGGTGATGTGGCCGCCCTTCTGCTCCCCCGCCAGCACGCGCTGTTTCATGCGCGGGGCAAAGGTCATCACGCCATTGATGACGCCGTGCAGATTGACGCCCAGCAGCCAGTCCCAATCGTCATAGGATGAATCCTCGATCGTCTGGAAAAGGTTCACGCCGGCATTGTTGAACAGCAGGCTGACCGGGCCGAATTCAGCCTCCACCCGGTCAGCCGCCTGCCGAAATCCTTCACGGCTGGACACGTCCAGCTGCACACCCATGATTTCGCGGTTATCCAGCGTGGCCAGCGCCTGTTCGATGGAATCCTGCCGGATATCGGCGATCGCCACCTTGCAGCCCTGATTGAGCAGGTTACGCACAATGCCGATGCCAACACCATTGGCGCCGCCGGTGACAAAGGCCGTCCGGCTCGCGAAATCCTTCATGACATGCCTTCTCCTGTTACGGACTATTCGGCCAGCCGGTCCATTTCAGCCACAGGGTTTTCCGACCCCGAATGCCGCCCGTCGAGGAATTCGTTGAGGATGCGCCGCTTGGAGAACAGCCACTGGCCATCCACCTTGCGCAATTCATCCTCGTAAATGCCGAAAGTGCCCATTTGCGGGGTCTTGCGCCCGGCTTCGTTCTTCGGCCCGTCATTGGCCATTTCGTACCAGAAGGCGCGGGCCCAGGCGCGGTCGCCCTCCACCCGGATCACGGTCTGGGCCAGGACGTGACGCAGCACGGCGGGGTTGCCGTCCACATCCTTGTACACCGTGGCGATCCGGTCCTTGAACGCCTTGGCCGTGGCCTTGATATTGTCCCGCCCGACAGCCGTTCCGCTGGCGAATTCCAGCTCCCCATCCTCGGTAAAGGTAGCGGCGTAGCTATCCATGTCGTTGTAATCCATCGCGAACAGATAACGTGCCATGAGATCTTCGATCTCGGCGCGATCCTTCGCATATTGATCCGTGTAATTCTGGGGACTGGCCGCAGCGGGCATAGACAGGGCTCCTGTTGTCAATAATGTCAGCAGGGCAGCCGCAATGGCTGCCCGAAATGTCGCAGGCTGTTGAAGTACGGCCAAAATCCGGGGCTCCGGCTGCCGGTATCCGTTCATCTGGCTATCCTCTCCCGCCGCGGGTTCCATCGCTTGCGACGGAATGCGACAAATTTTCTATTTCGCCTCTTTGTATTCGCCACCTAGAAGCAGCGGCAAGCGGAAATAATCTTGCTGACGGCCGCAAGAGCCCGGTTCGCAGGGGAGGATGTCGAATGGCCATCGCGCCCAATGTACAGGAATTGCCGCCCGCACAGGATGGCGAACCGGCCAGGGAAGAAATGGCCTGGCCCAGCGAACGGGCCGGTTTCTATGCCCTGTTCGTTATCATCCTCGCCACCTTCCTCAATTTCTTCGACACCACGGTCTTCGCCATGCTGGCGGAACGGATAAAGGGCAGCTTCAACCTGTCCGACAGCGCGCTGGGCTTCGTGCTCGGCCCTGCCAGCGTGGTTGCGTTCGTCTTCGTCGGCATCCCGCTTGCCCGGCTGGTCGATCTCTACCCGCGCAAGCTGGTCCTTTCCGCCAGCATCGCAGTGCTGGGCACCATCACCGCGCTGGGCGGGCTGGCGCAGAGTTTCGGCCAGTTGATCGGATCGCGCCTGTTCGTCGGCGCGGGCGGCGCGGCCAATGGGCCGGGCAGTTATTCGATGATGGCGGATTATTTCCGCCCGATGCGCATTCCGCTGGTCTTCGCCCTGATGCAGCTATCCTATGTTCTGGCCAGCGCACTGGGCACATGGGGCGGCGGGCGGATGATCGCGTGGACCGATACGCTGCCCGAAACCAGCAGCTTTGCCGGCCTGACCATTTTCAGCTGGCAATGGATCCTGATCATCATCGGCGTGCCCGGCCTGCTGACTGCGCTGCTGTTCCTGACGGTGAAGGAACCACCCCGCCGCAATCCGGCCGGTGCCAAGCCGCTGGTGCCCTCTACCGCACCGCTGGGACGGCGGATCCTGGCCTTTACCGGGCTGGATGCGCTGAAGGCGATCAACCTGCGCGGCGCCGTTTACTGGCCGCTGTTCATCGCGCTGGGCATGTCAGCCATTGAAAGCCAGGGCCTGCCCGCATGGCGCGTGCCCTTCATCGCCCGCACCTATGGCTGGACAGAGGCGGAAATCGGCAATCTGCTGGCGCCGCTGCTTCTGGGCGCGAGCCTGGCGGGCCTGCTGATCGGCGGCTTTTTCGTCAGCTGGATGAACAAGCGCCACAAGGACGGCAATATCCGCGCCACGGCGATCATCTTCAGCTTCACCACCGTTTTCGCCATCGCCGCCCCGCTGATGCCCACGGCGGAACTGGCACTGGGCTGCATGGCGATGACGACCTTGTGCGGCCTCGCCGGCGCACCGGCGCAGAACGCCGCGATCCAGCGTATCGCGCCGAACGAGATGCGCGGCCAGGTCACTGCGCTGTATCTGTTCATGTATACGTTCTTCGGCGCGATGGGCAGTTTCGTGATCGGCACTGTCAGCGACCTGATCGTTGGCGACCCGGCCAAATTGTGGGAAGCGCTGCTGATCGTGGCGGCTATCTTCATGCCCTTGGCCACTTTCTTCATGTGGCGGGCCATCAAGCCCTATCGCGAAGAAGTCATGCGGCTCGAAGCGCAGGGCATCTGATCCGCAGAGTTTTGCGACGGGTGGAAAACAGCAGGCGTTGACAGCTTCCCGCCGCCGCTCCAGAATTGTAAGCAAAGCATACGAATTGGGAGAGGTTCGTGTCCTGCATACGGCAAAGCCGGCTATTGCCCAGCCGGCGACGGCCCTGCATGACGCGCCGATCCCGCAGCACGAACGCTTAGAGGAGCCGCGCGTGGCAGATTATCCTTCCCTGCATATGATTATCGACGGAGAGAATATTTCCGGTGGCGGACGGCGCACATTCGACGTCGTCAATCCGGTTACCGGGGAACAGATCGGCGCCTTGCCGCTGGCCGAAGCCGCCGATCTGGATCGCGCGCTGGAAGTGGCGGAAAAGGGCTTCCGGATCTGGCGCAAATCCACGCCGCAGGAACGCGCCAACGTGCTGCAGGGCGCCGCCCGCCTGATGATAGAGCGCAAGGAAGACCTGGCCCGCGCTGCAACGATGGAACAGGGCAAGCCGCTGGCCGAAAGCCGCATCGAAGTGATGATGAATGTCGGCCTGTTCAATTTCTATGCCGGGGAAGTATTCCGCCTCTATGGCCGCGAACTGGTCCGCCCCGACGGGATGCGGTCCACCGTGCGGCATGAACCGGTCGGCCCCGTGGCCGCCTTTGCGCCGTGGAACTTCCCGCTTGGCAATCCGGGCCGCAAGCTGGGCGCGCCGATCGCCGCTGGCTGTTCGGTAATCCTGAAAAGCGCGGAGGAAACCCCGGCTTCGGCGCTGGGCGTGCTGCAATGTCTGCTGGATGCCGGACTGCCCAAGGAAGTGGCGCAGGCCGTGTTCGGCGTGCCGGACGAAGTGAGCCGCCACCTGCTGGGCAGCCCGATCATCCGGAAACTGAGCTTCACCGGGTCGACGGTGGTCGGCAAGCATCTGGTGAAGCTGGCCGCGGAAAACATGCAGCGCACGACGATGGAACTGGGCGGCCATGGCCCGGTCCTGGTGTTTGGCGATGCGGATATCGACAAGGCACTGGAAACCGCCGTGGGCGGCAAATACCGCAATTGCGGCCAGGTCTGCGTCAGCCCCACCCGCTTCATCGTGGAAGAAAGCGTGTTCGAGAAATTCCGTGACGGTTTCATCGAACGCGCCCGGCAGGTGAAGGTGGGCGATGGCCTGGAAGAAGGCACGCAGATGGGCCCGATGGCCAATCCCCGCCGCCCCGAAGCGATGGACCGCCTGATCGGCAATGCCAAGGACAAGGGCGCCCGGCTGGGCACGGGCGGAGAGCGGATCGGCAATCAGGGCTTCTTCTATGCCCCCTCCGTCCTGTCCGAAATCCCGCTCGATGCGGATATCATGACGGAAGAGCCCTTCGGCCCGGTCGCACTGATCAACCCGTTCAAGGGCGAGGAAGAAATGATCGCCGAGGCGAACCGCCTGCCCTATGGCCTGGCCGCCTATGCCTGGACCGGGGATGCCAAGCGGCAGCAGCGGCTTGCGGCAGAGATCGAAGCCGGCATGGTCGGCATCAACAGCCACATGATCGGCGGCGCGGACAGCCCCTTTGGCGGGGTGAAATGGTCCGGCCACGGCAGTGAAGACGGCCCCGAAGGCGTGCTCGCCTGCATGGTCACCAAGGCTGTCCACGAAGGCTGAATCCAGGGATCCATATAATGACGCATGAACTGAAGACCGGCGGCGACCGCGGATATCTGCGCATCGCCACAGAGGAAGCCTTCGCCACCGAAGAACAGATGGACGCGATCCTGCGGCTGGTGAAGGAAGGCCGCGCGGACAAGGGGACGGTTTCGCTGTGGGGCTTTTACGGCACCAGCACATCGGAACGCACCACCTTCATCCGCGAAAGGCTGCTCGATCTGGGGCCGCTGCGGTTGCAGGCGATGGACGATGCCGGGATCGACAAGGCCGTGCTGGCGCTGACCAGCCCCGGCGTGCAGTCGATGCATGATGCCGAAGAAGCAAAGCGCATCGCCCGCAATGCGAATGATCACCTGAAGGCGGCGTGCGAACGCTATCCGGACCGTTTTTACGGAATGATCGCCATCGCCCCGCAGGATCCGGAATGGTCCGCACAGGAACTGAAGCGCGGCAAGGAAGAGCTGGGTTTCCACGGCGTGCAGGTGAACAGCCATACCCATGGCCACTATCTGGACGAAGAACAGTTCGACCCGATCCTGCGCGCCTGCGCCGATCTTGACCTGCCGCTCTATATCCATCCGCAGGGGCCGCCCGACGCGATGATCGGCAGCATGGTGGAAGCGGGGCTGGACGGCGCCGTGTTCGGCTTTGGCGTGGAAACCGCATTCCATGGGCTGCGCATGCTGACCACCGGCGTGTTCGACCGCTATCCCGGCCTGCAGATGATGCTGGGCCATGGCTGCGAAGCGATCCCCTACTGGATCTATCGCCATGATTACATGCACCGCGCCGGTGTCCGTTCGCAGCGTTATCCCCGGCTGAAGCCGTTGCAGCACGATCTGTTCCACTATCTGCGCAACAATGTGCTGGCCACGAATAGCGGCATGGCCTTTGAACCGGCGATCAAGCTGATGATCGAGGTGATGGGCGAAGATCGCGTGATGTACGCGATGGATTACCCCTATGAGTACCTGCCGGACGAGGTACGCTGGATGGATAATCTGGCGATCAGCGATTCGCAGAAGAAGAAGTTCTTCCAGACCAATGCGGAACGCTGGTTCAAGCTGTAGAGAGGTACCGCGATGACCACCTATGCCATTACGGGGGCGACCGGCCAGCTTGGCCGTCTCGCCCTCGACGAATTGATGCTGAAGGTCGCGCCCGCCGATATCGTCGCGCTGGCGCGTGATCCCGCGAAACTGGCCGACTACGCCTCAAAGGGCGTGCAGGTCCGGCAGGGCGATTACGATGATCCGGCATCGCTGGAAACGGCGCTGGATGGCGTGGACCGTGTGCTGCTGATTTCCGGCAACGCCGTGGGCGAACGCAAGCGGCAGCACGGCAATGTGATCGACGCGGCAAAAAAGGCGGGCGTTTCCTATATCGCCTATACCTCGATCCTGCATGGCGACCGGTCGAAGCTGCAACTGGCGCCCGAACATGTCGCGACCGAGAAATTGCTGGCCGATAGCGGGCTGAATTACGACCTGCTGCGCAATGGCTGGTACTCGGAAAACTACACGATGGGCATCGGCCAGTCGCTGGAAACGGGCGTGATCCTGGGGGCGGCCGGGGACGGCAGGATATCCTCTGCCAGCCGCGCGGATTTTGCCGCTGGCGCGGCCGCCGCGCTGGTGGATGGCAAAGGCGGATCGGTCTATGAACTGGCCGGGGATGAAAGCTGGACCATGGCCGATTTCGCGGCCGAGCTTTCCCGCCAGTCGGGCAAGACGGTGGAATACAAGGATCTGAGCGAAGCGGAATATGCGCAGGTGCTGGAAGGCGCCGGCCTGCCTCCGCCCGTTGCCGCCATGCTGGCCAGCACCAGCGCGCTGACCGCTGCGGGCGAACTGCATGAGGAAAGCAAGGATCTGAGCAAGCTGGCCGGCCGTCCGACCACGCCGATCAGCGAAACAATCGCGCGCGCATTGCGCTGAACAGGGAAAGCCTCCACGCATGAGGGGGAAGTCCAGACCGGGCGGAGGGTTGGCGCGGGCCATCGTTCCGCCGCAAAGAATATGTCGTGATTCTCCGCTCCCTTGCGAGCCGAGGGGGAGAAACTTGGGAGGGAGAGGGCAGTAATGGCGACCAGCGCCGAAACCGAGAAACCGAATCCGTCTGCCGGGATAACTCGCGCCGGGTGGTATGCCCTGACGCTGGTATCCGCGGCCCAGGCGATGAGCCTGCTGGACCGGCAGATCCTGTCCATCCTCGCAACGGATATCCGCCGCGATCTGGGCATTGGCGATGCTGAACTCGGCCTGCTTTACGGCACGGTCTTCGCCCTGTTCTATGCGCTGTTCTCCCTGCCGCTGGGGCGGCTGGTGGATGGCTGGATCCGCACCCGGCTGCTGGGCATCTGCCTGTGCGCATGGTCTTTCTGCGCCGGACTGGCCGCCTTCGCCAACGGCTTCCTGCTGCTGGCGATCTCCCGCCTCGGCGTGGGTATCGGCGAAGGGGCGACACAGCCCGCGGCCAATTCGATCATCTTCGACAGCTTCCCGCGCAACCGGCGCGGCATCGGCATGGCCGGGCTCGGCATCGGCCTCGCGCTAGGCCTTGGCCTGTCCATGACACTGGGCGGCATCGTCGCCGAATGGTGGGACGGGCTTTACCCTGACGGCGACGCCCCGCTGGGCTTTGCCGGCTGGCAATTCGCCTTCATCGTCGCGTCGCTCCCCGGCTTTCCGCTCGCTTATCTCATCTACACGATGAAAGAGCCGGAACGCGGCGCGATGGACGGGATCAAGGCGCCCGAAGACCCGCATCCGTTCAAGGCCAGCGCCAATGTGCTGGGCGCAGTCACGCCGGGCAGCAACTGGTTCTATCTCTGGCATCGCAATGCAGGCGCGAAGCAGTGGGCAATCAATTTCATCGGCCTGGCCGTGATACTGGCTCTCTGCACCGGCATGACGCTGATGACCCAATCCTTTTCCCCGCGCCCGTCGCTGGACGTGATGGGGCTGCCGGTCGATCCGCATATCCTGCAATGGTCGGTGGTCGGTTTCGGCATGTTCGTGATCCTCAACCTGTTCCAGAGCTTCAAGCTGACCGACAAGCCGACTTATAATGTCGTATTGTCGCCATCGCTGATCCTGCTGATGGTCGTTGGTGGATTGCAGACTTCGATCAATTACGGCGTGATGGGCTTCACCCCGTCCTTCCTGATCCGCGATTTCGGGCTCAGCCCGGCACAGGCCGGCGTCCAGTTCGGCCTGCTGGCTGCGGGCCTGGGCATGGTCGGCCCGATCGTGGCCGGCCCGCTGTCCGACTGGCTGACATCGCGAATGGGCATGCGCGGAATGGTGCTGCTGGTGCTGGTGTCGCTGGGCATTTCGCCCTTCTTCGGCATCTGGGCCTTCAGTGCTGACGATCCGGGCAGCTTCTATCTGCGTTTCGTCGCCTACAGCCTGATCCTGACCCTGTGGCTGCCGCCGGCCTATGCGCTGATGCTGGGCCTGGTCCTGCCGCGGATGCGGGGGATTACCTTTTCGAC
The DNA here is from genome assembly GCF_001008165.2 of Croceibacterium atlanticum. Classification (NCBI taxonomy): domain Bacteria; kingdom Pseudomonadati; phylum Pseudomonadota; class Alphaproteobacteria; order Sphingomonadales; family Erythrobacteraceae; genus Croceibacterium; species Croceibacterium atlanticum. The sequence goes on along the minus strand of NZ_CP011452.2, from coordinate 2,899,628 downwards.
CTATACGATCGTCATGACCCTGCTCGGGCTGGGTATCGGCCCGTATTTCGTGGGCATCGTGTCCGACCGGAATGGCGGCGATCTGGGGCAGGCGATCATGTCCGTAAACCTTCTGGCCCCGCTGGCAGTCATCTGCCTGCTGATCGTGCTGATGCGCGTGAAGAGGGACGAAAGCACGATGCTCGACCGTGCCCGCAAGGGAGGAGAAGTGCTGTAAATGCCGACCGTCCGTGAAGCAGCGTTCAAGGTGTTCGAACATTTCGGCGTGGATCGCCTGTTCGGCAATCCGGGCAGTACGGAACTGCCCATGCTCAAGGCGATGCCCTTCCCCTATGTGATGGGTTTGAACGAAGCGGTGGTGATGGGCATGGCCGATGGCTATGCCCGCGCCAGCGGCAGGCCCGCACTGGTCAACCTGCACAGCAGCGCGGGCACCGGCCATTCGCTGGGCAATCTCTTCACTGCCTACAAGAACAACGCCCCAGTCGTGGTCACTGCCGGGCAGCAGGCGCGCAGCATATTGCCCCACGATCCGTTCCTGTTTGCGGAACGGCCGACGGAATTCCCCCGTCCCTATGTGAAATTCTCGGTCGAACCGGCCCGGGCGGAAGATGTGCCGCTGGCCCTGGCCCGCGCCTTCGCCACGGCGATGACCCCGCCAATGGGCCCGGTTTTCGTGTCGATCCCCGTCGATGACTGGGACCGGGAATGCGAAATGCCGGCCCTGCCCGACCTGATATTGCGGACCATGCCCGATCCCGCCGGGATAGAGCGATTGGCGAACATGCTGGACGCGGCGGAAAACCCGGCGCTGGTTCTGGGCACGGGCGTTGCCAATTGCGGCGGATGGGAAAGCGCGATCGCGCTGGCCGAACGCTGCGGCGCCAGCGTGTGGGCCGCCCCCTATGCCGCGCGCGAAACCTTCCCCGAAGATCATCCGCAATTCGCCGGCTTCCTGCCCGCATGGCGCGATCAGCTGCGTGATCTGCTGTCCGGGCATGACGCGATCCTGGTCGCCGGCGCACCGGTCTTCACCTATCACGTGGAAGGTAGCGGCCCGCACTGGCCGGCCCATGCCAAACTGGCGGCGTTGAGCGACGATCCGCAGCATCTGGCATCCCTGCCCGGCGGCGGCGGCGTTCTGGGCGATGTGGCAGCCGGACTGCAATCGCTGGCACAGAAAGTTACCGCACGCGCATGGTCCGGCACACCGCGCAAGCTGGCTGAACCGCAGCCGGATATGAATGCCGCCCATGTGCTGAAACGGGTCGCCGCATTGCGCCCGGCCGAAGCCGTGATCGTGGAAGAAGCGCCAACGGCGCGCGGGCCGGAGCATGACACGCTGCCCATCACCCGCGAGGGCGGCTTCTACACCTGTGCCAGCGGCGGGCTGGGCTATTCCCTGCCGGCCGCGATCGGCATCGCACTGGGGCAGAATGACAAGGTCATCGCCATATTGGGCGACGGCGCATCCATGTATACGATTCAGGGCCTGTTCGCGGCGAAGAACGAGAAGGCCAATGTCAGCTTCGTCGTCCTGAACAATTCCGCCTATGCGGCGCTGACCGGCTTTTCCGCCGAATTCGGCATGAACCACGTGCCGGGCTGCGATCTGACGGGCCTGGATTTCGTGAAGCTGGCAGAAGCGCAGGGCGTGGCCGCGCGAAAGGTGGAACAGGTGGACAGTCTCGATGCCGCCCTGGCCTGGAGCTTCGGCACGGACGGGCCAACATTGCTGGATATCCGCATTTCCTGAATTGCAGATGGGCCTGACATGAAACGGGCGAGGAAGCAGCCGCTCCCTCGCCCGCCAGGATCGCGTGATCGGTCTGATCAGTTCATTGCAAACACGCCGCAGGCATAGCGGCTGCCGCTGTCGCCAGACGGGTCGGTCGTCTGATCGTCCGCACCTTCATGGACGATGAAGGCGGAACCGTCTTCGTCCATCAGGCCAGCGAATGTGGCGCCACCCTGCAGCGTATATTCCAGCGTGCCCATGCCCGTTTCGCTGACTTCGAGATTCGGCATGTCGCCGGCGTGCTGGCCGTCATCACCTTCAAGCCCGTGCGTGGTTTCTTCCGGGTTCCAATGGCCGCCCGCGCTGGTAAAATCAGGCGCTTCGCAGGTTCCGGTGGTGTGCACATGCACGCCATGTTCGCCCGGCGGCATATTGGTGGCGTTGACCGCGATCATCACGCCATCGGGCGTTTCGGAGGCAGTCACGGTGCCCACTTCCACGCCTTCGGCGTTCATCAGCGTGGCAGATGCCTGAACGGCCGGTTGGGCCTCAACCGGGGTTTCCTCTACCGCTTCCTCGGTCGGCTCGGGCGAACCGCAGGCCGCGAGCCCGAGAGCGAGAACGGCAACAGATGACATTGTAATCTTGCGCAAGGGACTCTCCTTTTCCTTGTTCAGAGACAGTGAGCGAGCGCCGCAACCGTTCCCGTTTCCCTGTTACGGAGCGGGCGGCGCCGAAATTTCCGATCTATGTGACCCGCCAGACCCACAGCTTGATGCCGCTGGCATAACGCGCGCCGGAACAGACGAAGATCGACTTGTTCAGCCAGTCATAGGGGCCTTCAGGCGCGATGAATTCCGGCACGGTGCGGAAATAATATTCGGCCGGGTCCACTTCCTCGCCCCGGCGCAACCGGTCCATGACTTCGGGCGGGCCATGGCGCAGCCCCTTGTTGCGGATCTGGATCAGTGCGCCATCATCGGTTTCGATGGCGTAGATCGCGTCCGCCACGGTCACGCCATCGGACCGAGTCAATTGCCAGTCTGCCGAATTGCCGACCAGCTTGCCGCTGATTTTCGGCCCTTTCACATAGCCGCCGCCCACGATCGGAATGATCCGGCGGGTGCCATCCACGACCTTGCCGATTTCGCGCGGCGGCTCCAGATCTCCGCCCGCTTCATAGACAAACTCAAGCTCTGGCTTGATCAAGATCATTCCCCCCGGCCATGTTTTCAGTGACCGGACAGCTTAAGGACCTTAGCTTCAGGAACAAGCGAGTCGCGCAAATCACGCGTGAAAAATTGCTGAGAGGAGAATGAAATGGCGGCGGATCTCTACGCGGACTATGTCATCATCGGGGCGGGCAGCGCTGGCTGCGTGCTGGCCAACCGTTTGACGGAAAACGGGAAACACCGCGTCGTATTGCTGGAAGCCGGGGGTGACGACCGCCCGCTGCATGAACCAAGGCAGTTCATGTCCAACATGATGATCCACACGCCGATCGGCTTTGGCAAAACGCTGAACGATCCCAAGGTCAACTGGCTGTACGAAACCGAAGTGGACGAAGGATCGGGCAATCGCAGCCACAAATGGCCCAAGGGCAAGGTGCTGGGCGGATCCTCCTCCATCAATGGCCTGCTCTATGTCCGCGGCCAGTCCGCCGATTATGACGGCTGGGCCCAGATGGGGGCCCGCGGGTGGAGCTGGGACGATGTGCTCCCCTATTTCCGCAAGAGCCAGAACCAGGAACGCGGCGAAAATGAATTTCACGGCGCCGGCGGCCCGCTCAACGTATCCGATTTTCCCGAACATCACCCGGTCAGCGCCGCACTGGTGGAAGCCTGCACCCAGGCAGGCATACCCTACAAGGAAGACCTGAATGACGGGAACCAGGAAGGGGTCAGCTTCTTCCAGATGACGGCCAAGAACGGCCGCCGCCAGTCAACCGCCGTTGCCTATCTCCACCCGGCCATGGGGCGTGAAAACCTGCTGGTGGAAACCCACGCCATGACCACGCGCATCCTTTTCGAAGGGAAGAAGGCCGTCGGCGTCGAATACAGGCAGGGCAGCGAAACGCGCAGGGTCATGGTCCGGCGCGAAGTGATCGTATCGGCAGGCGCGGTGGAAAGCCCCAAGCTGCTGGAGATTTCCGGCGTAGGCCAGGGCGCGCTGCTGCAGGAACTGGGCGTCCATGTCGTCCACGAATCCCCGATGGTTGGCGAAAACCTGCAGGATCACTTCATGATCGGCTGCCAGGCGCCGCTGAAAGAGGATGCCCATTCGATCAACCACCTCAGCCGCGGGGTGAAGCTGCTGGGCCAGATCGCCAAATACGGCGTCACCCGCAAGGGGCTGCTGTCCTATGCCGTGGCCCATGGCTGCGCCTTCGTGAAGAGCCGCGATACGCTGGACTTCCCGGACATCCAGATCCACGTGATGGCCGCCAGCATGGATCTGGAATATCTGAACCAGTTCCAGGGCTTGCGGCTGGACAAGGAACCGGGCCTCGCCTCCAATCCGTGCCAGTTACGCCCGGAATCCCGCGGGTCCATCCATGCCCATTCGCGCGACGGAATGGTGACGCCGAAGATCGTTCCCAATTACCTGTCCGATCCGATCGACAGGCAGAGCGTGGTCGATCAGCTGAAGATCATCCGCAATATCTGGGAACAGCCTGCGCTTAAGCCCTATCTGAAGGCGCCCGGCGATCCCTTCGGCAGCACGGACGAAGAAATGATCGGCTATGCCAAGCTCGCCGGCGGCACGCTCTATCACGCGGTCGGCACGGTCGCGATGGGTGATGAACGCTTCCCGCTCGACCCCGAAATGCGGGTTCGCGGGGTGGAAGGGCTGCGCGTCATTGACGCTTCCGTCTTCCCCAAGATCCCCAGCGGCAACACCAATGCCCCCACGATCATGGTTGCCGAAAAGGGCAGCGACATGATCCTGCAGGCAGCGAAGGAAGCCATTGCGGCCTGAGATCGGAACAGCCCGGGGGCCGCAACACGGCGCCCGGGCTAGACCAGATCCACCACGTCCGCGATCGAATCCAGCACGCGACTGGGGCGATAAGGGTAACGGGCGACCTCGTCCTTCGCGGTGGAGCCGGACAGGACGAGGATCGTTTCCAGTCCCGCCTCGATCCCGGCGACAACATCGGTTTCCATCCTGTCCCCGATCATCACCGTGGACAGGACATGCGCTTCGATCCGGTTCATCGCGCTGCGGAACATCATCGGGTTGGGCTTGCCCACGAAATAGGGTTTCGCCCCCGTCGCCGCGGTTATCATCGCCGCGGCGGATCCGGTGGCGGGGATCGGCCCTTCGGGAGAAGGGCTGGTCACATCGGGATTGGTGGCGATGAACCGCGCCCCGGCGGAAACCAGCCGGATCGCCTTGGTTATCGCTTCGAAGGAATAGCTGCGCAATTCGCCGATCACCACGTAATCGGGATTCACATCCGTCAGCGTATAGCCGACATCGTGCAGCGCCGTGGTAAGCCCGGCCTCGCCAATGACATAGGCCGTCCCCCGGGGTTGCTGCTGGTTGAGGAAATCGGCCGTGGCGAGCGCGCTGGTCCAGATCGATTCTTCCGGCACGTCCAGCCCCGAACGGGCCAGCCGCGCCGCCAGATCGCGCGGGGTGAAGATCGAATTATTGGTAAGAACCAGAAAACGGCGCTGCTTTTCGATCAGCCGGGCGATGAATTCCGCCGCGCCGGGGATCGCCATCCCTTCCTTCACCAGCACGCCGTCCATATCGGTCAGCCAGCATTCGGGCGGTTTCCGTTCGGTTTTCATGCCTTCTAGGTGCCCCTGCCCGACGCGGAAAGCAACGGTTTAGCGCGTATGGTGGCGGGCAACGCCTGCCCGCCACCACGCATCGGCTCAGGCCGGTTCGGCAACCTTCAGCCCGATATCCTCGCTGCGGGCAAAATTGCCGTGCAGGCCAAAGCGCAGGCGGATCGGCACTTTCACCGTGGCCACCGGCCCTTTTTCGATATCCAGCGCGTCGAAGATCAGCAGGTCGCTGCGATGTTCTTCCAGCCGGTTGCAGATCATTACGATCCAGCCATCGCCTTCGGGCGAATCCTTGCTGCGCGGGATGAAGCAGGGTTCCTGCAGGCTGCTGACCGGGCCGCACCACCAATGCTGTTCCGCCCCGGTTTCCAGATCTTTCAGGAACAGGCAGTTCATCAGGAAACCGCCGGCACTGCCGCCCTTCAGGTCGCAAGGCCGGCTCATGTCCATTTCCAGGCTCCAGCCGTAACGGTTCTTCATGCCGGTGAAGCGGTCGTCGATACGAGGGAATTCGCTGGCTGTATCCGTCAGGCGGTTGATCTCCGCGAAATCGTCGCTGTTGGAGGACATGTCCACCACCCAGTCGGTCAGCTTGCTCATCGCTTCGGCACCGTTGAACGGTTCGCCATGCACATCCGGGAAGAACGGGAACATGTTGTTCTTTGCTTCCGGCACGACGAAGTGGATCTTCGACCCTTCCTGCCAGGCATTGAGCACGTGACTGGCAAAGCAATTGTCCCGCTTGAACCAGCGGATGTCTTCCTGCTTCACATCGTCGCGGCGCGGAATGACGCCGAGATAGACCGGCATGGTGGTGTCGAAGCCGAAATGCGGCTTCTTCTGTTCCAGCCGTTCCCAGCTGCCGATGGAAGGCACGATATGCAGCACCAGGTAATCCTCGGTGATGCCGAAATCATGCATCATGCAGTAATAGGGGACCTTGAACCAAACCTCGCGCACCAGTTCGCCGTCGGGGTTCACTTCGTAATAGGTCACATCATCCGTGCACAGGCCGGACGCGGCATAGCCGATGGCGACCATGTTGCCGGTATGCGGATCGATCTTCGGATGGGCAGTGAAGGTTTCGCCGGTCATCTTGCCGCCGAATTTCTCGAACCCTTCGGTTTCCATCGTCACCGGGTCCATCAGCAGGGCCGGGCTGTCTTCCTTCATCGCCCACAATTTGCCGCCATAGATCCAGGCATTGGTGTTGGCGGTAGACCGAATCATGCCCTTGACCGAAGGATCATCGGTCAGCGGGTTGCGATACATGCCGAACAGGCCGCGGCCGGCCTCTTTTTCTGCCTTCCACTTGTCCGTCTTGGCCCAGCGCTGCCTGAAATCGCACTGGCCGTCATGGATGTGGAATCGGGTAATCATTCCATCGCCGTTGAAGGCGATGTCATCGCCCAGCATGGGCGGAAATTGCGGATCCGGCTGGACGCGGAAGAAGGCACCGTCGATCTCGCGGGGGATTTCTCCCTCCACGTCGAGATCCCTGATATCGGCCTCTATCCGGCTTGGCGTGTTGAATCCCGTGAAATTCGGGGTGTCGGGGAATTGACTCATACTGTTCCTCTCCTTGCGCCCAATTGTATGCTTCACTAACGATTAGGCAAGACCACCTGTTCGGGGATAAGGCCGTTGAGCGCGCCGACATTGATCGAAAGCAAGGAAAAGGAGTTGGGCAGCCTGCACGACATATTAGGCTTCCACATCCGGCTGGCACACGGGGCCGTCTATCGTCATTTCACCGAGACATTCGCTGATCTCGACCTGACGCAGAAACAGGTATCCGCATTGTGGGTCGTGGCCGAAAATCCCGGTATTTCCCAAGTGGATATCGGCACGCGCCTGCGGATGGACCGGGCGACGACGATGACGATCGTCAACCGCCTGCGCGAACGCGGCTATGTCCGCCGGGAACAGTCGGAAACGGACAGACGAAAGCACGAATTGTTCATCACCCCGGACGGGGAGGAAGCGCTGGTGGAGGCCAAGCGCTGCATCGAGGAGCATGAAGCCTGGCTGAAAAGCCGCTTCACCGAGGACGAAATCGAAAAACTGGTGGAAATGCTCGCGCGAATCCACGATTGAGGCCGCGCGATCGGAGAGGGATTTAAAAGAATGGCAGGACCAGCTGGGGGGGCGAACCCCATCGCCGTCATCAAGGATACACCGATGGGCGCGCGACAGATGATTGTCGTGGCGCTGATGGTGTTCCTCAACGCACTGGACGGGTTCGACGTATTGTCGAGCGCCTTTGCAGGGCCGGGCATGATGGCCGAATGGGGCATCGATCGGACCCAGCTCGGCGTGGTACTCTCGGCCGAACTCGTCGGCATGGGCTTCGGCTCGGTGCTGCTGGGCGGCATGGCAGACAAATACGGCCGCAAGGCCACCATGCTGGCCTGCCTGCTGGTCATGACCTTCGGCATGTATCTCGCCAGCATCGCCGTCTATGCGCAGATCCTTCCCGGCGTACCTGGCCTCAGCTGGATGACGGATATCGTCGCGTGGCGCTTCATCACGGGCCTCGGCATTGGCGGCATGCTCGCCTCCACCAATGCGGTGGTGGCCGAAGTCACGAGCCGGACTGGCCGTTCGATTTCCATGGCCTTCTACGTCATCGGCTATCCGGTCGGCGGCGTGATTGGCGGTTTCGCGGCACAGGAATGGTTGCTGGTGCAGGGCACCTGGCACGATGTGTTCCTGTTCGGCGCGGTGGTGACGGCGGCGATGATCCCGCTGGTCATGCTGCTGGTCCCGGAAACGCCCGCCTTCTATGCCGCGCGGCGACCCGCGGGCGCGCTGGAAAAGATCAACAAGTCGCTGGCCGCTTTCGGCAAGACGGCAATTGCAAGCCTGCCGGTGATCGAAACGTCCGGGCCCCAGCCCAAGGTGACGGACATCCTCGCCAATCCGCGACTGCGCCCGATCACGCTGCTGCTGTCATTCGGATACATGGCGCACACTTTCACCTTCTATTACATCCTCAAGAACGCGCCGACCATCGTCGCGCTGTCGGGATATACGCAGGCGGAAGGCGCCAGCAGCCTGACCTACGCCAATATGGGCGGTGCCATTGGCGGGGCGATCTTCGGCTTCTTCCTCAAGAAGTTCGGCCTCAAGGGCCCGACCATTGCCGCCCTGGCCCTGGGCGTGGCCGCAGTGCTTTATTTCGGCCTCGGCCATGAGAGCTTGTGGACCTGGCGCATCGCCGCATTGCTGACCATGTTCTTCCTGAACGCGGCTATTGTCGGTTACTACGCGGCCTTCGCACTCAGCTTCCCGGCCTATGCTCGTGCCAGCGGCACGGGCTTCGCGCTCGGCGTCGGTCGTCTCGGCGCGGCAGGCTCGCCGATCGCGGCAGGCTGGCTGTTCGACACGATCAATGGCGGCAGCGAGAACCTGCTCGCCGTCTCGGCGATCATGAGCGTGGGTTCGATCCTCGCCATGCTGCTGCTCTGGATCATGCCGATCCGCGATGCGGACGAGGAGATGGAGGCAGCCACCCCGCTCCCGCAGGAAGGGCCGGAAGCCGGCGTCCCGGCGAACAAACCGGCCTGAGGCAATGAAGCCGGTCGCGCTGCGGCGCGGCCGGCCGTCCCCTGCCCGCCTTTCTGCCACGGGAGGGCGGATTCCAGGTGGCATGAACGCAACGAAAAGGCCATGAGGCCGAAAAATCGTTCACTTTGCAAACCAATGAGGGATTGAGATGAAAACCCGCGCAGCCGTTGCCTTCGAAGCGAAAAAGCCGCTGGAAATCGTGGAGCTCGATCTGGAAGGGCCGAAGGAAGGCGAGGTTCTGGTGGAAATCATGGCCACCGGCATCTGCCACACCGATGCCTACACGCTGGACGGCCTGGATTCGGAAGGGATTTTCCCGTCCATCCTCGGCCATGAAGGCGCCGGCATCGTGCGCGAAGTCGGCCCGGGCGTGACCAGCGTGAAGCCGGACGATCACGTGATCCCGCTCTACACGCCTGAATGCCGCCAGTGTAAATCCTGCCTTTCCGGCAAGACGAACCTGTGCACGGCAATCCGCGCCACCCAGGGCAAGGGCCTGATGCCGGATGGCACCAGCCGCTTCTCCTACAAGGGTGAAACGATCTATCACTATATGGGCTGTTCGACTTTTTCGAACTTCACCGTCCTGCCGGAAATCGCCGTGGCGAAAATCCGCGAGGACGCGCCCTTCAAGACCAGCTGCTATATCGGCTGCGGCGTGACCACCGGCGTCGGCGCGGTTACCAATACCGCCAAGGTCCAGCCGGGTGACAATGTGGTGATCTTCGGCCTGGGCGGCATCGGCCTGAACGTGATCCAGGGCGCCCGCATGGCCGGCGCGAACAAGATCATCGGCATCGACATCAATCCCGAGCGGGAGGAATGGGGCCGTAAATTCGGCATGACCGATTTCCTCAACACTGCCGGCATGAGCCGCGAAGATATTGTGGCCAGGATCGTGCAGATGACCGATGGCGGCGCCGATTACACCTTCGACTGCACCGGCAATACCGAAGTGATGCGCACCGCGCTGGAAGCATGCCATCGCGGCTGGGGCACCAGCATCATCATCGGCGTGGCCGAAGCGGGCAAGGAAATCAGCACCCGCCCGTTCCAGCTTGTCACCGGCCGCAACTGGCGCGGCACGGCATTTGGCGGGGCCAAGGGCCGCACCGACGTGCCGAAGATCGTGGACTGGTACATGAACGGCAAGATCGAAATCGATCCGATGATCACCCATGTTCTCAGCCTCGAAGAAATCAACAAGGGCTTCGACCTGATGCACAAGGGCGAATCGATCCGCTCGGTCGTGGTTTACTGATCCCGCATCCGGCCTGCCCCGTGGCAGGCCGGGCGGTTTGCAGGGGAGCGCCTGCCATCTTCAGACATGTCTTTTTCGGCGCCGACGATCCCGAACAGGCGCGCATATTCTATGATGCCACCTTCGGCGCATTGGACATTGGCCCCGGCACGCCGGACGCCAAGGGCCGCTATGTCTATCGCCATGGGAACGCGCTGTTCGTCATCGGCCGGCCGATCGACGGCCAGCCGGCCACCCATGCCAATGGCGGCACGCTCGGCCTGTTCGCGCCATCGCAGGATGCGCTGATGGCGTGGTACGCCGCCGGCCTCGACAATGGCGGCCTTCCTTGCGAAGGGGAACCCACGCACCGGATCTCGCCCGCCACCGGCAGGGAGATATGGATCGCCTATCTGCGCGATCCCACGGGCAATGAATTATGTGCCGTGTATGAAGTGCCGGAATAGCGGACGCGTCCGGCAAATGCCGGAATGATGCCCCCGCAAGGTCGAAACATGCCGCCCCATCTTTCGCAAGGGCGAAAACTTCGGCTATATGATGAACCCGGCTACCGAATCTGGTAGCGAGAGACACAGGAGAGGCCCCCCAATGTTCACACACAGCTATCTCGGCACCAACGATCTGAGCAAGTCCCGTCCCTTCTATGACGAGACGATGGGCGTTCTCGGCTATGAAGGCCACGAACTGCCGCATGGTTCGGTCTATGCCGATGGCCAGGGCACGGCGCTGGTGGTGGCAACACCCGCCAATGGCGAACCGCATAATGTCTCCAACGGCCACACTCTCGGCTTCCGCGCCGCCGATTACGACACGGTCGACAAATGGCACGCCGCCGGTCTGGCCAAGGGCGGCACGAACGAAGGCGATCCGGGTTTCCGCGAAAATTCGCCGGGCAACATGTACGGCGCTTATCTGCGCGATCCGGATGGCAACAAGATCTGCGTCTTCGCGCCGAACACCGGCCCCAAGGCCTGATCTCCATGAGCCTGGAGACAGTCAGCGAAAATCGCAGCTTCGGCGGCACGCAAGGCGTTTACAGGCATGTATCCGTCGCAACCGGGACGGAGATGGCATTCGCCGTCTTCGTGCCCGAACATGCGGCCGGTGCGAAGCTGCCCGTGCTGTTCTATCTCTCGGGCCTGACCTGCACCCATGCCAATGTCATGGAAAAGGGCGAATATCGCCGGGCCTGTGCCGAACACGGCATTATCCTGGTCGCCCCCGACACATCCCCGCGCGGCGAGGATGTGCCGGACGACGAAAACTATGATTTCGGCAAGGGTGCGGGCTTTTACGTCGATGCGACGGAAGAACCCTGGGCGAAGAATTACCGCATGCGTTCCTATATCGAACAGGAACTGCCGGATATCATCGCCCGCAACTTTCCTGCCGACATGGATCGGCAGGGCATTTTCGGACATTCGATGGGCGGGCATGGCGCGCTGACCATATCGCTGCGCAACCCCGGCCGTTATCGTTCGACCAGCGCCTTCGCCCCGATCGTCAGCCCGCTGAACTGCCCCTGGGGCGAAAAGGCGCTGACGGGCTATATCGGCCAGGATCGCGCGAAATGGCGCGAATATGATGCCTGCGCCCTGATCGAAGACGGCGCCCGTCTGCCCGATCTGCTGGTGGATCAGGGGCTGGCCGACAATTTCCTGGAAGAGCAGCTGAAGACGCATTTGCTGGACGAAGCGTGCCGCAATGTGGATATGCCCGCAACAATCCGGATGCAGGAGGGGTATGACCACTCCTATTATTTCATCTCGACCTTCATGGCCGATCATATTGCCTGGCACGCGGAAAGGCTGAAATCTTGAGCAGCAAAGAACAGAAGATCGGCGAGATCATCGCCGAACACCACGGGCGCGAAGGGCCGCTGCTGCCCATCCTGCACGATGTGCAGAAGGAATTCGGCTTCGTCGATGCCGAAGCGGAAACGCTGATCGCCAAGGGGCTGAACCTCACCCGCGCGGATGTGCATGGGGTGGTCAGCTTCTATCACGATTTTCACCAGCAGCCCGATCCGCGCCCCGAAGTGCAGATCTGCCGCGCGGAAGCCTGCAAGGCACGCGGCGTCGAAGCGCTGATGGCTGATGCCGAAACCGCCGCGGGCAACCGCGTGAAGCTGAAGACGGTTTACTGCCTCGGCCTGTGCAGCGTCGGCCCCAATGCCCGTGTGGGCGATGACCTGCACGCCCGGCTGGATGCCGCCGGCCTGACCAAAGTGATCGAGAACGCCCGATGATTGTCCGTATTTCCGATGATGCCCTCGCCCTCGCCTGCGGCGCGGATGCCGTGGCGGAAGCCTTCGCGAAAAAGGGCCACGAAGTACACCGCGTCTCCAGCTGGGGGATGCACTGGCTGGAACCGCTGGTGGAAGTGAACGGCGTTGGCTGGGGCCCCGTCACCACGGACCGGGTGGACGAAATCTGCGACGGCAAGGCGGACGATATCTGCATCGGCCCGGTGGAAGCCCACCCCTTCATAGCCGGTCAGCAGCGGCTGACTTTCGCCCGCGCGGGCAAGACCCGGCCAACCAGCATTGACGATTACGAAGCGACCGGCGGCTGGGAAGGCTGGAAGCGTGCGCGCACGATGGACCCGGCCGACATTATCAGGGAAGTGACCGAATCCGGCCTGCGCGGTCGCGGCGGTGCGGGCTTCCCCGCCGGCATCAAGTGGAAGACCGTTGCCGACGCGAAGAACCCGCGCAAATATGTCGTGGTCAATGCCGATGAAGGCGACAGCGGCACTTTCGCCGACCGGATGCTGATGGAAGGCGATCCCTTCCAGCTGATCGAAGGCATGGCCATCGCCGCCTATGCGGTGGGCGCGCAGACTGCCTATATCTACACCCGCAGCGAATATCCCCACGCCATCGCCAAGATGGAAGAGGCGATCCGCAAGGCCGCGCCGATCATCTCCCCGCTGCACATGGAAGTGCGCACCGGCGCGGGCGCCTATGTCTGCGGCGAGGAAACGTCGCTGCTGAACAGCCTGGAAGGAAAGCGTGGCGAAGTGCGGGCCAAGCCGCCCCTGCCCGCGCTGGAAGGCTTCATGGGTTGCCCCACCGTGGTCAATAACGTGCTGACCATGGCCGCCATTCCGCACATCCTGGCCGAAGGCGGGGCGGAAGAATATGCAAAGCTGGGCATCGACCGGTCCAAGGGCACCATGCCGATCCAGATCGCCGGCAATATCAAGCATGGCGGCCTGTACGAAGTCGCCTTCGGCATTCCGCTGAGCAAGCTGATTTACGATATTGGCGGCGGCACGCAGAGCGGGCGCCCGGTCAAGGCGGTGCAGGTGGGCGGCCCGCTGGGCGCCTATATCCACCCGGACCAGTTCGACATTCCGTTCGATTACGAAGCCTACGCCCAGGCCGATGCACTGATCGGCCATGCCGGTATCACCGTGTTCGACGATACGGCGGACATGGGCGCCATGGCACGCTTCGCGATGGAATTCTGCGCCGCGGAAAGCTGCGGCAAGTGCACGCCCTGCCGTATCGGTGCGGTTCGCGGCGTGGAGATCATCGACCGCATCCGCCATGGCGGGCGCAAGCGCGACACGATCGAACTTGCGCCGGTGATGCACAATGCGCCCAAGGACGCCGGACGCCTGCCGGAACAGGAAGTCGGCCTGCTGACCGATCTGTGCGAGACGATGAAATTCGGTTCGCTCTGCGCGCTGGGCGGTTTCACCCCCTATCCGGTGATGAGCGCGCTGAAGCACTGGCCGGAAGATTTCTTCGGCAAGGGCCAGGAACAGAAGGCACTGGACGAGACGACGGCGTGAGGACTGGCGCATGATCCTCGGCGTCGTCCTTGCAGGCGGCCTGTCCACCCGCTTCGGCAGCGACAAGGCGCTGGCCGAATATGGCGGGCACACGCTGCTGGCGCGCGCCGTGGATGCGATGTCAGGCTGGTGCGAATATGTGGTGATCGCGGGCCGCGAAACCGGACCTGCGCCCTGTATCCCCGACTGGCCGCGCCCCGGCATGGGCCCGCTGGCCGGCGTGGCGGCCGGGCTGCGCCATGCGCTGGACGAGGATTACGAATCTGTCCTGACCTGCGGCGTGGATTCCCCGAACCTGCCGGAAAACCTGCTCGAACTGCTCTCTCCGCCCTCGGCATATCTTGAAACTCAGCCGGTTATAGGGCATTGGAAAGCTAACGCCGCATCGATTGCAGAGGCGATCCTCCAGAGTGAAGGACGCCACTCGATGCTAGCATTCGCAGAAGCCGCCAAAGCGCGGGCCGTGAAGAGCGCGTATAAACCTGCTAATATAAACAGGCCGTCCGATTTGGCGGCGATGGAGCAACGCGATGGGCTATGAACGCCAGAAAGATTTCGGGACCCCCGAAGTCAAATCCGACGAGATGGTGACACTCACCATTGACGGGCGCGAAGTAACCGTGCCGGCTGGCACCAGCGTTATGCGTGCGGCGGCCGAAAGCGGCGGCGACATCCCCAAATTGTGCGCCACGGACAATATGAAGTCCTTCGGATCCTGCCGGCTGTGCCTGGTGGAAATCGAAGGGGCACGCGGCACGCCCGCATCCTGCACCACCCCGGTCGCGCCGGGAATGCAGGTCAAGACCCAGACCCCGCGGCTGGAAAAGCTGCGCAAGGGCGTGATGGAACTGTATATTTCCGATCACCCGCTGGACTGCCTGACCTGTTCCGCCAATAATGATTGCGAATTGCAGGACCAGGCTGCCGCCGTCGGCCTGCGCGATGTGCGCTATGGCTATGAAGGCGCCAATCACCTGGGCGAAACGACGGACACGTCCAACCCCTATTTCGATTTCGATCCCAGCAAGTGCATCGTCTGCAGCCGCTGCGTGCGCGCCTGTGACGAAGTGCAGGGCACTTTCGCACTGACGATCGACGGTCGCGGCTTCGCTTCGATGGTGAGCGCGGGGCAGAGCGACGACAATTTCCTGTCCAGCGAATGCGTCAGCTGCGGCGCCTGCGTGCAGGCCTGCCCCACGGCGACGCTGCAGGAAAAGAACGTCAAGGCAATCGGCAAGCCGGAACGTTCCGTGGTCACTACCTGCGCCTATTGCGGCGTGGGCTGCACCTTCCGCGCCGAAATGCGCGGCGAACAGCTGGTGCGCATGGTGCCGTGGAAGGACGGCAAGGCCAATCATGGCCATAGCTGCGTGAAGGGCCGCTTCGCCTGGGGTTATGCCAACCACCAGGACCGCATCACCAAGCCGATGATCCGCGACAGCATCGACCAGCCCTGGCAGGAAGTCAGCTGGGAAGAAGCGCTGGATTACGCCGCCGGCAAGATCAGGAAGATCAAGGCCGAACATGGCGCCCGCGCGCTGGGCGGCATCACTTCCAGCCGCTGCACCAACGAGGAAACTTTCCTCGTGCAGAAGCTGATCCGCGCCGGTTTCGGGTCTAACAACACCGATACCTGCGCCCGCGTGTGCCACTCGCCCACCGGCTATGGCCTGTCGACGACCTTCGGCACCAGCGCCGGCACGCAGGATTTCGACAGCGTGATGGACAGCGATGTCATCATGCTGATCGGCGCCAATCCCACCGATGCGCACCCGGTCTTCGGCAGCCGCATCAAGCAGCGCCTGCGCCAGGGCGCGAAGATGATCGTGCTCGATCCGCGCCGGATCGATCTGGTGAAATCGCCGCATATCGAAGCCGCGCATCACCTGCCCCTGAAGCCCGGCACCAATGTCGCCGTGCTGACCAGCATCGCCCATGTGATCGTGACGGAAGGCCTCGCCAATGAGGAATTCATTCGCGAACGCTGCGACTGGGACGAATATCAGGACTGGGCCCGCTTCGTTTCCGATGAAAGGCACAGCCCCGAATTCCTGGAAGCCGTGACCGGCGTACCGGCAGAGACCGTGCGGGAAGCCGCACGCCTCTTCGCCACGGGGGGCAATGGTGCGATCTATTACGGCCTGGGCGTAACCGAACACAGCCAGGGTTCGTCCACCGTGATGGCAATTGCCAATCTGGCCATGGCCACCGGCAATATCGGCCGTTCCGGCGTCGGCGTGAACCCGCTGCGCGGCCAGAACAACGTGCAGGGCGCCTGCGACATGGGCAGCTTCCCGCACGAACTGCCCGGCTATCGCCACATTTCGCAGGACGATACGCGCAAGCTGTTTGAAGACGATTGGGGCGTGACGCTGGACCCGGAACCGGGCCTGCGCATTCCCAACATGCTCGATGCCGCGGTGGATGGCACCTTCAAGGCGATTTACATCCAGGGCGAAGACATCCTGCAATCCGATCCGGATACGCATCATGTCGCCGCCGGCCTTGCCGCCATGGAATGCGTGATCGTGCACGATCTCTTCCTGAACGAGACAGCCAATTACGCGCATGTCTTCCTGCCCGGCTCCACCTTCCTCGAAAAGGAAGGAACCTTCACCAACGCGGAACGGCGCATCCAGCCCGTCCGCCGCGTGATGGAACCGGCCAATGGCTATGAAGACTGGGAAGTCACCCAGCTGCTGGCCAATGCCATCGGCTGCGAGTGGGATTACAGCCATCCGGGCGAGATCCTGGCCGAAATCGCGCGCCTGACGCCGACTTTCGCCGGTGTCACCTGGGACCGCGTGAAGAGCGGCGAACCGCTGCAATGGCCGGTCAATGACAAAGCGCCGCAGGGATCGCCGATCATGCATGTGGACGGCTTCGTGCGCGGCAAGGGCAAGTTCGTGGTCACCGAATATGTGCCGACGGATGAAAAGACCGGACCGCGTTATCCGCTGCTGCTGACCACCGGCCGCATCCTGAGCCAGTACAATGTCGGCGCGCAGACCCGCCGCACGGGCAATGTCGTCTGGCACGAGGAAGACCTGCTGGAAATGCACCCGACCGATGCGGAAAATCGCGGGCTGCGCGATGGCGACTATGCGCGTCTTGCCAGCCGTGCGGGTGAAACGACCCTGCGCGTGAAGGTGACGGATCGCGTGGCGCCGGGCGTTGTCTACACGACCTTCCACCACCCGGCCACGCAGGCCAATGTGGTGACGACCGACAATTCGGACTGGGCGACCAATTGCCCCGAATACAAGGTCACGGCCGTGCAGGTCACGCCCAGCAACGGCCCGAGCGAATGGCAGGAAGAATATGCCGACCTGACCGCCCGCGCCCGCCGCATCGCCGGCGAGGAAATGGAGCCTGCCGAGTAATGAGCACTGCAAAACTGCGCCGCATGGCCGACCAGATCGGCGCGAATTTCGCCGCCATCGGCCATGACAATGCCGTGCTGGCCACTGCCGATCACATCAACAAGTTCTGGGATCCGCGCATGAAGGCCCAGATCTTTGCCGATGACCATGCGGCACTCTCCCCCATTGCGCGCGCCGCGATTGAAAAGCTGGCGGCGGGCGCAAACCCGCCCCCGCAAAGCCCGGCGACGGAGTTCAACAAGGTCGACGAAGTCGGCCATTCCGACGCGGGCTGACAGGCTCCGCGGGTCTCGGCCCGTTCCCCGGAGCTTGTCGAAGGACAGTCTTTCCTTCCAGCCCGGTGCCGGAAGATCAGGGCCAGGCTTCGACAAGCCCTGGGCGAACGGAGATTAGAGGGATGAGCGAGGTCACGGAATTCCTTGCGGATGGAGCGCGCCAGCCGCGCAACCGCCAATGGGTGCCCGAATCCCCCGTAGCGCTGGAATTCAACGGCCTGTCCTATGCGGTGATGATGGCATCGCCGCAGGATCTGGAAGATTTCGCCCTCGGTTTCGCCCTCACCGAAGGGCTGGCCAAATCTCCGTCCGACATCAGCGATATCGGCGTGGCCGAAGTCGAGAAGGGCTGGATCGTGCGCGCCATGCTGACCGGGCTTGGCGTGGACCAGTTGACCGAACGTGTTCGCGCCCGCGTGGCGGAAAGCAGCTGCGGCCTGTGCGGGATCGAAAATCTCGAAGCCGTGGCCAGGCCCCTGCCCCCGGTTGCCCCGCATCAGGCGCTGGCCCCGGCGGCAATCTTCGCCGCTCTGGCTGCCTTGCGCGATCACCAGCCGCTCGGCCGTGCCACGGGGGCTGCCCATGCCGCCGCATTCTGCGCGGCTGACGGCACAATCCTCCATGCGCGCGAAGATGTCGGCCGCCACAATGCGCTGGACAAGCTGATCGGCGCACTGGCCAGCGCCGGACAGGACGCGGCGCAAGGCTTCATCCTTTCCAGCGCGCGCTGTTCCTACGAAATCGTGGAGAAAGCCGTCCGCGCCGGGGCCACCACGCTGGTGACGATCTCGCTCCCCACCAGCCTGGCCGTGGACCGCGCAAAAGCTGCCGGCCTCAGCCTGTGGAGCCTCGCCCGCGACGACAGCGTGTTACTGGTGAATGGCTGAACGACAGGCGGGAACGATCGTCCCCCGCCCTCACCGGCTCAACAGATAAACCGCGTATTCCGCCCGCCAGTTCGCGCCCATGGCGCCGATTTCGCGGCTGCTGCTGAAGAACCAGCTGCGTTCGACCGACACGCCTTTCTGGCGCAGCAATTCGCGGAAATCGCTCACCGTGACATGGTGGATATTCTGCGTTTCATACCACGTCACGGGCAGATGGCTGGTGACGGGCATACGGCCATGCCACAGCAATGCCAGGCGCATCCGCCAATGTGCGAAATTGGGGAAGCTGACAAATGCCTTCCGCCCGATGCGCAGCAATTCATCCAGCATCAGGTCCGGCCGTTCCGCCGTCTGCAACGTCTGGCTGAGCACCGTGTAATCGAACGCATCGTCGGGATAGGCGGTCAGTTCGCGATTGGCATCGCCCTGCATCACTGAAAGGCCGCGCGCCACGGCCCGTTCCACTTCTTCCGGATCGATCTCTATCCCGCGCGCATCCACATGCTTGCCATGGGCCAGCACATGCATCAGCTCCCCATCGCCGCAGCCGACATCCAGCACACGGCTGCCCGCCGGCACATGCCGGGCGATGACTTCGAGATCGGGCCTGAGCACACTCATCCTTCGAGGAAGCCCTTTATCACGCGGTCCAGCGCAGGGACGTTCAGCAGGAAGCTGTCATGCCCATAGGGCGCAGACAGTTCCACGAAGCTGACCGGCGCGGACGATGCGTTGAGCGCATGGACGATATTGCGCGATTCCGCCGTGGGATAGAGCCAGTCCGTATCGAAGCTGACCACGCAGAAACGCGATTTCGTATCCGTAAAGGCATCGGCCAGCCGCCCGCCATGTTCTTCCGCCAGATCGAAATAATCGGTCGCGCGGGTGATATAGAGATAGGAATTGGCGTCAAACCGGTCGGTAAAACTCAGCCCCTGATACCGCAGATAGCTTTCCACCTGGAAATCAGCATCGAAGCCGAAGCTTTTTTCGCCCTTTTCCCCATTCGGGCGGTTCTGCAGCCGGCGGCCGAATTTCTCCGTCAGCCCCGCTTCGGACAAATAGGTGATATGCGCGGCCATGCGCGCCACGGCCAGCCCCTTGTCCGGCGTCTGGCCCGATCCGTAATAATCGCCGCCCTGCCATGCCGGATCGGCCATGATCGCCTGGCGCCCCACCTCGTGATAGGCGATATTCTGCGCCGAATGCCGCGCGGTGGACGCGATCACCATGATCCGCGCCGCGCGTTCCGGGAAATTGGCCGACAGGCTGAGCGCCTGCATCCCGCCCATGGAACCGCCGACCACGCCGTGCAGCCTTTCGATCCCCATCACGTCCAGCATGGCAATTTGCGCCCGCACCATGTCGCGAATGGTGATGACGGGGAAACGCATGCCATAGGGCTTTCCGTCCGGCGCCAGGCTAGCCGGGCCAGTGGAACCCATGCAACTGCCGATCACGTTGGAACAGATGATATGGAACTTGTCCGTATCCAGCGGGAGGCCCGGCCCGACAATGCGTTGCCACCAGCCAGGTTTTCCGGTGATCGGGTGCGGGCTGGCCAGATGCTGGTCCCCCGTCAGCGCGTGACAGACGAGAATCGCATTGCTTCTGTCCGCATTCAGTTCGCCATATGTCTGATAGGCGATGCACACATTTTCCAGCTCCTGCCCGCTATCGAGCGGCAGTTTCGCGGGAAGCGCGATATTCAGCGTGTCCAGTGTGGAAGTGGTGGCCATGCAGCGGGGGACTTGGGGGAGGCCAAGCGGGCTGTCAATTGCCGTCGCGACAGAGTATGCGCGCGCCCGTGACCGAAGCAACACCTCAGAAAGCCCCCCGCATGAAGCCGTGGATCGAAGCGATCCACGCCTATGCGCCCGGAAAGAGCAAGGCCGGGGACGGCCGTTCGCTGATAAAACTGTCCGCGAACGAGAACCCCCTCGGCACCAGTCCTGCCGCCCTGGAAGCACGGGCGGAGGCGGTTATGCCGTCGCTCTATCCCGACCCCGATTCGACCGGATTGCGCGAAAAGCTGGGCGAATTGCACAGCATCGATCCTGCGCGGATTGTCTGCGGCACTGGGTCCGACGAATTGCTGAACCTTGCCGTGCAGGCCTTTGCCGGGCCGGGGGACGAAGTGCTGTTCAGCCGCTTCAGCTTCTCTGTCTATGATATTGCCACGCGGCGCTGCGGCGCGACTCCGGTGGAAGCGCCGGACCGGGATTTCGGCACCGATGTCGACGCGATGCTTGGCCTGGTGAGCGAGCGAACGCGGGTTGTCTTCATCGCCAATCCCAACAATCCGACGGGCAGCTATCTTCCGCAGGACGAATTGGCGCGGCTTCACGCCGGGCTTCCGGCAGATGTGCTTCTGGTCATCGACCAGGCCTATGCCGAATATGTCGCGCCGGAAGACGATGACGGGGGGATGGCGCTGGCGGCCGCGCATGAAAACGTGCTCGCCACCCGCACATTCTCCAAGATCTATGGCCTCGCGGGGGAACGGGTCGGCTGGGGAACGGGCGCGCCGGGCATTATCGCCGCGCTCAACCGCATTCGCGGACCGTTCAATGTCACGCTGACAGGCCAGAAGGCGGCCGTGGCGGCGCTGGGCGACCAGGATTTCGTCCGCAATTCACGCCTGCACAACCAGGTGGAACGGCAGCGTTTCGTCGAACGGATCGAAGCGCTGGGCAATCACGGCCTGCGCCCCCTGCCGAGCGAGGCGAATTTCGTGCTCGTGCTGTTCGAAGGTGCGCTGAGCGCAGAGGCGGCGGCCGAAGGGCTTGCCGATCGCGGCTTTGCCGTGCGCCATCTTCCGGGCCAGGGCTTGCCGCAGGGGCTGCGCATCACGATCGGAACGCAGCAGCAGATGGAGATTGTTGCCGCCACCCTGCGCGAAATGGCAGAAGCAGCACGATGAGCTTCAACCATATCGCGATCATCGGCCTCGGCCTGCTGGGCGGTTCCATCGGCCTTGCCGTGCGCGAACACCTGCCCGATTGCACGACCACCGGATTCGACAATGATCCGGATGTGCGCAAACGCGCCGCCGAACGGCAATTGGCCGACACGATCTGCGAAAGCGCGACCGACGCCGTCAAGGGCGCGGATCTGGTAATCCTGTGCGTGCCGGTGGGTGCGATGGGCGATGCGGCCCGCACCATTGCCGATACGCTGAAACCCGGCGCGCTGGTAAGCGATGTGGGATCATCCAAATCCACGATTTCCCGCACGCTGATGGATGCCCTGCCCGGCCGCAGCGTGATCCCGGCTCATCCGGTCGCGGGCACGGAACATAGCGGCCCGGATGCCGGCTTCGCCACCTTGTTCCATCAGCGCTGGTGCATCATCACTCCGCCCGAAGGCGCCGATGAGAAGCAGCTGGCCGCCCTGATCCATTTCTGGGAAAGCCTGGGCGCGATGGTGGAAACCATGGATGCCCAGCATCATGACCGTGTATTGGCCGTCACCAGCCATATTCCGCATCTGATCGCCTATACGATCGTGGGCACGGCTTCCGATCTGGAAAACGTGACCCGCAGCGAAGTGATCAAATATTCGGCTGGCGGCTTCCGCGATTTCACCCGCATTGCCGCGTCGGACCCGACCATGTGGCGCGACGTGTTCCTGCATAATCGCGATGCAGTGCTGGAAATGCTGGACAGTTTCCTGACCGACCTCGCCCTGATGCGGGAGGCAATCCGTGCCGGCGATGGGGAAACGATGTTCGACCTGTTCAGCCGCACCCGCGAAGTGCGCCGCTCCATCGTGGCGCTCGGACAGGACGATGCGCGGCCCGATTTCGGCCGCAAGGACCACGGCTGAACTTCGGCTCCGCTACGGATCAACGCTGTTCAGGACGTTTATCGCCTGCGTCACCCGCGCTTCGATTTCCGGGCGCGGCAGGCCGGGTTCGATCGCTTCCCCGAACCGGATGGTGATCGTGCCCGGGCGTTTCCACCGCCTCTGATATAATAGCCCGCTATCCACTGCGACCGGCACCACCGGCACGCCAAGCAGTTTGTAAAGCGCGGCAAATCCGGATTTCAGCGGTGCGACATGCCCATGCGGCACCCGCGTCCCTTCCGGAAAGATCACCAGCGGCCGCCCGCCTTTGGTATAGTTACGCGCATCGACCAGCATACGGCGCAGCGCCTTGGCGCCGTCGCGCCGCGCCAGCGGAATAGCGCCATAGGCCCGCGCCGCCCTGCCCCAGCCCGGTATGCGAAACAGCTCTTCCTTGGCGAAGATCACCGGGTAATCCAGCGATACGGGAAGGTCGATCGCTTCGAAAAAGCTTTCATGCTTGAAGGCGAAGATGGCCGGGCCTTCCGGCCGTTCCCCCTCTTCACGCACGCGGATGCCGGCGAAGTATCGAAGGCAGAAACGATGATAATGCGACCATGAAGTTGCCACCGGCACCAGCCGCCCGGGCGCCAGCAACAGGGCAAGCATGGACACCACCAGATAAGGCACGGTTCCGCCGTAAAAGGCGACGTAAAACAGCAGGCTGCGGAGCATGTTCACGTCAGGTCAGCCCGGCCATGCCTGTGCCAGCCAGCTGGCCAGCAACTTGTGATATTCGAGGAACAACGTCCACAGCGACGGTTCCGAACGGACGGCATCGCGCACCATCTCCACATCGGCGGGCAAGGTGCCCTGCAGTTCCAGGGCAGCCCGGCGCATATGCCAGTCCGCCGTTACCAGGCGGATGGAATGAACATTCTCCGCCGCAACCCAATCCGCCGTTTCCCGCGCATTGCCACGCGTGTCGAGCGCGGTGAAACCCAGGGTCACGCAGCAATCCATCAGCCGGTCGGGCACGTCATATTCCGCCGCGAATTCGGCCGGGCGGACATCCAGATCGACCCCGGTGACGAGCATCTTGCCCGCCTCCCCCGCATTCAGCAGGGCAAGCCCGCGCGGAATGCGCCCGCCGCTGCCGGTCGGCACCACGATGGCATCGGTCTTCTGCGGACCCTGCGGCTGCGGCAGGGCAACGGCAAACCACAGGAAGCCGAACGCCCAGAGGACGATCAGGAATGCCACTGCGCGCCGGATCACAGCATCCGCCTCAGCGCGGAAAGTACGGTGAAGCGGGCAGTCAGCATGGCCAGTATTATACCAGCCAGCGGGATCGCCGCCAGCACTGCCCAGTCGAAGGGTTCCAGCCCGCCGCTGGCCACCATGCCCGATCCCAACCGGCCGAATTGCCGGCCCAGCAACAGGGTAGCGCCGAGGCCAAGCAGCAGCCCCACCGCCCCGCCAATGGCCGCATCCATCGCGATGGATCGCTGGAATATGCGCGCGATCTGCCGATCCGTGCCGCCCAGAAGGTGGACGATCTCGATCGTATCGCGATTGGATCCCAGCGCACTTCGGGCCGCCAGCCATACGGCCGCGGCGCTGGTCAGGGCCAGCAGCAGGATAAGGCCAATGGCCAGCCATTGGAGCGACGCGATCGCATCGAATACAGGCCCCAGCCATTCCGCCTGCGCATCCACCCGGGCAGACGGGGCGGAGGACACCAGCACGCCGCGCAATTCCTCGATCCGGCGTTCCGTCACCGGGCCTTTCAGCCGTACATCGATCAGGGCCGGGATCGGAATGGCATCCTCCTCCACCCCTGCCTCCGCACCAAGCCAGGGTTCCAGCAGGCGCTCCAGTTCCGCATCCGGCACGCGGCGGATATCGGCCACGTCTTCCCGGTTGCGCAATATGGTCAAGGCCGCTTCGGCCTGGCGGTTGCGCTCCGCCGGGGCCGCTTCCACAAGCTGCACGGTCAGCCCGCCATCGATCTCTGCCGCGGCGTTGCGCGTCACATTGCCCAGCGCCAGACCACCAGCGGCAGCCATCACGGTAAGGGCGATCATGATGGCGATGACCCACGGCATGGGCCCGGCCAACCGGGTCTGCGAAACCAGCCCGGAACGATCGCCGCCGAAACGCAGCACGTTGCGGCGGATCAGGGATTGCGCCCGGCTCATGCCCCGGCATCCTGCCGCAAATCGCGCCGCGGCGGATAACGCAGCGCGCCGGTCGGGTCCGACAGGCGCCCCTTGTCCAGCCGCATGATCAGCGAATCGGGCACTTTCTTCAGCAGGTGCACATCATGCGTCGCCACCACCACCGTGGTGCCCAGCCGGTTCAGCGCTTCGAACAGGCGCAGCAATTTTACCGCCATTTCCGGATCGACATTGCCGGTCGGTTCGTCCGCCACCAGGATTTCGGGCCGGGCGATCACTGCCCGGGCAATGGCGACCCGCTGCTGCTCCCCGCCGGAAAGCGTGGCCGGCCGTGCATCCGCCCGGTGATCCAGCCCGACCCAGTCGAGCATGTCCGCCACGGGCCGTTCCACTTCGTTTTCCGGCACGCCCGCAACGCGCAGGGGCAAGGCGATATTGTCGAAGGCCGAAAGATGCTGGACCAGCCGGAAATCCTGGAACACCACCCCGATCCTGCGGCGGAAGGACGGCAGGTTCCCGCGCGGTTCGGTGATGATATCGGTGCCGAACATGCGGATGATCCCGCGCGAAGGACGCTGGGCCAGATATAGCAGCCGCAAGAGGGAAGTCTTGCCGGCCCCGCTGGCGCCGGTCAGGAAATAGAAACTGCCCGGATACAAGGTGAAAGACACGTCGCTCAGCACCTCACGATCGGTGCCATAGCGCAGCCCGACATTGTCGAACTGGACGATGCTGCTTTCATTCCCGCTCATCACGCAACTCGGTAGCGCGCTCTACGGGCGAGGGACATGGCGTTCTTCACCCAATCTTGCTGTTCGATGTGGAAAAATGCCCAATGGCGGCGCAACATGTCGGCAACATAGCTTGTTGCACCACGAAGCCCGGCCTAGGTTCCCGCCCGTCATGATCATTTCCTGCCCAGCTTGCGCAACACGTTATGTCGTGCCGGACAGCGCGATCGGCCCTGATGGCCGCACCGTACGTTGCGCCAAGTGCCGGCATAGCTGGTTTCAGGACGGCCCCACGCTGGAAACGGCGCCGGAACCGTCCCCCGCCAACAGGGACAAGGCGCCCACGGCCCCGGCACCCGAAGCCCAGAGGGAGGAACCGCGCCCGCGTTTCGTGACGCCGAAGCCGCCCACCACGGAGGCCGGACCGCAAGAGCGGCCTCAGCCCGCAGCGGCGCCCCGCCCCGCGCCGGCGCCGGAACGCCCTGTGCCACCCCCGCCGGTGGAGCCTGCCTATTCTGGCGCGGATGATGGCTATGCCAGTTCGCGCTTCGATTCCGCGCCGCCATTTCGTGGCCGCCGCAATGTGCTGAAACTGTGGACCTGGGCTGCGGCGATTTTCGCCATGCTGGCGGCAGGCACCGTGATCGCTGCATCCTATTGGGGCCTGCCGGACTGGGTCCCGGTCAGCCGGTCCAGCTTCGCCCTGGGCCCGTCGGATCTCCAGCTGGATTTCCCGGCCGAACAGCAGGAACGGCGGCAATTGCCCAATGGAACCGAATTCTTCGGCGCCAGCGGCACCATCACCAATACGGGCAGCGAAACGCGCAATGTCCCGCCAATCCTGATCCAGCTGCGGGACGAGCAGAATCGCATCGTCTATAGCTGGGAGGTCATTCCGCCCAAGAACACGCTCGCCCCCGGCGAAACCATCAGCGTGAACGAAGCCGTGACGGATATCCCCCGCCGCGCGCGCTATGCGGAAATCGGCTGGAAACCCAGCTGAGTCCCGCCCGCGCGCCGGTCCGGCGCGGCTTCCGGGCAATAATGCGAAATTTCCGTGACAGCGCAGCTTGCAGCACCCCGGGGCCTTTGCTAAGGGCCCGCTCCTACCCTGCGGGGCCGCCCGGTGCGGCCCTTTTCGATGATGCGGTCGTGGCGGAACTGGTAGACGCGCAACGTTGAGGTCGTTGTGGGCGAAAGCCCGTGGAAGTTCGAGTCTTCTCGACCGCACCATTCCCGGTCAAAGTTGGGCACCCGCCCCTTTGACCGTGCAATTACAGCAGCTCCATGATCGAGCGCTGCGGCTTCCCCTTTGATCTCGATCTTTGATCCAATACGAATGCGGCTGATGAAAGCTCGCGCGATGGTCGCCTCACGTCGCTATCGCTGCGAGTGAGGTTCTGACCTGCCCCGCTGATCATCCTCCAAGTTTGAAAAACCGCTTCCCAGAAAAACGTCATAAGAGAGGCGCGGTGATCAACAGGCCTATTCTGAATATCTAAAAATGGCCGCAGCAGAATCACAACGAAAATCCAGCACTTTCGATCGACTACCTGGATACTAATCGCCTTATCTCACCGTCCAGCCTGGCCATTATATTATCCTTCTGAATAGAGGATCTTTTTGAAAAGCTCACAGCTGACAGGCTGCGCTGTTCGTATTCATCATCATCAAACCATAGCTTGCGGAGCACTTCGCACCAATCTTCGATAGGCGCTGTTCGCTTCAAAACCACGCCTCCAGGGCCAACAGCTTCAGGCAGCCCGCCCGCGTCCGATGCAAGAACTGGAATGCCACTAAAATGTGCTTCAGTCGCTACTCGACCCCAAGCTTCATCCCACTGACTCGGAGCAAGAAGAATCTTCGCCTGACCGTAAATTTCTCGCATGTCAGACGCAGGCTCCATCAATGTTACATTAGGGCAGTCGCGCTGAAGAGCCTCAAGTTCGCTCTCATCCTCGTCATTTAAAGTCCAGGCCCTGACGATGAGAAAGGGAATGTCAGGCAGTCGTCGAACCAGCTCGAATGCGATTGATTTTCCCTTCTCCGCCCTCGGATTTATGAAGAGCACCTTATCTCCGGGCGTAGTCCGATATTTCTCCGGATCGACATATGGCTCGATCGTGGTGGAGGATATATCAAACCGCTCTTTGACGAACTGAGCGGTGAACTGCGAATTAGAAATGAAGCCGTCTGCTGCATCCGAAGGATCGCCGCCGAAATCATCCAACTCGACATTTCTGAAATAGATTATTGTCGGAACACCCGATTTCCGAAGAGCCGTTGCAAGAGGAACGGGGAATCCCGAGAGACAAATTGCGATATCGGGCTTGAACTTCCTAACGAACTCCGCTGCCGAATTTTGCGGAAACCAGGACCGAAAGGTCTTTATATTATCTGTCCGGTCACAAAAGACACTGCTTCGTGTAAGTTTGAAGTGAATTCGAGCCCGTGTTGCCGGGCTGGAACCACCGCTAAGGCCGACGAAAAAACCCACTTCGTAGCCAATAGAAGTCAGCATCTCTGCAAGCTGCTGCATG
This sequence comes from Croceibacterium atlanticum, assembly GCF_001008165.2. Taxonomy (NCBI): domain Bacteria; kingdom Pseudomonadati; phylum Pseudomonadota; class Alphaproteobacteria; order Sphingomonadales; family Erythrobacteraceae; genus Croceibacterium; species Croceibacterium atlanticum. Next base: position 2,871,673 of record NZ_CP011452.2, on the reverse strand, counting down.
CTGCGCTGTGCACCGCCGACAAGTTGCGGCGGAAATGGATGCGCACTACAAAGTGCAACACGGACGCTGCTCATCAATTTCTCCGGATTTCAAATGCCTGATTGCTGGCACCGATTATGAGCGGGATCGCGTATCCATGCGTCTGGCTGTAAATGCCATTTCCTGAAGTTACCGAGTGCAGCAAGCGGGTAGTGCCGATCGCCCCGGTGTGCGAGGCATGCAGCTCATATTTCCACCTGATTTTACAGGACAGGATGCCGATCCTGTTGCAGCCCCCTGATCTTGCTTGCATCATCGCGTGATGCGGCCCTCCAAGCTTAACCATCGTGCCTTGCAGGCCGCCATTTTGCTGGCATTCGGCGTCCTGGCGCAAATGCCCGCCAAAGCGCAGGATACCGTAGTTGCGGCGCCTGCCGAAACCGTGGCCCCCGCTATCCGGCAGGCCGACCATGTCCTGGCGCTGATAGAAGGCGAGCTTGACCCGGCCATCTCGGCGGAGGAATTGTTCCGCTTCTCCCTTACCGGAGCGGATGCCCTGCGGATGCGCGCCGTTGCCCGGCTTGTGCAGGACGATGCGCTTTTTACGCGGGCGAGCGAAAATCCAGATACGCTGGACAGTCTTTCGGCCGAACAGGCACGGCTGGCCCTGGCCGAAGCGCGCTTCCTGCGCCTTCCGGAAAGGCGGCGGCAGGCGCTGCTGCAAGCCCATGCCAAGGCGCATGAAGCCTTTCGGCAGCAACGTGACAGACAGCAATCCGCGACGCAGGAGCTGGACAGGCTGACCCGCGAACTTGCGGGATTGCGCGCTTTCCTGGCCGGGGAGGCAGTCAATCCCGATTTCCTGAAGGTCAATCCGCTAGCCGCATCCGGCGATACGGCGGAAATGGCGGTCCTTGGCGGCCCGGCACCGGAGGACGCCGCCGAACCGGCAGCAGACGCCCCGGCGGCGCAGCGCATGGCCTGGCTGAGGGACCAGATAATTCTCGCCAAGCGGCGGATATTCCAGCTCCCGCGTGAACGGCTGGCCGCGCTGGAGGAATCCGCCGGGCTCAGTTCCGGTGCCGCCGACGCGATTGCCTTCGCCCAGGCGGAGCTGGACGATGTCCGGCTGGAACTGAGCAACGCCGAACAGGCCGCGATCAACGCCGCGAACGAGCAGGAACGGCTGATTGCCAGCGAACGGGCCAGGCTGCTGCAGACCAGCCAGGCGCAGGCCCAGTTCCGGTCCGAACTCGCCCGATCCACTGGCGAGGCCGCCAGCATAATAGACGATGCGCTGAGCTGGCGCCGCCGCGGACTGGAAGCCGCGGCAGCGGGCAATGACAATGCAAGCCAGCTTTATGACGATCTGGTTGTAGAACTCGCCAGGATCCGTCAGCGCCTGCGCCAGGCTCTCGACACGCCCGAATATCCGCCCCTGTCCGCCTTGCGCCCGCCGGCCATCGACAGGGCCCTGCCCGACAATGCGCCGGAAACGCTGGAATTGCGCAGGCAGGTGCAGGAGCTGGAGCGCGGGTGGAAAAACCTGCAGGATGCCTATGCCAACCGGCTTTGGGAACGCCGCAACGCCTTGCGCGATGCGATGAACCTGCTGAACGAAGCGCGGCTGGCCCTGCTGCCCTCCCTCACTTCGCGGGAACGGTCGCGAGTCACCGGCTTCGGGGCGGAAGGCGTGGCGCAGGTCCGGCGCGAAATCTCCGAGATTGTTCTGGAACTGCGGTTCAGCGTGCAATCCTGGCGGCGCACGCTCTCCGAAATACTCACCCGGATCATGAGCCCCAGCCCGGCTTTCGTGCTCTCCATGCTGCGGATCGCCATGATCCTGATCTTCTTCGCCTGGTGGCGGCGGCGCGGCGACGGGCTGCTGGCCCGCGCGCAGGCGGACGCTGCAACCCGGCGCCCCCGCACGATGGCGCGGTCCTTGCAGACTGCGGCGCTGCGCAACTGGCGGGAAATCCGCGCTCCGCTCGACTGGCTGATCCTCGCCATATTGTTGTGGTGGCTGTGGCCGGAAGAACTGGCGATCGAAAGCATGGTTTTCGTGTGGATCGTGCTGTTCTGGTCATTGGTGACTGTCACCCTGGTCCGGCTGGTGAACGAACTGGCAAAGGGCCGGACCCACGAAGACCCGCGAGCATCCTTGCGCTGGAAATCGCTGAAACTTATCGCCGGCAGCCTGCTGGCGATCGGGTTGCTGCTCAATCTCACACAGGCGAGTGTCGGGCGCGGCGCAATCCACAATTGGGTCTCCACCATTGCCTGGCTGCTCGTGCCGGTGGTCGCCCTGCTGCTGGCGCATTGGTGGCGGCAACGGATCGTCGCCCTTGCAGAGGCCGAAGCGGGCGAAAGCATGTTGCTGCGCTGGATGGCCCGCGACCCCGGCGGCATCACCGGCCTGCTGGGCCGGATTGCCGTCGGCCTTCTGCTGCTGGCCAAGGGCGTCCGTGCAATCATCTCCCGCCGGCTGCGCGACATGGCACTGGTGCGCGAAATGCTGGATCAGCGGGCACGGATCGTCGCCGAACGCCGCGTGGCGGAGGATAAGGCGAGCGGCCGCTTCCGCCGGCTTCCCCCGGAAATCACGGCAGCTTTCGATCCCCATCGCCCCCCCTCCAAACTGCGTGTGGGCGATGAACGGCCGGGCCATGCCCTCTTGCCGGAAATTCCGCCCGGTTCACTGACACTGGTGGTCGGCGAACGCGGCCTTGGCAAATCCTCCTATCTGCGTGATCTCGCTGAAAAATCGAGCAAGGACAGCAGGATTGTCGCCATGCAGGCGCCGCCTGCAAACCCCGCGGAATTCCTGGACGATCTGGCCGCCGCCACAAGGCCGGGGGTAAAGGGCGGAGCGGCGCAAGAGCAGGTCTTCGTGACGGTCGATGACATTCAGCGGCTGATCGTTCCGGCAATAGGCGGACTTAACATTATCGAGCGCCTGGTCGCCCTTGCCCGGACGAGCGGCCCGAATTGCCGCTGGGTCTTCTCCATCTCGCAGGAATCCTGGCGTTTCCTCCAGCGCGCGCGGAACGACCGGATCCTGTTCGATACGGTGATCTCCCTGCCCCATTGGTCCGCAGGCGAATTGCGCGCCTTGATCGAACGGCGCACCGCGCAGGCGAAACTCTCGCCCGATTTTTCCGCCATGACCGATGATGGAATCTTCGAATTCGGGGAGGACGTGTCCGCCACCGAACGCCGCAAACGCGGCTATTTCGAAAGGCTGACCGATTATGCCAGCGGCAATCCCGCGATTGCGCTGGATTACTGGCGCCAGTCGCTGTTCGTGGACAGCATAAGCGAACAGGTCACTGTCCGCACATTCGATACGCCGCCAGTGGAAAGCCTTTCCGCGCTGCCGATGTCGGCATTGTTCGTATTGCGGGCGATGGTGCAGATGGATCTGGTCAGCAAGGAAACGATCCGCACCAGCACGGACCTGTCCGACATGCTGGTGAGCGACGCCTTGCGGCGGCTGGAACGGCTGGGCACGATTACCTGCGATCAGGGCACCTGCCGCATCTCGCTGCATTGGTGGATCGAGGTGGTACGCCTGCTTGCCCGGCAGAACCTGATCGTGCGGGAGAAGAGATGATGGCCTCCGGCATTTTGCGCCCGGCAACCCTGGCGATTGCACTCGCATCCCTGCTCGCCTGGAATCCGGCGATGGCGCAGGAAGAGATCGACGCCAACACGATAACCCGGCTGGCAGATATCATCCGCTGGGGCGGTGTGATCACCTCCATCTTCGTCATCGCGGGCGCCTGGGCACTGCTTCGCCTGCTGTCCCGCTTCGTCAATGCTTTCGGTTCGGAATTCTCATCCCGCCGGCTGACGCTGCACAAGGTCAGCACGATCAGCCAGTTCGTGATTTATGTAACGACGACCGTCATCGTCGTGCTGCTGTCCTTCCGCTTCGACGAAACGACCCTGGCGTTGATCGGCGGCGCAGTGGCCGTTGCGATCGGCTTTGCAATGAAGGATCTGGTCGCTTCCTTCATCGCCGGGATGATCGTGATGCTGGATCGCCCGTTCCAGGTGGGGGACCGTGTCAATTTCGGCGGCGAATACGGGGATATCACGGCCATCGGCCTGCGATCCGTGCGCATGCAGACACTGGACGACAACACCGTCACCATTCCCAACAGCAAGTTCCTCAGCGATGTCACCTCTTCCGGGAATTACGGCGCGCTGGACATGCAGGTGGTGATGGATTTCTACATCGCCCCGGATCAGGATATCGAACGGGCCCGGGACATCATAAACGAAGCGGTGCTTTCCAGCCGCTTCGTTTTCCTGGCAAAGCCGGTCACCATCCTGGTCAATCAATGGGTGTCGGATTATCTCGTGGGCGTGAGATTGCGCCTGAAGGCCTATGTCCTGGACACGAGGTTTGAAAAAGCCTTCGAGTCGGACGTCAATATGCGCGTCCTCCGCGCATTCCAGCAGGAACGGATCGCCACGCCGGGCAATGCCCTGTCCGCGCGTGACGGCGGGTAGGAACCAGCCCTGCCCATCCGACGGTCCCTGCGTGCATGGCCGTGCGAAATGCTGCGCCGCATCTTGCGATAGGTGATAACATCTTGCCGCAGGGGTCCACAAACTGCGAAAAAACCTGCATAATGCCCCCGGACAGGCGGGACTTCCGCTATTTGATTCCAATCAATGTGCGTTGCGGCAGGACGGTGCAGCGCGGCGGCAGGACGTAGGGACACCAGATTCATGGAAACAGCACTCTCTCGGGTCGGAATGTGGTTCGGCCTGCTTATTCTCGCGGTCATTGCGATCGCGCTTGCGCAGGATGCCGGCTTCGCCACCCACATGACCATCGTGGCGCTCGCCATTTTCATCGCCCTGTGCGTCGACGCATTCCGCGCCGATGTCGGGGCGGCAGCGAACGCCATTTTCCGGATCCCCTCTGACCCGTCGAAATATGATGACGATCCGATTCGATGGGGCGTCATCGCCACGGTCTTCTGGGGCATTGCGGGCTTTCTCGCGGGGGTGTTCATCGCCCTTCAGCTCGCCTTTCCCGAACTGAATCTGGAACCCTATCTGAATTTCGGGCGGCTGCGCCCGCTGCATACATCCGCGGTCATTTTCGCCTTTGGCGGCAATGCGCTGATCTGCACCAGTTTCTATGTCGTGCAGCGCACCTGCCGTGCGCGGCTGGCATTTCCGGGCCTCGCCCGGTTCGTGTTCTGGGGCTACCAGCTGTTCATCGTCCTGGCGGCGACCGGCTATCTTCTGGGTATCAGCCAGAGCAAGGAATATGCCGAGCCCGAATGGTATGTGGACTTGTGGCTGACCATCGTCTGGGTCGCCTATCTGGTGGTGTTTGTCGGCACGATCGTGAAACGGTCGGAACCGCATATCTATGTCGCCAACTGGTTCTTCCTGGCCTTCATCATCACCGTGGCGATGCTGCATGTCGTGAACAATCTCGACATTCCGGTCAGCCTGTTCGGTTCAAAGAGCTACCCGGTCTTCGGCGGCGTTCAGGGCGCACTGGTGCAATGGTGGTATGGCCACAACGCGGTGGGTTTCTTCCTGACCGCCGGCTTCCTGGGCATGATGTATTACTTCGTGCCGAAACAGGCGGAACGGCCGGTCTATTCCTATCGCCTTTCGATCATCCACTTCTGGGCGCTGATCTTCCTCTATATCTGGGCTGGTCCGCACCATCTGCACTACACCGCCCTGCCCGACTGGGCGCAGACGCTGGGCATGGTCTTTTCGATCATGCTGTGGATGCCGAGCTGGGGTGGCATGATCAACGGCCTGATGACGCTGAACGGCGCGTGGGACAAGCTGCGCACCGATCCGATCATCCGTATGCTGGTGATCAGCATCGCCTTCTACGGCATGAGCACGTTCGAAGGCCCGATGATGTCCATCAAATCGGTCAACAGCCTGTCGCACTATACCGACTGGACCATTGGCCATGTCCATTCCGGCGCGCTGGGATGGAACGGCATGATCACCTTCGCCGCCGTCTATTTCCTGGTCCCGCGCCTGTGGAAGCGTGAACGGCTCTATTCACTGCGCATGGTCAACTGGCACTTCTGGCTCGCCACGGCAGGCATCGTTTTCTACGCTGCCAGCATGTGGGTGGCCGGCATCACCCAGGGCCTGATGTGGCGTGAATATGGCGCCGATGGCTATCTGGTGAACAGCTTCGCCGAAACGGTCAGCGCGCTGCATCTGATGTATCTGCTGCGTGCCTTCGGTGGCGGCCTGTATCTGATCGGCGCGGTGCTGATGGTGATCAATGTCTGGGCCACGATCCTGGGCAAGCTGCGCAACGAAGCCCCGATGAGCGATGCGGCCTATGACGCCGAAAAGGATCGCCCCATCGTCACGGTTCCGGCCGAGTAGGAGAAGTTTCCGTGAGCATTACCGAACAGCACAAGAAGCTCGAGCGGAACGTGACGCTGCTGGGCGTGGGCGCCCTGATCACGGTCGCCATCGGCGGTATCGTGGAAATCGCACCGCTTTTCTGGATCGACAACACGATCGAGGAAGTGGACGGGATGCGCCCTTACACCCCGCTCGAACAGGCCGGGCGCGACATCTATGTGCGTGAAGGCTGCTATGTCTGCCACAGCCAGATGATCCGCCCGTTCCGGGACGAGGTGGAACGCTATGGCCATTACAGCCTCGCTGCGGAAAGCATGTATGACCATCCGTTCCAGTGGGGTTCCAAGCGTACCGGGCCGGACCTGGCACGCGTGGGCGGCCGCTATTCCGACGAATGGCACGTGCAGCACCTGATGGACCCGCAAAGCGTGGTGCCCGAAAGCGTGATGCCGCAATATGGTTTCCTGGCGGAAACCGACCTGGAAGTGCCCGATCCTGCCGCGGCGCTCAGCGCGCTGAGGATGGTCGGCGTTCCCTATACCGATCGCGACATTGAAATGGCGGCGGCCGATCTCAGGGCCCAGGCCAATCCCGATACCGATCCGGAAGATCTGGAAGACCGTTATCCCAAGGCGAAGATCCGCGACTTTGACGGCGATCCGAAACGCCTGACGGAAATGGATGCTCTGGTCGCCTATCTCCAGATGCTCGGCACGCTGGTGGACGTAAACAGTGCCGCCGCACAGGAGGAGCTCGCTTCGGAGACCGGCCGATGATCAACGACCATTCGACTTACGAGACATTGCGTCACCTGGCCGACAGCTACGGCCTGATGATCATGGTCATTGCCTTCCTCGCCTTGTCGCTCTGGCCGTTCCGGCCCGGCGCCCGCAAGCATCACCAGGATGCGGCCAACGTGATTTTCAAGGACGATAACGATGGCGAATAAGCACATCGACGAAGCAACCGGCGTCGAAACCGTCGGCCATGAATGGGACGGTATCGAAGAACTGAACAATCCGCTGCCGCGCTGGTGGATATGGTCCTTCTATGCCTGCATCGCCTTCGCTATCGGATATGGCATCGCCTATCCGGCCTGGCCGCTGATCAACAAGGGCACGGAAGGCGTGCTGGGCTGGACCAGCCGCGGCCAGCTGGCCAAGGAACTGGAAACGCAGCAGGCGGACCGCGCATCCGTGGTGGCCGAACTGGCCAGCATGCCGGTGGGCAAGATCCAGGGTAACGAACAGCTGACCCGCGCCGCGATTGCCGGTGGCCGCGCCGCCTTCAAGGTCAATTGCGTGCAGTGCCACGGCGCCGGCGCCGCGGGATCGGAAGGCTATCCGAACCTGAATGACGATGACTGGCTGTGGGGCGGCGATCTGAATGCGATCGAAACCACGCTGCTGCATGGCATACGCCAGCCCGGCGTTGATGAAACCCGCCTTTCGATCATGCCCGCCTATGGGGACGGTTTCCTGACGGGCGAACAGATCGACCAGCTGGCCGACCATGTGCTGAGCCTGTCGGGCAAGGCCCAGCCCAATCCGGCCGGGGCGCAGCTCTTTGCGGAAAATTGCGCCGTCTGCCACGGCGAAAACGGCCGCGGTCTGCGTGAATTCGGTGCGCCGAACCTGGCGGATGCGATCTGGCTGTATGGGGGCACACGGGAACAGGTCGCGCGCCAGATCAGCAATCCGCGCATGGGTGTGATGCCATCATGGGAGGGGCGGCTCGATCCCGTGACCATCAAGATGCTGGCGGTTTACGTACATTCGCTCGGGGGTGGCGAAGACTTCGCGGAGGTCGCCGAAGAAGCAGGCGACAGCGCGCCGGAGGCTGACCCCGATGAACAATCCTGAACGTATCGAAGAAGGAACGCCCGCCCAGCTTTATGAAAAGCGCAAGGCCGTCCACCCGCAAAAGGTGGACGGTCCGTTCCGCCGCTTCAAATGGCTGGTCATGCTGGTCACGCTGGGGATCTATTACGGCACGCCGTGGATCCGCTGGGACCGTGGCCCCTACGCGCCGGATCAGGCCGTCCTGATCGACCTGGCCAATCGCCGTTTCTACATGTTCGGCATCGAAATCTGGCCGCATGAATTCTATTTCGTCGCGGGCCTGCTTATCATGGCCGGCATCGGGCTGTTCCTCGTCACCAGCGCGGTGGGCCGCGCATGGTGCGGATATAGCTGCCCCCAGACTGTGTGGACCGATCTGTTCCAGCATATCGACAGGCTGGTTGATGGCGATCGCAATGCGCAGATGCGCCTGGAACGGGCGCCCTGGGGTCCGAAGAAGATCGCCCATCGCGCCGTCAAATGGTCAATCTATCTGCTGATCAGTTTCTGGACCGGTGGCGCATGGATCATGTATTTTGCCGATGCGCCGACACTGGTGCATGATTTCTGGACCGGGCAGGCCGCCCCTGTCGCCTATCTGACCGTCGGCATCCTTACCGCGACGACTTTCGCCCTTGGCGGCTTCATGCGCGAACAGGTGTGCATCTATATGTGCCCCTGGCCCCGTATCCAGAGCGCGATGCTGGACGAAAAATCGCTGATCGTCACCTATAAGGACTGGCGCGGCGAACCGCGCGGCAGCGTCAAGAAGGCGCAGAAGAATCCCGGCGAATTCGGCGACTGCATCGATTGCAACCAATGCGTTGCCGTCTGTCCCACCGGATATGACATCCGCAAGGGGCCGGATATCGCCTGCATCACCTGCGGCCTGTGCATCGATGCCTGCGACCGGGTGATGGAAGAAGTGGGCCGCCCGCGCGGCCTGATCGATTATGCCACGCTGGAAGATTGCGAGCGGGAAAAGGCCGGCGAGGAACCGCGCCCGGCATGGAAGGCTTTGCTGCATCCGCGCACGCTGATCTATTTCGGCGTATGGGGCGGCATCGGTCTGGCCCTGCTGTTCGCGCTGGGTGTGCGCAGCCATACCGACATATCGGCCGCGCCCGACCGCAATCCGCCCTTCATGCTGATGAGCGATGGCAGCATCCGCAACTCCTACACGGTCAAGCTGCGCAACATGGAAAGCCGCCCGCGCGATATGCGCGTGACGATGGAAGGGCTGGATGGCGGCCGCATGTGGACTGACCAGATGGCCAGCGAAGATGCCGCCCGCGAACTGACAGTCACCGTCGCGGCCGACAGTACCGAGCCGCTCCGGCTCTATGTTATCGCACCGCCCGATACGGCATCGCAGGATTTCGCCTTCACCGTGACCTCTCTCGACCAGCAGGCCGAAATGGACACCAGCGAAACCTATTTCGAAGCCCCCGGAGGAGAATGATGCCCGGACAGACGAAAGGCCGTTTCACCGGCTGGCACATGACCGGCATCCTGGTCGGCTTCTTTGGTGTGGTCGTGGGCGTGAACATCCTGATGGCCAGCTTCGCCAGCACGACCTTTGGCGGCATCGTGGTCGAAAATTCCTATGTCGCCAGCCAGGAATATAATCGCTGGCTGGAACAGGCGGAAGAACAGGAAAAGCTGGGCTGGGATGCGGCAACCGCATGGAGGCCGGATGGCAGGCTGGCGGTGAAGGTCACAGGCGCACCGGACGATGTGGCCGTCAATGCGATTGCGCGCCATCCGCTGGGCCGGATGCCCGATGTCCCGCTGGCTTTCGAACCGATCGGCCAGGGCCGCTATCTGGCGGATCGCGCCCTGCCGGACGGGCGCTGGACGCTGCGGCTGGAGCTGAGCGACGGCACCAATGACTGGCGCCGGGAAGAAGCGTTGCAGTGACCGCACTGAAACAGAGCGATGAAGCGCTGGAATGCACCGTACTGGCGGTGCCCGGCATGCATTGCGCCGGCTGCATGAGCAAGGTCGAACGCGGCCTTGGCGCCCTGCCCGGAATTGCCGATGCCCGCGTCAATCTGTCTTCCCGCATGGTCACCGTGCATCACACCGCGCAGATCGGCAGCCATGAACTGGTTTCCGCGCTGGCAGAGATCGGTTTCGAGGCGCAGGCACGGCGAGAGGAACTGGCCCGCCCTTATTCCGCCGTCCGGCCGCTGCTGGCCCCGCTGGCCGTTGCCGCCTTTGCCGCGATGAACGTCATGCTGCTTTCGGTCAGCGTCTGGGCCGGGGCAGAAGGCGCGACCAGATCGCTGTTCCACTGGATTTCGGCCGTCATCGCCATTCCGGCCATCGCCTATGCCGGACAACCCTTCTTCCGTTCCGCCTGGAAGGCGTTGCGCCACGCCACCACCAATATGGACGTGCCGATTTCGATCGGCGTGCTGATCGCCACCGGGCTGAGCCTGTATGAAACGGTGATCGGCGGCGAACATGCCTGGTTCGACGGCGCATTGATGCTGCTGACCTTCCTGCTGGCCGGGCGGGTGCTGGACGCGATGATGCGCGACCGGGCGCGGCGCGGTGTCGATGCATTGCTGAGCCAGGCGGCGCAGGGCGCGATGATCGTCGGCCCGGACGGGGAACTGACCTGGCGCGATGCGGGGCAATTGATGCCGGGCATGGTAATGCGCGTGGCCGCGGGGGAGCGGCTGGCCGCCGACGGTGAAATCATCACCGGGTCCAGCCGTTTCGACCAGTCCCTGCTGACTGGCGAATCCGCGCCTGTCGCCGGACACCGGGGCGATCAGGCCCTGGCCGGAACGCTCAATCTCGATGCGCCGGTGGATGTGCGCATCAGCCATGCAGGCCACGACACGACGCTGGCCGAAATCGCCCGGCTGATGGAAGCGAGCACGCAGAACCGCAGCCGCTATGTCCGGATCGCGGATCGCGCCGCGCGCCTCTATGCACCGGCGGTTCACACACTGGCCGCCGCGGCGGTAATCGGCTGGCTGATTGCCGGGGCCGGGCTTTATCACGCGCTGGTGATCGGCGTGGCAGTGCTGATCATCACTTGCCCCTGCGCGCTGGGGCTGGCCGTGCCGGTCGCCCAGGTCGTGGCCAGCGGGTCGATGATGCGGGCCGGCATCATGGTGAAGGATGGCTCCGCCCTCGAAAGGCTGGCCACGGTCGACCGGGCGCTGCTGGACAAGACAGGCACGCTCACCCTTGGCCGCCCGCTGCCGGATCCTGCGGTGCTGGAAGCGCTGCCGAACGAAGCGGCCTCGATCGCCCTCGCCCTTGCCTCTCACAGCCGCCACCCGCTGTCCCGCGCCCTGTCCGATGCCCTGTCCGCGCGCGATCATCGCGCGGCACCGCTGGACAAGGTGGAAGAACGGCCCGGCGAAGGGGTGTTCGCCATGTCATGCGGGAAACAGGTCGCCCTGCGCCGCCCGGACAGCGCCAATGGCATCGCCGTGGCGCTGGAAATTTCCGGACAACCGATCTGGCTGATTCCCTATGCGGACCGGCTCCGCCCCGATGCCGGGCAGGCCCTGGCGGAAATGCGCGATCTGGGCGTGGAATGTTCGATCCTTTCGGGGGACAATCCGGCTGCCGTTGCCGAAGTGGCGCGCGCAACCGGGCTGACAGCCCATGCCGCCGCTTCTCCCGCTGCCAAGCAGGAAGCCATTTCCCGCCTGCGCAATCGCGGCCGCCGCGTGCTGATGGTGGGGGATGGGTTGAATGACGGCCCCGCCCTGGCCGCCGCGGACGCTTCCATCGCACCGGGTTCGGCCAGTGAAGTCGGCCTGCAGGCGGCGGATCTGGTCTTTGTGCAGGATACGCTGCTGGCCCTGTCCCGCGCCATTCGCGCTTCACGTGCGACCATGCGTGTCGTGCGGCAGAATTTCGGCCTGGCAATCGCCTATAATGTGCTGGCCGTGCCGCTGGCCCTGGCCGGTCTGGTCACGCCGCTGGTGGCCGCCATTGCCATGTCCGCAAGTTCGCTGATCGTCATCGGTAATTCGCTGCGCCTGGCGAGGGCGACGCGGTGAGAGGGCTGATATTCCTCATCCCCATCGCTCTCATCCTGGGTGCGCTGGGGCTGGCCAGCTTCTTCTGGGCATTGAGGAACGGCCAGTTCGAAGATCCGGAAGGCTCCGCCGCACGCATCCTGATGGACGAGGATGATGATCGGAAAGAGGACAAGGACGAAGATCGTTACGCATGAGCGAATCCCTCTCCCTGCTCGCAGCCCTGGCGCTGCTGCCGGCGATGACCGGGCCGGTTTCCGGCGGATCGGCGGGCAATGCTTCGATCGCCCTCGCTTTGTGCAATGGCGGGCAATTGAACATTCCCATCGAAAGGGTGCCTGCTGCGCCGGGCACGGCGCCTTGCTGCGCCAAAGGATGCCATTCCAAACGTCGCAAGGGGACTGGCGGCGAGGAGCCGCTTTCAGAATAACCAGCCTTGGCGCCAGCCATCAGGGATTCTAGTTATCGCGGTTGAGGCGCAATCTTCAGAAAGAGAGCCTGCGACTTGAACGAGCGGGAAGCAAGCAGCTGGCACGCAATTGCCGTGGACGATGCGCTGGCCCGGCTCGTTTCCAGCGCCGAAGGGCTTTCCGGCGAAGAGGCAGAGCGGCGCCTTGCCGAACAGGGCCCGAACCGGCTGACACCGCCGCGCCGGGAATCCGCCCTGCTGCGCTTCCTTGCCCAGTTCACCAATCTTCTCGTCCTGGTGCTGCTGGTATCGGCAGTGGTGATGCTGCTGATCGGCGAATTGCTCGATGCGGCGGTGGTCGGTTCTCTGGTGATCGTGAATGCCGCCATCGGCTTCATCCAGGAAGGCCGGGCCCAGCGCGCATTGGAGGCCGTGCGCAATGCAGTTGCGCCAGAAGCCCTGGTCCTGCGCGGCGGACGGCAGAAGACCGTGCCCGCCACCACGCTGGTTACAGGCGATGTGGTCGTTCTGGCCGCCGGCACGATTGTTCCTGCCGATCTGCGCCTGATCGAAGAGCGTGGGCTGGAAATTCAGGAAGCGGCGCTGACCGGCGAATCCGCGCCCGTCGGCAAATCGCTGATGCCTTGCCCCGAAACCTGCCCGCTGGCCGAACGCAGCGACATGGCATGGTCGGGCACGACTGTGGCGCGGGGCGCCGGTCTCGGCCTGGTGATTGCCACGGGCGACAATACGGAAATCGGGCAGATCGGCACGATGCTGGCCAGGAGGGAGCGCATCAACACGCCCCTTTCGCGCCAGCTGAACAGGTTCAGCGCCAGGTTGACCGTTGCCATCCTGATTATTGCCGCCGCCGTTTTCGCCATCGGAAGCTGGCTGAACCAGATGCACATGGTGGAAGCGTTCCGCGCGGCAGTGGGCGTGGCCATTGCCGCCGTGCCCGAAGCGCTGCCGGCGATCCTGACCATCAGCATGGCCGTGGGCGTTACCCGTATGGCCGGACGGCGCGCGATCATCCGCAAACTGCCCGCCGTGGAGGCACTGGGCTCAGTCGATATAATCTGCGCCGACAAGACCGGGACCATCACCGAAAACCGCCTGACCGCGCGCACCGCGCTGACCACCAATGGCCGGTTTGAAATTCCGGGCGCGGAGAACGGGGCAAATGCCGCAGATCCGCTGGTTCAGAAGCTGGCGCGCGGCGCCCTGCTGGCCAATGACGCGCAGATCCGGCGCGAGGATGGCGAATGGGCGATCGAAGGCGATCTGACCGATGGCGCACTGCTCATCTTCGCCCGCAAGCTGGGTGTGGAACGTGACGGTGCACAGCGGATCGCCTCCATCCCCTATGAGGCGGACCAGCAATATATGGCCGTGCTGGAAGACGACCCACAGGGCACGGCAATATGGCTGAAAGGCGCCCCTGAACGCGTGCTGGCCCTGTGCAGCAGCCAGGCTGAAGAAGGCGGCGATCGCCCTGTCGATCATGATCTCTGGGCGCGCAGGGTGGATAGGCTGGCGGCGGATGGGGAACGCGTGCTGGCCATTGCCTGCCGCAGGGCGGATGGCGCAACCCGGCTCGATCCGGCGGCAATCCATGCCGGCGATTTCACCCTGCTCGGCCTTGTCGGCATGATCGACCCGCCGCGCGCCGGCGTGAAGGAAGCCATCGCCAGCGCGCGGCAGGCGGGCATCGCGGTGAAGATGATTACCGGCGATCATCCGGCCACGGCAGGCGCCATCGCCGCTTCGGTCGGGCTGGAAGGGGACACGGTCACCGGGACGGAACTGGACCAGCTGACGGATGCGGAATTTGCCGGGCGGGCCGATTCCGCCACCATCTTTGCCCGCGCCACGCCGCAGCACAAGCAGCGGCTGATCGGCGCCCTGCAATCGCAGGACAAGAGCATTGCGATGACCGGCGACGGGTTCAACGATGCGCCGGCCCTGCAAAAGGCCGATATCGGCGTTGCCATGGGCGGTCGCGGGACAGAAGCCGCCCGGGAAGCATCCGATATCGTGCTGACCGACGATAATTTCACCTCGATCGTGGCCGCCGTGCATGAAGGGCGCACGGTCTATGAAAATATCCGCAAGGCACTGGTCTATATCCTGCCAACCAGTCTGGGCGAAGCTGGGCTGATTATCCTGGCCGTCATGCTGGATCAGCCCCTGCCCATTACCGCGTTGCAAATCCTCTGGATCAATCTGGTTACCGAAGCGACGCTGAGCCTGGCCATCGCCTTCGATCCGGCGGAACCGGCGATGATGCAGCACCCACCCAGACCAAGGCACGAATCACTGCTGACCCGTTTCCTGATCTGGCGCATCGCTTTCGTCGCCACACTGATGACATTGGCGACATGGTATTTGTTCGATCGTTTCAGCGAAGAGGCATCGCTCGAACTTGCCCGCACCATCGTCGTGAACGGGCTGGTCGCCTGCGAGATCGGCTATCTGATCAATTGCCGGCACCTGCACCGCCCGGCGATCGGCCTGGATGTGCTGCTGGCCAATCGGATCGTGCCGATGTCCATCGCCGCCGTGATCGGCCTGCAGATGATGTTCACCTATGCGCCGTTCATGCAGGCGCTGTTCGGGTCCGTCCCGCTCGGCTGGGCCGATTGGGGCTTCATCGCCTCGCTGGGCCTGCTGGTCTATGCCGTCGTCGAACTGGAGAAACTGATCACACGCCGCGGCCGGGCCTAGGATGGCGCGGTAAACAGAAAAGCCATCGCCGCGACATATAACAGGATCGCGGTCAACGAATCATAGCCCATCCGCAGAAAGGTCCGGTTGCGCCGTTCGATCAGGCCGATCACATAGATGCCGGTCAGCGCCAGTCCCAGCAAGGCGGCAATCGCTTCAAACCGGCCGGCCATGCCCAGAACAGGCGGGCCGGGCGCCACGAGGTCGATCACCAGGATCAGCGCAAGGTTGAAGATGTTGGATCCGAACACTTCGCCGATCGCCAGTTCGTAATGGCGGGTGCGGATCGCGGAACTGATGGAACTGAGTTCGGGCAGCGATGTCGCCAGGGCAACGAAGATCAGGCCGACCAGCCCGCTGCCCAGACCGGTGCGGACGGCAATCTCGTCCCCCGTCATGGCCAGCACCGATCCTGCGCCCAGGATCAGCAGGGCAAGACCGGCCATGCCCCAATAGAGGCGTTCCGGCTCATCCTGCGTCTCCGCCTCCAGCGCATGCGTTTCCGCCTCTCCGGGATCGATAACGACCCATCTCGGCCGCCTTTCATAGCGATAGGCGATCCGCATCGCGATCAGGCAACCGGCAAAGACCAGCAGGGACCAGATCCCGACACCGGCAAGGCCGACATCCTGCCACAGCACCGCCGCGGCCACGAAAGCCAGCAGCAGCATTCCCAGCACACCCTGGATCAGCGTTGCCGGCTGCGCGACCACTGAAGTCAGCGGCCGGTTGCCCAGAACCGCATCTGCCATGGCGATCAGCAATATGTTGAAGGCAACGCTGCCAAGAATATTGTTCAGCGCCAGGGACGATGCCCCGATGGCCGCCGCACTGACTGCGGTGGACAGTTCCGGCAGGGAAGTGATCCCGCCCAGCAGCAACATGCCGGCAAAGGCCTGCCCGATGCCTGTCCGCCGGGCGATGGCGGCGGCATAAGCCGGCAAGCGGGTGCCCGCCCACCAGACCACGGCTGCCGCCGCGGCAAACATCGGGACGAGGATACTCAGCTCCAAGCCGCTGCTCCGATCCGTTCAGCCATAGCCTGCCCTCTTCGCCTGTCCCCGCGCAATGTCCAACCTGACGCCGCCGGAATCAATCCGGGGCCGGCAAAAGAGGGATCGGGACGAATATCGAAGGCGCAGGCCCAAATGCGGCCCGCGTAGCTTAATGCCGGGCCGCGCCGGAAAGGCTCTGGAAATCCAGCCCGCTCGGTTCCTGGAACAGGCGCAGGCCGAATTCGGGCATGATCGCCAGCAGGTGATCGAAAATGTCCGATTGCACCGTCTCGTAATCGCCCCATTCGGTCGTATTGGCAAAGGCATAGACTTCCAGCGGCAGACCCGCCGGAGTGGGGTCCAGCTGGCGCACGAGCATGGTCTTTGCCTGGTCCACCCGGTCATGCGCCTTGAGATAAGCGATCACATAGGCGCGGAAGGTGCCGATATTGGTCAGCTTGCGCGCATTGACCGGATCCTGCTTCGCACCGGGGGAAGATTCATTCCAGTTGCGCAATTCCTCGTCCTTGCGGGCAAGGTAATCGTCCAGCAGGCTGAAACGCCGCAATCGCTGGATTTCGTCCTGCTGCAGGAAACGGATACTGTTCTGGTCGATCAGCAGCGGCCGTTTCATCCGGCGGCCGCCCGATTCCTTCATCCCGCGCCAGTTCTTGAAACTGTCGGAAATCAGCCGGTACGTCGGGATGGTGGTGATCGTCTTGTCCCAGTTCTGCACCTTGACTGTGTGCAGGGCGATGTCGATCACATCGCCATCGGCGTTCAGTTCCGGCATTTCGATCCAGTCGCCAACGCGCAGCATGTCGTTGGAAGAAAGCTGGACCGATGCCACCAGGGACAGGATCGTGTCCTTGAACACCAGCATCAGCACCGCGGCCATCGCGCCCAGCCCGGACAGCAACAGCAGCGGCGATTGTTCCATCAGCGCCGCGATGACCAGGATGGCCGTGCCCGCGAAGAGCACGATCTTCAGCAACTGGATATAGCCCTTGATCGGGCGGCTTCGGGCTTCCGGCCGGCGGCGATAAAGCTCGTCCACGTAATCGAGCATTCCACTGATGGCGAAAGCGATACTGACCACGATCAAGGCGGAGGCCACGTTTTGCACCACGCTGACCAGCGCTTCCGGCAGATAGGGCACCAGATAGATGCCGTTGCCCACAATCAGGGCCGGCAGGACATTGGCCAGCCGCGCCGCGGCCTTGTCCACCGTCAGGCTGCGGCGGTCCAGGAATGGCGCGGCTGCGCGCAGCAGAACCTTCTTGACCAGGAAATTGACGGCGGCAGCCGCCAGCGCCAGCAGGGCGAGCCCGATCAGCGCCTGCAACCAGGGCTGCTGCTCTGCGATGAGGATCTGCAGGCTTTCCATTTTCAGCTTGGCGGGAGCCTCTCCGTATTCGTGGCGTGATTGCTGATGCTGTGGCGGCGGCGGATGGCAAACTTTGCCGGCAGGGACAACCCGCGCGACAAGCCGCTGCTAGAGGTCAGGCAGGGATTGATCGGCAAAACCCCAGCCGGACAGCCCCTTGCCCCCGGCACGAGTGAGCAATTTCTTCGCATCGTCGATGGTGAATTCATGCGCGCTGGCCATGTTCTTCAATTCGCCCCAGGCGATGGGCGCGGCAATTGGCGCATTTTCGCGTGCGCGGGCGGAATAGGGGACAACCGCGGTCGATCCGCGCTGATTGCGCAGCCAGTCTATGAATATCTTTCCCTTGCGCTTGGCCTTGCTCATCGTCGCGGTGAAGCGATCGGGATCAGCCATGGCCAGCGCCTCGGAAAAGCGTTTCGCGAAATCCTTGTGCGCTTCCCACGAATGGCCCGGCCGCAACGGGGCAATCACATGCACGCCCTTCCCGCCCGAAAGCATGGCGAAGCTGGTCAGGCCGATTTCGGCCAGCCGATCGCGAATATCGACGGCGGCGCTTTTTACATCCTCGAAATCCAGCCCTTCATCGGGATCGAGGTCGAAGATCATCCGGTCCGGCGCTTCCACATCGCGGCTGCGGCTGGCCCAGCCGTGAAATTCAATCGTGCCCATCTGCACGCAGGCAAGAATGCCCGTGGCATCCTCCACATAGATATAATCCTCCGTGCCGCCGTCCTTCTCCCTGATCGGAACGTGATGGACATGGTCCCCGAAACCGCCAGTATCGTGTTTCTGGAAGAAGCATTTCTTCGCCCGCCCCTGCGGGCAGCGCACCAGGCTGACGGGCCTGCCCGAAAGGAAAGGCAGCATCAGCGGCGCGATCCGGGCGTAGTAATCAGCGAGATCACCCTTGGTCTGGCCTGATTCCGGGAAAATGACACGATCGCGGCTGCTGATCCTTACCGTCTCCGCCTCGCTTTCCTCAGGCGGATCGGCCGGGCGTTCCGGCTTTACCTCCTTCGCCTTCTTGTCGCTGCGAAGGCCGAGGAAACTGGCATGGCGCACGCGCCCTTCGGCAGTGAATTCGGCAAAGGCCACTTCGGCCACCAGTTTCGGGGTCAGCCAGGTCACGCCGCGCGCTTCGGCCCGGTCGGTTTCGACCGGCGGCGTCTTGCGCTCCAGCGATTTGAACTTGCGGGCCAGATCTTCCAGCGTGTCGGCATCGAAACCCGTGCCGACCTTGCCCTTGTAGGTCAGATCGCCGTCTTCATACTGCCCCAGAACCAGCGATGCGAAGGGGCGCCCCCTGGCAGAGCTTTTCGTCCAGCCAATGATCACGAATTCCTGCCGCCGCGTGCATTTGACCTTCACCCAGGCCTTGCCCCGGCGGGATGTGTAGCGCGCGTCGATCTTCTTGGAGATGATGCCTTCCTGCCCGGCGTCGCACATTTTCTCATACAGTTTTTCGCCCGCGCCGATCACGTGATCGGCCACATGGACCGGGGGCCCGGCATCGCGCAGCAAGGCCTCCAGCCGTTCCTTGCGTTCCACATTCGGCAGCGGCGCCAGATCCTCCCCATCCAGTTCCAGCAGATCGAAGGCATGGAAGGCCAGCTTGTCGCTTGCGCCCTGCCCGCCCTTGCCGCGTTTCAGCAGTTTCTGCAGCGTCGAGAAATCCGGATTGCCCTTGCCGTCATAGGCGACGATCTCACCGTCGATCAGGCAGGGCGGCAGATCCAGCGCGGCGATGGCCTGTGCCAGCGGGCCGAACTTGTCCGTCCAGTCCTTCCCGCTGCGTGTATAGACCGCCACCTTTTCCCCGCTGGCGGAAACCATCGCGCGATAGCCGTCGAACTTGATTTCATGCATCCAGCCATTGCCGGAAGGCACGGCATCCACCAGCGTGGCCAGTTGCGGCTTGCGAAAAGCGGGTGGCTTCGCAGTGGATTTACGGCGTTTCGCCTTGCCCCGGTTGTGGCAGGCGGCCCGCTTCATCTCCTGGGCGAAATCCTCGCCCTTCTTGCCTTTCAGCGAATGCTCCCCACCCTCGTCCGCGGCGATTTCCGCCATGGGCCGCCCGGTCAGGACACTGGTCAGGCATGTGTCGATCAGCTTGTCGCCGCCCTCCGCATAATCATCGTCGATCTTGCGCAGCAGCCAGTTCTCGCGTTTCTCGCCCTTGCGCGGTTTCATGCGGACCAGCAGCCATTCCCCCTTCATCCGCTCGCCATGGAGGATGAAATGGAGATGCCCTTCTTCCAGATCTTCCGCCTTCTTGCCTTCAATCGGTTCCCACGTGCCCCGGTCCCACAGCATAACGGTGCCGCCGCCATATTCCTGTTCCGGGATCGTGCCTTCAAACTCGGCATATGCCAGCGGATGATCTTCCGTCCGCACGGCCAGCCGCTTGATATCGGGATCGGCCGAAGGGCCCTTGGTCACGGCCCAGCTTTTCAGCACGCCGTCCACTTCCAGCCGGAAATCCCAATGCAGGCGGGAGGCGTCGTGCTTCTGCACGATGAAGCGGCGCTTGCCGTTACTCTGCCCCATCTTCCCGGCAGGTTCCGCCGTTCGGGAAAAATCGCGCCGCCGGTTATATTCCGCCAGCGGATCGGATTTGCCGCGCGCCATGTCAGGCCCGCTTGCGGGATTTGGCGGACGATTTCTTTGCCGGCTTCTCTTCCCCGACGGACTTCTTCAGCGCGGCCATCAGATCGATGACATTGCCGCCGGATCCGCCCTCGGCCGGTTCTTCCACGCCCTCCACCAGTTTGCCGCCCTTGGCCCTGGCCTTCTTCTCGACCAGCTTCTTCAGCGCGTCTGCATAGCGATCATGATATTCGCCGGCATCGAAGGGGGCGGATTTCTTGTCGATCAGCGTGGTGGCAAGATCGAGCAATTCCTTGTCCGGTTTGTCATCGCCCACATCGTCGAAGAATTGCTGCCCTTCGCGCACTTCGTCGGCATAGCGCAGCGTTTCCAGCAACAACCCCTTGCCGCAAGGCTTGATCGCCACCAGCTTCTCCCGCCCGCGCACGGATAGCTGCCCCAACGCGACCTTTTTCGCCTTACGCAATGCCTCGCGCAGGACGACATAGGCTTCTTCAGCCAATTCGTCGGCCGGGGCCACGTAATAAGGCTTTTCGAAATAGAGCGGATCGATCTCGTCATTATCGACGAATTGGACGAGTTCGAGCGTCTTCCTGCTCTCCAACCGGACCTGCTCGATCTCCTCATCCTCCAGCAGGACGTAATTTCCCTTGGAGACTTCATAGCCTTTCAGGATTTCGTCGCGGTCGACCGGGCCCACGCCCTGCGCCACTTTTTCATAGGAAATCGGCTTGCCGCTGGGTTCATGAATCTGGCGGAAGGATATTTTCGCGCCGGATTTGGTCGCGGCATAGATTTCGACCGGAATCGAAACCAGCGCCAGCCTGATCTGTCCTTGCCAATAGGCACGTGCTGCCATGTGGATACCTCCGCGAGTCCAACACGCGAAGCGGCCGGAGGTTTCGGCGGGTCGTTTCCAGCCATCGGCAAACCGTCCCCGACTGTCGCACAACTGACGCCTTTCCGGATTATTTTTCCTTCCCGCGGGAACGGTTTGCCGCCGAACCGCCTGTAACTGTGGTTAAATCAGAAGCACGCCGGGCCCAATGGGGACAGGCGCGCCGTTAGGGTTGGATGTGCAATGCAGGCTCTGGGTGTTTATGTGGACGGGCAGGAGCTTTCCCGTCAGGTCGTCGTGGTCGGCTTGTCCCGCGAAAGCTGCGAAACCGCCGAAAGTGCAACTGGCAATGTGATCGGCAGCAAGGTCCAGTTCTGGATCGGCGGCCTCGGCCCCTTTGGCGGCCAGACCGAGGCATCGGCAGAGAGCCGTCTGGCGATCCGCTTCACCGATCCGCTGGAACACGCGATAGTCGAACATTTCACAGCGGCCTGATCCGGCCTTGGTCATGGCCGGGTTCTGGCCGCAGGCGACGCTTCGGCCCCGCCATGCCCTACCCCTCCTTGCCGCGATAGGTTAAGTACCGGCAGGCAATAATGGCGCCAGAAACCATGGGAGGTGCTGCAGACATGACCGGAAAATCACTCGATTCGACGCTGGGCGATACGCCGGGCCTGATCCTGGAAACGCGCAGCGGGATCACCCTGCAATTGCGCCCGGTCACGCCGGATGATGGCGAAGTGCTGACCGGCCTGTTCAAACGCGTCAGCCCGGAAGACCTGCGCTTCCGTTTCTTCAGCGGCACGGTCAGCGAACAACAGATCGCCTCCATGCTGGAAGTGGACCATCGGCACAGCGAACATGTGCTGGCTTATGATACGGCGAATGGCGAACTGGCGGCCAGCCTGATGGTTCTGGCCGATGATCACATGGAAACCGCCGAAGTGGCGATTGCCGTCGCTCAGGAATATACGGACAAGGGTGCCGGCTGGGCGCTGCTGCGCCACGCGGCGGACCTGGCCCGTGAACGCGGGATCAAGAAACTGCGTTCGATAGAAGATCGCGCCAATCACAAGGCGCTGGAAGTGGAACAGGCGCTCGGCTTTTTTGCGCGCGACTTCGATGGCGATCCTTCGCTGGTAATTGTCGAAGCAGATCTGACGCTGGATTGACCGGCGGGTTTGACCCGCCCGGAAGGGAACCGGGCGGCAAACGCCTCCCCAGACATCGCTGCCGCCCGCCCCTTTCCTCCGGAACCTTCCGGGGGGGTGGAGGCAGTAAGGTTAGAAGGCCCCCTCGCATCAATTATATCGGGTAGTTTACGTAACGGACAGGCCAACCGCCTGCCGTAGAATGGGCAAAAGCAACCGATCGCCAATAATTGCGCGGAGAGCTTCCATGGCCTGTACTGCAACGCCGGGCGTTCCCGATTTTGAACGCACGGTCAGCACTTTTCTCGATCTTGCCTCCATCCCCTGGGAATATGCGCGGGCTATCCATGGATGGCAGGAAGAATGGGCACGTTTCTGCGCCCATTTCTGCATGGGTTCGGCCTTCCCGCCACATGCACATGAAGCACGCTGGCAATTGGAAATACCCGATCCAATCGCCGCTGAGGCAGAACAGGACCTTTTCGCCTGAAAGCGTCCCGGCGGGTCAGTGCTTGAGCACGTAGCGGCCGGGCGCATCTTCCAGCGCGGGATAGCCCTTGCGAGCATTGCCCGGCTTGCGCGCCGCAACCGGTTCGCCCGAATGCTGGTCCAGCCATCTGGCCCAGTCGGTCCACCAGCTGCCCTCAGTCACTTCGGCACTGGCCAGCCAGGCATCGGGATCGGCGTGGCGTTTGCCGCCATTGCGGGTCAGGCCGCGATAATGGCGATGCGGGTGACCCGGCGGAGAAACGATGCCGCCATTATGCCCGCCGCTGGTCAGCACGAAACGCAGGTCGCAATCGGTCAGCGTATGGATCTTCCACACGGAATGCCACGGCGCGACATGATCCTTTTCAGTGCCCAGCACATAGGACGGCGCCGAAATCTCCTCCAGCGAGATGGTGGAGCCGCCCACGCGGAAGCGATCCCTGGCCAGCGCGTTTTCGAGGAATAGCTGGCGCAGATACTGGCTGTGCATCGCATAGGGCATACGGGTGCCATCCGCATTCCAGGCCATCAGGTCGTTAACCGGCGCCCGTTCCCCCAGCAGGTAATCCTGCACTCCGCGCGACCAGACCAGATCGGCGGAACGGAGCATCTGGAAGGCGCCGCCCATCTGCGAACTGTCGAGATAGCCCTGCTGCCACATTTGGTTTTCGAGAAAGCGGACCTGCGCCTCGTCAATGAACAGCCCGATTTCGCCCGGTTCGGAAAAATCGGTCTGCGCGGCGAGGAATGTCAGCGAATGGAAGCGCTTGTCCCCATCCCGCGCGGCAGCGGCGGCGGCGATGGCCAGCAACGTGCCGCCCAGGCAATAGCCGCAAGCATGGACGCTTTCGGCGCCGGTGATGTCGGTCACCGCTTCCACGGCGCGCATCACGCCGTCGCGGCGATAGGATTCCATGTCCAGATTGCGCTGTTCCGGCCCCGGATTGCGCCAGGAAATCGCGAAAACAGTATAACCCTGATCGACCATGAACCTGACCAGGGAGTTTTGCGGCGAGAGATCGAGAATGTGGTATTTTCGCTGGAAGCGCACTGGGGCGTAGTATAGCGTTGATTTTTCGACCTTTTTTCTAAGCCTTACTGCGCTACACTAGCAGTCTCTTGGCGGCTTTTTCCGCTTCGGTGATTGCTGGGTGATTGCTGGAAAGCACCTGCAGGAGGCTCGAAAATGGCTACAGGAAGAATAGGTAAGCGCGCGGTCGATGCGATGCGTTCGGCTGGCGTTGCCGGCTTCTTATGGGACGAGGATATCAAAGGCTTCGGGATGAAAGTCACTTCATCCGGTGCGGCATCCTACATCCTGCAATATCGAATGGGTGGGCGAGAATCCAAGACACGCCGGTATACGATCGGCGGACATGGTTCTCCTTGGACACCCACTACGGCAAGAGCTGAAGCTGAACGGCTCAGTTTGCTCATTGCGCAAGGCACCGACCCTACCGAAGCGGAGAAACAACGACGCCGGGAAGCCGTCGATCTCGCCTTCGACAACTATGCCGACCGGTTCGCACAATCATGTACGGGCAAGGGATGGATAACTCTCGTGAAGCGTTCGTTCCGGCTTCATGCAAAGCCGGTCTTGAGCAACAAGCCCCTGCCTCACATTACGCGAGCGGACATCGTGGCGGTGTTCGATCGAATGCCCGCTGAGCAAGTTGCCAACAAGCGCAACGTCTTCGCGGTTTTGAGACGCATGTTCCGCTGGGCTGTTAGCAGAGGTGATATTGAACGTAGCCCGATGGAGGGCATGGAGACACCGCCTCCTGTCAAGCCTAGGGACCGCTGGTTGTCCGATGAGGAGCTTCCCCGGATATGGAAGCAAGCCCCTAAAACGCATCACTGCTTCGGGCCGATCGTGCGCCTGCTCATCACGACGGGCCAACGTCGCGAGGAAGTGGCGGGGCTTACCTGGGAAGAGCTGGATAGAGCCGAGCGCATGTGGACGCTAAGGGGGGAAAGGACGAAAAATGGAGAGCCAAACAGCGTTCCCCTCAACGATCTCGCGGTAGCTGTTCTGGATGGTGTCGCAGGAGGGAAAAATTGGCCCCGACGCGGCAAGGTTTTCCCAACGTCTACCGGCGGTCCGTTCACCGGCTATCATAAGGGAAAGTTGAAGCTGGACCATCTTTTGGAGAAAGATGGCGGTGATCCTATGCCGCCGTGGCGCCTACATGACCTTCGGCGCACATTGGCAACGGGCTTTCAAAGACTCGGTGTGCGCTTTGAAGTCACGGAAGCAGTTCTGAACCACGTTAGCGGATCACGGGCTGGCGTCGCAGGGATTTATCAGCGTCACGACTGGAAAGATGAAAAGCGCGAAGCGCTGCGCTGTTGGAACGAACATATTGCTGGGTTGCTAGCAAAGATGGAAAAACCAAAGCACCCCTAGGTTTCGCGCCGCCGGTTTGTCGGGCTATTGATCCCTGACGAACACCGACGGCGCGCAACCTCGGCTACTGACTATTCAGCATCGTCCAAGCCGCCCAATCGCATTGGGGCGCCTCACTCGGTTTGTTTGTTGGCCCCGCATAGCCTCCAAAGCAGCAATTCGCCTTTCGGTCGCCGGATGCGTCGAGAACAGCTCTGAAACGTGCGTTGGCACGATGTAGAGTTGTGCCGCTGCGGGATTGCGTTCGGAAACCGGGTTAGGAATCCTCTGGGCCGGGGAGGCGATTTTCCTCAGAGCCGAAGCCAGGGCCGCAGGATTGCCGCAAATCTCCGCACCGGCACGGTCAGCACCAAATTCCCGAGTACGGCTTATAGCCATCTGCACAATCATCGCCGCAAATGGTGCGACCACGACTGCTGCGAGCAGCGCCAAGGGATTGGACCTGTTGTCATTGCTGAAGAAAAAGCCAAAATTAGCGATCATGGAGATGGCGCCGGCGATCGTAGCTACCATCGTCATAATCAGCGTATCGCGATTGCGGATGTGACCTAACTCATGCGCCATCACGGCTGCGATCTCTTCGTGCGAAAGCATGCGCAAGAGACCCGTCGTTGCTGCAACCGCAGCGTGGCGGGGATCGCGTCCGGTCGCAAAGGCGTTCGGATGAGGGCTATCGATAATATAGACTTTTGGAACCGGCAAACCGGCCCGGATCGCGAGCTCACGAACCATTCCATAGAATTCAGGGGCGCTGGTGGCGTTCACTTCGCGAGCCCTGTGCATGGACAATACGATTTTGTCCGCATTCCAGTATGTGAAAAAGTTCATCGCCGCCGCCAGTACGAGCGCGATCAATGCGCCGCTGGAGCCGCCGATCATGTAGCCGAGGCCCATGAAAAGCGCGGTCAAGGCAGCGAGCAGAATGAATGTCTTCATCGTGTTCACTGTGAGTCCTCCAACCTGTTATTCTGCACTGATTTAGGTGAAGGACGACCTGTTTCAATTCCTGGTGAACCCGAAAATTCGGCGAAATGCAGCGTGTCCGCGCGCCGCGTAACTCCGCCCTGCGCGCATAATGCGACACTCTCATACGCGCGCCATTCGACGCAGGGTTTGAACGTATATGTGGCCTTGATGGAGCCTGCGAAAGTCGCTTGTACCAGGCCATCCAGAACCGCGCCTCCACCACGATATCGGGCAACCCAGTACGTGAAAGGTCAGTGCGAGGCTAAAGTGCGGATCGGGGAACGGCAGAGTGAGAGGCGCGGTTATTGTTCTGAAGCTGCCTCTGCCTTTTCAGGTGGAACAGGCGTCATTGGCGTCTTGGGCAGCTCCACCGGTACTGCAAGGGGATCAGGTTCGGTTACTATCAATTCCCCACCGCTGATATCCTTAGCGCCAGGAACATAGGTTACCTCCTTTTCCTCTTCCTGGCCAAACGGGCCAATGAACCAAACGAGGAGAGCGATCGCCAGCAAAGCTGCCAGTATCCAGGGAAGCTTTCTGGGAACAGTTTCAAGGAAGGGTTTGTCGGACAATTCCGCCTCCTTCTGGTCAATCATTAACTGTCGTTTCGAGATTATCGATCTGCTTATCTATTGCTTCAAACAGATCCCTCGATTCGTTCTTGGCGGAGACTTTTTTCTTCAAATCCTCTATGTCCCGAGCAAGCTTCTCATAAAGGCTGTCATTGCCGTATGTCAGAGCCCTCGCGAGCTCCACCTGATACGAGGCATTGTCGATGAAGATGGTGGGGTCGATTTGCGATTTCTCCGACTCTTCGTCCGCCGCCTTCGCAGAGCCGTCTTGCAGCTGTTTCTCTGCGGCACTCAGCATCGCCTGAGCACGCAAAAGCGGAAGCGGCAGAACCTCTTCCTCGATCACCAGGGTCGATAAAGCAGTGTTGAGGGCGGATTTAGCCTCAGCCAACTTGCCTTGATCGATGAGACGAGCAGCCTCTCTGATGGCAGCAGGATATGTTGCGAGGGGAATATTGGTGGTGTGGATCCGAATCTCGCTGGCGAAGGTTTCCATCAACACTCGCGCGTCCTGCAGACGCCCCTCCTTCACGAGCGCTTCAATTCTGTCCCGGATTTTCCTGACGTCGGCGACTGTCGCGATGATGTCTGTGCGGCTGGTCACGACATCGACGGGCGCCAGCGCAAGGCCCGGATCCCGAGCCAAGATTATGTCGAGCCTGCCCGTAGCTGTCGCGAGGGCATCCAGCGCTTTCTTTCCGTCTTGCTTGTCCAGATGCTCGATCGCAAGTTTGGTCTGCTGGAGCGCCTCCACAGCTTCGGAAAGAAGTTCGGCGCGCTTCTTGGTGACTTCATCACCTGCTTTCTCGCCAACAGATGCTCCAACTGCTTCTGTCGCCTCCGCTTGGCTCGGCGGGGCTGTAGATTCCTTGTCGCTTTCCTGAGCGCTTGCGCTGACGGATACGCCGAGGAGCAACGCAGCATAGAGACCTCTGACCGAGACCCGATTGAGTACCCGTGATCTGCGGCACTTCTTATTCTGATCCATCGTGCTTCCTTCCCTAAGGCAATTTCCAGACTGGGCCGGCCTTCATTTCCAGCGGCATGAAGATCATGCCGACGCCTCGAATTGGCGGACGCTAATTTGCGTAAGGCAGGCAGCCGATCCGGCTTTCCGATCGGAGTTACGGGACCGCCACAAGCGAGCGCTGGCAGCCCATCCGCTGAGAGAGACAAGGTGTAAGAGCTCTCCATCCATGAAGCTCTTCTTCCATCAGGTGGTAGACGGCGCACTGATCTGAATCAGTGCCTCCTGCATTGGCGTTCTGCTCTCGCAATCTCTTCATCCTGTCGGACGAAGCGCGCTTTTATGACCCGCGAAGGCAGGCTTCTCGGGTCCGCACCCGATCTGGCGTGAAGACATGACTTTTGGACAGGCCCTGCAAGAACGCCTGAATTGCTCCTATGCCGCTTGCGACAAGAGCACCGGCCTTTCGATTTCGGATGAGCCGCGCAGTCGCTGGAGAAAACTGTCACACCACCAAGCCGCATCTTCCCGGTTCACGATGTCGTATAGCGAGCGCCAGCGACGCTTGCGCTCTGCGACCGGCATCTTGAGCGCCTGTTCGATTGCTTCCGCCAATTCGTCAGCGCTGAATGGATTGATGGTGAGCGCCTCTTTCAGCTGAGCCGCCGCTCCGGTGAATTTCGACAGAATAAGCACTCCGGGATTTTCAGGATCCTGTGCCGCGACGAACTCCTTCGCCACGAGGTTCATGCCGTCCTGAAGCGGAGTCACGAGCCCGATCCGGGCCGCCCGGAAGATTCCCGCAAGTTGCTGCCTGCTGTGCTCACGGTTCACATAGCGGATCGGCACCCAGTTCGAGGTCGCATGTTTGCCGTTGATGCGGCCTGAAAGAGCTTCGAGTTCTTCGCGGATATGACTGTAGCACGGAATGTCATTGCGCGCGGGCGGTGCGATCTGGAGCAGGAAGATCTGCTCCTGCATATCGGGCCGCGCGGAGAGGAAACGGTCATAACCGGCAAAACGCTGCGGTAGCCCTTTTGAAAAGTCCAGCCGATCGACTCCGGCGATCATGCTCCTGCCATTCGCGCTTTCCATGGAAGCCTGATGGCTGGCCCGTGCCTCGGGGCTGGCCAGCAAATCTCGATATTCGGCTGCATCAATACCAACGGGCAGAGCGAGAACCCTGATACAGCGGCCTTCGAATTCGATCAGGTCATCCTCAATCGGAGAGATGCCGAGTTCGCTCTCGAGATAATCGAGAAAGGCCTGTCGGTAATCTTCCGTTTGAAAGCCGATCACGTCATAGCACAGCAAGGCTTGAACCATCCTGGCATGGTCCGGCAGAGCGGTCAGTATCGAACGGTGCGGCCAGGGCGTGTGCAGGAAGAAGCCGATCCTGTTGTCGCACCCCAACGCGCGCAGTTCGTTTGCGACCAGGAACAAGGGATAATCGTGCACCCAGACAAGGTGGTCCTCCTCGATTAAGGGCATAATTGACCGGGCCAAACGGGAATTGCCCCGCTCATAGCCGTCCGTAAAATGACGTTCGAATTCCGCAAGATCGGTACGGCCGTGGAGCATCGGCCACAATGTCCGGTTGGCATACCCATTCACGAACTCATCAATATCGGCGGCGTCCAGATCGACACTCGCCATCCGCATCCCGTCGCAGCATTCGAGTTTCAACGAACCGGTAAAGCGTTCGGTGACTTTGCCGGACCAGCCAAACCACAGCGCATTCCGACCTGCCATTGCCGATACAATTGGCTGCGGCAGGCCACCTCCATGCGCTTCGGCTTCGCCTTCAGCCAAGGCATGAACGAGACTAGAAATGACGATCAGTCGTTCCATGGCTCTTCCTCATCAGACCATCGACAGAACTCGCACGTCGCCCGTACGATCCAGAACATCGACCAGAACCTTCTCCCCCGAGCGCCTCAACATGATGTCGGCATGTCCATCGCCGGCGCGAACGTGGCGAATGTGGAGTTCATCCAGAAAGTTCGGCAAAACAGGTTCGCTGAAAATGATGTGTTCGGCCTTCGCATCGAAACTGAGGCCGAGACTCGCTTGAATCAGGAAGAGCGGTGCGGCCGCGGACCATGCCTGCGGAATGCAGGCCACCGGATAAAAGGTCGGACCCTGTACCGGACGACGGGGGAAGCCGCAGAACAACTCCGGAAGACGGCGGAGGTCGACATAAGTTGAAGCGCCCATCAAGGCCTCGAAAATCATCGAAGCCTCCAGCCGGAATCCATAACGGGAGAAGCCCGCCGCAATCAACGCGTTGTCATGTGGCCAGATCGAACCATTATGATAACTCATGGGATTGTATCGGGCTTCGGTGGTGGCAATCGTACGAATGCCCCAGCCGGAAAAACTGGAAGGCGACATCAACGTCTCGACGACGGCAGCGGCGCGCTCGGGCTTGGCAAGCCCGGTAAAGAGAACGTGTCCTGCATTGGACGAACGAACCCGGCAGGGCCGTTTCTCTCCATCCAGTGCAATAACGTATGTACGGAGATCCTCGTCATAGAAGTCGCGGTCGAACCGCTCGCGTAACGCCTCGGCCCGCATTTTCAGCGACTGGGCCTCCTTGGCGTTACCCAGTCGATCAAGCATCGCGGCCCCGGCTTCCCACGCTCCATAGACATAGGCTTGCACTTCAGCGAGCGCGATCGGTCCAGCTGCCAGGCGACCATCTGCATGGAAAACAGAGTCGTAACTGTCTTTCCAGCCCTGGTTGGCCAGCCCTTCCTGCGTGTGTCGGCCATATTCGACATAGCCGTCGCCATCCCGGTCGCCATGGTCCTGGATCCAACGCAGGGCGGCTTCGACATTCGGCCAGATAGCTCGGGCGAATTCGACGTCATCTGTACGCTGAAGGTATGCGCCGGCCAGGATGACAAAGAGGGGGGTGGAATCGATGCTGCCGTAGTAGTGGCGGAACGGCACTTCTCCCAATTCCGCCATTTCACCGCGGCGAACCTCATGGAGGATCTTGCCAGGTTCTGCATCGGCGGCCGCATCGAATTCCTTTGCCTGTTTCGCCGCGAGATAGGACAGAACACCGCGAGCGATCTCCGGATCGATCCACAGCGTTTCCAACGCTGTAATAAGCGCGTCGCGCCCGAAGATCGTGCTGAACCAGGGAATGCCGGCGTATGGATAGGGGCCATGCTCCGTGTCTGTGACAAGCATGTAGATGTCCGCCACACAGCGGCGAAGCGCCTGATTGAAAATCTCATTGGATGATGCGACTGCGGCAGCCCGCGAGGAAGATGCGCGCAACGCCCTCCTTGCAGCCCGGAACGAGTGTATGAAAGAGGTACGCAGATCCTGGTTCAGATCCGCTTCCCCGCAATGCACCTCAATAAGAATGGATTGCCGCTCGCCTGCCCCCAATTCGAATGAGAAGACAGCCTGATCGTGGCTGATAACCTGTGGCTGCGGTGAAAACCTCAGAGTGGTATGACGCGTCAGATTGTCGCGGCCAATATAGCTCAGCACCACATGGTCATCACCGAACACCGGAGAGCATCGCTCTCCGCGCTTTGGGCGAACCGTGCCGCGCACCTCGAACAGATCGGCGAAATCAGCGGCGTAACCGATCTCCACTGACAATCGATGCGGCTGATCGTCGTAGTTGAAGAGTGACAGCCGTTCATATGCGACGCCGTTCCAGAGGAAGCGCGTCCTGCGGATGTGGACGAGGTCATTCCGCATGACGCATTCGCCGCCCTCATCGTGGATATCCGGATTCGTGAGATCACAGGTCAACGTCGCATTGTCGTCTCTCAATGCGGAACTGAGAAGAATCGGCCGCACTCCGCCCATGAGTGTCAGATAGAAATGCGAGAGATGGCGTGTATCCCGGTGATACAGCCCTTCCGGACTTCCATGGCCGCTGATGGCATCGCCACTGTGATCGAACACCGCGAACGTGTCGCCGTGCTTGAGCGTACGCGGTCTTCGTTCATGCAACGAGGCAGTTGCCGGAACGAAGAACTGGGTTGGTGCTTTCGCGATGCCATTGGGCTCTGTCGCCCGGGCAGAATCTGAACCAGCTACGGCCATATCCATCTCGCTTCCCCTCGCCTGAATCAGGCTTCACTTTCGAGTGTCGGATCTGCTTCAACTAACCTGTCGACATCCAGGCCATCCAGATATCCTCTGTGCAGTGACTTGTAGATTTTCACATAGTCTTGGGCCATCCGTTCGACCGAGAAACGTGCTTCAAATGCCGTTCGCACGGCCGCACGGTCCAGCGCGTTAAGCCGCTGCACGGCCTGGACCGCCTCGTCCACATCGGTGACAATGTAACCTGAAACCCCTTCGTCGATCACTTCCGGTACGGAACCGCAACGAAAGGCGATGACGGGCGTACCGCAGGCCATCGCCTCGATCATCACCAGGCCAAAAGGTTCGGGCCAGTCGATTGGAAACAGAAGTGCACGGGCCTTGCCCAGAAATTCCGCCTTCTGATGTTCGTCGATCTCCCCGATGAATTCGACATTGGGATTGGCCGCGATCATCGGAGCGATCATTTCATCCCAGTATGTCTGATCGGCCTTGTCCACCTTGGCGGCGATCCTGAGCGGCATGCCGGAACGAGCAGCGATCTCAATTGCCCTGTCGGGGCGCTTTTCAGGAGAAATGCGACCGAGAAAGGCAAGATAGTCTCCCTTCGCTTCCAGTGTGGCCGGCAAGAGATCGCGCGGAAGCCCGTGGTAGACGGTGCCCGCCCAGTTGACGGGCGGCATCGGTTGACGCTGGTGGTCCGAGATGGACACCAACGGCATATCCGAGAAGCGGCGATAGAAGGGCTGAAGATCGGGAAGATCCAAACGACCGTGAAGGGTCGTCAGCGTCTTGTTCGCAAAACTGCGGGTCAACGGCGCATGCAACAGGTCGATATGGAAGTGGAGAACATCGAACTCGTGGGCCCGCCTCGCAACCTCATCAAGCAGGATCATGTGATGAGGAATGGCATCGACAATCAACGGATTGAGGCGGAGCGCGGTCTCCGTAATCGGAACCAGTTCCGCTGCGGTCGTTGAGTCCCCGCTGGCGAATAGCGTTACATCATGGCCCTGGCGGACCAGTTCTTCGGTCAGGTAGGAAACAATCCTTTCCGTGCCTCCATAAAGGCGCGGCGGTACGCTTTCCGCGATCGGAGCAATCTGGGCAATCTTCATGTTTCAATCCTCCATGCACGGAGCAGGCAGGGAGAATTGCCCAGCTCCCCGCATGCCGATTGGAACCAGAAAGAGTGTGAAGGGCCCCGGCGCTCACGCCGGGGCCAGCTGCCGTATTAGAAATCCATCGCCGGCATGGGAGCAGGCGTGTCTTCCTTCGGCAGTTCAGCGACCAGTGCCTCGGTGGTAATAAGCAGCGAGGCGACTGACGCTGCATCCTGGAGCGCGGTGCGGACGACCTTGGCCGGGTCGATGACACCGGACTTCACCAGATCCTCGTATTCGCCGGTCGCGGCGTTGAAGCCCTGGTTATAGTCATCGCTTTCGAGCAGCTTGCCGACGATGTAAGCGCCATCCTCGCCAGCATTGTCCGCGATCTGCCGTGCCGGGGCCCGCAGCGCGCGGCGGACGATGTCAATGCCCGACTGCTGGTCGTCATTCGCTGCCTTGAGACCGTCGAGGGCCTTGAGCGAACGCAGCAGGGCAATGCCGCCACCCGGCAGGATGCCTTCCTCGACCGCGGCGCGGGTCGCGTGCAGCGCATCGTCGACACGGTCCTTGCGCTCCTTGACCTCGACCTCGGTTGCGCCGCCGACACGAATGACGGCGACACCGCCGGCGAGCTTCGCCACCCGCTCGTGCAGCTTCTCACGGTCGTAATCGCTGGTCGTGGTCTCGATCTGCGCCCGAATCTGGCTGACGCGCGCATCGATGTCCGCGCGTTTGCCGGCGCCATCGACAATGGTCGTGTTGTCCTTGTCAATGATGACCTTCTTGGCGCGGCCCAGCATGCCGAGCGTGACGTTCTCGAGCTTGGTGCCAAGCTCCTCGCTGACCACGT
Organism: Croceibacterium atlanticum; assembly: GCF_001008165.2. Taxonomy (NCBI): domain Bacteria; kingdom Pseudomonadati; phylum Pseudomonadota; class Alphaproteobacteria; order Sphingomonadales; family Erythrobacteraceae; genus Croceibacterium; species Croceibacterium atlanticum. The sequence goes on along the minus strand of NZ_CP011452.2, from coordinate 2,837,905 downwards.
TGCCTGCCGTGAGGATGGCGATATCCTCGAGCATGGCCTTGCGGCGATCACCGAAGCCGGGCGCCTTGACAGCAGCCACCTTGAGGCCGCCGCGCAGCTTGTTGACGACAAGCGTGGCCAGGGCCTCACCTTCGACATCTTCGGCAATGATGAGGAGCGGACGGCTCGACTGCACGACCTGCTCAAGGACCGGCAGCAGCGCCTGGAGGTTCGACAGCTTCTTCTCGTGGATCAGGATATAGGGATCCTCGAGCTCCACCTTCAGCTTTTCTGCATTGGTCACGAAGTAAGGCGAGAGGTAACCGCGATCGAACTGCATACCCTCGACGGTTTCGAGTTCGGTTTCGAGGCTCTTGGCCTCCTCGACCGTAATGACCCCTTCATTGCCGACCTTTTCCATCGCTTCGGCAAGGATGCGGCCGACTTCGGCATCGCCATTGGCGGAAATCGTCGCGATCTGCGCGATCTCGCTATTGGCTGAGACCTGCTTGGCGTGGCTTTCCAGATCCTGGACGACCGCATTGACGGCCGTGTCGATACCGCGCTTGAGGTCCATCGGGTTCATGCCGGCGGCCACGGCCTTGGCGCCTTCGCGCACGATGGCCTGTGCCAGGACCGTAGCGGTCGTGGTACCGTCACCTGCCTTGTCGTTCTGCTTGCTGGCCACTTCGCGCAGCATCTGGGCGCCCATGTTCTCGAACTTGTCCTTTAGTTCGATTTCCTTGGCGACGGTCACGCCGTCCTTGGTGATGCGGGGAGCACCGAAGCTCTTTTCGATCACCACGTTGCGGCCCTTGGGGCCGAGAGTAACCTTGACCGCATTTGCAAGCGTATCCACGCCGCGGAGCATGCGATCACGCGCGTCCGACGCAAATTTTACTTCCTTTGCAGCCATTTTGGCCTGCTCCTTTCTCTTCCTTCGGTTGAACTGAAGATCGGGCTTTCTCGATTACGCCGCTTTCTTGAGCTCGGCGGTGTGCTCGATAATGCCCAGGATGTCGTTCTCCTTCATGATGAGCAGATCTTCGCCTTCGATCCGCACTTCGGTGCCGGACCACTTTCCGAACAGAATGTGATCGCCGGCTTTGACATCGAGTTCGACCAGCTTGCCGGTTTCATCGCGCGCGCCGGACCCGACGGCGACAACTTCGCCCTCCGTCGGTTTCTCCTTCGCGGTGTCAGGGATGATAATGCCGCCTGCGGTTTTCTCTTCCGCTTCGATGCGGCGAACCAGCACACGATCGTGCAAGGGGCGGAAATGCATGCATAACCTCCATTGTACAAGCGATATGACTAAAGGCGCCTCCCCCGCTTTCGGCAGGAGACTCGCGCGATCTAGTTTTGGGGAAAAACGGCTTCAAGAGGTCCGAAGGAATTTTTTGGCACTCGATTGGGCCAAGTGCCAAACGCCAATATTGGTGCCTCTTCTCAGCATCTTGACGAGCGATGCGCGAAGTCCAAAATATTGCGGGCGGAGCGATCCGCAGTGAGCAACTAGCGACAAGCCAGAAAGGAGGAAGTTCCTATGTCGCAACCTTTCTCACGCTACCTTCATCCCTTCGATGTCGCTCGCAGTCCCTCGCTTGAGCCCGAGGTGAAGCGCGCAATCCTGGCCTCCTGGGCCTCCGATCAGTATGCCGTGAGAGATCATCCGGCGTTACGGAAACCTCCGGACCTCGAAAGCCCGGTCTCTGTCGATGATGTACTCGCGGCCATGCATCTGGTCGACCAGCCTCAATCTGGACGGCCCACGGTGCAATGAGCGATCGAGCCTTTATTGCCCAAATTGAAGGGTACGGGCTGACGACTGCGGAAATCTATTATTTCCTTCCCGACCATCCTTCGCTTGTGCAGCTCTTTGCGTGGCAGGAGTATGATGCGGCGCCGGATTTTCCGGTCCTGTTCGGGTTTCTCGACCATTGGCGTAGAGAAATCGAGGCGGAGATCCAGTCGGTCCGGATTGCTCATGAGCAGTTGATACGGCCTGCCGAATGGCAAGCTGTCGATGGTGTAATCTCGCTGGACTGAGCCGGGGAGGTCTTACGCCTCCCCGGAGATTTGCAAACCGTGGGAAGAACGTCTGGTGGAGCATGCGGTGGGGAAAGCCTTCCCCTGAGCCGTAGCCGCTTCGCTGTCTCCGGCTACCCCTTCTGCGGGGACACCCCGCAACGCCCCGTCAATCGGAGCGGGGCTTATGACGCGCTCATTTCCGCGCATCTGGCGATGCGCTCCTGAGGGCGCGGCATCCTCGTTCCGGGCCCCGCACGCCACTCTGATTACGGCTGCCGCTGGCACAAGAACCGGCCTCCCCGACGACTGGCCCCGCCGGAGCGCCCGGTTCTCGAATTCGTAGCTTACGCCTTCATTCAGGGTGCGCATTCCCGTTCCTTTCGCAGCTCGCTGGCCGCTCGCCGAGATTGGCGGCAAGAACAGGTTGCTGCGGACGGCGCGCGAACGCGCCGGCGTTGTTGGTGCGGTCCGCGGAAGTGGCGGGGTGGGCGGCGCTCCCGTCTAGGCACGGTCCGGCCAGCCGCAACCCGGCCCTGCGGAACCGGGTCTTCCATTACCATTGCAGCCCTTTGGGATTGGCTGACCATTCAGCCACTCGCTCCATGCGGGTGCGGCTGGCCGTCCCGCGCCTTTCTGGTCGCTGTCACCGCCCACCCCGCCCCTTCCGGGGCCGGTGTGCGGATTTGGGCAGTTCGGGAGGCGACGATGGCGCGTGGAAAGTCAAAGGTTCGGAATGATGGCAGGCGTGGAAGGGCGGCGCGCAGCGCCGCGCGCGGGGAGCGTTCCCGCGCTTCGCTCTACGATGAAGTCACAGCGACGATCATCGGGCAGCTTGAAGAAGGCGTATTCCCGTGGGTTAGGCCATGGAGCAAGGCCAAGGCCGCGCCGGGCCTGCCGCACAATGCAGTGACCAAGCGTCCCTATTCGGGAATCAATATCCTTGTTCTGTGGGGAGCCGTCATCGAGGGCGGCTATCCTTCGCAGGACTGGCTCACCTTTCGGCAGGCGCTGGCCGCTGGCGGTTGCGTTCGCAAGGGTGAACGCGGGCGCACGATATTCTATGCCGACCGCTTCACTCCGAAGGACGCCGATGACGGACATGGGCGCGAGCAGGTCGAGAGCGGCGAGGAAGTCCGCTCAATCCCGTTTCTCAAACGGTTTACTGTATTCAATGCCGCGCAGTGCGACGGCCTGCCCGCTGGGCTGGTCAGCGAGCCAGCGCCATTGCCCGAACGCGAGTTGCACTGCGCTGCCGAAGACCTGATCGCAGCCAGCGGCGCGGATTTCAGGATTGGCGGGGCGCAGGCTTTCTATTCGCCGTCTGCCGATTTCGTGATGGTGCCGCCACAACCGGCCTTTCATCACCAGATCGACTATTACCGCACCGCCTTGCACGAGCTGGGCCACTGGACCGGCCACCGTTCGCGGCTTGATCGCGAGCAGACAGGACGCTTCGGGTCAGCTCCCTATGCGCGTGAGGAACTGGTTGCGGAACTGGCCTCCGCGTTCCTCTGTGCGGCGCTCGGCATCGAACCAACGGTGCGCCATGCCGACTATCTCGGCAGCTGGCTCGAAGTGCTGCGCGCCGACAATCGCGCGATCTTCAAGGCCGCCAGTCAGGCCAGCAAGGCTGCCGAGTTCCTGCTGCAATACGGCGCTGCCGCCAAGGAGCAGGCGGCGTGAGCAGAGAGACTGACTGGCCCGCGCGTGGCCGTGCGTTCGAGGCCGAGGACACCGAGGCCGGTTGCCAGACCTTGGTGCCCGGAGTTGCCCCGGTGACGTTGGGCGACCGGCTCGCCGTGCTCGCCAATGCGCCGTTGCTGCCCCGCAAGGATCAGCGGCCCGCCGATCATGGGCTGTTCGACACGAACGCCCGCAACCAACTCGAAATGTTCTGAACCGGAGGCGCTGACATGGACCTTCTCACTCCATCACTTCACGAGAGTCTGCTGGCCAATGGCCGATGCGAGGGCGACCACCTGCCGGTCGTCAAGTTCTTCAATCCCGTTGGCGCGGCGACCTGGCTGTTTTCCGAACTCGACGGCGACGGAGATACGCTGTTCGGTCTGTGTGATCTTGGTTTCGGTTTTCCGGAACTCGGATCGGCCAGCCTGTCCGAAATCGTTTCGGTGCGCCTGCCATTCGGCCTCTCCATTGAGCGCGATCTTTCCTTCGCCGCGACGCACCCGCTTTCGGTCTACGCCGAAGCCGCGCGGCTTTGCGGCCAGATCACCCAGCATCCCGATCACCTTGCCCGTGCGGAAGCGGCGCTGTCGCGCGAGCGGAGACATTCGCCGCCGTAGGCCCCCAAGCCAATAGCGGCGAATGATGCCCGCATCGGAGCCGTCCGCCCGATGCGGGACCAACCGGCCCCGCCTTTCGCCTCCCAAGCCCCCCGAACGGAGGGCGGGGCCACCCCAGTCCAAGCGAACCACAAGGAGTAATATCATGCAGATCGTCCAGATTCCGCTCGAGCGACTTTCCGTTTCGGCCCTCAATATGCGGCGCGGCCGCAAGCTGCCCGACGTCAGTGACATATTACCATCGGTGAAGGCGCGCGGCGTGCTGTCGCCGCTGTTCGTCCGCGGCGTTTCTTCCCCCAAGCGGGATGTTGGCGGCAAGCCCGAGCATTTCGAGATACTGGCGGGCAAGCGGCGCTATTTCGCCAGTATCGAAGCCGCCAAGGAATGCGGCGGCGAACGCAGCCTTCCCTGCATCGTCATCGGCGAAGGCGACGACGCAGAGGCGCTCGAAATCTCGATGATCGAGAACCTGCTGCGGCAGGAACCCGATGAGGTCACGCAATGGGAGAGCTTCACCCGCCTCGTGAAGGAAGGACGCAGCGTCGATGACATTGCCGCAACCTTCGCGCTCACCGAAACGCAGGTGAAACGTATTCTCGCGCTCGGCAATCTCCTGCCGCACATCCGTGAAGCCTACCGCGCCGACGAGATCGACGCGGCAACCATGCGTCACCTGACACTCGCGAGCAAAGCGCAGCAAAAGGCTTGGCTGGCGCTCTTCGACGATCCCGAAACCTATGCCCCGCGCGGCAGCCAGCTCAAATCATGGCTGTTCGGCGGTACGTCGATTTCGACCGCTGTCGCACTGTTCGATCTGGAAAGCTATTCCGGCCAGATCGTTGCCGATCTGTTTGGCGAGGATGGCTATTTCGCGGACAGCGATGCCTTCTGGCAAGCGCAGATGGCCGAGGTGGAAAAGCGCAAGGCCGCCTATCTCGAAGCGGGCTGGGCCGATGCGGTGATCGTCCCGCCCATCGAGCAATTCTCGATCTGGGAATTTGACCATGCGTCGAAGCGCAAAGGCGGGCGCGTCTATATTCAGTTGCGCGTCAATGGCGAGGCGGTGTTCCACGAAGGCTATGTGACCCGCCGCGAAGCGCAGGCGGCGGCGAAACGCGCGCGCGGCGAGCAGGTGGACGAGAAGCCAAACCGGCCCGAACTGACTGCGACGCTGGCAAGCTATGTCGATCTTCATCGGCATGCCGTAGTGCGCGAGGCTCTGGCAAGCGACTCCGCGCTCGCCTTGCGAGTGGCCGTTGCGCACATGATCTGCGGTTCGGTTCACTGGAGCGTCAAACCAGCGGATCATTTCAGCCGCAATGCGGCGATAAATGACAGCGTTTCCGGTTGTTCCGCCGAGGCTGCCTATTCGGCGCGCCGTAAACAGCTTCTCGATCTGCTGGGCTTCGATGTCGAGCGCGAGAGTCTGTGTCAGGACCGATATGGGGCCGACCTCGTGCCGCTGGTGCTGCGCCTGCTGGCGTTGAGCGATGAACAGGTGATGCAGATCATGGCGTTCGCCATGGCGGAGACGCTTGCCATCGGCAGCGAGCTGATCGAACTTCTGGGTTCGCACCTTGCCATCGACATGGCTGATCACTGGCAGGCCGACGATGCCTTCTTCGGGCTTCTGCGCGACAAGGAAGTACTGGTGGCAATCCTGTCCGAAGTCGGTGGCGCTGCCGTCGCCAGCGCCAATGCGACTGAAAAAGGCGCCACGCTCAAGGGGCTGATCGCCGACCACCTGACCGGCGTGAACGGACGCCCCAAGGTCGAGCGGTGGGTGCCGCGCTGGATGACCTTCCCGCCTTCTGCCTATACTGCGCGCGGCGGGGTCGGAACGGTAGCCGCCGCTGATCGCGCACGCTGGCTCGCCGAATCTGACGATACCGATAGGGAAACCTGCGGCGGTGGGGATCGCGGGATCGAGGTCAGGCCCGATGCGCCGGCCCTGGAGGAGAATGAGCCGTTGGCCGCCTGAATGGTTTTGGTCGTGGAGCGGGAAGCGGGACGATCCCGCTTCCCGCCTTGTCCTCCGTTCAGTTTTGCCTTGGACACGGGTCCGGTCGAATTTCGCATCATGGCGGAGCAGAGCCACAGGCCGACCGGGATCTAAGATCGCGGCGCCAGCGCCAAGATGGTGCACGACCGTTCCAACTTGTCGCCTCCATGGCATCGCTCGCCACGGTCCCAAGAAGCCCGCGAGACCACCTTTTTCTGTGCTGCTCGGCTCCAACGGATGGCATTCAGCCTCCCTTGCGGTCACGCTTAACCAATAGCCCCCACATTCGTTCGGCCTCGCGAAGTCAGGCTGGCCTTCGTCCCTCTTCCATTGCTGTAGCGCCTGCTCCACCGGCTGCCTCGTTCATGGCGTGTCTGGCGTCTGCCGGGCTTCGCCCTTGCGCGGCCTCGGGCGCAAAGGCGCAGCGCGGGGCTATTTTCCGCCGAGCGCTCGCGCGCTCTTTGCATCGCGAAACAAAATAGCCCCGCTCCGCTGCCCTCCTCCGCTTCGCTGCGGTCCCTGACGGGATGCGCCGGCCGCGCCCATCCGCCTTTGCCCAGCCATCGAGGCTGCGATGGGCGCAGGCTCGAGCAACAGCAAAGGAACTTCATCATGGCCAACATCGGCAACTTCACCAAGACGTCCAACGGTTACAAGGGCGAAATCGTCACCATGAGCGTGCAGCAGAAGAATGTGCGCATCGTCGAAGAAAGCGAACAGGCAAGCGAAAACGCGCCCTCGCACCGAGTCTTTGTCGGCCGCGCCGAAATCGGTGCCGCGTGGAGCAAGCAGAGCCAGGAAGGTCGCGACTACCTTTCGGTTAAGCTGGACGATCCGAGTTTCGTCGCTCCGATCTACGCGAACCTTTTCGCCGATGATGATGGCGAGAACTTCAGCCTGATCTGGACCCGCAGCCGGAAAACGAACGGCGAATAACCCCCGTAGGGGCTCCCCGCCCGGCACATGCCGGGCGGGGTTCTTTCCATTTTCCGGCGACACTTGTTGTCATCAGCGGCAAGCGAGCCAAGTCGTCATGCTCCTCGGTCATCCGCTAGAGATTGACGTTGCCGCTCCGAGCCATGAGGAGAAGCGATTGCCAATCCGTTCTATTTATGTTCTCATGGGTGCATGATGATTCGGCCCGACAACGATGAATTGCGCGACGTCATAGCAATCGCGCTGACGACTGCGCCCGGATATGCACTACGCGATGTGATGACAGCGACGCGAAAGCTCAATCGGCAAGTGGCCATCGAAACCCTGACTGCGCGCGTCGTCGCTGCCCTTCGCCCCTACGAATTGACACGCGAGGCGCGGTCCAACGAGGTTGGCGCTGGAACCTTGCCGTTGTTTCCGGAGCGTGGATGATCGCGCGGATCCAGCATATCAAAGCTTGGCGGTCCTAGCTTTGATGAAGATCGACCGGCTTTTGCAGCAACGAGGCCGGGTCGGCATTCAATGCCCTGGCCAGCCTTTCGATTACATCCAGAGTCGCAGCGTACTGGCAGCGTTCAAGACTGCTGACATAAGTGCGGTCGATTTGGGCACGGTGAGCCAATTCCTCTTGAGAAAGTCCCACAGCTTCCCGGGTCTGCCGGAGATTCAGCGCAAATGTCTCACGCAAGCTCATGCCACTGACAAAGTGGCATTGCAGAGTATTTAACCACGGAGTATACTCGTCAAATCGGTGCTTGCTCGCCAAGCTGCTATATTTTCATGGCAATATCGCATCGATAAGGAAGCCGCCCTTATGCTCGTAGGCGGATATCTGTTGTCCTCTCCCGGCACTGAGGTTCGTCACCGCGTTGCAAGCAAATGATGATAGAGCATTCTTGACGGGCCGCTGCCGCAAGCCGGGTAGAACGTAAATGATCTCGACTGGATTTGAGGTTACTCCTCCTCAGGCTGACACCATCACTGATTATGACGAGCGGAACTTCGTGACTTATCTCCGCTTGCTCGACGCCGTTGCGGAAGGCGCAGATTGGCGGGAGGTTGCCGCCATCATCTTTCATATCGATGCGCACGCTGAGCCTGAGCGGGCCAAAACGGTTTACGAGACTCATCTCGCGCGTGCGCGCTGGATGGCCCGTGCCGGCTATCGGCAACTGGCCACCCAACGATAGGCGTTCACAGAGATCGATTGATGACCTCTCAAGTGACTCTACCCCGATTTCGGTATCCTCGCTTGCGGCTAATGTACTGAAAAATTGGTGACTTGCTGTCGTTCTGGCGAAGTCGGAGCCTGCATCCCGGCCCTGTGCCCCTTAGGTTGGGAGACCGAGGATGTCTGGTAATACATCATGGCAATCGCCCGACACGAACGGTCGATATGAGAACCACGATGACGCTGATTTCGCGCAGGAATTTTTGCGACGAAACCCGGATTACCGCCGGGACTTTTCCAGAACCGAGCAACGCGTTGCATTAGCCCCCGAACTTGCCGTGAAAGAGAGGGAGGGTCTGGCTCGACGGTGGGGCCTTAGTTTTCCCCTGCGATCCGGAAAAATCTCCAATTATGGAACCCGCGCACTGGTCTCCAGGCGTGCTCGGCACGACAATCATCTGCCAAAGACGCACCAGCCTGATTCTTGGAAAGCCACCCTGGAGTAAGGTCAGGACCCACAATTGCAGCTGTACGGATGGGGAACATTCCATCTTACAGATTGGTTCGGCACGATTTCGACTCTGGGTTCAGCGCAACAGTCAATCAGACGCTGCTATCTTCGTCTTGCCCGACGACGGCTTCGTGCTCCTTCGGACCGAAGCAATGCGAGACTTTCTAGTTGCCTTGTGGGGCCGAAAGCGCCGTGCCACCAACCCTCTGATTGCTCCCACCGCATACCAGCGTCAGCGGTTGGCAAGGCTGCTGACCATCCTGGATGCGCGGCTGGCAGGAGCCAGCACCCACGAGATCGCCTTTTCCCAGATCTTTCCGAAAATGCGGCCGTTGAAGGGCGCCACATGGAAAGGTTCGAGCGAGAGACGCCACACGCTGCGCCTTATGGCGGAAGCAAGAAGATTGGCGTCGACCGGCTACAGGCAAATCCTTTCCCACATTCCGCCCCATTGCCGCCTCAGTTGAGGCCGGGGTCGCCCCTCATCTTTTTGAACGGGACAGCCTCACAGCGGCGCCAAGAGGTGACGGATGCTCGGCCTGCAAGCTTGTCACTCCCACCCGACCTCACCGATGCGCCATTCCACTCCGCGAGGGGCGGCAGTTGGCCGCCGCCCTCAGCACCTAGCGGAGATTTCTTATGGACGCCGTTCCAGCCCCAATACGCCCGCGTTACTTGCGCACCCCGGACGCAGCTGTTCACCTGGGTCTGTCGCCCCGCACGCTTGAGAAGCACCGCTGTTTCGGCACCGGACCTGCCTACCACAAGCTGGGTGGGCGGATTGTGTATCGAGTAGACGATCTCGAAGCATGGGCTGAACAGGGATTGCGCCGTTCGACCTCCGATCCTGGCAATGGCGTTGTCCACCCAGCCAAGCGCCTCCCCACTGGTTGCGTGCGACGCTGAGACCCATGGGCGTTGCACAGTCTCCTTCCACCCGCTCCGGCGCCGAACGGACGCAGCTGGAACTGTTCCGTTCGGTTCCCGGCAATCTCACGCCGCGCGATGCGCAGGATCTGATGGCCTGGCCATTTTTCAGTCTGGCCAAGAGCAGGCGCATAGCGCCGATCGATTTCAGTATGGGCAAGACCCGCATATCGGTCGAGGCCGTGCCAGAACATGGCATGGCGACCATTTGGGATGCCGACGTGCTGATCTGGGCGGCAAGCCAGCTCATCGAGGCGCGCGATGCCGGCCGGCCCACTTCGCGTCTCATGATAACGACGCCGCACGAGATATTGGCGTTCACCCGGCGCGGCACCGGCAAGGCAAGCTACGAACGGCTCAAGGCTGCGCTCGACCGGCTGCAATCCACCACTGTAGCAACGTCGATCCGGCAGGAGCATCAGCGTCGCCGTCATCGCTTCTCGTGGATCAACGAATGGCGTGAACTAGCGGACGGCCAGGGCCGGGCGCTCGGGATCGAGTTGATCCTGCCGGACTGGTTCTATGCTGGTGTGCTCGACCGCGCGCTCGTGCTGACGATAGACCGGGCCTATTTCGATTTGACTGGCGGACTGGAGCGCTGGCTTTACCGCATCGTGCGCAAGCATGGCGGGAGGCAGGAAGGCGGTTGGAGCTTCGACATTCCCCACCTTCACATGAAGTCCGGCGTGCTTTCGCCGCTGCGCCGCTTCGCTTTCGAGTTGCGCGCGATCGTCGCCCGCCAGCCTCTACCCGGTTACGTCCTCAAGCTCGAAAAGGCACTTGGCCGTGATCGGCTGAACTTCGCGCCCATCCCGGAGCATCCACTCGACGCCGCCATGCGCCGAATGGGCATCGACGCTGTGGATAACCGGTCATGAGGTTCGGACTATCGGGAACGCCCGGACTCGGACCATCAGGAACGCGATCCTCGGACTATCGGGAACACGAGTGGCCCGCGAGGCCGCAGAAATCCTCGCAGAATCGCACCCCTTCTAACAGTGCTAATAGAATCGAATCCTTCGGATTCTTGCTAACGCAGCTCGCCGCTGTGGACAGATCGCGCGCCGCTTCGCCGGCAAGGCGACTGCTCGACGGCGGCTCAAAGGAGATCGGCAATGAATAACGACGCACCGGGCGGTGCGCGCGGAGGCCGCGCATTGGGCTCGGCACGCAAGCAGCTGACCGAAGTCGAACTGACCTGGATCGAGAAGAAGTTCGAGCACTGGATACGCTTCGGCCGAATTGCGCAGGACCGCATTGTCACGCGCAAGACCCGCGTCGTCGGCTTCCAACCCGGCGCGATCTTCGCCTTCGTCCGCTGGATGGCGAACGACTATGGAACGATCAGTTCGCGCATCGATGTGCTGCGCGCCGTCGCGCACGGCGAAGCCTACACGACCTTGCCGTTCGTGCGGCCCGGAGGAGAGATTCTGCTTCACATCGAGGGCTGGCCGAAGGTCAATCAGGTGTTGTCCGCGATCGACAGTGTGGAGGCCGCCGGTGTCGATCCCTGCGAAGCCGCACCAGATCATTGGCGCCATGTTCACAACCGTATCGCCGCCGGGCAAAGCCCGCGGCCCTATACGATGGAACGTCACCTTGCCTGGCTCAAGCGGCGGGAGATCGAGGGATGACCCGCTTCGGCTATGTCATCGCCACGGTCGTTACCGCGCAGGCGTTTATCGTCTTGTTCGTCACGGTGGCGCTTGCCGATCCGCGTCCGCGCGTCCTCTGGAACGCCAGCGCGAGCGCACCGATCGGTTTCTACCGGATACACGCCGACGACGATCCGCCGTCCGGTGCATTGGTAGCTGTTACCCCGCCGCGGCCATGGGCACGCTGGATAGCCGAGCGCGGCTATCTCCCGGAAGGCGTGCCGCTTCTGAAACATGTCGAGGCAAAAGCGGGGCAGCGTGTTTGCCGCATCGGCAACATGGTCAGTGTCGATCGCCGGCCCGTTGCCGTTGCGCTGGATCGCGACAGCCAAGGCCGCCCGCTGCCGGTCTGGCAGGGGTGTCACAACCTCCGGTCGGGCGAATTTCTGTTCATGAACCCCTCCGTGCCTGACAGCCTGGACGGCCGCTATTTCGGACCGCTTTCGGCCACGACACTGCTGGGCCGCGCGACGCCGATGCTTACCCGCGACACGGCGGACGGACCGCTGATCTGGCGGGGAATCGCGCCATGAAACGCAGGCCATTTGCCACCACTTTGGCAATCGCTTTGCAGATGGTCGGCTTGCCTTCGGCTACGGCAGAACCTGCACACGGCACTCCCGGAGTCCATCCCTACGCAGTGCATGTGGCCGATGCAGCGCGGCGGTTCGGCATTCCCCAGGACTGGATATGGGCAGTCATGCGCATCGAAAGCAACGGTGAGAGGCGCGCTGTTTCGTCCGCCGGAGCGATGGGCCTGATGCAGATCATGCCCGCAACCTGGGCCAACCTGCGCGCGCGTTATCGTCTCGGATCGGACCCGTTCGATCCGCGCGACAACATCATGGCGGGCGCAGCCTATCTGCGCGAGATGCACGACCGCTACGGCAACGCCGCTGCCATGCTGGCCGCCTACAATGCGGGGCCCGGCCGCTATGAACAGTATCTTTCACGCGGTCGTCCGCTGCCACGCGAGACGCGCGCCTATCTCACGAAGCTGACAGCGGTCACGGGTAATTCCGGCTACGCGAAGCTTGCTGCGGCGCCACCGCCCGATCCATTTGCCTGGCGCCGCGCGGGCCTGTTTCCCGCACGGGCAGATGGCATCCCGAATACGGAGGATGCAGTGACGGACGAAGCTTCGGATTCTTCGCCGACCGCGCCACCCGGTGCTGTCGAGCGGCCGGCAAACGGTCTTTTCGTATCGCTTTCAGGGCAATGACGGCTGTTGCCACCTACAGCGCCCAATGGCGTGCTCTCCGCCCCGCTGGAGGGCGGCAGAGCAGTGACAAGTCTATTGAATTGACGAAGCCAAATAAGACGGCAAGATAAAAGCCGCGATGTGCCGAGCCATCTGCAGCCGGTCGTGGCCTTGTTTTACAAGGCTTTGCGGCGTTCCGCCGCGAGGTGCGCGCCCGATGGCGCGATGTGTAGCATGTGCCGCTTTCCGCCGTTTGTGCGGGCTTGCCGCACATCGCAGGCCCGAACATGACCGACGACAGCGATTTCCGTGTCCGGCCAGGCCGCATCCGCACGCGGCGCGGGCAACGCGCACGGCCCGCCATCGCGCAGGCTCTTGCCGCCGCCCAGCGAGCTGGAGGCCTTGGCGCGGGACGCGCGCGATCTTCAGGTGTGGGGTTTTCGACCTTCGGACGCGGGCGTGCGGCGAGCATTCGCGCCGCCCATCGCCTCGGTGGCCGGGCTCGCAACGTCGTAATCAAGGCGCGCGTGGTCCGGCATGGAGGCCGCTCGTCGCTTGGTGCACATCTCGATTACCTGCAACGCGACGGCGTCACCCGTGATGGCGAGCGTGGCATGCTATTCGGGACCGAGGGTGACGAATTCGACCGTAGCGAGTTTGCCGCGCGCTGCGAGGATGACCGGCACCATTTCCGCTTTATCGTCTCGCCCAAAGACGCCGGGCAAATGCGCGACCTCAAGACTTTCACGCGGGAACTGATGACGCAGATGGAACGGGATCTCGGCACCCGTCTCGACTGGCGCGGGGTCGAGCACTGGAACACCGACAACCCCCATGTCCATGTCATCGTTCGCGGCGTCGGCGAGGACGGCCGCGATCTCGTGATTTCGCGTGACTATATCCGCGAGGGAATGCGGGCACAGGCGCGCGAGATCGTCACGCAGGAACTCGGCCTGCGCACCGATCTCGAAATCCGCCAGTCGTTGGAGCGGCAAGTCGATGCCGAACGCTGGACCGATATCGATCACCGATTGGCACGAGAGCGCGACCGCAACGGCATCATCGACACTGCGCCCGAACGGGGAGCGCGGCCCGGTCCGGATCATGCGCTGCGCATCGGCCGCTTGCGCAAGCTCGAAGGGCTCGGCCTCGCCAGCGAGGTGGCGCCCGGTCAGTGGACCATGCGTGGCGATGCCGAAACCGCGCTGCGCGAATTGCAGGCGCGTGGTGACATCATCAAGCGGATGCACCGCGCCATGACAGAGCGGGGCATCGACCGGGGCGTCGGCAGTTATGTGCTTGAACCCGAACCTGGGCAGCCTCTAATGGGCAGGCTGGTCGAGCGTGGGTTGCACGACGAGCTGACCGGCAGGGCCTATGCGATCGTCGACGGCATCGACGGACGCACGCACCATATCCAGCTTCCCGACATCGCCGCAACCGGCGATTGCAGGCCCGGCGCAGTCGTCGAGCTAAGGCACTTCGAGGATCGCAAAGGCCGACAGCGGATGGCACTGGCCGTGCGCTCGGACTTCGACCTGAACGCACAGGTCCGCGCGCCCGGTGCTACCTGGCTCGATCGCCGAAACCTGTCGGGCGATGGACGTGATCTCGGGGGCGGTTTCGGGGCGGAGGTTCGGGTCGCGATGGAAGCACGGGCGGAGCATCTCGCCGACGAGGGCCTGGCGCGGCGGCAGGGGCGACGGATCATCTTCGCCCGCAATCTGCTCGATACGCTCCGGCGGCGGGAACTGGATGCCACCGCTGAGAAACTGTCGGCGGAAATCGGCCTGCCGCATACTCCGTCACAGACCGGCGATTACGTCACGGGCACGGTGCGCCAGCGTCTGAACCTTGGCTCGGGTCGCTTTGCCATGATCGACAATGGGCTCGGATTTCAGCTCGTGCCCTGGTCCCCCTCGCTCGACCGGCAGATGGGCAAGCACATCTCCGGCGTCATGCGTGGCGACGGCGGCGTGGACTGGTCGTTAGGGCGCGGACGGGGGTTGGGAATCTAATGTCACGGCTCGTGGATCATCATACAGCGTGCGGGCCATAATACGCACGATAGGATTCGGCAGGATCGTCAAAAAATCGCAGCCTAACAACTTCGTCAAATTCGCTCGCGAGAGTGCGGGCAAGCGGAAGCAGGATTTGCTTGGCACGGTAATAGTCGTCGAGCGCGATCGGATCGTCGGCCATCTGAGGCGCGTCGATCCTCACAAGCTGATCGCGACCTATGAGAAGCCCTGCCTGACCAAGCGCGTTTTGGCCAGACAGTCGCATTGCCGACGAAATGACCTCTTTCCAGTGCCACAGCCCGCCGAAGTGGACTTGATCATGCGTAAAGAACATCTCGGACTCGCCACAACCGAGTGACAGAATCTGGACCTGGCGACGATCGAGCGCATGGCAGCTCAGCGCATCGACCAAGGCGACCATGACGGGATTGTTCGCCCAGACTCCCCCATCAGCAAAGCGGCGGTCGCCATTCTTATAGACTGAAAAGAAGGTTGGCGCTGCGGAGGTAGCGAGGGCGGCCGTCACCATTTGCTCGCGCCAGTCCAATTTGAAGTCGGGATGGTGAGGCGTCTTGAAGATATGGACTTCGGTGAATCCGTCAAATGCCGGGATGCACAGACGGCAGCCGGCATCGCCGATCGTCTGGTCGCCGAACAGCTTGCGCAGTTCGCGCTCCAGCGGCTCGCGCTCATACTGATAGCGCGTCAGCGAATGGAAGAAGCGAAGACCCGACTTGAGCTTTTTGAAAGGGGGGCGGATCGGTGGAAAAATTGCTTCGCCATGATCGAGGTAAAGCTGGAGAATTTCGCTCGCGCACATACCAGTCGACAGGCCAAGGGCGATGATGCCGCCTGTCGAGGTTCCCGCTATCATGTCGAAATAGTCGCCTGCGGAGCGTCCGCCAAGGTGGCGATTTTCAAACTCGGCCAGAAGAGCGGCGGGAAGGATGCCGCGGATTCCGCCGCCGTCGATCGAAAGAATACGGAAAGGTCTGTCGGCGGGCCAGGGTAATTGCAACCGCTGCTCGGCTAATGTTCCATCAGACCGCCGCGATGGCCTTCTCAGTGGTGATGCCATGTCGTTCCTCTCGCGTCGGGTGCCGACCGCCGCCGCGCCATTTCTTCGTCGCGAGCCACCCTTCATAGAAGAAGAGATAGCGCGAACTCCACGGGACAATCGTCTCGGCCAAAAGATCGCCTGGTGTCCATTCCTGATTATAGGCGTCGAACAGGCAGAGATAAGGCAGAGTCGGCTCGTCGCGGTTCATATAGACATGGGGGACAGGGCCTTCCTCATAGTCCGAATGTCGTTCGAGGACCGGATCGAGGACCTGCACGCGGGGTTGGACCTGGAGCACCGAGAACGCTTCGATCGCGAGTGGCACACGATAGCCGAGCCGAACTGTATAGTAG
Source organism: Croceibacterium atlanticum (assembly GCF_001008165.2). Taxonomy (NCBI): domain Bacteria; kingdom Pseudomonadati; phylum Pseudomonadota; class Alphaproteobacteria; order Sphingomonadales; family Erythrobacteraceae; genus Croceibacterium; species Croceibacterium atlanticum. Next base: position 2,821,755 of record NZ_CP011452.2, on the reverse strand, counting down.
CGCTGGAGAGGTCGCAGCCGTCCCTGCCAGACCGCGTATCGCTCGGCGCGCTCGATAACCTCGAAGCCGGGCCAGCGTTCGGCCATCGCGGCAATCTGATTCTCGATGCTGATCAGTCCGGGATGCATCCGCCACCCATGTTGGTGCTGGCGCGCGCGGTCGTGCTCGTCGCGGCGCCGAGGATGGCAGGCGCGCCGGTGAGGATACGTCCGGTCGTTCCGAACCGCATCGTGCCGCGTTCGGCTTCGCGCCGGCTTGCGTCAAGGAAGCGCTCCACTGCGAAGCCTGCCGCCGTCTCGCCGAATAGGTCGTCGAGAATAGTCCGCATCTCGGTCAAGTTCGTATTGTCGCTGCGAAGGCGACCAAGCTGTCGCTGCAGATGATCGAGGTCCCGCATATAGACATTCTGCGCGGCGACGTCGCCCGGCCAACGATCGGTGAAAATGTCCTCCGGGAATGAGGGATTGCGCACGACGAGTGTGCCGAACCGCCGAATGTGATCCTGAAGCTGGCCGCTAATGTGCGAGGCGATATTGATGACCTCGTCAACCAGTCCGGAGCGTGCCGGACCGATGTCCAGCGCCATCGCCGCGAGCACTACCGACGGCGGCTTGCGGCCCTCACGAGAACGGTAGCGAACATCGCGGTTGCGCTTCAGCAACTGGAGGGCGACGACACGCGATGATTTCTCCGAAAGGGGAACGCGGCCCGGCAGTGGGTCGGTTTCGGCTTTCGCGACTACCCCGTCCGCGATCTGGCGGCGGGCGTCGAACATCGTTGCGAAAACCGGATCGAACGCGACTTCGCGATTGAAGTGATCGGCGAAGCCCCAGGGGTTGACCGGCTTATGATAGGTTTCGACGCTCTCACGTCGCCAGTGGAACAGATGGCCGGCCTTGAGGGGCGTGTGGGCGAGCCGGGCAATCGGCATAAGATCGACGCGCGTGCCATCTTCATAGGTCACGGTGACGCAGCGGCTGTTGAGGGTGACCCGTCCGTGATATCGGCTGCCTTCGTCCCCATTGATCGCGACGAACAAGGTCGCAAGCACTCCCGAAGGCTCGCTGTACGGCGAAATGTCGAGTTCGATGACGACGTCGACATCGTGCTGATCTTTCGAGACGCGCGATGCGATCGCAGTTCCGGTCGCGAAACTGCCCCCAGGATAGCAGGCGATCACCTTCCCGTGCAGCGGGCTGTCGGGCCGATCCACATGGGCGCAGAGCGCCTGATAATGCTGTTCGGCCTCGTCATGCTTGGTGGGCGAGAGTTGGATGCGGCGCGCGACGTCCATCAGGAGAGCATCGGCGGTCGAAGGCGGCAGGATCGGCGTCTGGTATGTCATTGAAGGGTTTCCCTGGTTCAGCCTTCGGGCGGGAATTCGTCGCGGCCGTGGCTGTCGCGCGCGCGGATTCGACCGTTGCGGCCATGGATAAGAAGTTCGGATTCCTGATTGCGGGCGATCTCGCGACCGCGGGCAATCGCCTCAGCCTGTGTCCGGTGAACAGACGACGCACGCTGGCCTCCGGCCGGCTGGACGGCCCAGCCGCGGGGGTGGGGCGTGATATGTTGGTTACGACTCATGAGCGATTCCTTGTCGGATTGGTCTTACAGGATCGTAAGATATACCGAACGATGCCTTAGGTCAACTGATCGGACGAAAACGTTCGTTTGACCGAACGATTGTTGATTCCTATGGGGGCGTCCGCATGATAGGATGCGGGAAAGGAGATATGCCTATGTCCTTGGCGACGAAGCTTCAAAAACTTCGCACGGCAAAGCGACAGTCGCTTCAGGATGTCGCGGACGCCATTGGCGCATCGAAAGCGCACGTCTGGGAACTGGAGAAGGGCACCGCCAAGAATCCGTCGATCGAGCTCGTCCGAAAGCTCGCCGATCATTTCGGCGTTTCAATTGCCAGCCTTGTTGGAGAGGCACCCGACGAAGGCAGCGACGAAGAACAATTGCTCGTCATGTATCGCGACCTGAAATCGCTCGATGCGAAGGAGCGCGAACTGATCGAAGATATCATCAAGGGAATGCAGAAGCGCCGAACCGGGGGGTAAGATGGAGATTGACCGGATCGAACTCGCGGACTGCGGTTCGCCGGAGAAGATCATCGCTGAAATCATGCGGCAAGTCCCCGATATGCCGATCCCGGTGCCGATAGAGGAATTGGCCGAGGCGGTCGGCATCACCGATATCCATCGGCTGGACACAGCCAGCTTCGAAGGTGGACTGGTTACACAGCCCGAACGCGCGAGCGGCGTCATTCTGGTCAACAGCAAGGGCTCGGTGCAACGCCAGCGCTTCACTATCGGGCACGAACTCGGACATTACCTTATTATCGCCCACCAGCCCGCGCGCGCCGGCCAGTTCACATGCTCGAAATCCGATATGGCGATCCGCGTGGCGGATCGCGACAATCGTGCGCGGCGGATGGAAATGGAGGCCAATCGGTTCAGCGCGGGCATCCTGATGCCGCTCGCGCGCTTCAAGCCCGACATGCGCAATCTGGGGACACCGGCGCTGGAGCATGTGTTCGCGCTGGCCACGCGCTACAATATGAGCAAGGAAGCGACCGCTCTCCAATATGTGCTGCATCATGATGACGTTTGCGCGGTCATCGTCTCCAAGGATGGCATCGTCCGTCGAATCTACAAGCCCAACCGTTTCCCATTCATAGATGTTCGGATCGGGGCGGATTTGCCTACGCCTTCCCTGGCCGCGCGCTTGGCTAATAGTCAGCAATCCGATTGGGATGACGTGAACGCTGGCGTGTGGTTGGCCCTTGCGGCAGAAGGCTGTCCCCCATCCCTGCAGGAACAAGCCTATCGGCTGAGCGGTGGATGGATGATGACGCTGCTTGTTCATACCGATCAGGACGAGGAGGAAGACGGCGAAGGAGGAATTCCTGATGCCTATGACGTGTGGGAAAACCCACGCTTTCCGTCTCGAAGCCGGCGCCGGTGAATGAAACAAGAACCGAAGCACTAGCACCACTACCTTCAATCGGGTGGCAAGCGGCTGCCTTCATCCTTCTCGACGAATAGGTGTTTACGCCATTCCCTGTCTTTCTTCGCCACGCTGCGCCGGACGCGAATAGGACTTGAATCGGCTCATTCCCGACTTCTCCTTCGTCTGGAAGGAGCTCGCATGTCCGCGACCAAAATCCTCTGGGGCCAGATCATTGCCGTCTTCCTGATCGTGCTCATCACGGTCTGGAGCGCAACCCAATGGACGGCGGCTGCGCTGGCCTGGCAACCCGAACTTGGCGCGCCCTGGTTCATGGCATTCGGATGGCCGGTCTATCCACCCTATGCCTTCTTCTGGTGGTGGTTCGCCTATGACGCCTACGCGCCGGAGATATTTCAGACCGGCGCCATCATTGCCGCGTCGGGCGGGTTCGCCGCGATCATAGTAGCGATTGGCATGTCGGTCTGGCGCGCCCGCGAGCTTGAGAACGCCGAGACCTATGGTTCGGCACGCTGGGCGGACGAGAGGGAAATCCGCAAGGCCGGTCTGCTCGGCGACGACGGCGTGGTGCTGGGTGCGTTCGGCGGTGCCTATCTGCGCCATGACGGACCGGAGCATGTCCTGTGCTATGCCCCGACCCGTAGCGGCAAGGGCGTCGGCCTCGTCGTGCCCTCGCTGCTGACATGGCCAGGCTCCGCCATCGTCCACGACATCAAGGGGGAGAACTGGCAGCTTACTGCTGGCTTTCGCGCGTGCCACGGTCGCGTGCTTTTGTTCGATCCGACCAATGCGCTGTCGGCGGCCTACAATCCGCTGCTGGAAGTACGACGTGGCCGGTGGGAAGTGCGCGACGTGCAGAATGTCGCCGACGTGCTGGTCGATCCCGAAGGCTCGCTCGAACGCCGCAACCATTGGGAGAAAACCTCCCACTCGCTGCTGGTCGGCGCGATCCTCCATGTCCTCTATGCCGAACCCGACAAGACGCTGGCCGGGGTCGCCGCGTTCCTGTCCGACCCGGCGCGGCCAATCGAGACGACGCTCGACCGGATGATGGCAACCCCGCACCTGGGCAAGGCCGGTGTTCATCCCGTCGTCGCCAGCGCCGCGCGCGAGCTGCTCAACAAATCAGCGAACGAGAGGTCGGGCGTTCTCTCGACTGCCATGTCCTTCCTTGGCCTCTATCGCGATCCGGTGGTCGCCGAGGTTACGCGGACCTGTCAGTGGCGCATTGCCGACATTGTCGAAGGCCCGGCGCCGGCAACGCTCTATCTGGTGATCCCGCCCTCCGACATCTCGCGTACCAGACCGCTCATCCGCCTGATGCTCAACCAGATCGGCCGGCGCCTGACAGAAGAACTGGAAAGCGGTGCGAAGCGCCATCGCCTGCTGCTGATGCTCGATGAGTTTCCTGCGCTGGGCCGGCTCGACTTCTTCGAGTCCGCGCTGGCGTTCATGGCCGGCTACGGCATCAAGGGGTTCCTGATCGCCCAATCGCTCAACCAGATCGAGAAGGCATATGGCCAGAACAACGCGATCCTCGACAATTGTCATATCAGGGTGAGCTTTGCGACCAATGACGAGCGCACCGGAAAGCGGGTGTCCGATGCGCTCGGCACCGCCACCGAAATGCGGGCGATGAAGAACTATGCCGGGCACCGCCTGTCGCCCTGGCTCGGGCACCTGATGGTCTCGCGTTCGGAGACCGCGCGCCAGCTCATGACCCAGGGCGAAGTCATGCACCTGCCGCCCAACGAGGAGATCGTCATGGTCTCCGGTGTTCATCCTATCCGCGCGAAGAAGGCGACCTATTACACCGACACCCGTCTGGCTTCGCGGATCATGACGCCGCCCGATCCCGCCTTATGGACCAAGCGCGAAGTTCGCCCTGACGACTGGCGGGACATGCCGACTATCGCGCCCGATGCCACGATGATGCGAGTGCTGGCCGAACACCGTGCGAAGGCGGAAGGACCAGGGGAAGGTGACGATGAGGGCAATGCGCCGAAGGCGGGCAAGACTGATGCGACCGGAGAGAGCGAGGTGGCAGCCGACGTTCGCCGGGAGCCCGAACAGGAGCGCCATATCGACATCGCGCCGAAGGCCCGGTCCGTGCCAGCCAACGAATTCGATCCCGACGAACCGGAAGCAGATGCGGACGCGATCCGCAATCGGGCTGTCCTGCGCGAGCAGGCGATGAACGCGCGCCGCGCGACAATGGATCGCGATGACGGGATCGAGCTATGAGCAAGGCACGGCTTTCCGTTTATCTCGACCATGACATCATGCAGGCGCTCGCAATCTGGGCCGACCGGCGCGGGCAATCACGATCGCTGATTGCCGAGGCCGCCATCGCGTCCTTCCTGTCCCCCGATGGTGATGAGCGGCGCGAGGCGGCGATGGCGAAGCGCATCGACCGGCTCGACCGCAAGGTGGCACGGCTCGAACGCGATCTCGGTATCGGCGTCGAGATGATCGCGCTTTTCGTGCGCTTCTGGCTGACATCGACGCCGCCACCGCCGGAAAGCGAACGCGCCGCGCTGCGCCGTTTGGGCGGTGATCGCTACGATGCCTTCATTGAAGCGCTGGGACGCAGGCTCGCCAGCGAAGCGAGGGTCAGGCAGGAGATCAGTGAGGATAAGCTGGCATCGCCGGAATAGTCGGTGCCCTTTCAAGAAGTTTCGGCCGTCCTGATGTAACTAGCTTTCCTGTCGGACACGGACCACGTCCAAAAAGCTGGTCACGTCCATGAGCCATGCTTGCTGTGTCAGACGGTAGGTGTTGTGCAAACGCTGCGGTACGACAAGCTGGAGGCGCTTCGCCTGCATCTCGTCAGTCTGGTTCTCGGATATACCCGGTTCGAGAGTCAGGAGATGCTTTTCCTCGATCCGCACAGCTTCCGAAAGCACCTGACGCCAGCGGTCCTTGAGCGTCGACTTGGCGCCCAGCATGGTCAGGCGTGCAGCGGGAAAATCCGGATCGCGATATTCCTCCTGACCGGGAAAGAGGAAATCAGGCTTGTTGCGGTTCTCGGTTTCGGCGCCACGCACATAGCAAATGCCCTGCGCTCCGAATACGGCTTCCAGATGGTTCTCCAGTGCCTGTCCGGCTCGCGCCTTACGCCGGTTCTGGACGCTTAGCGAGAAGGAAAGAAAACCATCGACATCGGCACCGTCGGGCGCGCGAAAGCCGTCGCCGATCCGCGCCGTAACAATGCGCCGTTCGAGGCGGCGGAAAAGCTGTTCCTCCCGGTCCATCCAGTCAATGAGGGCTCGGTCCGGATCATCGGCAGCTGATACGCCCGGCAGGGAGGAACGAGCCAGTTCCGAGAAAATCCGGGTTGTCGGAAAGACCAGCCCGAATTGCTCGATCAGGCTGTCAAGCTGATCCGCTTCCGGTTCGTCCGGCTCTATCCCAAGCTCATCGAGAATATAGCGTGCTGCGAAATCGAGTTCGGCGTTGTGCTTCCCTTCAATCTCCTGGAAGGTGAAACCGAATTCGGGCTGCTCCTCGATGCCGAAGAGCCAGACAAGCTGGTTCTGGATGGTGTCTGCCGGCGTGATGACGACAAGGATCGATCCGTCCCGTTGCAGCGCAAGAAACAGCATATCTGCCGGCTGCATCAATTCGGTAACGGCGTTGCCGGAATAATAGAGATGGTACTCCGGCGCGCGGGGCTTGCCCTTGCGGACATTTGACCAGCTCATGAAGCCGTCTTCGGTTACGGCTTCCTGCTCGCCGGAAATCCAGATGAAACGGGTTGGAATGCCGCGCCGGTCGTCCTCGCCCATCAGACGCCGGAGTGGCCGCGTACCCTGAAATTCATGCTGGTTCGACTTTTCGGTGATCGTTTCGACCAGCGTCAGCTTCTTGGCCACGACGCCGGTAAACAGGTCCGACAACATCCCCCGGCGCATTTATCCTCCCCTGATCTCGATTCTCTGCCTGTCCGACCTCAACCAGTCTGCACAGGCAGAGATCACTTCTTCAAGCGGCAAACGGGTTCGGCCCTTCAGGGCACATTCCCAGACAATTGCCTGTCGCCAGCCAGCGTCAGCCAGTGCGGCATCCGTGCGCTGGTCAACCTCACGATTGCGACCGATCTTGGTTCGCCAGAATTCGGGCCGGGTCGCGGGCCATTTGAACAGATGACAGTCATGACCGTGCCAGAAGCAGCCATGTGCAAAAATAACGGCGTGGTAGCGGGGCAGAACGATATCAGGTTTTCCCGGCAAGGACCGGTCGTGGAGCCGAAAACGGAAACCCTGTGCATGCAGTCCCTTGCGCAGAAGCAATTCGGGCCTGGTGTTCGTGCTCCGGATTCCTGCCATCATCCGGCTGCGCACCTCGGCCGGAACGATGTCAGCCATTCGCTACAGCGGGTTCCCGGTCGGGACGGGTTACTGTGACAGGAGCAGTGATCGGATGAGTACTGGCTGTCGAAAGCGCCGCTTCGATATGCGGCTTCATCGCTTCGGCAATGAACTCGACGACCGGCACCACCACAGCATTGCCGAACTGACGATAGGCCTGGGTATCAGACACCGGGATCTTCCAGCGGCGATCACCCCGGTCGAAACCCATAAGTCGCGCGCATTCAAGCGGGGTCAGTCGCCGGGGACGCTTGCCTGGCTGGGCAACCAGCACTTCGGAACCATCCTTGTAATAACGTGCCGACAGGGTCCGTGTCACATCGTCAGGTCCGAACAGGCTGTAGCCGAAGCCATTGCCCTTCGCGTTATGCTTTTTTTTGTAGGCCTGCAGATACTCCCAGAGCCGCTCGGTCAGGGTGTATTTGGGATCTACTTCATCGTGTGGCTGGAGAATGCTGCCGAGCTTCGGACCACCTTCCGGCAGCTTCAAGCCCTTCAGATCGAAGGCGGTTGGCTCACGAAAGCCGACAATGAAGATGCGCTCCCGCTTCTGCGGCACCCAATGCTCGGAACTGATCACGCGCGTCTGCACATGATATCCCAACTCGTTTTCCAGGACGTTCATGATAGTGGCAAAGGTGCGCCCCTTGTCGTGGCTTTCGAGATTCTTGACATTTTCCAGCACGAATGCCGCCGGGCGGTGATGGGCGATGATCTGGGCCGTATCGAAGAACAGCGTCCCCTGCGTGTCGCAAAGGAAGCCGTGCGGGCGTCCGAGCGCATTCTTTTTTGAGACCCCGGCAATGGAGAACGGCTGGCAGGGGAATCCGGCGAGCAGGACATCATGTTCGGGGATACGATCGGGTTCCTCCGCATATTCGCGGATGTCGCCGGCAAGAGGGTGATTATCGCGAAAATTCTGTGCGTATGTCTTTTGCGCGTTTGCATCCCATTCCGATGTGAACGTGCAATGCCCGCCAATTCCCTGAAAGCCAATCCGCAGCCCGCCAATTCCAGCGAACAGATCGATAAAGCGAAATGAAACAGGACGGGGAGGCCCGGCGGTTTTTCTCGCCGCTTCTTTCAGGACGCGCAATGCCAGCTGTGACGGGCGACCGGTACCATTGGCATAGCGGGCAATCGTGCGGTCTGATACGGACAGCAGCGATGCTGCTTCGGAAGGCGTCAGCCCTGCGCGATCGCAGAGCTGGTTGAATTCATTCTGTCGCACCGCCGATTTTCGCATGTCCCGCCCTCACTGTGTCGATTTTCGCCACATTGGCAGGAAGATTCCCGGAGATCAAGTTTGTTCTTGCCATGTTCCAGTTTTATACCCTGTCCTCTCCATAGCGCCACCGGCTTTCTTTCGGAGTATCCCGCTCAGGGGCCAAACTGATTTCGCCGGCTTCAACGGACCGCCTACGCCATTCCCTGTCTTTCTTCGCCAGCCTGCGACGCACGTATTTTCCTGTTGTGTCCTTCCGCTTTGCGGCTTTCTTGATGAGCCCCTGACGCCGGGCGGCGGTTCGCCCGGCAGACAAGCAGGGGTCCACCTTGACCGTCCATCCGATCCGTTCCGAGGCAAGTTCACGCGGCGCGCGCATGCTGCGCACGGCGCTGGGGCCGTCGATCGCGGCGTGGCTCGATGATCCCGCCGTCATCGAGGTGATGCTAAACCCCGACGGCAGGCTATGGGTCGACCGGCTTGGCGAAGGCATCAGCGATACCGGCATGACGCTCAGCGCCGCCGATGGCGAACGCATCGTCCGCCTCGTGGCCCACCATGTCGGCGTCGAAGTCCATGCGCGGTGCCCGCGCGTCTCAGCCGAGCTGCCCGAGGGCGGCGAACGCTTCGAGGGTCTGTTGCCGCCTGTCGTCGCCGCGCCGGCTTTCGCGATCCGCAAACCCGCTGTCGCGGTGTTCACGCTCGACGATTATGCTCGCACTGGAATTATGTCGGCGGCCGAAGCTACGGTGCTGCGCGACGGCGTTGCCGCCCGCGCCAACATTCTCGTCGCCGGCGGGACGGGCAGTGGCAAGACCACGCTGGTCAATGCGCTGCTTGCCGAGGTGGCAAAGACCGCCGACCGCATCGTCCTGATCGAGGACACGCGCGAACTGCAATGCGCCGCGCCCAACCTGGTTGCCATGCGCACCAAGGATGGCGTCGTCTCACTGTCCGATCTTGTCCGGTCCAGCCTGCGGCTGCGCCCTGATCGCATACCCATCGGCGAGGTACGGGGCGCCGAAGCGCTCGATCTCCTCAAAGCCTGGGGCACCGGCCATCCCGGCGGGATCGGCACGATCCATGCCGGAACCGCACTCGGTGCGCTCCGCCGCATGGAGCAACTCATTCAGGAAGCCGTGGTCACGGTTCCGCGCGCGCTGCTGGCCGAGACCATCGACCTGATCGCCGTGCTCGTGCGTGACGGGCACGGACGCCGACTTGCGGAGCTGGCTCGCGTCGAAGGGCTTGATTCTTCCACGGGCGATTACCGCCTCACTTCGCTTTCCCAGCCCACATCAGGAGACCTGCCATGATCCATGCCATCCGGCATGGCGCCCGCCGCGCCATGCTTGCCGTCACCGCCAGCGTGATCGCGCTGTCCCTGTCGTCGCCTGCTTGGGCCGGCGGCTCGTCGATGCCGTGGGAAGCGCCACTGCAAAGTATCCTCGAATCGATCGAGGGTCCGGTCGCCAAGATCATCGCGGTCATCATTATCATCATCACCGGCCTGACCCTGGCCTTCGGCGATATGTCGGGAGGCTTTCGCCGGCTGATCCAGATCGTGTTCGGGATCAGCATCGCGTTCGCCGCCAGTTCCTTCTTCCTGTCGTTCTTCAGCTTCGGCGGCGGAGCACTGGTCTGATGGAGGTGGCCGAACCCATTTCCGGATATTTGGCGCCGTTGCATCGTGCGCTGACTGAGCCGATCCTGCTCGGCGGCGCGCCGCGCTCGCTCGCGATCCTGAACGGCACGCTGGCTGGAGCCATCGGGCTTGGCCTGCGCCTGTGGGTCGCAGGCCTTGCTATCTGGGCCATCGGCCATGCGCTGTCGGTATGGGCCGCGCGGCGTGATCCGCAATTCGTGGACGTGGCCCGGCGGCATCTCAGATATCCGACATGGATGCGGCCATGATGTCCCTGCGCGAATATAGAAGCGGCGCCGCGCATCTCGCCGACTTCCTGCCCTGGGCGGCTTTGGTGGAGACAGGCGTCGTTCTCAACAAGGACGGATCGTTCCAGCGCACGGCACGCTTTCGCGGTCCCGATCTCGACAGCGCGACACCCGCTGAACTGGTCGCCACCACAGCCCGACTCAACAATGCGTTGCGGCGACTCGGTTCGGGCTGGGCGATCTTCGTCGAGGCGCAGCGGGTGCCCGCGCTTGATTATCCTGACTGCGATTTTCCCGATCCGGTCTCGGCTCTGGTCGACAGGGAGCGGCGTGAACAGTTCCAGGAAGAGTGCAGCCATTTCGAGAGCCGTTATTATCTGACCCTGTTGTGGATGCCGCCGGCCGAAGATGCGGCCAGGGCTGAAGGCTGGCTCTACGAGGGCCGGTCGAACTCCGGCGTCGATCCCTGGGAACTGCTGGGGAGCTTCACCGACCGCAGCGACCGCGTGCTGAACCTGGTCGAAGGTTTCATGCCCGAGGTCCGCTGGCTCGACGATGCTGAAACCCTGACCTACCTGCACAGCACGATCTCGACCCGGCGCCAGCGCGTGCGCGTTCCCGAGACGCCGATGCATCTCGATGCACTGCTGGCCGACGAGGCGCTGACTGGCGGGCTGGAGCCGAAGCTGGGCGAGCATCATCTGCGCACGCTCACCGTTACCGGCTTTCCGAGCGCGACCTTTCCCGGCCTGCTCGACGAACTCAACCGCCTCGCCTTCGAGTATCGCTGGTCCACCCGCGCGATCATGCTCGACAAGACCGATGCGACGAAATTGCTCACGAAGATCAGGCGGCAATGGTTCGCCAAGCGCAAATCGGTTGCCGCGATCCTGAAAGAGGTGATGACCAACGAGGCTTCGACGCTGCTCGACAGCGATGCCTCGAACAAGGCCGCCGACGCCGATACCGCCTTGCAGGAGCTGGGCGCCGACTATGCCGGCATGGCCTATGTCACGGCGACCGTGACAGTGTGGGACCGCGATCCCGCCATCGCGGCGGAGAAGCTGCGGCTGGTCGAGAAGGTCATACAGGGCCGCGACTTCACTTGTCTTGCCGAGGGCATGAACGCGATCGAGGCATGGCTGGGAAGCCTGCCCGGCCACACTTACGCCAACGTGCGGCAACCGCCTATCTCCACGCTCAATCTCGCCCACCTGATCCCCCTGTCAGCGGTATGGGCGGGGCCGGAACGGGACGAGCACTTCGGGTCGCCCCCCTTGCTCTACGGCAGGACCGAAGGCTCGACCCCGTTCCGGTTTTCTCTTCATGTCGGCGATGTTGGCCACACGCTGATCGTCGGCCCGACCGGCGCGGGCAAGTCGGTACTGCTGGCGCTGATGGCAATGCAGTTCCGGCGCTACGAGAACGCCCAGGTCTTCGCCTTCGACTTCGGCGGCAGCATTCGTGCCGCCGCGCTCGGAATGGGCGGCGACTGGCAGGATCTCGGCGGCGGTCTGTCCAACGACGATGATGGCGGCGTGCAGTTGCAGCCGCTTGGCAAGATCGACTTGTCCGAAGAGCGCGCCTGGGCGGCCGAATGGCTCGCTGCTATATTCGCCAGTGAAGGTGTTGCTGTCGATCCGCAGGCCAAGGAGCATATCTGGTCGGCGCTGACCTCGCTTGCGAGCGCGCCTATGTCGGAGCGCACCCTGACCGGCTTGGCCGTCCTGCTCCAGAGCCAGCGGCTCAAGCAGGCGCTGGCACCCTATTGCATCGGCGGGCCGTGGGGCCGGTTGCTCGATGCCGAAGCCGAACGGCTTGGCGTGGCGTCGGTCCAGGCCTTCGAGACCGAAGGGCTGGTCGGCGCGGGCTCGGCCGCCGCCGTGCTGTCCTACCTTTTCCACCGGATCGAGGGCCGGCTCGACGGCTCCCCGACGCTCATCATCATCGACGAGGGGTGGCTGGTGCTCGACAGCCCGGACTTCGCAGCACAGCTGCGCGAATGGTTGAAGACGCTGCGCAAGAAAAACGCCTCCGTCGTCTTTGCAACCCAGAGTCTCGCCGACATCGAGACGAGCAGCATTGCGCCGGCCATCATCGAGTCCTGCCCGACGCGCATCTTCCTGCCGAACGAGCGTGCAGCCGAACCGCAGATCGCGGCCATCTACGAGCGGTTCGGGCTCAATGCCCGCCAGATTGAAATCCTCAGCCGGGCGACCCCGAAGCGGGATTACTATTGTCAGAGCCGGCGGGGGAACCGCCTGTTTGAACTGGGCTTGGGCGAAGTGGCGCTGGCCTTCGCAGCGGCGTCTTCAAAGACTGACCAACTCACCATTACCGACATCATCGAAAAGCATGGGCCATCGGCTTTCGCCGCCGAATGGTTGCGTCATCGCGGCTGTGCCTGGGCTGTCGAATTGCTGCCCAAGGCTTCTGTCTCCGAGAACCCCCTTTCCCTCACACCAGATATGGAGATTGAAACATGAAGCTGCCCTATGTGCGCCCTGCCCTTATGGCCGGTGTTCTTGCCACCACGAGCATCGTTGGCCTTGCCTTTGTGAGCCCGGCTCACGCACAGTTTGGCGGGATCGTCTATGATCCGACCAATTACGCGCAGAACCTGCTGACCGCCGCCCGGTCGCTCGAACAGATCAACAATCAGATCCGGCAAATCCAGAACCAGGCGGCCAGCCTCGTCAACGAGGCCCGCAATCTCGCTTCGCTGCCATTCAGCTCGCTTCAGACCTTGCAAGATCAGGTTCGCGAGACGCAGCGGCTGCTCGGCGAAGCCCAGCGAATCGCCTATGATGTGCAGCAGATCGACCAGGCGTTCACCGATCGTTACAAGGGATCGGCGCTTACCGGCAGCAACGCGCAGATGATCGCCAATGCCAATGCGCGCTGGGAAGACAGCGTCGGCGCCTTTCAGGATTCGCTCAAGGTGCAGGCCGGTGTCGTCGGTAATATCGACGGCGCCCGCACCACCATGGACGATCTGGTCTCGGCAAGCCAGTCGGCGACAGGCGCGCTGCAGGCCAGCCAGGCGGGCAATCAGCTTCTCGCCCTGCGATCGCAGCAGCTTGCCGATCTGACCGCGCTGGTCGCGGCACAGGGCCGGGCGCAAGCACTCGATTCCGCACGGCAGGCCGCCGAGGAAGCCGAAGGGCGCGAACGTTTCCGCCGCTTCTTCGGGCGCAACTGAGAGGGGCCGGCCGATGTCGCGCAATTCCAGGATCGCGGGCGTCGCGGCGATCGCCGGGATCATGCTGGCCGTGGCGATCGTCGCCTTGCGCGAACCGGGCGACCCGCCGCGCGAAGCGGTTCTGCCTGTCACCGAAGAAAGCGAGCAACAGGAGATGCTGGCGCGCGAACTCGAACGCTGCGCCACGCTCACCATGCCCGATACGGCTTGCGAACATGCCTGGGCGGAAAAGCGCCGACGCTTCTTCGGTAGCGGTGAAGGCGACCGGCGATGAACGATACCGGCGTCATCGACAATTTCCTGGGCGTGTTCACCGGCTATATCGATTCCGGCTTCGGTCTGCTGGGCGGTGAGGTTGCGTTCCTCTCGACCACACTGATCGCCATCGACGTAACGCTTGCCGGTCTGTTCTGGGCCTGGGGCGCGGACGAAGACGTGTTGCAGCGGCTCGTCAGGAAGACGCTCTATATCGGTATCTTCGCCTTCATCATCGGCAATTTCTCTACGCTGGCGACGATCCTGTTCGAAAGCTTCGCGGGGCTGGGCCTCAAGGCGAGTGGCGATGCGCTCAGCCTCGCGGAGTTCATGCAACCAGGTTCCATCGCCGAGACCGGGCTCGACGCCGCCCAGCCCCTGATCGACGCCACCGAGGCGTTCGGCAGCATCTGGTCGGTATTCGCGAACCTCGCCATCATTCTCGTACTGCTGATTGCCTGGCTGATCGTGGTGCTCGCCTTCTTCATCATCGCGGTGCAGGTCTTCATCACCCTTATCGAGTTCAAGCTGGTGACACTCGCCGGCTTTGTTCTCCTGCCCTTCGCCTTTTTCGGCCGCACCGCCTTCATGGCCGAGCGCGTGCTGGGCCATATCGTCTCGACCGGCATCAAGGTGCTGGTGCTTGCGGTCATCACCGGCATCGGCACCACCCTGTTCAGCCAGTTTACCGTCACCATGGGTCCGGAGCCCGATGCAGAGCAGGTCATGGCGATCGCGCTGGCTGCGCTCTCGCTGCTCGGCCTTTCTATCTTCGGTCCCGGTATCGCCAACGGCATCGTCACCGGCGGTCCCCAGCTTGGCGCAGGCGCCGCGGCCGGAACGGCGCTGGCCGCCGGTGGTGCTCTGGTCGGCGGTGCGGCCGCCGCCCGGCTTGGCGCGGGCGCGGCGGCGGGAGCGATCGGCGGTACGGCGAGAGGCGCGGCCTACGCGTCCGGCGCCGCGCGCGGGGCTTATGCCGCCGGCTCATTCGGCAAGAGCGGCAACGCTGCGGTTGCGGGCGGCGCAGCCGGGGCCGGCAAGGCTGCCGCAGGAGCCGTGTTGTCGCCGCTCAGAAAGGCCGCCGGTTCGCTCAAGGAAAGTCATCGCGCCGGCGCTCGCGCGGGTCTGGGCGTAGCCGCCGATCCGGCAGGAAGCGCTGCCTCCTCTTCATCACAGCCTGCATGGGCCGCCGCGATGAAACGCCGTCAGTCGGCCGCTCATGGCGCGACCGTTGCGGCCCATACGCTGAAAGCCGGAGACAGTCATGGCGGAGGTTCCGGTCCCGATATTCGCGAGAAGGAATGATACGATGTTCCGACGCCCATCCATCCGTTACGGACAGATGCCCGAGCCCGTCACACCCTATCAGCGTGCTGCACAGGTATGGGACGACCGTATCGGCTCCGCGCGCGTCCAGGCGCGGAACTGGCGCCTTGCCTTTTTCGGTTGTCTCGTCCTTTCCGGGGGCCTTGCCGGCGGTCTCGTCTGGCAGACCGCGCGCGGTCACATCGTTCCCTGGGTGGTCGAGGTCGACAAGCTGGGCCAGGCCCAGGCAGTAGCACCCGCTACCGCGGACTACCGCCCGACCGATCCGCAGATCGCATTCCAGCTCGCCCGCTTTATCGAACAGGTCCGCAGCATTCCGGCCGATCCGGTGATCGTTCGGCAGAACTGGCTGCGCGCCTATGATTTCACCACCGACAAAGGCGCGATGACCCTCAATGACTATGCCCGCGCCAATGATCCATTGGCCGAGGTCGGCAAGGTGCAGGTCGCAGTCGATATATCGAGCGTCATTCGCGCCTCGGACAACAGCTTCCGCGTCGCATGGACCGAGCGCCGCTATCAGGACGGCAGCCTTGTAAACACCAGCCGTTGGTCGGCCATTCTATCCATAGTCATACAGACCCCGCGCACGCCCGATGCCTTGCGCAGGAATCCGCTCGGCCTGTTCGTCAACGCCATCAACTGGTCGAAGGAACTGGACCAATGATCCAATTACCCGCTCGCAAATCTCTTGCTCTCGCGCTCGTTGCCTCGGCTCTGTCCGCCTGTGCCACCACATCGCCAAGGCTGCCGGAAATCGCGTACGACGATCCGCCGCGCGAGATCGCGGCCATGCCTGCACCGGCGACTCCCCGGCCGGTCGAGGTGGTTGCCATTCCCGAGCCACTACCCTTGCCGGGTCAGTTGAAGCCGGTCGCGGAATCCAGGACGACGCCCGAGCCTGCCGATCCCAGGAAACGTATCGGTGCGGCCAATGACGCCGCGCGTGTGCAACCTGTGCGCGACGGCTTTCTCAATGCCATCCAGCAATATCCCTGGGCGGATGGCGCGCTCTATCAGGTCTACACCGCGCCGGGACAGGTCACGGACATTGCCTTACAGGAAGGCGAGCGGCTTGTCGGACCCGGACCGGTCGCGGCAGGCGATACCGTGCGCTGGATCATCGGCGATACGCTCAGCGGCAATGGCGCGTCCGCTCGCGTGCATATCCTGGTCAAGCCGACACGGCCCGACATTGCCACTAATCTCGTCATCAATACCGACCGGCGCAGCTATCATCTCGAACTGCGCGCTACGCCCGCGACATATATGGCATCGGTCTCCTGGATTTATCCGCAGGACGAGTTGATCGCGTTGCGGAATCGGAACGCAGTGGCGGCATTCGCCGCGCCAGTGGCAACGGGTGTGGACGTGTCCGCACTCAATTTCCGTTATCGCATCGAAGGCGATCGTGTGCCGTGGAAGCCCCTTCGCGCCTTCGATGATGGGCGGCAGGTGTTCATCGAGTTTCCCGCCGGGATCGCGCAAGGCGAAATGCCTCCGCTGTTCGTGACGGGGGCCGCCGGCGATGCCGAGCTGGTCAATTACCGCGTGCGAGGGCGCTATATGGTAGTGGACCGGCTGTTCGCCGCTGCCGAACTGCGCCTCGGCGACAAGCGCACTGAGCGAAGTGTTCGGATCGTGCGCACCGATGACAAGCGCTGGAGGCGGTGATGGCTGACCCCGACGGAACTACCCTTTCCGAACCTGCCGCGCCGGAGCGAACCACGCAATATCCGGGTACCGATCCCCGGCCTTTCCAGCTTCGCGGGCCGACGCCGAGCGTGATGCGCCTGTCGCGAAAGGCGCTGGCGGTACTTGGCATAGTGGCTGGTCTCGGTATCGGCGGGGCGCTTATCTATGCGCTGCAACCGGCGGGCGAGCGTGAAGGGCAAGAGCTCTTCAGCACCGATAGCCGCGCCACGAGCGAGGCCATCACGTCGGGACCTAAGGACTACGGCGACGTGCCCAAGCTCGGCGAGCCGCTTCCCGGCGATCTCGGCGGCCCGATCGTGGCGGCGCGCGAACGCGGCGAGAATGTGCCGGTGCCGCCGGTCGCACAGCCCGATCCGCGCGCCCAAGCGGAAGAGGCGGCGCGCCAACGTGCCGAGCAGGAACGCGATGCGGCGCGGACCAGCACGGTTTTTCTTGGTGGTGGGTCAGCTGGAGCCGCCAGTG
The DNA here is from genome assembly GCF_001008165.2 of Croceibacterium atlanticum. Lineage (NCBI taxonomy): Bacteria > Pseudomonadati > Pseudomonadota > Alphaproteobacteria > Sphingomonadales > Erythrobacteraceae > Croceibacterium > Croceibacterium atlanticum. The sequence goes on along the minus strand of NZ_CP011452.2, from coordinate 2,804,330 downwards.
TCACGGCCTCACTTCCGGTCTTGCCTGACGTCACGGCACAAGCATCCGCCGATTCAGGGGAAACCGCGTTGCAGGGCGAGCAGGCAGGCAAGCGCGCCTTTCTTGAACGGGCATCCGATCGGCGCACAGTGAGTGCGGAGCGGCTGACTGGACTCGCATCGCCCAACGTCCTTCAGGCCGGCAGCATCATTCCGGCCGCGCTCATCACCGGCATTCGTTCCGACCTCCCCGGCCAGATCACCGCGCAAGTCACGGCGAATGTCTACGACAGCCCTACGGGGCGCATCCTGCTCATTCCGCAGGGCGCGCGGCTGATCGGCGAATACGACAGCGATATTGTCGCCGGGCAGACCCGCGTACTGCTTGCCTGGGATCGCCTCATCATGCCGGATGGCCACTCGATTGTCCTTGAGCGCCAGCCTGGTGCCGATCCGGCCGGGTTTGCCGGATTGCAGGATGGCGTGAACCAGCATTGGAGCAATCTGCTCCGGGCCGCGGCTATTTCGACGCTGCTTGGCATCGGCGCCGAGCTGGGCGCGGATAGCGATGACGATCTGACCCGCGCGCTGCGTCGGGGATCACAAGACACTATCAATCAGACAGGTCAGCGGATCGTCGACCGGCAGTTAAACGTGCAACCCACGCTCACCATTCGGCCCGGGCATCCCTTACGCGTAGTATTGACCCGCGACATCATATTCGAGGAACATTCATGACGCGGTTGAAGCTATCCGACATTATCGACGATAAGCCGGTCAAGATCACCATCGAAATTCCAGTACGGCTCCATCGAGAGTTGACCACATATGCCGTTGTACTCAATGGTGGTGACGCCAAGAACGCACCTAGTCCTGACAAGCTTATTCCCCCGATGATCGAGAGATTTATATCTTCTGATAGAGCCTTCGCGAAAGCGCGCCGGTCCGTTCAGGAGGTCGAGAACGAAGGATAACGTTTGTCGACTAACCTGAAGAGACGAGCTAGCACGGGATTATCGTTGTCTTCTGACCACCATGCGGCGAAATCGAGATGCGCTGTGCCGGTCGGCTCAGCGATCTCGCAAATGGCAACGTCTGGATGGACCGCAATTGCCGCGCTCTCCGGTATCGCCGTAATGAATTTGCCATATGGGACCAACGAAGCAATCGTTTCTGTGCTGTTGGATTGAACGAGAATGTTGGCTTCAAAACCGTGTGCGGCGAGCCTTTGGCGGATCACTCGCGTAACCGTGGGACCCGTGGAATACTTTGAGAAGGCGAAGATGGCATCGCGAAGATCCGTCCAGAAGACTTTTTCCAAATCGAGAAGATAATGATTTCTTGGCAGGACGAGCATCAGCCTCTCAGACCACAGAGGGCGATGCGCGAGGCCGACAGCTGATATCTGACAAGCATGAATCGCCACATCGATGAGCCGGGACTGCAATGCTGAGAGCATTTGATCTGGCCTGGATTCCTGAATATCAAGTTCCACGCCGGGGCAGTCTTTGAGAATATCACCGAGTACCAGCCTCAAATTGCCACTGCTCAGGGAACATGAGAATCCCATGCTCAATTGACCAGCCAATCCTGACCGGACTGCCTTGGCGGTATCCCTGAGGCCGTCAACGTCGCGTACGATGCGTCTGGCCACTTCGATGAAGGCGCGCCCAGGGTCCGTCAGGACCACGCCCCTTGTCGAGCGCTCGAAGAGCGTGATTCCAAGCCGCCGCTCGAGGACACCGACACGCTTGCTCAATGTCGACTGTTTGACGTTGAGCTTTTTTGCGGCACCTAGAAAGCTAGACGCATCAGCCGCCATCACCGCGAAGCGAAGCTGCCGGATATCGATAGGCATGAAAACTCAAGGAACTCAATTGTAAGCAGTTCACCCATTGTTGCCCGCTGAGTCGGGTTGGCTTGCCTTCTTGGCACGCTCAAAGAGTTTTTCGATCTTATCGAAGAACCGGCTGCCCGATTGATCATTCTTCGTTTCATCTTCAATTTCATCGACGCTATCGAGGAGATCCTTGATGTCATCCTTCTTCGCATAACCAAGTGCGCGTGCAAAACGGAGTTGCTCCCGGGCCTTTTCCAAAAGGCCAGTGATGCGGTCATTATCCGCTTTGGTTCGGGAAGATTTCTTAGCAAGTTCCCTTGCTTCGTTAATGGCGCCCTGTGCCCGCGCGATCGGCAGCGGAATGATTGTGTCCTGAACTACTATTGTACCGAGTGCCGCCAGTATGACTTCCTTGGCCTCCTGCGGCTTATCCTTCGCAAGAAGCGCTGCAGCTGACTTGATGGCGTCTGGATAGGTTGCGAGAGGCAGGTTGCTAACGCGAATTATGGTCTCGCTTGCTAGACCATCCATCAATCGGCGAGCTTCCTGTAGGCGCCCGTCGTCAATCTTGTCCTCGACCTGCTTCTTGAGCGCTTTAACGGCGTCTTCATCGGCCAAAATATCGTGAGTGACGACCGAAACGTCGACAGGCGCCAGCGCGAGATTCGGACTGCGGGCGAGAAGGATTTCAAGCTTGCCTGTGGCCCGCTCCAGAGCTTCCAGTGCCTTCTTATCATCCTCTTCGTCGATAGCCCCGAGCGCAGTTTGCGTTTCCTGAAGGGCTGCAACGGCCTCTTCGAGGAGTTCGCTAGCATCGACGGCATTCATTTCGTCAGAGGCCGAGGCTGTCTCGGTCACTTCATTCGGAGAGGTCTGGGTTTGCTCCTTGGCTTCTTCGCCTTTGTCAGAACAGGCGCCGGTCGCGAGCAACGCCAAGGCAAGGATGGGCGAAGTTTTGTGGAAGGACAGCATGGCTAAACCCCTTTTCAACAGCGAGAGAAGATTATGTAGCGGAAGGCCGCTAGTCGCCTTGCGGCGCTGGCAGCATCAGCGGTTCCTTGAATCGAATGACGTGCCGGACTGCGTCCCAATCGACCACGAGCATCGACGTCACCCCTGTAGGACTATCCATCACCATCAAAGATTCAGGTCGCCTGATCAGATGATCGAGGCCTTCGAGGGCGATCTCGAACACGTCGCTCTTATGGTCATAAGTGATCCCTAAGATCGGCAAGCTCTTTGCTTGCACCTGATCTCCCAGGTCGAGAGACGCGACCTCAATTTCTGCCCTGAGTCCTGTCAGAGCATCTGTCACTTGGTTGCAGAAACTGGTCCATTGGGATTTCGGTACCGATTTCATTTCTTTAGCTCACCTAATTTTGGGTTGAGAATCTGGGCGAGGCGGCAGGGTTGCCTGTGACCAAAAATTGGTAATCTCGCGCTGCAATTCGTCGCCCAGCAGACGTGTGCGGCGGCACAGCTCATCCGCGGATCGACCTCTTGTTTCTCGTAAGCGGCACATTCGATCAAAAAAACGCTGTTCGAGATTCTTGAGACGCACGAACGCTTTCAGCTCAGCCTCAGATTGCTCCCCTAGCTGGCTCATGACTGCCTCGAGCCTCAGAAGACTTCCTCGGGTGCGGCCGACCTCCAGCGGCAGGCCGGCAATCCAGATCGTTGAGATATTGACCAACTGCATCGCACCCTCCTGCTTTTGGCGGGACGAAGTTGCGTCAATCCAACTCTCCTCGCGCTGACCTAGGTCAGCCCGAAAGCCGTTTTGCTTTGGTAGCTTGCCACACTGCAACGGAATCATGGTGACATATGTCACATTTAATGCTTTATAGCACTTATGGTGCTATATGGTATATTGCGAATATGAATCGCGCAGCAGCATTGGGGCTGCCGCCGCTCTTTTCTGGGCTGGCGCCGCGCGTGATCGAGCTGAGGGAAGGTCAGGACTTATCCATCAGCCCGACCGGGGATTTGTACTGGGTATTGTCCGGTGTTGTGCAAAACAGCGTGATTGCAGAGGATGGACGGCGCTGGATCGAAGGATTCCACCTCCCGGGTGAATTCTTCTGGGCCGATCAAGCGAGCGTCAAAAGCCAAACGGCCGAAGCGCTTTGCGCTACGTCCATCTTGATCACAGCATCTTCTGTTCTTCAGGCGCTGACATCGAGCAGTGATGCAGCGGTAGACTCTGTGTGGTCTTGGTGTGCCAGGACGCATGTGGCTTCATTGAGACGCGGATTTCTCCTCGCGCGGTCGACGGCAGTAGAAAAACTATCCTATTTCCTCATGGATCTGGTCCATCGCCTTGGCGGGCGCCGGGAGATTTGCCTGCTCATGTCGCGTGCCGAGATTGGCGATCATCTCGGCCTCACCAGCGAGACCGTTACCCGCACATTCACGCTTCTGCAGAACGAAAAGCTCCTCCGTGTGAACGGCAAGGACGTGACGATTCTCGATTCGAACGGGCTGCTTCTCAACGCCCAAGCCATATTCTCGACCTGACATGACGGCCAAAAGATTTGGCCGGCCATCCAATCGGGCAGTGGTGCTTCAGTCGCTGGCCGAGGGCTCTGGTGAATTGCCCGCTCTTGAAGCGAGCACCGCCCCACCCAAATATCCGGGCAAACGTCGTGCCAGGTAGCGGAGAAGCCAATAAATCCTCCATACTCAGAGATTTGCTTACTAGAGGTCTAAGGAGCAGACAGCATGGCTAGTTCAATTGATTCCGAGGTCCGAAACATGTCGGGCTTTTCTATCGGTCAGATCGAATGCACCCTCTCGGGAAACTGGTGGGTTTTCTTCATACGCGGGGTACTGTTCGTACTATTGGGCGCCTTGGCACTGGCAATGCCGATCAGTGCGGTTATCGCGCTAACGCTCCTATTTGGAGCTTTCTCATTCGTGGACGGGGTTCTCGCGCTTTGGTCCGGGGTGAGGCGGATGCGGAAGAATAAAAGGTGGGGATGGCTAATAGCGAGTGGTCTGATCGGGATCGTCACGGGTGCAATTGTCCTCATTGCCCCATATGTTGCTTCACTCGCGCTCGCATTATTTCTCTGGGGCATGATTGCATTCTGGAGCATCATGCGAGGCGGAATGGAAATAGCCGCAGCCATAAGAATGCGGAAGGAAATTAAAGGCGAATGGCTACTTGTCGCCGCCGGGCTCATATCCCTGCTTTTCGGGATTCTAGCAATTTACCTGATCATCGCCCTTCCGGGCAGCGCCGTCCTCGCCGCTGGCTGGGTGTTCGGAATCTACGCACTGATTTTTGGTGGGTTGATGCTTTTGCTCGGGTTCCGTCTGCGGCGCATCGCAAAGGCAGGCGGTGCAGTGGAGACATGAAGGCGACTAGCGGGATGACAAAAGCAATCGCCGTCGCCGGTAGGCCTCCTATGTCCGCTCCTTCTTGACGGGAGATCACAAGGACTAACAAGAATGGAAAGCGCATCAAACGCAACCCCTATGCTCGAAAGTGCAGCGCTCCTTATCGGCGGAGCCTTCGTTGTCGTATCGCTTTCCGTCCGGCTCGGTGTCCCAGCAATTCTGGGGTTTCTGCTTACTGGGCTCGTATTGGGACCACACGTTCTGGGGTTGCTGCAAGAGGAAGGTGCCGCATTGGGTGCCTTGGGGGAGCTAGGGGTGATCCTGCTGATGTTCTCCCTAGGCCTCACATTCTCGTGGACGAAGCTCGTGGAACTCCGCCGTTTGATCTTCGGAATTGGCGGGGCGCAGGTCGGCATAACGGCTGTCATCGTCGCGCTCGGTGCGAATCTGCTTCTAGATGTGTCTTGGCCGAAAGCCATATTGCTTGGCGCCGCCACTGCAATGTCGTCGACTGCTCTGAGTATCAAGCAACTGGAGGCCTCCGGTGCGTTGGGCCATGCTCAAGGCCGGACGTCGATTGCCATTCTTCTCTTTCAGGATCTGGCAACGGTAGGATTTCTGGTCCTTATTGATGCTCTGCAGACAGCAAGTGCTACCGGGCATGGGGTCGAAAAGGGCTTCTTCAACGTACTAGGTCTTTTCGCCGCGCTCATTCTTGCCAGGAAGCTTCTCATTCCACTCGCCCAGTGGATTGAACGAAGCTCCAACAACGAACTTCCGCAGTTGCTTGCGCTCTTTCTGGTTCTTTCGACAGCAGTCGGAGCGCACTACGCCGGCCTTTCGCCAGCACTCGGAGCGTTCATCGCAGGAATGCTGATTGGCGAAGGCGATGCTCGAAACGTCGTTGAACGCGAAGTGAGGCCTTTTCGGGATCTCCTGCTAGGGATCTTTTTTGTCAGCCTAGGAGCTCAAATGGACATTACGATCCTTGGCCAAGCGTTTGGATCTGTCCTCGCTTGGCTGGCGGTCATCGTGTTCCTCAAAGCTGCGATTTTGGCCGCGATTCTCTACCTGGCAGACACCGACGCCGAAGTGTCCGCAAAGGTGGCATTGATATTGGCCCACGCCGGTGAATTCAGCCTGCTTCTCGTGTCTCTGAGCGTGGGCGCCGGTTTGCTCGACAATGCGTTGGCCCAACCCTTCCTGCTGGCAATTGGGATCAGCCTTTTTATCGCACCCTTCCTTATCTCGCTATCCGCCAGAGAGAATCTTGTCCGGCAATCCCTTTGCAAGTTGCGGCGAAACCAGGGGAGATAGGGGGGCACGCCACCAACGCGACCTTGTGCAGCGCCAAAGATCATGCTGCCAGCTTACCGATTGCAGATTGATCCACCGATCCCGGAGCCTAGATTCCCGGAATGCAACGACAGACACCCACACCGTCACGCTCTTTCCGCCCGTTAGTAATTGCGCTAATCGCCATGAACGTCCTCCTCCTTTCAGCAGTCGCTTCGCTCCTTCTATTGCAATCCGCGCCTGTCGCTGAGCCCCGCACTGTTACGCCGCGCGGCGACCTTGCTGCCGATGAGCGAGCCACTATCGATCTTTTTCGCAATGCGCGCGATTCGGTTGTGTTCATCTCGACCCGCCAGCGTGTTGCCGACTTCTGGACCCGCAATGTCTACAGCGTGCCGCGCGGTTCGGGATCGGGCCTGATCTGGGATGGGGCCGGACACATCGTCACCAATTACCATGTAATAGAAGGAGCCTCAGAAGCTCAGATACAGATGTCCGATGGCCGCCAGTTCAATGCCCAGCTCGTCGGCGTGAGCCCGCAGCACGACCTCGCTGTTTTGAAGATCGGTGGCGCAGGATTTAGCGCCCCGACGCGTGTTCCGATCGGCACCAGCAGTGATCTACAGGTCGGACAGAATGTCTTTGCCATTGGCAATCCCTTTGGTCTCGACTGGACGCTAACCAAAGGGATTGTTTCCGCCCTCGACCGGTCGCTCCCGAATGAGAATGGGCCGGATATCCGCCATCTGATTCAGACTGATGCAGCGGTTAATCCGGGCAATTCAGGTGGTCCGCTTCTCGACTCTGCCGGACGGCTAATCGGCATAAACACCGCCATTTACAGCCCTTCAGGCGCATCTGCAGGAATCAGCTTTGCAGTCCCGGTGGACACTGTGATGCGCGTGGTGCCACAGTTAATTGCCAACGGCCGCTACACACGCCCCGCGCTTGGCATCGAAAGTGATGAGGAAATCAATGACCGGCTCAAGCGCGCTTCTGGTATTGACGGGGTATTCATACTGAGTGTTGAGCCTGGATCGGCCGCAGAGCGCGTGGGCCTTGTCGGTGTCCAGCGTACGAGGCGCGGGATCCTACCAGGAGATGTGATCGTGGCCCTAAACAGCAGGCCGGTGTCACGGCTAGGCGATTTACTCGCGCGGCTTGACGATTTTCAGGTGGGGCAAAAAGTACAACTTACGCTTCTCCGTGCCGGCGAGGAGCGCAATGTGTCCGTCGACCTCCAACCCGGAATCTGAGCACACGAACTTCGACCGCCGCGCTCGAGGACGCTTTGCGATCACCGCGCTTCGGTCACCGGCCTGGCAGCAAGTAGATTTTTGGTTCTCCTCAATGCTTCGCAGGCAACAAGCGACACCGGGCAACCGCAAAAAGGCCGGGACGCCGAGAGCGCCCGCGCCTGACATAAATCAGCGCGACAAGCCGTCGTTCGCATAGTGAGGTCACTCATCTTGGATTCGAAAGTCCGACCAGCCGATCGCCTGTAATTTGCCGGCAAGGGCGTGGATCCTATTCGAACATGGACATCGCGAAGGTGTTCCGGACCGGAGCGGGGAAATAATGGATAGTGCGCCGCTGACCAGAGATGCCTTCATGAATATGGTAAGGGCACACCTTCCATCACTGATGGATGCGGCGGCGCGGGAACTTGCCTATCGGGAAGCGATCGGTGAACTCAGTTCCGATCAATTGACTGAAGAGGACTTGATCGCAGAGACACTTTTCAAAGCCTGGCGCAGCCGGAAACATAAGCCGGACCTGTTGGAAGCGCGCATATGGTTGATTGGCCTAGTCCACGCAACCGCAGAAATGCTCATCGCACAAGAGGCGGAAAGTCAGCCCTCCGGCATCCTCAGTATTGAAGAAGTTCTACACGAGAAACCGGCTTATGATCCTGACGCCGATTTCTGGGAATGGTTTCAGCCTGATGAGGTGTTGCGGAGAGAAGACGAAATTCCCGATGCCACCTTGATGCCCCAAGAGTGGGAGGAAATCGCACTTCGAAGCCCAGGTCTTCAGAAGCTGACCGGAACACCGAAAGAAGCCGCTGTGTTGCACCTGGTGCATAAGTTGGAAGTTGTCGAAGTGGCTCAAGTTCTTCAGCGTCCCCTTCAGCAGGTTCACGAAGATCTCCAAAGAGCTCATTCGGGAAAGGAGCAAAAAGACAAGTAGCCACTCATCCCGCACCACTACGACAGAAAGAGACACACGCTGCATGCCGAAGGTTCTTGTTCTTTATTATTCGTCATATGGCCACATTGAAACGATGGCCGAAGCTATTGCGGAAGGTGCCCGTTCGACGGGCGCTTCGGTAGACATCAAGCGTGTGCCTGAAACAGTACCAGAAGAAGTGGCGCGCAACGCCCATTTCAAACTCGACCAGCAGGCACCAGTTGCTTCCGTCGGCGACCTAGAACGATATGACGCCATCATCGTAGGCACAGGAACGCGCTTTGGCCGGATTTCGGCGCAGATGGCTGCATTCCTGGACCAGGCCGGCAGTCTGTGGGCTCGCGGTGCCCTGAATGGCAAGATCGGCGGGGCCTTCACTTCAACCGGCTCACAGCATGGTGGGCAGGAGACCACGCTGTTTTCGATCATTACCAATCTGCTGCACTTCGGAATGACGATTGTCGGATTGGACTATGGTTATGCCGGCCAGATGAATGACAAGGAAATCGTCGGTGGGGCACCCTATGGAGCGTCGACTATTGCTGGCGCGGATGGGGGCCGTCAGCCAAGCGATATTGATCTGGCAGGCGCCCGCTATCAGGGTCGACGGGTGGCCCAAGTCGCGGCCAAGGTTTTTGGCTGATTCATATCCTCCCACCGGCCATGCAGAATTGCACAGCCATTTAGAGCAACCACTCAATCGGCATGTTTGATAGCGCTCGGATTCCAATTCGCTGCCATGCAGTTGTCCCGGGTTCTGCGCGGTGTTCGATCACCATCCCTGCTCGGTGTTCCATCCAGACAAGCTTACCTCTGTCGGACAATTTCAATTCGTACGAACTGCGGAGCAGTTCTTTTGCCAACGCATGTTCGACCCGGTTCGCAAGCGTTGGGCTTTCAATCACGCAACCCAACTCGGTATTGAGGTGCATGGATCGTGGATCGAAGTTAAAAGAGCCGATGAACAAGCGGCGCCTGTCTATGGTGAACGTCTTGGCATGCAGTGTCGTAGCGGTGGACCGCAGAATCTTCCCTGCCTTCCCGCTTCGCCGTGAGGCCCCACTACTGAGCAAATTACGCTTCTCACCGCTGCTCCGCCGCCTTCCTCTCAGTTCGAACAGTTTGATGCCCTTTCGCAGCAGCGCTTTGCGATAAGATGCATATCCTGCATGAACTACCCAGACATCCGTTGCGGCGAACGAGTTAGTTATCACCCGTATCTCAACACCCTTCTCACGCATGGCCGTGAACACGTCGACCCCAGCTGCGGTAGGGACGAAATAAGCGGATATCAGCGAGATTTCGCGGATAGGCGTCTCGAGTATGCGATTGAGTCGATTTCCCAGGAGTTGGCTCGGTTTCGCTCGGCCAAGTGCCTTGGCAGGGTCGTCGCTAACAAGCCTTGCCGGTGCCCAATCGAGACTGTTGGACAACCCGATCTGCAAGGATGGCGCCGAGCGGATTGTTTGAACATAAGTTTGGGAAAGCGGCAGGTTCATTACCTGGGACAAACGATCTGCCAGTGCGGAAACGGGCGAGGTGGCCGACCTGTCGCAAAGAGCCTCAAGAGGATAGGCTAGTGAACTGGACCAAAAGCGGTCGAAGTCCGTAGAGAGTTGGCCGACGATCGGCCCCACCGCCAGAGCATCAAGGTCCGCAAAATGCGATTGCTCATCTACCGCAAAATACTCATCGCCAATATTGCGGCCTCCAATGATGGCAAACGCGTTATCCGCAATGAAGCATTTATTGTGCATCCGCCGGTTAAGGCGGCCAAAGCTGGTTAGGTATTCGAGGAAGTGCCAGCGTTTGCTCAGGAACGGATTGAAAATCCTCACTTGTACGTTCGACGCGGCACTGAGTGCCGCCAACTCGGAGTAAAGTGAGAGTGCGCCATTTCCATCTAGTAGCAATCGGATACGAACGCCACGTTCGGCAGCCTTGCGAAGGGCGTCCAGTAGAAGCACCCCACATAGGTCGTTCCGCCACAGATAATATTGAAGATCCAGGCTTCTTACGGCCAACTCGGTCAGGGAGAGGCGCGCAGCGAATGCATCGCCGCCCTCGTTCATTAGGGAGAAGCCGGAGAGCGCGCCCTTTTCATTGGCAAGAACCTCCGCTTCCGCGCCTAAGGGAGTGTCGGCCGTGTCAACGAAAGCATGGCTTTCAGTTTGAAATGGAATGGCCGCGCTACGGACAGCAAAGACGATTTTCAGAATCGCCAAGGCGGAGGCCAATGCTGCCACGATGACGACGATAATCGCCCAGTGCCCCAAAGCTGCCTCTTCCGTTCGAGCGAATTGGATGAGTGGGTATGAGGGGATTACCCTGCTTTAACAATGACAAAGGTCAGAACGACAAAGCTCCAACTTGGGGTCTTGAACCGGTAGAGAGCGCTCCTAAATCTTGCAGTGCCGGGCGCCGCACAAGGGCTCGGTGGACATAGAGAGCGTCGGCTCTCATTACCGACGCTTCTCAAGTCCAGATTGCTCACAGGAGGATTTGGAAATGAGAACGAGTATTGACCTTGCGCCATATCGCCGTTCGACGGTCGGCTTCGATCGTCTCTTCGACATGCTCGAAGGCAAGACCGATGGCCAGGAAGGCTATCCGCCTTACAACCTCGTGCGCCTTGGCGAGGACAGCTACCGCATCGAGCTGGCCGTAGCCGGCTTCACACCCGATGAGGTGGAAGTCATCGCGCAGCAAAATCGCCTCACTGTAAGCGGCAAGAAAGGCGAGAACGAAGACGGTGGCGAATATCTACACCGGGGGATCGCAACACGTTCCTTCGAGCGCCGGTTCGAACTTGCTGACTATGTCGAGGTTGATTCAGCGAATTTCGAGAACGGGCTGCTTAGCATCACTCTCAGGAAGGTGGTGCCCGAAGCGATGAAGCCTCGCCGCATTGAGATCGGCCACGGCGAACCCGCTTCGAAGCAGATCGATACGGCTCAGGCACAAAGCCAAAAGGCCGCCTGATCTCTGACCCAACCGTTGTGCCGACGTCGCCGCATGACGGCGGCGGCGGAGGCATTCGCTCACTCGAAATTGATATAGGTGAATTATGGCAATCAAAGATTTGATCCCGTGGCGGCGGAATGAAACCTCATCCGAAATAACGCCGAGTTCCACGACGAACTGGCCGGAAGAACGGCACCCCGTCGAACAGTTCCGTCGACAAGTCGATCGACTGTTCGATGATTTCTTCTCGTTCCCGTCGCTTCTACGCGACCAGACCAAGGCATTCCCGGTATGGCCCAGTCTTGAAGTGAAGGAAAACGACAGTGAAGTCACCGTGACCGCAGAGCTGGCCGGCTTGACGGAGAAAGATGTGGAGGTCTCGGTTGATAACGGAGTCCTCACCATCCGAGGCGAAAAGACGAGCGCTAACGAAGATCGCGATAATGGGTGGTCGGAGCGCTTCTATGGCTCTTTCGAGCGCCAAGTTGCGCTGCCTGATGGTGCTGACGATGAAAAGTGCCATGCGAACTTCGACAACGGCGTACTGACTATCACAATGCCGAAAGCCGCAGGTAAATCTCGGCTGAAGAAGATTCCGATCGGCAAGGCCAATAACTGAGCCTGATACGCATGAGGTCCCATTCCCGCGGGAATGGGACCTCGACTTTTCCCATTCGGGCCACCCCATGTCGCAGCAGTTCAACTGTTAGGAGACAGGAGCATGGAACGCGAGGAAATTACCAGAATTGCCGGTGCACTGGATGATACAACCATAGCCACGATCGAGGGTATGAATGTGTTGATTTCCACTGAGAGCTGACCCGGGATTTCCATCGAGAATTGACCCGGGTGGGTATTATGTCCCGCTGTGCGGGCGGTGGGTCAAGCGGGTGATTTTTCCTTTCTGGATTTGGGCGCTGCCGAACTGGCGCGGAAGCGGAAGCTGTCGTTTCCGGTTTCGAGGATGTGGCAGTGATGGGTGAGCCGATCGAGCAGCGCTGTGGTCATCTTGGCATCGCCGAACACACCGGCCCACTCGCTGAAGCTGAGGTTGGTGGTGATGATGACGCTGGTACGCTCATAGAGCTTGCTCAGAAGGTGGAAGAGGAGCGCACCGCCTGACGGGCTGAACGGCAGATAGCCAAGTTCGTCGAGGATCAGCAGATCGAGGCGCAGCAGCCGGTCGGCAAGCTGACCGGCCTTGTTCATCGCTTTTTCCTGTTCCAGCGCATTGACCAGATCGACCGTGGCGAAGAAGCGGACCTTTTTGCGGTGATGCTCGACAGCCTGAACGCCAAGCGCGGTGGCAATGTGCGTCTTGCCGGTTCCGGGACCACCGATCAGCACGACGTTGTGAGCCCCATCGATGAACTCGCCGCGATGAAGCTGGCGGACCATGGCCTCGTTCACCTCGCTGGAAGCGAAGTCGAAGCCGGCCAGGTCCTTGTAGGCCGGGAACTTGGCGGCCTTGATCTGGTAGGCGATGGACCGGACTTCGCGTTCGGCGACTTCGGCCTTGAGCAACTGGGAGAGAATAGGGACGGCCGCATCAAACGCGGGTGCCCCTTGCTCGATGAGTTCGCCGACGGCCTGGGCCATGCCGTACATCTTGAGAGAACGCAGCATGACCACGACGGCGGCGCTGGCGGGGTCATGACGCATGACGCAGATCCTTATTCCGCAGGGTATCGTAGCGGGCGACGTTGGCCTTGGGTTCACGCTGCAAGGTCAAGGCCTGCGGGGCATCGATTCTGGGCGGCGTGCCATCCTTGCCGTCAATCAGGCGATGCAGGATATTGAGAACATGGGTCTTGGTCGCGACGCCGGCCTCGAGAGCCAGTTCGACGGCACACAACACGGCTTGTTCGTCATGGTGCAGGACCAGCGAGAGGATTTCTACCATCTCCCTGTCGCCGCCGGAGCGCTTCAGAAGCTGGCCCTGTAGTTGCCGGAACGCCTCCGGCATCTCGGTAAAGGGGGCGCCATTGCGCAAGGCTCCCGGTTTGCGCTGGATCACCGCAAGATAGTGCCGCCAATCATAGATCGTCCGTCCCGGTTGATCATGGGATCGTTCGATGATCCGCCCATGCTCGCACAGGAGCTGCCCCTCGGCGGCAATGACGATCCGATCGGGATAGACCCGCAGGCTTACCGGCCGATTGGCGAAGGAAGCGGGGACGCTGTAGCGGTTGCGCTCGAAGGATATCAGGCAGGTCGGCGACACCCGCTTGGTGTGTTCCACAAAGCCATCGAAGGGGCGCCCCAGTGGCATCAGGCTTGCGAGTTCGGCGGCATGCACATCAGCGATGGTGCCGGGCAGCACGCCATGCGGGATCTCTCCCCACTGCGCGATGCATTGCTCCTCGAGCCAGGCATTGAGCGCATCGATGTCCGGGAAGGCGGGCCCGGAAGGACCATGGGCCTGCCACAGTCGCCGCCGCGCATCCTGAACGTTCTTCTCGACCTGACCCTTCTCCCATCCCGCGGCGGGATTGCAGAACTCCGGTTCGAACAGGTAATGGCTCGCCATGGCTGCAAAGCGGGCGTTGACTTGCCGGGCCTTACCGCTGCCGATCTTGTCGACTGCGGTTTTCATATTGTCGAAGATTCCACGCTGCGGCACCCCGCCCAGCACCCGGAAGGCCTGGGTCATGGCATCGAACAGCATCTCATGGGTCTGGAGCGGATAGGCCCTGACGATAAAGGCTCTGCTGTGCGACAGCTTCGTATGTGCGGCCTGCAGCTTGGTCTGCTTGCCGGCGATCATGGCCCAGTCCTCGCTCCAGTCGAACTGGAACGCCTCGCCAGGCTGGAATACCAGTGGGACGAAAGTTCCACGCCCAATAGTCTGGGCGTCGCGCTGGCGGTCCGCCTTCCAGGTCCGCGCGAAAGCCGCAACGCGGTTGTAGGAACCGTCGTATCCCAAGGCCACGAGATCGACATGCATCTGCTTGACCGTGCGTCGCTGCTTGCGCGACTTGCTGGCCTCGATCCTCAGCCAGGCCGAGAGCCTCTCGGCAAACGGGTCCAGCTTGCTCGGGCGATCGGGAACCTTGAACTTCGGCTCCACCGTATCCGCCCGCAGGTACTTGCGGATCGTGTTGCGCGACAATCCCGTGCGCCGTTCAATCTCACGGATCGGGATGTTCTGCCGGAAATGCCAGCGTCGAATTACACTCAGTAACGCCATGTCGATCACTCCAGGATCTCCCGACCTGCAAGCCAGGAGAACGATCAAAACATGGGTCAATTCTCAGTGGAAATTTATGCCCCTCCCGGGTCAGCTCTCAGTGGAAATCAACAGTATGAATGCAACGTCCGCAGAGTTGACCGAGGCGATGAACTGGATAGCAAACGACGAGGCGTTGATATCCGATGGCCATCATCTCCCAGCCGGTCGTGTGGCAGCGCTGATTGATGCGCTAGAGCAAGCCGACCAAGCCCTCAATCCACCGGATTTTGAATAGTGAGAGAGCTTGGCAGCCATGGCCCGCCTGACGGGGGGTGGGGGCGGCGGACCATGGCTGCGCCGGACAGGTGTACCAAGCCAGATCGGGGCAGATCTATTGCTTCAGAATCGACCGCAACATCCAGGCGGTCTTTTCATGTACACCAATCCGTCCAACCACGAGGTCAGCCGTGGCTTGGTCATTTCCCTCTTCCGCATCAGGAACAAGTCGTCGCGCCGTCCTCGCCGCACCTTCATGCCCCTCAGCCAGGATTCTGACCATATCAGTCGCCTCAGGCGGATCAGCAGGAGCATCTGGAAGCGAACTTAGGCGGGCGAATTCCGCATATGAACCCGGTGCAGAACTACCAAGAGACCGGATTCTCTCGGCAATTGGGTCGACCGCATTCCACAGCTCTGTGTACTCGGTCATGAACATAGCGTGCAGGCTAGTGAACATCGGCCCGGTCACGTTCCAATGGAAGTTATGGGTGGTCAGGTAGAGCGTATAGGTGTCGGCCAATAGTTTTTTCAAACCATCGACAATGACAATCTGCTTTTCCTCTAAGATTCCGGTTGCGACCGCCAATTCCAGTCTCCTTCACTGACAGCAAGGGTGACTTCAAGGCAGCGGGTCGAAGCGCTTCGCTGAGATCAATAACTCCTCGCGATACTGCGGCATCCGACTCGTCCTCGAACGCGACATTTCATAGCAAAAATATGGGAAGAAGGCCTGATATAGGTCAGTTCCGAGCAGGTATTGGCCGGCCCATCATATGTTCCCTCCTCCTCTGCTGGGCTGACATGGCTCAGCGACACTTTCTTCGCTGCACGCCATCCAGCCCTGTGGTGAGTGATCGCCACAGACTTCTGTTGAAGGAGAGCAATGATGACACCGTTTCGTAGTGATGAAAGCATAAAAAAGGACATAGAAGCGGAGATCAAATATGATCCCTCTATCCAGCATCATGAAAGTATCGCGGTTACAGTCAAAGAAGGTATAGCCACACTGGCTGGAACAACCAACACCTTCATGGACTCTTATTACGCAGAAAAGGCAGCAAAAAGGGTTGGCGGTGTAAAGGCGGTTGCGAATGATATTCAAGTAAAGGTTACGGTTGAGCGACTCGACACGGAAATCGCCTCCGACGCCGTAAAAAGCATTGCGCGGGAAGTTCCGATAGTAGCCGATAAGATCAAAGCCGTAGTTAAAAACGGATCGGTCACGCTGGAAGGAACAGTCGAATGGCACTACCAGAAGGAATGGGCTGAAAGAGCAGTTCGCTCGATACCGGGCGTGAAAAGTGTATCTAATGTCATCGTAGTTAAGCCGCGGGTCAGCCCCGTCGAAGTGAAGAAAAAGATCCAAGATGCGCTGGTACGAAGTGCGCAAATCGACGCCGAAGGCGTAATTGTCGAAACCGATGGCGGGAAGGTCACCCTAAAGGGCTCGGTACGCTCATGGGCAGAGCGTCAGGAAGCCGAGCGCTCTGCCTGGGCCGCGCCCGGTGTGACGAGCGTCCAAAACAAGATTACTATCAAGCCGTGAGCAGGATGATACCCGCGATCGACCAGGTCGCGGGTATCATTTTCAAGGTCTTAGACGAGCGTTTCACTGCTCGCCTTTTCCTGCTGCGCCGAGCCAGCTTTGCCAGCCTCTCGCATTCGCCACCAGGAATACACAATTCCGCCGATCAGGAGAAACAACGTCACGCTCAGTGAAATCAGCGGCTCTACATGCCCACCAAAGTCCTGATACAGGATCTTGCCACCGATGAACATCAAGATCAGGGCCAGCGTGTGCTTCAGGTATTGTAGCTTTTCCATCCCGGAAGATATCGCGAAATACATTGCACGCAGGCCAAGGATAGCAAATATATTTGATGTATAAACCAAATATGGTTCTTGTGTAATAGACAATACGGCAGGAACGCTTTCAAAGGCAAAGATAACATCCGCAAACTCAACCAGCAAAAGGGCCAAGAATAGAGGCGTTGCGAACCAGCGGTGTCTTGAAGGCACAGAGTCGTCAGTCAACCGTACAAAAAACGCGCGGCCATGCAACTGGTCCGTCACTCGGAACCAGCGACGAAAATTGTCTACAATCCTCGTCTGGCTGAACGAAAACTTTCTCTCGTCATGCCTAAACATTTGGACAGCAGCCCCAATCAGGAGGATGCCAAATACCGTTAGCAGCCATGAGAACTCCCGCACCAAGGCGGTGCCTGCGGCAATGAGGAGCGCCCGCAAAACCAGGACGCCCAGAATACCCCAAAACAAGACCCTGTGCTGAAGCGTGGCGGGTATCGTGAAGTATCCAAAGATCAGTGAGAAAACGAAGATGTTGTCGAGGGAAAGACTCTTCTCAAGGACATATGCGGTCAGGAAGCTCAAGCCGGCCTGCGAACCAAACGAAAACCATATCCAGCCGCAAAAACACAGTGCCGCAGCTATATAGAACAGGCTGCTCGCTAGGCTCTCGCGTAGGCCTATGACACGTTCGCCGCGGTGGAAGACACCCAGATCGAGCGCAAGCAAACCAAGCACGAGCGTAACGAAAAGACTCCACGCCCACAGCGGCGTGCCCGCCACGCTCGTGCCAAGCCATGCCAGGATATTTGCATCGGCCATCTCACACTAAGCCCCTTGCGATCCAACGCTCACGAGGTTCTGGACTTTACTGGAGAGCCGGACGGAGCGCTTTCGTGCTGCCGTTGCGCGCCATCGTCAGAGCCTTGAACGTCTATGCACGGGAACTTGCCGCAGCACAGCGCATGGGGACCGGTAGGCGAGCAACAAGGTGCCAGCACCGACTCCATCTGGAATGCCTGTCGCGCTACCGGCTTAGGTCGAGTCTTGGGGCGTTCGTGTACGCGATATTTGATGCCTCTCCTTTCACAATAATCTCGTGCGGACTCCTTATCGGGAAAGCGCAGATCGACATGGATCAATGGATCCCTCCCGCCTGTCCAGCCCATTAGCCAGTCGACGAACGGTTCTTCCCTCGGCTCGAATCGCAAGCGCCACTCGTTCTTTCGCGCGCGCCCGCCGTGCTGAGCCACCGATTCCGGGTAAGGCTCGATGATCGCCGATGCTCCATCGGGGATCGAACTTTTGTGCCGCAGCCAAGCTGGGTCTTCGTTGGGCTTTGTACCGATATGCATGGGCTCTTCATTATCGTTGCCCAGGACACCGACAGCTGTCTCCAACATACTCCCGAACTCTGGAGAAGTCGGCGTGTAAGTCAGTTTTGAAGCAGGTTTCGATCGTGCCACAGCCATTTTACTTTCCTCCTCAAGGTCATCGGATACGCAGCTGCGAAGCAGCATGCGCACCAGTCATGGAGTGTTCTTCAGCTTGGCGAGTGCCCCTGGCCCCCAGCACCAGTCGCCGGTTCAGAGCGGACTTCAATGCGTCGCGGACGCAGTGCGTCGGGGATCTCGCGCTTCAGTTCGATCACGAGAAGGCCGTCACGCATGTCTGCGGACAAAACCTCCATGAAGTCTGCGAGTTCGAACTGTCGGACGAACGGCGGCGTAATGATGCCGCGGTGAAGAAAACTTTCCCTGTCTTTCCCATCGGTGTCACTGCTGCCCCTGACTGTTAGCAGATTGCCTTGCTTTACGACTTCGACATCGGTCGGACGGAAGCCTGCCAGGGCAAGAGTGACCCTGTAGGAGTCGGCACCAAGCCGCTCAATGTTGAAAGGGGGAAACGAAGGGCCCGTGACGCGACCAGAACCGTTGATGGTCTCCGGTTCAGCAGAGGGGTACCGGAAAGGCCTCGCACTCGTAGTTTTGTCTAGTCTCATAACCAAATCCTCCTGTGAGCAATTCGGACATGAGAGGCACCGGAGGGAGCCGATGCCCTCTGATCCCACTGGGTCCATACGGCACCCAGCCAATAATTAGCTAGTTGCCGCAAAGACGACTTCAAGGGGCATATCGCGTCACAAAGGTTACGCTCAGACCTTACGATAAATCGTTACGCCTCGAGCTGAGATAGATCAGAGCGGGAGCCCGCAATCACCGCGATGCCATGACGCGCAACCCTTGCATCGGCATTTGCTCGGGCGGCGGAGTGATGAGCAATCCTGAGGAGAAAGGCAGTGGCCATGCGTGATCTGATGCCCTGGGGACAACCAGGCAACAACAACTCTGTAGTCGCACAGGATCAGTCAAACGACCCGGTTCGTTCGCTTTATCGCGAAATGAATCGACTCTTTGACGATCTTTTTCCCGGCTATCGTGGGCCAGCTCTTGAGCAGTTGACGCGCTATGCGGACTTTCCAAAGCTCGAGATATCCGAGAACGATAAGGAAATTCAGATTTCTGCTGAGCTACCTGGAGTGCATGAGGACGACGTAGAAATCACTCTCGAGAACCAGCTGCTTACTATCCGGGGCGAGAAGAAGTCTTCGGTTGAGGAGAAGGATAAAGGGTATTCCGAGCGAAGCTACGGTCTTTTTGAGCGGCGCATCACCCTGCCGGCCGGCACCGAGGCAGACAAGGCGTCGGCAAGCTTCGGAAACGGCGTTCTGACGTTGAAAATACCAAGATCGGCCGAAGCGATCGAAACTACACGGCACATTCCGATCAACGCCAAATAGCATCTTCCAACTTATGTGAGTTCTGCCGCTCACCGACGCTGCATCAGACAGTGGGCGGCAGTTCACCCTTAGGCTCGAGAATCTCGCCCCGCCACCCAGCTTGGTGGATCACTAGCGGGAAATGACTCCTTGCCGGCCTCATCCACCGGATCGATCCCTTGAGAGTTGGGAATCTCTGGCTGCTTGTTCTTACGACTCCCAGGAGGCTTTACACCTGGCCGAGGATCAGTGCCGTTCGGAGGATCATTCTGCGTGCTGGCCATTGGAACATGTTACTCCATCATCAAAAGGATTGTGTGCTGCCGGCGGGGCGGCAGCCGCCTGTCGTTCCTGCAACATCCGCTGCCGGAAGATAAATGATCATGGTCGTTCCTGTTCCCTCATGGGTTTCAACGGCGAAATGCCCATTGGATTCAGCGACAAATCTTTGGACCTGAGTAAGGCCGAGCCCCGTCCCGCCAGTTTCAGACTTGGTGGTAAAACACGGTTCGAGCACATGCTTCAATAACTCAGCTGGGATGCCCACTCCGTCATCTCTGACCTCGAGCTTTACGAAGTTTCCCGACAACCCATGATGGACACTCTCATCCGATTCCGTATTCTTCGCTGTGATTCTGATCACCCCGCCTTCCGGCATCGCTTCAGCAGCATTCACGACCAAGTTTAGCACGGTCGATTTCAGACTGGTTGGATCGACCTCGACCGGCCAAACTGAACCCCCGCATTCAAGTTCACATTCAATTCCACTCGGAAGCGCACCGGCGATTAGTGCCTCGAGGTTTGAGAGAAAGGTGCAAGGCCCAATCTTCTCCCTTCGATCCACTGCCGTCCTTGGACTACCAAGAATTTCACTGACCAGTGAATTTCCGTGAGAGACCGCATCGCGTAGGCCATCGAAAATTCGCAATGATCGCGCGGTAGGGCCGTGTGAGCGCTCAAGAAGGCTGATGCCGGCCGAGAAAATGGCAAGGACATTGCGCAAGTCATGCGCCACACTTCGCGCTCGCAGTGCGTCCACCATTGGCGGAGCACAAGCGTCGGGTCTAGCGATCAGGTCGTTGATACCAGGCTCCATAATTACTCCACAAAAATGATATTCTTGCGAGTTCTGAGCAAGCCGATCTTGCTCGTGACGCAAACTCGGGGCCGTGTCGGATTTCGTCAGTCCTGCCACTCTATCTGAGAAGGAAATTTGCCAAACTGAGGTATGTCAGGGCCGGCTCAGCCAAGGCTGCACATAAGATATCCGGTCAAAAATGAGATGGAGTGCGCTGTGAGACCGGACGCGGAGGTCCGACAGGATGTCGAAGCAGAAATCAATTGGGACCCCAGTTTTGAATTCCAGCACGACATCCTCGTGTCGGTGAAGGATGGGGTAGTCACGCTAGATGGCTTCACACATTCCTATTCAGACCGGAACAGGGCTGAACGTGCGGCAAAGCGTGTGAAGGGCGTCAGTGCGATAGCGAATGACATAACGGTCAAACTCCGTACTCAAGATGAGAAAACTGACCCGGAAATTGCGAGAGCAGCGATAAGCGCGATCAGATCGGCGCTTCCGGAATTGGCCGACAACTTGAAGATTGTGGTCCGGGAGGGAGTCGTCACTATTGAGGGCGCAGTTGAATGGAACTTTCAGCGAGAAGCTGCGGAAGATGCTGTCCGCCCCACCGAGGGTATCAAAAATCTCGTCAATCTCGTTACCTTGAAGCCGAAAGCGCAAGCATACGAGATCAGGGAAAAGATCGAGAACGCCCTGACGCGCAGCGCACAGGTCGAAGCCAAACGAATCAAGGTTGAGACCGACGGAAGCGAAGTCGTGCTAAGCGGGGAAGTGAACTCCTGGGCGGAGCGCTGGGAAGCCGAAAGAAGCGCTTGGTCTGCACCGGGTGTGACGAAGGTCACGAACCATATCAAAGTTGGAACAGCAGCGTGATGTCTAACAAAGGCGAAAAAGACCGCTCTTCTGATGATTCCGGCCTCAATTCAGGTTCTCCCTCCGGAGAAAACGATCAAGCATTAGAGAAAGTCCGCGTACGTGAGGTCGTTGGAACAGTTTTCAATCAAGACCTTCTGGAAAGCATGGTTTCCGAGCTGACAACCGCTGGCTTCGATAGAAGTGACATCGATCTGATGGCGAGTTGGGATACGATCCGCCAGCAACTGCCGACCATCTATCCCGATCCAGCAGTTCTGTCAGAAATTCCAGACCTCCCGCGTCGAAAGCTTGTTACCGATGACGAGGAAGTGTCCGTTACGGGCCTCGTCTTTGGTACGCTTATTACAGTTTCAGCTTTGGCGGTTGGTGCCCCCGTTGTGGCGTCCGGTGGCGCGCTGGCGGCTGTGATTGCTGCAAGCACAGGCGGAGGTTTACTGGGCGCAGCCTTGGCAAATGCCGTTCGGAAGATTCTCACCAAGGGTATGGATCCAGATACATTGGAACGCGATCTTTGGCGCGGAGGCCTTGTCGTTTTTGTTCGTGCTAGGGCGGCAGAGGCTGAGGAGCGTGCTCAAGCGATTATGCGGAGAAACGGCGCGCGGAACGTCCATGTGCACGAGATCGAGCTGAAAAAGACATTAGACGATTTGCCACTCGCCCGCATCCAGCCAGACCCCTGGTTGGACTGATTAGTCTTGGATCGACCGTAACATGCTACAAGAGCAAACGCGGTGCATGTTTTTCAGGCATCATGTAGCCCGAAAATGCGGTCATCTGCCGGCGATCCAATATGCTCAAAGAACTCGAGTCAATCGAAGCAAGGTGCCGTTGTCGCAACTCCTTCATCGATCGGCTCACATGGGTATCAGAAAGCCCGAGCAAGTCGGCGATGTGGCGTCGTTGAAGCGGAAAATAACACCAATCGCCTTTGACCATGTCGAGCGCGACCAACCGATCAAACAACTCGAGCAGGAAATACGCGAGGCGGGCGGGGGCAGGAAGACGGGATACCAGTGCGAGTCTCGTGTCCCCGCGACGCTGGTCTTCCATCAGTGCCAAGACCATTGCGTCCGAAAGGTCTCCAAACTGGACAAAAAGCTGCTTAAGCGTACGCCCGGAGAGGACGCACAGTGTCACCGGCGTAAGACTTTCAACGCCGCTATCCGAATGGCCAAGCATGAGTTGCTGGAGGCCGATCAAGCTGCCCGGCAGCAGCACTTCGATGATCTGCCGTTGCCCTTCAGACGTCAGGCGATACCGGAACGCCCAACCCGAATAGAGCGTATAGAGACGATCATCGTAAGCGCCGGGCTCGATGATCGTCTGACGAGCAGGCAATTCGATCTGCCCACTCTTGAGTGCTTTAACATAGGCGAGTTCTGGTGCCGAAAACCGCTTGAAGCGAGCAAGCTGCCGCAGAGCACATTCATCGCAAGGCACAAAGTTCATTCATCTACCCGTATCGGTGATCGCGATTTGCGCGATAGCACATAGGGGGACACAAGTCACATGGCGTTACCCTGCTGCCCTTGTGCGCGTTCAATCACCTTGGGTCGGGAACTTAAATCTAGAGCTAACGGTGGGGACGGGAAGCGATGAGCGGCTAACAATATCGATGCCTGAGGATGCAGGGAGGAGCAGAGAGTGTCAGATCAAGCTCAGTCGCGCCAAGCGGCCACCACTTCACACCGGATTCTCATACTTGACGCAATCAGGTGTTGGCGGAAGGCTCGAGATGATGGACATTTTCCGCAACCTTGCCTCTTCCGTGCCCTTGCCCCTCACGGTGCGGACTTCATTGTCCCCGCGCTCGATAGCGTTATGACATTTTATGAGAGTCATCTGCGACGTCCAATTTCGGTCGGCGACGAGCTAACGATTTCTGACGATGAAAGCTGGCTGCTTGCGTCCCTCATCGAGGTCGCAACTGAGGAGAGGTCAACAGCTCAGCACGATTGCGCAGCTCTCATGCTGGATTGCGCCATTCAATCAATGCGCGCGATTCTCAAAAGGCTTCCATCTGCCTCTCAATCGCTCGACTTTGTGGCTCTTTGTGCATCTCGACGAGCGGTCCGATGAGAATTTCGGGACAAGACGCCCACACCGATCCCACCCACTATAATCGAACCAAAGAGAATGCCCAGTTTGGCCGCTGAGGATTCAACAGGGCTACCAGCATGGTGGCTGTATTCCTGGCCACGTCCAAATGTTGCAGCTTCGAAATGTCCAGCACCCTGCCCTCCGCCATGTCCTGATCCAAAACCGACGGAAGCGATAAAGATGGACATGGTGAAACCGATGCCGCCCAGAAAACTGAGGCCAAGGAGATGTGTTCGGTCCAGTTGCCGGGGAAGCTGAAACCATCCGGTCTTCGCAGCGAGCACTGTTGCTCCGTAAATTCCCAAAGGCTTACCGATCACAAGACCAGCCAGAACGCCTAGCGTGACTGGGTGCGACATCAGCGCCAAGATAGAATCGAGTGTTGCAGGGAAAGTGACTCCCGCGTTGGCAAGGGCAAAGACGGGAAGAACCACGAATGCTACCCACGGATGGAGCGCAGCCTCCAGCCGCTGCAAGGGCGTTTGAACAATCCTTGCCGACCGTTCGACTGAAGCGAAGTGGGACTGCTGGGCCTGAGATGATCTTTCCTGATATCTGTCCTCGCGACTGATTATCGACTTCTCAAATTCATCGAGAACATTGCGCGCATCATCCAAGAACTTCATCGGCTCTATGCGACGAAAGGAAGGAATGGCGAAAGCAGCCAGAAAGCCTGCGATGGTTGGATGCACGCCAGACTTCAAAAATGCGAACCACACGCCGCAGGCCAAGATCGCATAATATGTCGTAGCGCGGATTCCGAGCCGGTTGCCGACGAACATAATGCAAAGGGCTAATGCTGCCCAGAGAAGGGCGCCAACCTTGACGGCGCCAGTATAAAAAAGGGCAATGATCAGTGTCGCACCTATGTCATCCGCTATGGCGAATGTGGTGAGAAAGACCTTGGCTGATGCTGGAACCCGCGCGCCGAGAAGAGAAAGGGCGCCGAGAGAAAACGCGATATCCGTGGCAGCTGGAATACCCCATCCGCGAAGTGCGTCTTGGCCGCCGTCCATCAGTTGAACAGTGGCGGCATAGACCGCCGAGGGAATGATCATTCCGCCGAATGCGGCAATCAGGGGAAGAAAGGCATTGCGCGGGTTTGCCAATTCACCGGCCAGAATCTCACGCTTGATTTCGAGGCCGATGACGAAAAAGAACACCGCCATCAAGGCATCGTTGACCCACAGGAGCAAGGGCTTGGACAATTGAAAAGTCGCCAATTGCAATGACAGTGGCGACTGCCAGAGTTGGAAATACGCCGACTTCCATGGAGAGTTAGACCAAACGAGGGCAAAGATCGTTGCGATCAGCAGAACCGCACCCCCAGCAAACTCCGTCTTCTGGAACTGCTGAGCTGGCGACAAGAGACGATGGATAAAGGGCGAAAGGGGCTTCGGCGCCCCAAAGGCTATGCGAACTTCGGACTGATTCTCCATACCTTAGCATCCGCGTTCCACTGGACGCCAAAAGAGCAGATTGCGAATATTCCTCCACTCCTCTGGCACGGCTCAGCGTTTCCCATCACCAGGATGGGATCAGCGAGCGTCTATGTCCGACAGTCATACAGCTTCTGGTTCTGGGGCCCCTTTCGCACTGAGACCACTTGGCATTGCTTCGCCAGAGCTGATTTCGATTTTGCGCGGCTTCATTGCCTCAGGGAGCACGCGCTTCAACGTTATGCTGAGAAGGCCATTTTCGAACTTTGCCGCCTCAACTTCCACAAAATCTGCAAGTTGGAAACGGCGCTCGAAGGAGCGCATAGGAATACCCCGATGCAAAATCTCTCCCGGCTCATTCTCCTGCCCGCGCTCCCCTTTCACAGTGAGCAGGTTCTGCTGCGCAACAATCTCGACGTCTTCTCGCTTGTATCCCGCTAACGCGACATCAATGCGGTAGTTACCTTCACTTAGCTGCACGAGATCATAGGGTGGATAGTCTCCGGCGACGTCATGACCTGCCCCATTGTCAAGCAGGTCGAAAAGGCGATCGAAACCGACGGTCGAACGCCGATATGGTGTAAGATCGATACTTGTTCTCATTTCCAAATCCTCCTGTGAGCAATCTGGGCATGAGAAACGCCGGAAGTGAGAGCCGGCGCTCTCTATGTCCACCGGACCCGAAAGCAGCATCCGGCCTAGAGGATCTAGGACGGCTCAATTCAACTTCAAGATTAGTGGAGGCAAGCCTAAGCTTGGATCATATCTGGTTGCCCTGACCTAAGTCAGTGTAGCTGTAGCCAACTTCATCAATGTCGCTGCCAAGAGAGTTTTCGACCGAACGAACATTGAGGAAGGCCGAGCGATGCTGAAGGATCTGGTTGCAGTTGTGGACGACGTCGAGGCGTCGAAAAGCTTTCTGAAGAGGGCGGTCAAGTTCGCCGAGGCCCATGAGGCACATCTGGCCGTAAAGTTGCTGACGCGAGATCTTTATGGCCTGGTTGGCCTCTACCCATTCGACGTATATCCCCTTGCTCTCCACGAGATGCATGCTGATCAGGAAGCCCAGCTCGATCAATTGAAGCAGACCCTGCACGGCGCAGCGGTTCCCGTCGAAGTCAGGGGCATGGCGGATGATCCAGGATTCGCGCATGGAACGTTGCGAATGGAGGGCCGCTATGCGGACATAGTCTTGGTTGGTCCTTCAAATGCCTATGATGACAAGAAATTGCGTCGCTATATTATCGAAACGGTTCTCCTCTCCCTTGGAGGGCCCGTGCTGATTCTTCCGGAGAACTCCAGCCTAGAGCAGATCAATCACGTCGTCCTTGGCTGGGATGCCTCAGGGGAAGCACGCCGCGCAGCACGAGAACTGCTGCTGATTGCGCAAACCAAGGCTCGAGTTGATGTCGTTCTGGTGGATCCCGAACCTACTCCAGAGGGACATGGCCCAGCACCGGGAAGTGACATCGCCAGACATCTTGCTCGCCATGATTTCGCGGTCGAGGTTCACCGTGAAGTCTCGGGTGGCCTCTCTGTGTCAGATGTCTTGGAGCAATTCGCATTGGAAAATGGGGCGGATCTCATAGCGATCGGTGGCTATGCCCACTCACGCGTTCGCGAGATCTTCCTTGGTGGCGTAACTCGCGACCTTATTGAGGATGCACGTGTGCCTGTCTTGCTAGCTCGCTAAGCCTGCCCCCTTAACGTAGAGCGAACTATCGCTCGTTCGCGTCGACGCAGTTGCGGTATATCTAATCTTTCCACTCGGTTAGGCCATTCAGGGGTCAGCGGGCTATTCACGCACCTCGGACCATTATGCAGGCGGGTATAAATCCGCGTGCTGTCCGCGAACATCCTAAGGACCTTCGCTGGTGTTTCAGTTGCGGTGATTGCTGGGTGATTGCTCAAACCGCCATCTGAAGCCTATAAATCTGAAAATACTCTTTCTTTTCAACATACTAATTGCACCAGAAGCTAAAATGTGGTATTTCATGATCCAGGCCGGCACGAACAGGATCGGTTCCGGCCTCACCTTGTCCGTGGTCGGGGAATATTGGATCAATTCGATCAGTTCGTTGCGATAAACGACCTTCCCCGGCGTCACAGCCAGATTGCGGCCAACTTCGAAATCGCCGCCATCGCCAATCGGCTCGCGCCGGATCAGGGACTGCCAGTCCTCGGCAAACAGCCTGGCGCCTTCCACCAGGCACATGCCCCCCGTCGCCAGCACGCGCTGCTGCACGACCGGATTGCTCCAGACAAAATTGGCCGGGGAGATGAGGTCGAGCAATTGCCGCACGGTGAAGCGCACCACTTCATCATGATGCGGGGTCACGCCGGGCAGGCCGCCAAAGGCGACATCCAGCCATTGCTGCGTCAGCAGAAAGGCCTGCTGGTAAAGGCCGAAGGGCCATTGGTCCCAGGCCGGATCGGTGAAGCGATGATCCTGTGGCAAAGGCTCTATGCAGCGTTCCGCTTGGCCGCCGCCGCTCGCCGCCCGCACGGCATAATCGGCCAGCCGGTTCAGCTTCCGCTCCGTCTTGGTTGCCAGCAGCATGGCCCGCCCGGGGGACCGCGCAGCATGAACCGCCCAATCGGCGAATGCGGCGGCGAGCGATTCGGGCGCAATACCCAGCGTCCACTGCGCCAGTGAAGCGCTGGTCGCGCGGTCGATCAGTTCGGCAACACCTTCCACCGGATCAGGAGCGGCCAGATCATCGCCACGGGATGAGGCAGGCTGTGGGACCGGGTTTTGCGACATTGCGGGATCCTCCGTCGCGGCGGACATTATCTGACGGTTCTGAACATCTCGTGACCTCGGGCGCATTGCACCGTAAAATCCGCCTGTGCCATGCCTGCGGCATTCCCGGCGCGCGCTCCGCAATATTGCGGAAAAGCGTTCCTGCCCGAACAGTCTAAACCTTCCGCAGAGGAATGTTCGATGACGACGATGAAAGCAATGCAACTGGATCAGCCGGGCACGCCGCTGCACATGGTGGAGCGCGAACTGCCTGAACCCGGCGAAGGGGAATTGCGCATCGCCATTGCCGCCTGCGGCGTCTGCCGCACGGATCTGCATGTGACCGATGGAGATATCCATGGCACGCTGCCCATCGTGCCCGGTCACGAAGTGGTCGGCCACGTGGATGCGATCGGTCCGGGGGTCGGCGGCTTCAAACCTGGCGACCGGGTTGGCGTGCCCTGGCTTGGCCATAGCTGCGGCCATTGCCCCTATTGCCGGAACGGACAGGAAAACCTGTGCGACAGCCCTTTATTCACCGGCTTCACCCGCGATGGCGGTTTTGCCAGCCATTGCATTGCCGATGCCCATTTCTGCTTCCCGATCCCCGACGGCTTCGATGATATCCATGCCGCGCCGCTGCTCTGTGCCGGACTGATCGGCTATCGTTCCTATCGCATGGCGGGCGATGCGCCGGTGCTGGGGCTTTATGGCTTTGGCGCGGCCGCGCATATCCTTGCCCAGCTGGCCATCTGGCAGGGGCGCACTGTCTATGCCTTCACGCGGGAGGGGGATGAAGATGCGCAGGCCTTCGCCCGCGAACTGGGTTGCGCCTGGGCCGGGTCTTCCACCCAGGCGCCGCCGCAACAGATGGACGCCGCCATCATTTTCGCCCCGGTCGGCCCGCTGGTCCCGCAAGCGTTGAAAATGGTGAAGAAGGGTGGCCGCGTCGTCTGCGCAGGCATCCACATGTCGGATATTCCCGCCTTCCCCTATGCCGATCTGTGGGAGGAACGGCAGATCCTTTCCGTCGCCAATCTGACCCGCGCCGACGGCACGGAATTTCTCGATCTGGCGGCACGGGCCGGCATTTCGACCCATGTCACCGCCATGAAGCTTGCCGAAGCGAACCAGGCGCTGGATCGATTGCGCGCGGGCGAAGTGGAAGGGGCCATCGTCCTGTTGCCGGACGGTTGAAACGCATCCGTATCATTCCCGATGGAGCATAGCGCCTGCCGGGGTAGTTAGTTGGGTTAGTGTAGAGGGAAAACGCCATGAAAAACGTATTGGTCCTGATTCATGACGATGCAGGTCAGGAGGCTCGCCTGCAGGTGGCGCTCGACCTCGTGCGGGGGCTGAAGGGGCACCTCAACTGCATCGATATCGTGGTCCCGCCCATGATCGTGTCCGATTATTACAGCGGCGCGGGCGAAGCGATGGTGCTCGATTATGCACGCAAGCACGAAGCCACCAATCGCAAGACCATTGAAACCCGGCTCGCCCAGGAAGACGTGCCGTGGGACATGGTGACGGCCACGGGCTTCCCGGTGGACGAGATCCGGGGCGCATCCGAACTGGCCGATATCATCGTGGTCACCAGCCGTTCCGATGATGAAGATCCGCTGGATGCACGGCGCATCGCGGGCGAACTGGCCGTGAAGGGCGAACGCCCGCTGCTGGCAGTGCCGCCGACAGCCAAATCCTTCAACCCGCGGGGCCATGCGCTTGTCGCCTGGGATGGATCTTCCGAAGCGAACAAGGCGCTGCGCGAATCCCTGCCCATGCTGCAAATCGCCGAAACGGTGACTTTGCTGGAGGTAAACCAGCCCGATGGTGAATTCGCGGTGGAAGATGCCGCCAGCTATCTTTCCCGGCATGACGTGCATCCGCGCATTGTCCAGAAATCGACCGAGGGGACCATCGCCGAAACCCTGCTGGAACGCGCATCGGATGGCGGCAGCGATTATGTCGTGATGGGTGCCTATGGCCACAGCCGCACGGTCGAGGCGATATTCGGCGGCGTTACCGTGAGCATGCTGGAAAGGAGCGAGATCCCCCTGTTCCTGGCCCATTGAGGCCGGGAAAGGATCGCATTCAGCCAGAAGAGCCGGGCCGTTCTGCCCGGCTGTCGGCATGGGCATCGCGCCATTCGCTTTCGGAACCGAGCCCGGCGGCAAAGGCTATGCGCAGGGCGTCGGCAAAATTCGATACGCCCAGCTTGGCCATCAGATTGGCGCGATAGACTTCCACCGTGCGCGAACTGATCCCCAGGTCATAGGCGATCGTCTTGTTGGGATATCCGCAGGCAAGCCCGTCCAGCACTTCCCGCTCCCGATCGGTCAGGGCATGTATCTGGGTGCGCGCCCACTCTTCGCGGCTGCGCTGCGCCTCCTTGTCGGCCAGCAAGCCGAAGGCCTCCTCCACCGCTTCCAGGATTACCTTGCGATCGAATGGCTTCTGCAGGAAATCCACCGCGCCGGCGCGCATGGCGCGCACGGCCATGGCCACATCGCCATGGCCGGTCAGCATGATCAACGGAAGATTGATCCCGCGCCGGGCCATTTCCTCCTGAATATCCATGCCTTCCATGCCGGGCATACGCAGATCCATCAGCACACAGGCCGGCTGTTCCGGATCGACCCCCTTCAGGAAATCATTGCCACAGGCCCAGCGTTCCACGCGGTAGCCGGCAGTGCGCAACAGGAAATCCAGTGAACGGCGGATCGCTTCCTCGTCATCCACCACGTGAACCAGGCGGGCATCAGTCATCCATGACCTCATATTCCCGAAGTGCGGGTACGGTAAAATGAAAGGCCGCGCCGTGTTCCAGCGAAGGTTCATACCACAATCGCCCGCCATGCGCTTCGATGATCGTTCGGCAGATCGACAAACCAAGCCCCATCCCCTGGGTCTTGCTGCCCGCAAATGGCTCGAACAATGTCGACACGCGATCGGGCGGCACGCCGGGCCCGTTGTCGGTGACGGAAAAACGGGTCATTGTTCCCTCGGCGCTGGCGACGATGGAAACCTGCCCATCCTTTCCCACGGCTTCCAGCGCATTGCGGATGAGATTGAACAGCACCTGCTGTATCTGCACGCGGTCAACCAGCACTCGCGGTATCTCGTCCGGAATGGTCACCTGGCAGTAAATGCCGCGTGCCTGCGCCCCCACCGTGGCAATCGAACAGGCTTGCTCTGCCAGTTCCGCAGGCGATTCCACCGTTCGTTCCAGTTCCCCGCGGGACACGAATTCGCGCAGGCGGCGAACGATGGCGCCGGCGCGCAACGCTTCTTCCCCGGCTTCGTCCAACGCCTCGCGGATCAGGGTCAGCACCTCGTCCTCATTCGCTCGCAGCAGGCTGGCCGATGTCTGGACATAGCTGGTGATCGCGGAAAGCGGCTGGTTCAGTTCATGCGCCAATGCCGTGGCCAGCGTGCCAACGGCGCTGACGCGGGAGATATGCAGCAATTCATCCTGCAATTCCTGCAATTGCGCCTCTGCCGCCTCTTCCGCGCTGAGATCGCGCAGGAAGCCGGTGAAAAGCCGCCGCCCGCCGCCGACAGCCTCCGCCACGGTCAATTCATGGGGGAATTGGGTTCCGTCCTTGCGCTGGCCGACAACCCGCCGGTTCTGGCCGATCACGCGTTTCACCCCGGTATCCCGATATTCAGCGATATAGCTGTCATGCCGTTCACGGTCCGGGGAGGGCATAAGCATGGAGACATTGCGCCCCAGCACCTCGCCCTCATCATAGCCGAACAGCTTTTCCGCCGCCTTGCTGAAGGACCGGATCAGACCCTGTTCGTCGATCACGATCATCGCATCGGGAACGCTATCCAGAATGGATCGCAGCTGGACTTCGTTCGTCTCCAGTTCGCGGGCGCGGCGGTCCTCTTCGGTCACGTCGCGCACGACCTGGCCGAAGCCCACGAATTGCCCATCCCTGTCATCGATCCGCGTGATCATGACATCGGCAAGGAAACGGCCATTCTGCTTATGCGGGCGCCAGCCCCGCCATTGCAGACAGCCCTTTTCACGCGCTTCCGCCAATTGGCGGGCCGGCAGGTTTTGGTCCCGATCGGATTGGTCGAACAAGATGTCGCTGGGCTGGCCCAGCACTTCATCCTCGCACCAGCCGCACAGGCGCTCGGCACCGGCGTTCCAGATGACGATGCGCCCGGCCCGGTCGAGCATGTAGATCGCATATTGGGTGGCGCTGTCGATCAGCAGATTGAGTTCCTGGCTCAACACTTCCGCGCGCTGGCGGCTACGGACCTGCTCGGTCCGCCGCTGGAAAAAGACCAGCAACCCACCCGTTTCGCCGGCGCGGTCGCGCCAGGGCGTCACCCGCCAGTCAATCCAGTCTTCCGCGCCATTGGGCCAGACGATCCATTCCAGTTCGCCGGACAGCGTTTCGCCTGCCAGCGCCCGCCGGAAAACGGCCGACCACTTGCCTTTATGGTCAGGCACCAGTTGGAAATGGGCCTGGCCGACAAGGTTTCGCCCTTCCAGGCCGACCACCGCGCGCCAGAGCTGATTGCAGGCGATGTAACGAAGATCGCCGTCAAGCAGTGCCACGGCAACCGGAACATGGTCCAGCAGCAACCAGGCAATTTCATCTGGCGGCGGATCTTCTTTCATTCATCCAGTTCCGAACAGCCCGGATGGTTCGGGCAAGCGCCGCCGGCAGAACCGGCGGCGCGAACCATTGCCCAGTGGGAACTATTGCGCGGGCGCTTCCGTTGCGCCCGGCTCTTCCACCGGCGTATTGGTCATCGGCGTATCGGGGAGATCGACCGGCACGCCCGGCTCTTCCGGTGCCGTGGTGAAGTCGGGGTTCGGCGTCTCAGCCGGTGCAGGTTCCGGTGTTTCACCAAAGGGATCGAGGAACCAGACTGCCAGCAGTACGAACAGCAGGATGACAACTAATGCCCAGAACCACTTGGCTCCCGAGCTCGAATCCGGATTCGCCATTTTCTCGTCTCCTCCATTGATAACGGATACAGACTAACCCCGCAGGGCGACAGTTTCGATCCCCAATTCTCCTGATGCGCCAGCCATTACCTGCGGCAGGGCAATATTCATCTTCCCAGCCCCGCGGAATGCGGGCGATCCGCACATGGAATTTGTTGCGCCACCACCTGCGGCAGAATGGAACCGTCGGGCTTTTGCAGCGTCGATCAGAGATGAAAAAGCACAATAATCGCGATGACGGAAAGCACAGGAAGCCGGCTGATGATGCCGGCTGGGAAGATATCATCCTGCGCAACGCCCGGCGTCGCGGCTTTCTTGTGGCCAGCATGCTGGCCTTCGTGGTGCTGGCCCTGTTTCTGGCCGCGCTGATCGGCTCATCCGGATAGGCGAAACCGCATCTCCGAAGGGTGGCGGAGATTTGCTGCTGAACAATTCGCCAACCCTCGCTATGTTTGGCCAGATCGGCTGACGACAGGGAGGGGGAGCCCATATGAAAAGATATAGCAGCGGCGCCATAATACTGCATTGGCTGATAGCCTTTGCATTGGCTTTTGAAATTGCGCTCGGTTTCTCGATGCCCAGGGGGACAGAAGGCTTTGCCCTCTTCCAGCTGCACAAATCCGTTGGCATCACCATTCTGGCATTGACGGTGCTGCGCATTCTCTGGCGTTTCACCCACCAACGCCCGCCTGCGGTGGAAAAGGGCGTCACCCACCTGCTCGCCAATGCCGTGCATATCGGGTTCTACGCCTTCATGCTGCTGGCCCCGCTGACTGGCTGGGCGATCGTTTCCACTTCCGACATTGTCGTCCCGACCATGCTGTATGGCACGGTGCCACTGCCGCATCTTCCGCTGCCGGCCGGCATCAACGAAGCGGTGGAGGAAACGCACGAACTGCTCGCCTGGGTGGCGATTGCCCTGTTCGTGCTGCATGTGGCCGGGGCGATCCGCCATGAATTGCTGCTGCGCCGCGCCTTGCTCGTGCGGATGGCGCCAAACAGGCTGACCGGTGCCCTGCTCGGCCTTGGCGTTGTGGCGGTGTTCTTCGTCACCGGCAGTTACATTGCCGGCAGCTATGCCAGGCCGGACGCGGAAGAGCCTGCCGATATTGCGCAGGAAGCGGAAGTGGACACGCCAGCCGCCCCCTTGGCCGCCCCCGGCCCCGAACCGGGCGAAGGCACGGCCACAGAGGAAGAGGACGAAGCTGCCGGGGAAGAGCCCCCCACCGCCGAAGCGGCCGATCCCGCGGCAGAGGCCGCGCCCACTCCAGCAGCCGTGCAACCCGGCCCGCCGCCGAAATGGTCGATCAGGCCCGGTGGGCGACTGGGCTTTTCCGTGGGCAATGGCGGAGAGACGATTTCGGGCAGCTTCTCGCAATGGAGCGGTTCGATCGCCTTCGATCCGGAAAATCCAGCCAGCGCCGACATAAGGATCGAAATCAACCTTGCCAGCGCCTCGGTCGGCGATGCGACGCAGGACGGAATGCTGCAGGGCGGGGAATATTTCGCCACGGACAATTTCGCGACCGCGACATTCCGGGCCACTTCGGCGCGCAAGACGGGCGGCAACAACTATACGGCCAATGGCACGCTGACTCTCAAGGGAGTCAGCCGCCCGCAGGTGATTACTTTCCGCCTGACCGGCACCGCTGCGAACCGGCATGTGGAAGGCAATGCCTCCATTGCCCGCGCGCCATTCGATATCGGCACCGGATCGACCGGAGGGGATCTGGACGCCAATGTCGCGGTCAGTTTCTCTTTCGACGCGACCCGGCAGTAACCGGATGTGAGTCCCCGCACGGGCGGGGACTCACTTCAAGCGGCGATCAATCCAGCGCGACGGAGATTGCCTTCAGTTCGGTATAGGCTTCCACGCCAGCGCGGCCGTTTTCGCGGCCCCAGCCGCTGGCCTTGAACCCGCCCAGCGGCAATGCCGGATCGACGCCGCCCGACCCGTTGATGCGGATCGTGCCGGCCTTGAGCCGCCGTGCAAGGCGGTGGGCCATGCCGATATCCTTCGTCCAGATGCTGGCGGCGAGGCCGAACTGCGTCTCGTTGCCCAAGGCAGCCAGGCGGTCGGCATCGTCTTCCCCGGCAAAGCGTGTGGCGCACAGGACCGGGCCAAAGATTTCCTCCGCCCGCACCTTCATGCTCGCTTCCGTATCGACCAGCACCGTGGGTTCCACGAACCAGCCCGCGCCTTCCTTGCGGCCGCCGCCGACCATCACGGTCGCGCCTTCCTGCCGCCCGCTTTCGATATAGCCGGTCACCCGGTCGAGCTGCTGCTGGCTGACAAGCGGACCGATCACCGTTTCCGGATCGAGCGTGTGGCCGACCCGCAGCATCTTCGCCATGCCGGCAATGCCTTCCAGCACCTGATCGGCCACTTCTTCCTGCACGAACAGCCGGGAACCGGCGGCGCATACCTGCCCTGCATTGAAGAAGATGCCCATCGCCGCGGCGGGAATGGCCTTTTTCAAATCGGCATCGGCAAAGATGAAGGTGGGCGACTTGCCGCCCAGTTCCAGGCTGATGCGCTTGAAATTGGTCTTGGACGCTTCGATGATCGCCTTGCCGGTTTCGGTCGATCCGGTGAAGGCCACCTTGTCGACATCCATGTGATTGGCCAGCATGGCGCCGGATGTGCGGCCATAGCCGGTCACGACGTTGATCACACCTTCCGGGAAGCCTGCTTCAAGTGCCAGTTCACCCAGCCGGATCGTGGAAAGCGGGGTCTGCTCCGCCGGTTTCAGCACGACGGTACAGCCTGCCGCCATGGCCGGACCCAGCTTCCCGCAAGCCATGGCCAGCGGGAAGTTCCACGGAACGATCTGGCCGCAGACGCCGATCGGTTCGCGCAGCACATAGCTCAGCCATTCGCCCGGTGCGGAAATCTCGTTCGTTTCGCCTTGCAGCTTGGTCGCCCAGCCCGCCTGATAGCGCAGCTGGCTGACCGCGCCGCCGACATCGGCGATACGGCTGAACTGGATCGGGCGGCCCACATCCAGCGTCTCGGTCAGCGCCAGTTCGTCGCCATTTTTCTCGATCAGGTCCGCCAGCCGGTTGATCAGTTTCGCCCGCTCATCGGGCTTCACCTTGCTCCACGGCCCTTCAAAGGCAGCCCTTGCCGCGGCAACCGCCGCATCGACATCTTCCTGCCCCGCACTGGCGACATCGGCCAGCTTTTCCCCGGTAGCCGGATCTTCGGTCGCAAAGGTTTCGCCGCTGGCGGCTTCGCGCCATTCGCCGCCGATCAGCATCTTGCCGGTCGTGCCGCTCCAACGGCTGCGAAATGCCTCCAGGCGGGTTTCAATGGGTGTTTCGGCGTTCAATTTGGCTCTCCGGACTCTTGTTGTCTGCGTCGTGCGGGCGCATAGAGATTGTAAGCGATACTTACTAGATCGCAGACGAGGAGAGCAGCTCTGCAAGGGAATTTCGACTATGTGATCGTCGGTGCCGGGTCCGCCGGATCGGTCCTGGCCGCCCGGTTGACTGAAGACCCGTCAGTGCGTGTGCTGCTGCTGGAAGCAGGCGGCGGGGCGGACAAGTTCCTGGTCAGGATGCCGCTGGGCATGATGAAGGCAATGCTCAAGCCGGAACTGACCTGGCGCATGATGACGGAACCGGAACCGCATCTGAACGGGCGCCGCCTGTTCCTGCCGCGCGGGCGGCTGCTGGGCGGGTCCAGTTCGATCAACGGCATGGTCTATATGCGCGGGCACAGCCGCGATTATGACCGCTGGGCGCAAAAGGGGTGCCTTGGCTGGAGCCATGCCGATGTGCTCCCCTATTTCCGCCGGATGGAGCGCAGCTGGCGGGCGGACAATCCGGATTACGGGCATGACGGCCCCCTGCCCGTGACGAAGAACAACACGCAGTTCCTGCTGCATGACGAACTGATGCAGTCCGTCGCCAATGCCGGTTTTCCCGTGACCGGGGATATCCATGCCGGGGCGCAGGAAGGTGCCAGCCTGGTCGAACTGACGATCGACGAGAAGGGCCGCCGCGCTTCAACCTATGAGGCCTATCTCAAGCCCGCCATGCAGCGGCCGAACCTTGCCGTGGTGACCAACGCACTGACCCGCAAGGTAATGCTGGAAGGCAAGCGGGTGACGGGCGTGGAATATGAAGTGGACGGCGACGTTCGCACTGCCATGGCCGGGCGGGAGGTGATCCTGTGCGGCGGGGCATTCAATTCCCCGCAACTGCTGCTGCTGTCCGGCATCGGCCCGGCAGAACATATTGCCGCCAGCGGCATCAGGGTAGAACATGACCTGCCCGGCGTGGGCCGCAACCTGTCCGAACATCCGCGCGTGCCGCTGGAATTCGCGGCAAAGGGCAAGGTCACATTCGTCAATCAATTGCGGTTCGACCGGGCAATGCGGGCCGTGGCGCAATGGTATCTGCTGGGCAGCGGTCCCTTCGCCCGCCAGCTGAACAGCGCAAACCCGATGCTGCGCACGGATGATCGGCTGGACCAGCCGGACATCCAGCTGTTTTCCAACCCGGTGAAGCTGTCGGCGCATCTGTGGTTTCCTGGCCTTGTCAAAAGCCCGCCCCACGCATTTTCCGCCGATGTCATCCTGCTGCACCCGCAGGCACGCGGCCATGTGAAACTGAAATCCGCCGATCCGCACGATCTGCCGGCGATCCAGCTCAACCTGTTCAACAATGAAGCGGATTTCGCCACCGCCCGCGCCGGCCTGCGCATGGCACGGAAGATCTACGGCACCCAGCCGATGGCAGATCTGATCTCCGGCGAGAATATTCCCGGCGCCGATGTTCAGGGCGATGAAGCGCTGGACGAACATATCCGCGCCACGGCCGCCACCACGCAGCATCCGGTCGGCACCTGCGCCATGGGCACCGGCCCCAACGCGGTTGTCGATCCGCAATTGCGGGTCCGTGGCATGGAAGGGCTGCGCGTGGTCGATGCCTCGATCATGCCGGACGTGCCGGGCGGCAATACGAATGGCCCCACGATCATGGTGGCGGAAAAGGCCAGCGATATCATTCGCGGCCGTTCCCTGCCCGCATCAGAGCCCGCGTCAGAGGAGGAGAGCGCATGACCGAAGAGGATTTCCGCACCTATATCGCCGCCTTCAACGCCAAGGATTTCGACGGATTTTCGAAATTTTACGCTGATGATGTGGAATTCAATCTCGGCGATCGGAAGCAGATTATCGGCAAGCAGGGCATCGTCGATTTCTACACCCAGGTATTCGATCATATTGACGAGGATCTGCAGGTGGTGGACCTGATCGTCGGCCCGGAAGGCGCCGCGCTGCACAGCCGCACCACTTTCACCACCGTCAAGGACTGGCCCGATTTCGAGATCTGGCCGACCATGAAGGGCGATGTCCGCCTGGTGGAAAGCATCAACATGTACCGCACTTCAGGCGGCAAGATCGTGCAAATCAAATCGGGACGCTATTCAAGCAAATGACCAGGAGCACAGATTTCATCGTCGTCGGCGCAGGTTCGGCGGGCGCGGTCGTGGCTGCCCGACTGTCCGAAAATCCCGATATACGGGTAACGCTGATCGAGGCAGGCAATCGCGAACTCCACCCATTGCTGACCATGCCGATCGCCTTCCCGATGGTGATGGCGGACAAGCGCTTCAACTGGGGGTATGAGGGGGAGCCGGAGCCCCATGCCGACAATCGCCGCCTGCGCCAGCCGCGCGGCAAGGGATTGGGCGGATCGAGCCTGATCAACGGCATGCTGTATGCCCGCGGCCATCCGCGCGATTACGATGAATGGCGCCAGCTCGGCCTGGAAGGCTGGAGCTATGAGGATGTGCTGCCCTTCTTCAAGAAATCGGAAGAGCACTGGGGCCCGGCGGACCAGTATCACGGCAAGGGCGGCCCGCTGACCATCACCAAACATATTCCCGATGACAAGCTCTATCCCCGCTTCATCGAAGCGGTGACGAAGCTGGGTTACAAGACCCAGGCCGATCACCACGGGCCGGATCAGGAAGGCTGGGGATCGCCCGACATTTCGATCCACAAGGGCCGGCGCGGCAGCACGTCGGAACGGTTTCTCTATCCGGCGATGAAGCGCCCCAACCTGACCGTTATCACCGGCGCGCTGGCAACGCGGATCGCGATCGAGGGCGGGCGGGCCAGGGCCCTGCATTATCGCAAGGACGGGGCCGAACATGTCCTTCACGCAGACCGCGAGATCGTGCTGGCCGGCGGTGCGTTCAATACGCCGCAATTGATGTTGCTGTCCGGCATCGGCCCGGCGGACGAATTGCGCGAACTGGGCGTGGAAGTGGTGCATGATCTGCCCGGCGTCGGCCGCAATCTGCAGGATCACCCTTCTGTCGGGATCATTTCGGGCGCGGATCGCGATGTGACGCTGACCAATGATCTGCGCTTCGACCGGCTGACCCTGTCGGTTCTGCAGTGGATCGCCACCGGCAAGGGACGGATCGCCAACATGCCCGTCACCGCCAATGGCTGGATCAAGACGCGCGAGGATCTGGAACGGCCCGATGCGCAATGCCTGTTTCAGCCGACCAGCATATTCGCCCGCCCGTGGTTCCCCGGTATCAAGCAGCCCGCCGCCGATGTGGTGGCAATGGCCTGTGTGCTGCTGCGGCCCGAAAGTCGTGGCTGGGTAAAGCTGGCAAGCACGGATCCGGCGGCGCGGCCGCGGATTTTCTCCAACATCCTCGGCAGCGAGAACGACCGTGCCTTTTTCCGCCGGATCGTCCCCCAGATTCGCGAAATATTCGCCACCAGCCCGCTGGCCGATATCATGGGCACGGAAATCGCGCCCGGCCCGCAGGTCCAGACAAGGGACGAGATCGACGCGTGGGTGCGGCAGGCGACCAACACCGCCATGCACCCGGTCGGCAGCTGCGCCATGGGCACGGGGGAAGAGGCGGTGTGCGACGCGCAATTGCGCGTGCGCGGGATCGACGGGCTACGCATCGCGGATGCGTCAGTCATGCCGCGCATCGTGGGCGGCAACACCAATGCGGCCTGCATCATGATCGGGGAAAAGGCCGCGGCGATGATGGCGGACGCTTGATCCTCGCCCCGGCGCCCCCAAGTCGCAAACTTGAGAAGCCCGGCTTCGGGCGATAACCAGCAGCCCAACTCTTTCGACGGGATCGATCAATGACCACCCACACCACCAGAATGCTGATCATCGGATCAGGCCCCGCCGGGCTTTCCGCCGCCATCTATGGCGCGCGCGCCGGGATGGAGCCGATCGTTGTGCAGGGCCTGCAGCCCGGCGGCCAGCTGACCATCACCACCGATGTGGAAAATTATCCGGGTTTCCGCGACGTGATCCAGGGCCCGTGGCTGATGCAGGAAATGCAGGCCCAGGCCGAACATGTCGGCACGCGGATGATGTGGGACACGATTACCGAAGTGGACATCGCTGGCGGCTCTCCCTTCCGCGCGAAGGGCGATAGCGGCGATGAATATGTGGGCGATGTGCTGGTCATCGCCACCGGCGCGCAGGCCAAGTGGCTGGGCGTGCCGGGGGAAGAAGCCTTGTCCGGCAAGGGCGTGTCCGCCTGCGCCACCTGCGACGGGTTCTTCTATCGCGGCAAGAAAGTGGCCGTGATCGGCGGCGGCAACACTGCCGTTGAAGAAGCGCTTTACCTGACCAACCATTCCGACGACGTCACGCTGATCCACCGGCGCGATGAATTGCGGGCAGAAAAGATCCTTCAGGACCGGCTCTTCGCCAATCCCAAGATCAGCGTGTTGTGGAACAAGCGGGTCGAGGAATTCCTTGGCGATCCGGCGGCAGGCGGCCTGACCGGGCTCAAGCTGGCCGATAGCCAGACCGGCGAGATCAGCGAGTTCGGCTGCGAAGGCGCCTTCGTCGCCATCGGTCACGCCCCGGCGACGGAATTGTTCAAGGGCAAGCTGGAGATGGACGATAGCGGCTATCTGATCGTTCAGCCTGGCACGACCAAGACCAACGTGCCCGGCGTCTTCGCCTGCGGAGACGTGATGGATCACACCTATCGCCAGGCCGTGACCGCCGCCGGCACCGGCTGCATGGCGGCGCTGGATGCGGAACGCTTCCTGGGCACGCTGGAATTCGCCAGGGAAGAGGCGGACGCCGCCGAATAAGACAGGCAAGGCGGTAGGGCTGCTGGACCTGCAAATCCGGTCCGGCGGCCCCTGCGCCCTGCCGCCATTATGGGCAGGACAGGCCGCCGGCATTGCCCGGCCGATCAACCGGCCGGCCGCGCTGCATCAGGCCGCGCGGACATGCCCCAGGAATTGCGCGACCTGCGCCTTGAGCGCGACCGCCTGCCGTTCTAGATCGGTGGAAGATGTCAGCACTTGCGAAGCTGCTTCCCCGGTTGAAAGCGAACATTCGCGCAATTGATCGATATTGCCCGAAACGCTTTCCGTATTGCGGGCGGCCAGATCGATGCTGCGCGCAAGATCGTGCCCGGCGATGGATTGCTGGTCCACGGCCGCGGCGATGGAAACGGATGTGGCTTCCAACTGGCTGATCTGGTCAGCAATGGAACGCAGCGCATCGACACTGGCCGTCGTGGTCTGCTGGATCGCGCGGATCTGGCGGCCCACCTCCTCGGTCGCCTTGCCGGTCTGGTTGGCAAGATCCTTCACCTCTGCCGCGACAACCGCGAAGCCACGGCCGGCCTCACCCCCGCGCGCCGCCTCGATCGAGGCATTGAGCGCCAGCAGGTTGGTGCGCTGGGCAATCTTCTGGATCACTTCCACGATTTCGCCCACTTCGCTGGCAGACAGGGAAAGTTCCGAAATGGTCGAATCCGCCTCGCTGGCGGCAGTGGATGCCTGGCGCGCGAGTTCGGCGGAACTGGATGCCTGGCGGCTGATCTCGCCTATCGACATGGCGAATTCGTCGCTCGCCGCAGCAGCCGCAGTGACCCCGGCGGACGCATCGCCAAGGCTGGTGGAAACCTCTTCCGTCTGCATCACCGATTGTTCGGCGGAAGATGCCATGGAACTGGCGGTTGCCTGAAGCTGGCTGGAAGCCGCCGCCACGCTGCCGACAATGTCGCCCACCGTGTCTTCGAATTTATCAGCCAGTGCGCGCAGCGTTTCCGCCTGCTTGGCGCGCAATTCTTCCCGTTCGCTTTCCAGCTCCATCTGTCGGCTCAGTTCCTGCGCGCTGGCCGCTTCGCGTTCGCGCCGGATGCGATCGAACTTGCTGGCCGCCTTCTTGATCACGACCAGACAGCGGGCCATTTCACCAACTTCGTCGCGCCGGTCGGTATGGGGCACATCCACATCGCGATCCCCCTCCGCCAGATGGCGCATTGCCCGGCAGACTTCCTCGATCGGACGGATGAAATCGCGGCCCACGAAACGGATGGCCAGGATCGCCGTGGCAAACATCGCCCCGCTGAGCAGCACCACCGCCAATGCCAGTCCGGTGAACAATTCGCTGCCATTACCCAACTGGATCAACAGCTTGAGTGACGACAACAGCAGCAGGATGCCCGAACCCGCGGCCATCAGGCCGAGCAGCATGGTCAGCTTCCAGCCCACGGAAGAGGCAAAGGCCCCGCCCAGACCCGTAGGCGCCGCATTGCGATGTTCTGCACGCAGCGCGACACGATCACGCTCCAATTCGTCGGTTGTTTCCACGACAGGCAGTTCAGCCGACATGTGCATGGGCTTCCTCGATCATTTGGCGATTCTTGCAGAGATGGATGCTGACTTCGTCGGCACTGATCGCCTTGTAATAGAACCAGCCCTGGATCTGATCACACCCGGCAGAGCGGACGAGATCGGCCTGGGCCTTGGTTTCGACGCCTTCGGCGGTCACGGCCATGTTCATGGCGCGCGCCGTGGCGATGCTGGATGCCAGCATGGCCAGCGATCCATCGTCATTCGCCGCATCCACGATCAGGCTGCGGTCGATCTTGAGCTTTTCAAAACGGAAATTGCGCAGAAAACCGATCGACGCATAACCCGATCCGAAATCATCCAGCACGATGCTGACACCAAAGCCGCGAATGACTTCCAGATTGCGGCCCGCCACGACCGGATCGGTGACGAGATATGTCTCGGTCACTTCCAGCTCCAGCCGCGAAGCCGGAAAGCCGGTTTCTTCCAGAATCTGGCCGAGATCGATCGGGAATTCCGGATTGCGCAATTGCGCGGCGGAAACATTGATCGAAACCTTGATATGATCCCAATTGGCGGCATCGGTGCAGGCCGTGCGCAGCACCCACAAGCCAATCGGATAAATCAGCCCGGTCTGTTCCGCGACGGAGATGAAGACGCTGGGGCTCATTTCCGACCCGTCTTCCCGCCGCCAGCGCAGCAGTGCCTCCACCGCCACGATTTCGCCGTCCTGGGCATCGACCAGCGGCTGATAGGCAAGCGTCAGGCGGTCGGCCTGCAGCGTTTCGCGCAGATCTTCCTCGATCTTCTGGGCGAGGTCGCGATTGCGGTCGAATTCCGCGCTGAACCAGGTGCAGCGGTTCTTGCCCGCCGCCTTGGAGGCATACATGGCCACGTCCGAACGGCGCAGCAATTCGGAGGAGGAGTGATCGTCTGATGGGCCGCTCTTCGAGAGACCGACGCTGGCGCCGATCACGACGTTGCGCTGGTCCACCGTAATCGGTTTCTCCAACCGGGAGAGAAGGCTGCGACAGATGCCTTCGAGGATATTCCCCGAGATGGGGCCCTGCACTAAAATGGCAAACTCATCGCCACCCAGGCGATAGGCGCGCGCTTCGTCCCCGCACATTTCCTTCAACAGGCTGGCGCATTCGCGGATCAGCCGGTCGCCAACGAAATGGCCATATTGATCGTTCACCATCTTGAACCCGTCGAGATCGACGAGAGCGAGGGCCCGTTCCTTGCCTTGGCCGGCGCGGACATAATCGAGATGCAGGGCGCGCCGGTTGGGAAGACCCGCCAGGCTATCGGTCAGCCCCAGATTCTGCAGGCGGGAAATACTCGCCAGTCCGTGCCGCACGACGAAAAAAGCCGCGACGGCATAGGTCACGGCGCCGCCGACGATGATGGATGTCGTACTGAAACTCGCCCGCTCAAGACTGAACAGCAACAGGCCGAGAATCACCACGGAAATCAGCGTCAGAACGGCAACCGGCACAACGATAAGAACCGCTGGATGAACCGTCATCTGGCGAAAGAACAGTTTCAATTTGGGCCCCCTATCCCCAATATGAAGGTGTTCATCTAGGCCGGAGTGCTTAAGTTTACGTGAAGTAATCATTTCAGGCCCGGATCGAGGTAGTAAGCGGTAAGGAAGATCGAATTTCTTCGGGATGCCGAAAAGCCCAACTATTTCTTTCGGCAACCAGCTGATCGGTAAAGCCATTTGTGGTCTCACCCAGGCCGAGCATCAGCCAGCCATCCGGCGCCAGTGCCTCCGCCAGCCGGGAAAAGGCGCTGCGCCGCGTCTCGGCATCGAAATAGAGCAGGACATTGCGGCACAGGATCAGGTCGAAACTGCCCGGTGCCGGCGGATCTTCCAGCAGGTTGCGCGTTTCGAACCGTGTCATCCGCCGCAATTCGGGCCGGGCGCGCCAGCCCGTGGGAACTTCCTCGAACCATTCGACCATCTGTGCGGCACCAAGGCCCCGCTGGACCTGGAACTGGGAGTAGGTCGCTTCCGCAGCGGCGGCGACCATGGAGGCGGACACATCCGTGCCGAGGATCTCGATCTTCCAGCCTCGCCACCGCTCCCGCTCACCCGCAAACAGCATGGCCAGCGAATAGGC
The DNA here is from genome assembly GCF_001008165.2 of Croceibacterium atlanticum. Classification (NCBI taxonomy): domain Bacteria; kingdom Pseudomonadati; phylum Pseudomonadota; class Alphaproteobacteria; order Sphingomonadales; family Erythrobacteraceae; genus Croceibacterium; species Croceibacterium atlanticum. Next base: position 2,759,733 of record NZ_CP011452.2, on the reverse strand, counting down.
CTCCTGCCCGGTAGAGCAGCCGGCGGACCAGATGGACAGCTTGCGCTGGCGTGTCCGCGCCTGCTGCAGACGGGGCAGAACCTGTTCGGAAATCTGTTCGAACAAGGCTCGATCGCGGAAGAAGGATGTCTCGTTGTTCAGCAGCGCTTCGACCACCTGTTGTGCCAGCGCAGTCTGCCCCTGCTGCTTCAACCTTTCGCCAAGCGCGTCGATGGAGGCCAGCCCGTTGGCGCGCAACACGCCGGAAAGGGCACCAGCCACGCGCCAGGCCCGGTCCGCGGTCAGACGCTGGCCGGTTCGCGTTTCCAGCAATCCGGCAACGATACCGAGCGCCAGTTCATTCGGGTCGAGCGGGGCGCCGCGAACAGGCGCGCGGTTTTCGGCGATGTTCCGGCTCATGTCCGGGACACACTGGCGGCAGCGCGCATCGCGATCTGTTCCGGCGGCATCACGCCGGCGGCAAGTCCGGCAGCGGCAACCGCCCCCGGCATTCCCCAGACGGCGCTGCTTTCAGCATCCTGCGCGAATACGCTGCCGCCTTTTTCCACGATGCAGGCGGCACCCAGCATACCGTCACGCCCCATTCCGGACAGGACGACTGCCAGTACCTTGTTGCCCAGAACCTGGGCGCAGGTGGAAAACATGCGATCGACCGAAGGCATGCACCCATTCGCGACGGGGTGGCGGTCCAGCCGCACGACAGGTTCGCCGTCCGGCCCGACGACCAGCGTCAGATGGGCGTTTCCCGGCGCCAGAATAATCTTGCCAGGCATCAGCTTCTGGCGGTTTTCCGCCACCAGCACTTCGCGCCCGGATGCGGCGTGGAGCTGCCGCGCCAGCGCGCCGGAAAAGGTGGGCGGCAGATGCTGCGTTATGAGAATCGGCAGGGTGACGGAGGCAGGAAGTGCGCCCAGAAACTGGCCGATAGCGTGAATGCCGCCCGTGGACGCGCCTATGGCGATCACTTCGGGCGCGCAGGTATCCTGGCGGCGCAAGATGGCAGGAAGCGGCGCCGAGGACCGGACGCGCACCCTTTTGGCGACCCGGCCAAGCAAGCGGATGCGACGCAACAGGGTTTCGCGGTAATTCTTGTCGAATTCGCCGGGACGCGGCTTGGCCAGCGTGTCTGCCGCGCCAAGCGAAAGCGCGGCAAGCGTGTGATCCGCCCCTTTCACGCTGAGAGAGGAGACGACGAGAATCCGCGCCGGCGCGGATTTGGCAATGATCCGGGGGATGGCATCCATCCCGCCCATGCCCGGCATTTCCAGGTCGAGCAGGATCACATCCGCCTCGACAGTGTCGAGCAGGACGAGCGCCTCTTCTGCCGAGCCTGCGGACCCGGCCAGCACCATATCCGGTTCCTGCGAGACGAGCTTGCGATAGACCGAACGGACGACCGGCGAATCATCGACCGCCAGGACCCGTATCGCATCCAGCCCCTTGCTGCCGGGGCGGAAACGGATCGCAATATTGGAAACTGCGTTCACGCAATTATACCTAGGCCACACCAATCAGCTGCAGCTTCATCTGCAACGTATCGTGATCGAAGGGCTTCATCACATATTCGTCGGCACCGGCTTCCAGCGCTTCACGAATATGGGCGACGTCGTTTTCAGTGGTGCAGAACACGACCTTGGGTTCATTGCCGCGTTCCCGTTTGCGCAATTCGGCAAGGAAACAGATCCCGTCCATGACCGGCATGTTCCAGTCCAGCAGGATCACGTCGGGCAAGGATTCATCGCATCGGTTCAACGCTTCCTGACCGTTCTCGGCCTCCGAAACGGCAAAGCCGAAGCTTTCGACGATATGTCGCGAGACCCGGCGGATTACGCGCGAATCATCCACGATCAGGCAATGTTTCATTGGGGCGGCCTCATATGTTTATTGTCCCCGGTGTAAGTTAATTTCGTTATCAAGAAATTTACCGAGGGGGCCCTCTCCCGGGCCGTCTATGATTGTCGGTATATCCAGCAGCGGAAGCAGGCCGGATTCGGTCTCCACCATGCTGCGGCAGGCGTGGCGCCACCCCTCTCCGGGGTCGACGCGCAAGGGGACGGGATCGGCCAGCGCGGCAACGATCTCGTCCGCTTCATCGACCAGCAGGCCGTAGAAGTGGTTTTCCTGGTCGACCACCACCGCGCGGGACGATCGGCAGCTTTCGTCATCGCCCAGGCCGATCGCCTTGCGGCAGGAAATCACGGTCAGCGGGCGGCTGCGCAAGGCAGCCAGGCCGGCAATATGATCGGGCGCACCGGGAACAGGCACCGAATGTTCCAGCTCGATTACAGAATCGATGGCACTGGCGGCCATCACTGCCCGGCGCCCCGCGAGTTCGACGACGAGAAATTTTGCGCTCATGCCGCCAGTTCCTCTCCGGCGCGGAGCAAGGCTGCCATCACGGCCGCCCTGTCGTAACGATAGATCCCGTCCTCCGTACCGGAGGCGAGCGGCTGGGAATGCAGGCGGATGGCCCGGCGCGCGGGAATCTGCCGATCCTGCGGTGCATGGGCATCGACAAAGGCGATATCAGCCTCTTCCTCGCCGGAAACGAGCCGGTAGCCGGCCGCCTCCACGATCGGGCCGAGAAAGCCGCGCATCCATCCTTCTTCGCCCACAAGCCGGCAAGTCATCCCGACAGCAGGGGCGATGGCGCCGCAACGGCGCGCGAAGAGGGCATGGCAATCAAGCAGTTCGGTAATTTCGTCGCCAACCATGACAAGGCCGGCAATATCCGGACTGCCTGCCGCAGGTCTGGGCGTGTCGGACAGCCAGACCACATCTGCCACTTCCTGCACGGCATAGGCCAGTTGCCGTTCGCCATCGGCCAGATGCAGGATCAACAGCGGATCGGGCAGGTCCGCCTGATCGGGAATGCCCGCCAGCGGCACGATGTCGTCCCCGCAGGCGATGGTCGAATCGGCACCGGCAAGGCGGACCGCGCTTACCGCGACACGTTCAACCTTGGCCACGGCGCCAACCGGCACAGCCTGCCGGCGCCCCGCGAGATCGCGCAGCAGCATGACTTGAAGCCCCCGATCACGCTCACTCTCGCTCTTGGCTGCCCGATCTGCGGCGGAGGGGCGCTGCAATTCGCGCGGAATGCCCGAACCATAGCCGATCGATGCGACATCCAGCACCAGCACGGGCGAGCCATCATCCAATTGCGTACAACCGACGAAATAGCCGCTCTTCATCAGTGCCGGGGCCAGCGGCTTGATCACCAGTTCCTGGTGATCAAGGATCGCGTCCACTTCCAGCGCATAGAGATCGCCCCAGCCCAGCCGGAGCACGACATAGACGGGGTGCGCCGCGTCCTGCGACGGTGCAAGCCCCAGCGCCCGCCCCAGATTGACGCAGGGCAGCCGACGGTCGCGATACGTCAGGTAACGCCGTTCCCCGACATCGGCGAATTCCAGATTGCCCGCGATCGGGCTGACGATTTCTTCCACATAGGAACGCGGGAGAGCGAAAGTCTGTTCGCCGCTGCGCAGGGTCAGGCTGGGCAGGATGCTGAGTGTCAGCGGCACATTGATGAGGAAGCGCGTACCCTCCCCCTGGGCGGATTCTATTTCCAGCGATCCGCCGAATTTCTCGATATTGGCGCGCACCACGTCCATGCCCACGCCGCGGCCAGACACTTGCGTAACGGCTGCGGCAGTGGACAGTCCCGCTTCGAACATCAGTTCGATGCGTTCTTCCCTGTTCATCGCCTCTGCCTCGACCGGGGTCAGCAACCCCACATCGACGGCCTTGGCCACCAGTTTCTCGTCATCGATCCCGCGCCCGTCATCCATCACGCCGATCAGGATCGTATTGCCGGATTGGCGCGCGGTAATGGTCAGCAGGCCGCATTCATGCTTGCCGGAATTGCGCCTTTGTTCCGGCGTTTCGATCCCGTGATCGATGGCATTCCGGATAATATGCAACAGGGGATCGCGGATCAGTTCGATCACTTCGCGGTCCAGCTCCACCTCGCCGCTTTCGATATCGACCAGCACCTGCTTGCCCAGTTCGGCGGAAAGATCGCGGACAAGCCGGGGGAAGGTGGTGAACAGACCTTCGATCCTGCGCATGCGGGTGCGGGTGATCGCGTCACGCACTTCGTTCAGCAGATTGGAAAGCCGGGTGAAGGGCGCTTCGAGACCGCTCTCCCCGCCCATGGCCAGCAAGCGCCGCGACAGATCATTGCGGACCAGCACCATTTCCGAAACGCCGCTCATCACCTGGTCGATCAGATCGACCGGCAGGCGGATGGTGCGCTGTTCCGCGCTTTTGCCGGCGGAGCCGCCCGGCCCACCGGGCCTCGCCACAGGCATGGCAGGTTCCTCGCCAGCTGCGGAAAGCGCGGCAATCAGATCGGCATCGTCGCCGCTGGCAATTTCGCCCCGCTCCTCGATCTCGGCCAGCATGGCCTCGATCCGGTCGATCACGGCCAGCGCCAGATCGACCAGCCGCGCATCCGCATGCCTGCGACCAGCGCGAACATCGGCCAGCGCATCTTCCGCCGCATGGCTCAACGCCTCCAGCCGGGGGAAGTCGAAAAAGCCGCAATTGCCTTTGACGGTATGGAAGAATCGGAAAATCGTATCGAGACGATCACGGTCGGCCGGATTCGCCTCCCAGGCGACCAGCTCGCCCGAAAGGGCAGATACCATTTCTCGCGTTTCGGCCAGGAATTCGGCCAGCAAATCGTCCATGGGGCCCCCACATCGAAAGGCCTTCATGAACCGGCAAGGTTAATGCTCGGTTATCCGCGGGGGCGCTTCATTATCCGCGCGAAATCTCGGTTTCCTTTTCAGTGATGAATTCAACCAGTGCGGGCTGCCCGCGTTCGATTGCCGCCAATGCACGGTGCAATGCAGGCACGATCTCCTCGGCTTCGGTCACACGTTCACCATGGCAGCCCAGCGAACGGGCGAAATTGGCGTAATCGCCGCTGATATCGGTCGCGCGGAAACGTTCCGTCGCTTCCGGCATGATCTTCAGTTCGCAAGCCATCGCGTAATTGTTGAGCAGGATGGACAGGATCGGGATATTCTCCCGCGCGGCGGTTTCCAGATCCGTGCCGGTAAAGCCGATCGCCGCGTCACCCCAGACATTGATGCAGAGCTTTTCCGGGTGAACCAGCTTCGCCCCCATCACGAGGCCGAGCCCGTAACCGAGCTGGGTCGATTTGCCCCAGCCAATATAGGAATGGGGCGAAACGCTCTTCCAGAACGGGACCAGCTGATCGCGCGGGCTGCCCGCGTCATGGGTGATGATCGTATTGGCCACATCCACGGTCTGCTGCAGGTCCCACAATACGCGATAGGGGGAGAGCGGGCTGGTCGGCTGGGTGCACTTGGCTTCCCATTTCGCAAACCATGCGGCCTCCGTGTCCCGGATCGCCTGCGCGACCGGCGCGCTGTCGCGCGGTTCCGGCAGGCGGCGCTTCACAGCCTCCAGCAAGGCGGCCAGGGTCAGCCTGGCATCGCCGATCAGGCCGATCTCGCACGGGACTGCCTTGTCCACATCCAGCGGGTCCAGCGTGGCGTGAAGCACGCGCTTCCCTTCCGGGATGGTCAGGCCGAAAGGCGTGGGAGTGAAGCTGCAACCAATGCCTAACAGCAGATCGCATTCATCCAGCCATTTGCGCACGCAGCCATTGATGCCATTTCCGCCAGAGCCAAGCGCGAGTTCATGCGTCTCGTCAAAACAGCTCTTGCCTTCCAGGCTGGTCATGACCGGGATCGCCAGATGTTCAGCCAGGGCGCGCAATTCGTCATAGGCTTCCGCCCAATGGACGCCCTGCCCGGCATAGATGGCGGGATTTTCCGCCGCGATCAGCAGATCGGCCGCCGCTTCGATCTCATCCGCCGCCGGCAGGTTATGAAGCGCCTTGCCCGGCACATAATCCATCTCCCCGGTAAAGGGTTGGGTCAGCAGGTCGAACGGCAATTCCACCACCACCGGCTGCGGGCGGCCATTGCGCAACAGGGAGAAGGCGCGGCGCAGCACAGGCACTACCTGATCGGCCCCGGTCAGCGGTTCCGCATGTTTGGCGAAACTCGCCATGGATCGGGTGGAGCTGAAATTGAACGGCAGATGCGCTTCATGCAGGGCATAGCCTTGCGGCATGACCAGCACAGGCACGCTTTCGGAAAAGGCCTGCGCCACGCCGCCCATGGCGTTTTCCGATCCGGGGCCCTGCTGCATCACGAAGACGCCCATCATTCCGCCCTTGCTCATCCGGCTGACGGCATCGGCCATATGCATTCCGGTGCGTTCCTGCCGCACGATGATCGTGCGCAAACCGGCCCGCGCCGCAGCTTCCAATATGGCGTTGCGCGGATAGCCGAAGACCACTTTCACCCCTTCGCGCAGGAGCACGGCAACGATCGCATCGGCAACCGTGCCATTGGCATGAACCTGTTGGGCCGGATCGCCGTTTCCCCGTCGCATTATCGTTCTCCCCTTTGTTTCCGGGGCTAGGATATGGCGGTGCAAGGCGCAACAAGCCTTCGCGGCACGTCGCAGGGAAGTGCCGGCCTTCGCCCGTGATTATTGATCGGGCCGCCGTTCGATCTGGGCGATCATTGCCTCCGCCCATTCGCGCGGGGCCCTGCGCCGCCCGATATCGGCCACAAATTCCTGCCCGCGCGCCACGCTGCGCAGGCGGCTGCCGCGCAACCAGCGATCGGTCCGATCGTGATAGGATAGGCCGGTCCGGCGCAGCCATGGCGGTATTTCCCAAAGGCTTGGCGGCCCCTCTGCCACGGTCAGGCGCAAACCGGGCGTGGCCATGGCCGCCACTCTTCCCGGCCCGTGATAGAGCGTGTCATTCCGGCCCAGCATGGCGAGCGCATGGGGGTGGCTCAGCGCATTGGCGCGTTCCAGCAATGCCTGATCGCAACCCGGCAGCGGCATCACTTGTTCGACCCGCAAATAGCCGAAGATCCGGTGGTGCGGATCTTTCCCTTCTTCACGAAACAGGCCGAAAAACAGGAAGATGTCCCCCGCCCCGACCCCTTGATTGGCAAGATGGGTCTGCGCCGCTCCGACCTGTCCGAACAGGCAGGTGCCATCATCCAGGAACATCGGATCGTGATGGCAGGGATCCTTATCCCCCAGCCGCCCCCGGCTCGCCCGCCCGGCCAGCCCGCCAAGCCCCAGCGCGCCATAAGTGGTGCGTGACGGCCCGGCCCCGGCCGGGATCGGCAGACTGACCGGCCGGCCATCCACGATCGGAGACGGGCCGCCGCCCGATGCGCTGTCGAATCCCTTCCTGCTCAGCACGATCTTCATGCCCCGCTTGTTGCGCAGCTTTTGCCGCCGGCCAAGGCGCCTCGCGGAGCGGCGGCCGATCCATCCCAGTTTGCCGCTAAGGCCCTGATCACAAAGCTTGATAACACGTGAAACCGGGTCCATGTGCCCGCAATGACGCTAGACCGCACCGCATTGCGCGCCGCATACCGCCTTGAAGAACAAACCTGCGTGGAAGAGCGGCTTGCACAAGCCGCCGGGGCATCCGCCATTCACGATCAGGCCGCAGAACTGGGCGGCAAGCTGATTGAGGGCGCGCGCACCCGCAAGGCCAAGGGCTTGGACGCCTTCCTGAACAGCTATGGCCTCGCCACGGAAGAAGGCATTGCCCTGATGTGCCTGGCAGAGGCGCTGCTGCGCGTGCCGGATATCCGCACTGTCGATGCGCTGATCAACGACAAGCTGGGCACGATGGACTGGGCCGAACATCTCGGCGAAAGCAGTTCCACCTTCGTCAACGCCGCCACCTTCTCGCTGATGCTGACGGGGCAGGTTCTCCATGCCGGGCGCGAGGCGGAAGCCGGGCTGGCCAATACGATGCGCCGGGCGATCGGCCGCATGGGCGAACCGGTAATCCGCCAGGCCGTGTTGCAGGCCATGCGCATTCTGGGCGGGCAATTCGTCTTCGGCCGCACCATTGAAGAGGCGCTGAAGCGTGCCGCGCCGGAACGCAAGCGCGGGCTGGTGCACAGTTTCGACATGCTGGGCGAAGCGGCCATGACCTTCGCCGATGCGGAGCGTTATCGCCAGGCCTATTCCGATGCGATTGAAAGGCTGGCAAGCGAAGCCGGGCAAGGGCTGCGCGCCAGCCCGGGCATTTCGGTCAAGCTGTCCGCGCTTTATCCGCGTTACGATTATCTCCACGCCCCGGCAGCCCGGGCGGCACTGGTGCCGATCATGCGCGATCTCGCCGCCAAGGCGCGCGATGCCGGCATTCATTTCACCGTCGATGCGGAAGAGGCGGAACGGCTGGAACTGTCGCTCGACATTATTGAGGAACTGGTCGCTGACGACGATCTCTTCGCCGGCGGCTGGGACGGTTTCGGGCTTGCCGTCCAGGCATATCAGAAGCGTGCTCTGCCCCTGTGCGACTGGGTGGCCGAACTGGCCCGCACCCATGGGCGCAAGCTGATGGTGCGGCTGGTCAAGGGCGCTTATTGGGATACGGAAATCAAGCTGACCCAGGTGGGCGGGCACAAGGATTACCCGGTCTTCACCCGCAAGATCGCAACCGACGTTTCCTATCTCGCCTGTGCCGATCGGCTGCTGGCTGCGAAGGACGCGATCTATCCGGCCTTCGCCACCCATAACGCCTATACGGTGGGCGCGATCAAGGCGATGGCCGACAAAGCCGGCGCCAATGGCGAATTCGAATTCCAGCGCCTGCACGGCATGGGCGAAGATATTTACGGCGCCCTCGCCAATGAAGAGAAGAATTCCTCCAGCCAGACCCGCGTGCGCATTTACGCGCCGGTCGGGGGGCACAAGGACCTGCTGGCCTATCTGGTCCGGCGCCTGCTGGAAAACGGCGCCAACAGTTCCTTCGTCAATCGCATGGCCGATGCCGAAGTGCCGGTGGAAGATCTCGTCACCGATCCGGTGGTCGAACTCGCCGGGCTGGAACCCAAGCGCAACCCGACGATCCTGCTGCCGGCCGATATCTACCCCAACCGGCGCAACAGCGCGGGTGTCGACCTGGCCGATCCCACAGTGCGCGGCCCGTTGCTGGCCGATCTCGACCGGCTGGAAAAGCGCGAATGGGATGAAAACGTGGAAGCCGGTTCCGCACGCGAGGTCCGCTCGCCGCAGGATCGGCGCAAGGTTCTCGGCCATGTCCATGACGCGACAGAGGCAGAGATTGACGACATGTTCGCCCGCGCGCTGGCCGCGCAACCGGCGTGGGACGCGATGGGCGGCCTGAAACGCGCTGCCTTGCTGGACAAGGCGGCCGACCTTTTCGAACAACATACCAACGAATTCATTTCCCTGTGCCAGCGCGAAGCGGGCAAGACCGCGATCGACGGCATTCTGGAAGTGCGCGAAGCGGTGGATTTCCTGCGCTATTACGCCTGCGAAGCGCGGATGCTGTTCGGCGCGCCGCAGCCCATGCCCGGACCCACCGGCGAAGAGAATTTGCTGCGCCTGCATGGCCGCGGCGTTTTCGTTACGATTTCCCCCTGGAACTTCCCGCTGGCGATCTTCACCGGCCCCGCGGCCGCAGCGCTGGCCGCAGGCAATACGGTGATCGCCAAACCGGCCGAACAGACACCGCTGATCGCCGCGCTGGCCACCCATCTTTGCCACGAAGCCGGCATTCCGGAGGATGTGTTCCACCTCGCCCCGGGTGACGGCAAGGTCGGCGCAATGCTGACATCGGATACCCGCCTGTCAGGCGTCGCCTTCACCGGATCGAGCGCCACAGCCCATGCAATCAACCGCAATCTTGCCGCACGCGAAGGCGCCATAGCCACGCTGGTGGCCGAAACGGGCGGCCAGAATGCGATGATCGTGGACAGTTCCGCCCTGCCCGAACAGGTCACCCGCGACGTGATGGCTTCCGCTTTCCAGAGCGCGGGCCAGCGCTGCAGCGCGCTGCGCGTGCTTTACCTGCAGGATGATATTGCCGATTCCATGCTGGAGATGATCCGCGGCGCTTTTGAAGCGCTGGTGATCGGGGATCCGGCCGATCTTGCCACCGATGTCGGCCCGGTGATCGATGACGAGGCGAAGGAAAAGCTGGAAGCCCATATCGCCGAAATGAAGGCGAAGGGTAACACGGTCTGGCAACGCGAATTGCCGCCCTATTGCGACCATGGCAGCTTCGTTCCGCCAACCATCATCGAAGTGGATTCGATCTCCGAACTGGAAGAGGAACATTTCGGCCCCGTGCTGCATGTCGCCCGCTTCCCTGCGGCCAGGCTGGCGGAGACGGTGGACGAGATCAACGCGGTCGGCTTCGGCCTGACACTCGGCCTGCACAGCCGCATCGATGCGGTTCGCCGGCTGGTGGAATCGCGCGCCCGCGTCGGCAATCTCTATGTGAACCGCAACCAGATCGGCGCGGTCGTGGGCAGCCAGCCCTTCGGGGGCGAGGGCCTGTCTGGCACCGGCCCCAAGGCCGGCGGTCCGCATTATGTTTCCCGCTTCGCCACGGAACGGGTGACGACGGTCGACACCACGGCGGCCGGAGGCAATGCGAGCTTGCTTGCCGGGGGATAAGTCCCCGGCGGGCTTGCCCCGCCCCGATTGCTGCGGAATCCCTCCTGCATGACGATTCTCAGCGACCGTTGGATCCGCAACGAAGCCCGCCATAGCGGCATGATCGAACCCTTTGTGGAGCAGCAGCAGCGTGACGGCTGCATCTCCTACGGGCTGTCATCCTATGGTTATGACGCGCGCGTGGCGGATGAATTCAAGATCTTCACCAATGTCGACAATGCGGTGGTCGATCCGAAGAACTTTTCCTCCAACAGCTTCGTGGACCGCAAGGCGGATGTCTGCGTGATACCGCCCAACAGTTTCGTCCTGGCGCGCACGGTCGAATATTTCCGCATCCCGCGCGATGTACTGGTGATCTGCCTGGGCAAGAGCACCTATGCCCGCTGCGGGATCATCGTGAATGTCACCCCGCTGGAACCCGAATGGGAAGGTCATGTGACGCTGGAATTTTCCAACACCACGCCCCTGCCCGCCAAGGTCTATGCCAATGAGGGTGCCTGCCAGTTCCTGTTCCTGAAAGGGAATGAACCGTGCGAGCGCAGCTATGCCGACAGGTCAGGCAAATATATGGGCCAGCGCGGGGTGACGCTGCCCAAGCTTTGAGTTCCGACAATCCGTGACGAAGACGGGCGGAGGAGGAAGGTCGATCTCCTCCGCCCGATCCCCGGCCGCCATTACAAATGGCGACCGCTCCAACGCCGGTGAGTTCCAGGGGGTTAGAAGCTCAACCGGGCGCTGACCTTGAAATTCCGGCCCGCCAGCGGGACGAAATCCTTGGTGAAGCTGGCATGGCGGCGACCCTGGGCATCGAACAGATTATCCACCTGCGCCATGAAGGTGACGTTTTCCGTCCCTTCCAGCGGGTGCCACGCCAGCGACAGATTGACGAAGGCGAAATCATCGGTCGGCGTTTCATGCTCCGATACGCGGGTCTGTTTGTCGAACCACTGCACTTCGGCGCGAGCATCGAAATGGCCGAACTGCGCCTCCAGCCCTGCCAGCAGGCTTAGCGGGGGGATCCGCGGAACCGGCGATCCATCCGCCAGCGTGGCGCGCACATAATCGCCGCGCAAATCGGTCAGCACCGTCAGTCCATCACCTTCATGGACCGGAAGAGTAATCTGGCCTTCGATACCGAACTGGTCGGCATCCTGTTGCAGGAACTGGAACACTTCCAGCCCGTCTTCCTCGGCGCCAGTTTCCGACAGGAAGATGAACCCGTCGAACCAGTTGCGATAGATGCTGGCCGAAAGCATCGCCCCGCCAATTTCGCCGCGCACATAGCCTTCAACACCCCAGGAACTTTCCGTGTCGAGCGCGGAATTGCCGATTTCATATTGCTGGGTGGCCACATGCGGCCCGTCGGCAAACAATTCCTGCGCGGAAGGCGCGCGTTCGGCCCGCGAAATATTGAAACCGGCCCTCAGTTCCTCCGCCAGTCCATAGGACATGCCGAAGGCGCCGGAGAATGTATCGAAATCCCGTTTCAGGCCGAGAGACTGCCGTGCGTCCACGCCCGTGCGTTCATAGCGGCCGCCCAGCTCGATCTCGAACGGATCGAAATAGAGTTCCTGCACGGTGAACAGGGCGATGCTGTCCGTCTTGTTGGAAGGAACGAAGGCTTCGTCGCCGCTCGCGGAAAAATCGGTATGGGAATACTGGCTGCCGATCGAACCCTGCCAGCCACCGCGCAGCGACTGCACCAGTTCAACCCGGCCCTCCACGCCTTCCACATCGAACACGGTGCCGATCTCGTCACCTTCGAATTCGGTATGGGTATAATCGCTATAGCCCCAGCGGGTTTGCACCTTGTCGAAAAAGCCCTCGCCCAGATCCAGCTCGCCCCGCAAATCGGCGCGATAACGCTTCATGCCGATCGAGACATCGCCTTCCTCATGGCCGTGATCTTCCTCTTCTTCGTGGCCGCCTTCATCTTCGTGTTCATGCACATGGCCGACGCCGGGCAGGCCGGGAACGCCGTAATTCGTGTCGTAATAGTCGAAGGAGACGCCGATATTGCTCTCGCCCGAGAAGAAGGCGATGCCGGTGCCCAGCGTATAGGTTTCCGTCCAGCTATTAGGCAGGGTGCCCCTTGTATTGGCCCCTTCGCGGATCTCCTCCGCTTCATCCAGATGGCCTTCCTCTTCCTCCTCCGCCGCGCGGGCCAGCATGTCGGCGCGCAGCGATTGCGAAGCGACATAGCCCGGAATCTCAAGGTTATCCGTGTTGCGATAGGATCCATCGACATGGAACGCGACATTGCGGCCCAATGGAATGTCGAGCGACAAACCGCCTTCACGCTTGTTGGCCGCACTGTCCACGCCGGCACTGGCATCGACATGGATGGCCTCGTCCGCCACGCGCGGCGGGATACGCCTGGTGATCACATTCACCGCGCCGCCTATCGCCTGGCTGCCATAGAGAAGGACCGCCGGGCCGCGCAGCACCTCGATCCGTTCCGCGATCAACGGGTCCACCGTCACCGCATGGTCGGCTGAAGTGCTGGATGCGTCAATGGCGCCGATGCCGTCGGTCAGAACGCGAACACGTTCACCGCCGAAACCGCGCAGCACCGGGCGCGATGCGCCGGGGGAGAAACTGCTTGCAGATACGCCCGGCAGCTTGGCCAGCACTTCGCCAATCTGGGCATCCAGATTACGCTGTAATTCGGTCCCGTCCATGACGGACGAACCGGCCAGAACGTCCAGCCGGCGCAGGCCAGCAGCGGTCACGACGATCGGACCATGCAAATCATCGCTACCCGGCGTGGCCTGTTCGCCTCCCGATGACTGGGCGAGGGCCGGAGTGGCAAACAGCAATGATGCGGAGAGAAAAAGCGATACCCGAAAGCCATTCATGAAGATGCGATCCGCCTGTTGTTGTTGCGATTAGATGTAATGGTATATCATCGTGCTGCAGCGCACAAGCGGGCTGTTTCAGTTTTCTCCCGAAAAATGAATTTGTCCGTGGCTGTCTAACGGGCCGCTGCGGCCAGGCGCGAACGGGCGGCTTCCTCGCCTATCAGCGGCAGCAGCGCATTCATGTCCGGCCCGTGGTCGCGCCCGGTCAGCGCCTGACGCAAGGGCAGGAACAGGGCCTTGCCCTTGCGGCCCGTTTCTTCCTTCAGTGCCGCCGTCAGGCCGCGCCAGGGTTCATCCCCCCATGTCAGCAATTCCGCAGCACGAGCGAGAAAGGCCTTCGTCTCATCATCGAAGTCAGGGGGCGAAACCGGGCCGGTGACCACCGACCACCAATCCTGCGCGTCCGCGAGCTTTTCCAGGTTGGGGCGGATCGCCTCCCAGGCTTGCGGCCCCATGCCTTCGGGCAGGCGGGCCGCCACATCGTCATAGGGCAGCTGGTGGAGGATGGCGGTATTGATGCGGCCCAGCTCCGCATCGTCAAACTTCGCAGGAGCGCGGCCGAATGTGCCGAGATCGAAGGTTTCGATCAGCTTGCTGCGGTCGATAATCGGTTCGACAGGCTGTGACGTGCCGAGCCGGGCAAGAAGTGACAGCAGCGCCTCCGGCTCTATCCCGGATTCGCGCAATGCATCGCAGCCGAGCGCGCCGAGCCGCTTGGACAATTTGCCTTCGCGCCCGACCAGCAATGCCTCATGCGCAAAGCGCGGGGGTGCAGCATCAAGTGCGGTAAACATCTGAATTTGCACTGCTGTGTTGGAAACATGGTCCTCACCGCGGAGTACGTCCGTCACGCCCATCGCAATGTCGTCCACCGCGCTGGGAAGCATATAGAGCCAGGACCCATCCGCGCGCCGCACCACCGGATCGGACAATTGCGCCGGATCGAAATGCTGGGGACCTCGAATACCATCGTCCCACTCGATCATGCTGTCATGGTCGAGCTTGAAGCGCCAATGCGGAGCCACGCCTTCCGCTTCCTTCGCGGCACGATCCTCGTCACTTAGCGAGAGAGCGGCACGGTCATAGATTGGCGGCAGCCCCCGCCCCAGCAGGATCTTGCGCTTCAGTTCCAGTTCCTGCGCAGTTTCATAAGCAGGATAGACCCGCCCGGCCGCTCGCAATGCCTCGAATGCCGCCTCATATTCCGCAAGGCGTGCCGATTGCCGCTCTTCCCCGTCATGATCGAGGCCGAGCCAGGCGAGGTCTTCGCGGATCGCATCCACGAAGCGTTCTTCGCTACGCGCGGCATCGGTATCGTCAATCCGCAACAGGAAACGCCCGCCCGCCTGCTTTGCCAGCAGCCAATTATGCAGCGCAGTGCGAATATTGCCGACGTGAAGCCGGCCCGTGGGCGACGGTGCGAAACGTGTGGTGACCATACCCGCCCCTATAGGCGAAGGAGCGCAAGCGTGAAGCACCATCGCAATGTTGCCCCGCCTTCCAGCCGGTTAATCCAGCGTGGCAAGTGCCGCCGCATCGAAATCCCGCAATTCATCGTCTTGCCCGTCGCGAATTTTCTCCGCCCATCGGGCATCGGCCAACAAGGCCCGGCCCACCGCGATCAGATCGAATTCGCCGCGTTCCATCCGCGCAACCAGACGATCGATCCCCGCCGCCTGGGAGGCTTCACCCGCGAAGGCCGTGAAGAAATCCGATGAAAGGCCGACCGAGCCGACGCTGATTGTCGGCAGGCTGGTGATCTTCCTGGCCCAGCCGGCGAAGTTCAGCCCGTCCTCGCCATCGATTTCCGGGAACTCCGGCTCCCAGAAACGCCGTTGGGAACAATGCAGAATGTCCACCCCGGCATCGACAAGCGGCGTCAGCCACTGCTCCATCTCATCAGGCGTATTGGCCAGCCGCGCCGAATAATCCTGCTGCTTCCATTGGCTGAGCCGCATCAGGATCGGGAAATCCGGTCCCACGGCTTCGCGCATGGCAGAAACGATCTCCGCGCCGAAACGGGCGCGTTCGGCAATGGTCGGGCCGCCATAACGATCCGTGCGGCGATTGGTGCCGCTCCAGAAAAACTGGTCGATCAGATAGCCATGGGCACCGTGGATTTCCAACGTGTCGAAGCCGAGCCGTTTCGCATCGCCTGCCGCGCGGGCGAAGGCGGCAATCGTGTCGGCGATGTCTTCCTCGCTCATGGGTTCGCCGCGTGGATCGTCGGGGCCGTTCAGGCCGGAAGGCGTATCCACCTTTCCCGGCTCAAACCCGTCGGGGGAGCGCGCGCCGCCCGTGTGCCAGATTTGCGGCCCCATCTTGCCGCCGGCGGCATGGACCGCGTCGATCACGCCCTGCCAACCGGCCAGCGCCGCATCGCCGTGGAAGAAGGGGATGCCGGGCTGGTTGCGCGATGCCGGGCGGTCCACCACCGTCCCTTCGGAGAGGATCAGGCCAACCGCATGTTCGGCCCGCCGGCGGTAATAGGCGGCATTCGCTTCACCCGGAACGCCATCAGGCGACATGTTTCGCGTCATTGGCGCCATCACGATGCGGTTGGGCAGGCTCAGCTTGGCGGACGAAAACGGCTGAAACAGGATGTCGGTCGATACCATGGGAATCTCCGTTGCAATTCGCCACGTGAATTGGGTGCATGCGCCGCAGGATCAAGCCAGCTTGTGCTGGATAAAGAAAAACCCCGCCGGATCGCTCCGGCGGGGTTTTCTGTCTGGTCAGCTGAAGCTGTCCCGCGGGATCAACCCTCTTCGGTATTATCCGCTTCGGGGCTTTCCAGCGTCTCGTCACTCTGCTGCAGATACTCGCCGGCATCCGCATCCGTGCCGTGGGTTTCCCCCTCGACAGCGGCCAGCGGATCGTCGCCCAGATCGTCAGCCGGATCGCGCCGCAATTCGGCGGCACGCTCTTCCTCTGCCGTATTGGCAGCGACAAGAGCATCCTGCATCTTCTTGTACTGGGCGCGCAGGGCAGCATCGCGGCTGGAAGCCGTAACGCGCAGACGGTTCATGCCCGCGCCGGTACCGGCGGGGATGAGACGGCCCACGATCACGTTTTCCTTGAGACCGATCAGCGTGTCCTTCTTGCCTTCGACGGCAGCCTGGGTGAGCACGCGCGTGGTTTCCTGGAAGGAAGCCGCCGAAATGAAGCTGCGCGTCTGCAGGCTGGCCTTGGTGATGCCCAGCAGGATCGGCGTGCCGGTGGCAGGCTGCTTACCCTTGCCCAGCTTCGCATTCACCTGGTTCATCTCTTCCAGATCGACCTGTTCGCCCGGCAGCAGCGTGGTATCGCCGCCATCGGTGATCTCGACCTTCTGCAGCATCTGGCGAACGATCACCTCGATGTGCTTGTCGTTGATCTTCACGCCCTGCAGTCGATAGACTTCCTGAATCTCGTTCACGAGATATTCGGCCAGCGCCTCGACCCCGAGAACTTCCAGGATATCGTGCGGATTGGGACTGCCCGAAATGAGCGTGTCACCCTTCTTCACGAAGTCGCCTTCCTGGACGTCGATCACCTTGGTCTTGGGGATCAGGTATTCAACCGGTTCGCCCTCTTCCGGGATGATCGCGATCTTGCGCTTCGCCTTGTAGTCGCGAACGAATTCGATCCGGCCCGAAATCTTCGCGATGACCGCGTTATCCTTCGGGATGCGGGCTTCGAACAGTTCCGCCACTCGCGGCAGACCGCCGGTGATGTCGCGCGTCTTGGCGGCTTCACGGCTGGCACGCGCCAGAATGTCACCGGCCTCGACCCGCTGGCCATCCTCGACCGAAAGCGTAGTGCCCGGCGCCAGCATGTAGCGCGCGGCCTCCGTCTCGTCCCCGGCTTCGTTCAGCAGGGTCATGCGCGGACGCAGATCCTCCTTCTTGGAACGGCCGCCGACGCGATATTCGGTCACGACGCGCTGGGCGATGCCGGTGGCTTCGTCCACACGCTCTTCCATGGTCTTGCCTTCGGCGAGATCCTGGTAGCGCACGATACCCGACTGCTCGGTGATGATCGGCAGGGTGAACGGGTCCCACTCGGCCAGGCGATCGCCTTCCTTCACGGCCTGTCCATCCTCGAACATCAGCATCGTGCCGTAGGGCACGCGGTGGATCGCGCGTTCACGGCCTTCAGCGTCGACAACCACCATCTCGCCATTGCGGGCGAGAGAGAGGCGGCGGCCCCTCTTGTCGGTGATGGTCGGCATGTCGCGATAGATGACCTTGCCGTCGCTGATGCTTTCCAGGTGGCTGGTTTCGTTCACCTGGGCGGCACCGCCGATGTGGAAGGTACGCATGGTCAGCTGCGTGCCCGGTTCACCGATGGACTGGGCGGCGATAACGCCGACCGCCTCACCGATATTCACCGGCGTACCGCGGGCCAGATCGCGTCCGTAGCACTTGCCGCAGACACCCTGTTCCGCTTCGCAGACCAGCGGGCTGCGGATCTTGGCCTGCTGCACTTCGGCTTCCTCGATGGCCTTGACCATCGGTTCGTCCAGCAGCGTGCCGGCCTTCACGATCACCTCGCCCGTGGCAGCGTTGATGATATCCTCTGCCGTGGTGCGGCCAAGGATACGTTCGCCGAGCGAAGCGATGACACTGCCGCCCTGAACGATCGCACGCATTTCCAGCGCGTTCTCGGTCTTGCAGTCCTCTTCCACGATGACGCAGTCCTGCGACACGTCGACCAGACGGCGGGTCAGGTAACCCGAGTTCGCCGTCTTGAGCGCCGTATCGGCCAGACCCTTACGGGCGCCGTGGGTGGAGTTGAAGTATTCAAGGACGGTCAGGCCTTCCTTGAAGTTCGAGATGATCGGCGTTTCGATGATCTCGCCCGACGGCTTGGCCATGAGGCCGCGCATACCGGCAAGCTGCTTCATCTGCGCCGGCGAACCACGCGCACCGGAATGGCTCATCATGTAGATCGAGTTGATCGGCGCTTCACGCCCATTCTCGTCCAGCGGAGTTGCCCGGATCTCGTCCATCATGGCGTTCGCCACCTGGTCGCCGCAACGGCTCCAGGCGTCGATCACCTTGTTGTACTTTTCCTGCTGGGTGATGAAGCCGTCCTGGTACTGCTGCTCGTAATCGGCGACCAGGGTCTTGGTTTCCTCGATCATTCCTTCCTTGGAATCCGGAATGATCATGTCGTCCTTGCCGAAGGAAATACCCGCACGGCAGGCGTGGCGGAAGCCCAGTGCCATGATGGCGTCGGCAAACAACACCGTGTCCTTCTGGCCGGTGTGACGATAGACCTCGTCGATAACGTCGCCGATGTCCTTCTTCGTCAGCAGGCGGTTGATGACCTCGTAAGGGACCTTGTGGCTCTTCGGCAGGCATTCGCCGATCAGCATCCGGCCCGGCGTGGTGTCCACGCGCTTCATGTACTGCTTGCCGTTTTCGTCGGTCTGCGGGACGCGGCTGGTGATCTTGGAGTGCAGGGTAACCGCCCCGACATGCAACGCTTGGTGAACCTCGGCAATATCGGCCAGCACCATGCCTTCGCCCGGTTCGCCCTGGCGATCCATGGACAGGTAATAGATGCCCAGCACCATGTCCTGCGAAGGAACGATGATCGGCTTGCCGTTCGCGGGTGACAGGATGTTGTTGGTGGACATCATCAGCACGCGCGCTTCCAGCTGCGCCTCGAGGCTCAGCGGAACGTGGACGGCCATCTGGTCACCGTCGAAGTCGGCATTGAAGGCAGAACAGACCAGCGGGTGAAGCTGAATCGCCTTGCCCTCGATCAGCACCGGCTCGAAAGCCTGAATGCCGAGGCGGTGAAGCGTCGGGGCGCGGTTCAGCAGAACCGGGTGCTCGCGAATGACTTCGTCGAGGATGTCCCAGACTTCCTTGCGCTCTTTCTCGACCCACTTTTTCGCCTGCTTCAGGGTCATGGAAAGACCCTTGGCGTCGAGGCGGGCGTAGATGAACGGCTTGAACAGCTCGAGCGCCATCTTCTTGGGCAGGCCGCACTGGTGCAGCTTGAGTTCCGGACCGGTCACGATGACCGAACGGCCCGAATAGTCGACGCGCTTGCCCAGAAGGTTCTGGCGGAAGCGGCCCTGCTTGCCCTTGAGCATGTCGGACAGCGACTTCAGCGGACGCTTGTTGGCGCCGGTGATGACACGGCCGCGGCGGCCATTGTCGAACAGCGCGTCCACTGCCTCCTGCAACATGCGCTTTTCGTTACGGACGATGATGTCCGGCGCGCGCAGTTCCATCAGGCGCTTCAGGCGATTGTTGCGGTTGATGACGCGGCGATAGAGGTCGTTGAGGTCGGACGTCGCGAAACGGCCGCCATCCAGCGGAACCAGCGGGCGCAGTTCCGGCGGAATGACCGGCACGACTTCCAGGATCATCCATTCCGGGCGGTTGCCGGAATCGATGAAGCTTTCCACGACCTTGAGCCGCTTGATGATCTTGGCGGGCTTCAGCTTGGACTTGGTGGTGGCGAGTTCTTCGAGAAGATCGTCGCGTTCCTGTTCCAGGTCCAGGTCCATCAGCATCTGCTTGACGGCTTCGGCGCCAATGCTCGCGGTGAAGGCATCCTCGCCATATTCATCCTGAGCGTCGAGCAGTTCGTCCTCGGTCAGGAGCTGGAACTTTTCGAGCGGGGTCAGGCCCGGCTCGACCACGATGTAGCTCTCGAAATAGAGCACGCGCTCCAGCTGCTTCAGCTGCATGTCGAGCAGCAGGCCGATGCGGCTCGGCAGCGACTTCAGGAACCAGATATGCGCGACCGGTGCGGCCAGTTCGATATGGCCCATGCGTTCGCGGCGGACCTTGGTCACCGTCACTTCGACGCCGCACTTTTCGCAGACGACGCCCTTGTATTTCATGCGCTTGTACTTGCCGCACAGGCATTCGTAATCCTTAACCGGACCGAAGATGCGCGCGCAGAACAGGCCGTCACGTTCGGGCTTGAACGTGCGATAGTTGATCGTTTCCGGCTTCTTGATCTCGCCGAAGGACCAGCTGCGGATACGCTCCGGGCTCGCGATCTCGATCTGGATCTGGTCGAAGGTTTCCGGCTTGGCGAGCTGGTTCGTGAATTTGGTCAGTTCGTTCATGTCTCAAATCCCTTGAGGGGAAAGTCACAGGTGGAGGGGGTGGGCGGCGCCTTCCGGCACCGCCGCGCCACCCGTTATTCAGCCGCGATCTGGCCGAAGCCGTCGTCCTCATCCTCGTCATTCAACGAGGACAATTCGACGTTCAGACCCAGCGAGCGCATTTCCTTCACGAGCACGTTGAAGCTCTCCGGAATACCGGCCTCGAACGTGTCGTCGCCCTTGACGATCGCTTCATACACCTTGGTCCGGCCCACCACGTCGTCCGACTTCACGGTGAGCATTTCCTGCAGCGTGTAAGCGGCGCCGTAAGCCTGCAATGCCCAGACCTCCATCTCACCGAAGCGCTGGCCACCGAACTGCGCCTTACCGCCCAGCGGCTGCTGGGTGACGAGGCTGTACGGGCCGATCGAACGGGCGTGGATCTTGTCGTCGACCAGGTGGTGCAGCTTCAGCATGTAGATGTAGCCGACGGTGACCTTGCGGTCGAAGGCTTCACCAGTACGGCCATCGAACAGGGTAACCTGCCCGCTGGTATCGTAACCGGCCTTCATCAGCATGTCGGAAACGTCGGATTCGCGCGCACCGTCGAACACCGGAGTACCCATCGGCACGCCGTTCTTCAGATTGCCGGCAAGTTCGACGACCTCTTCCGTCGTACGGCTTTCGATATCGTCGTGATACTGCTCGCCATAGACGTCCTTCAGCTTCTCGACCAGGGCCGACGGCGGGGCCGCAGCTTCCGGATCGGGATTGGCTTCGCGCCATTCTTCCAGGGCCCGTGTCACCTGCTGGCCAAGTCCGCGCGCGGCCATGCCCAGATGGGTTTCGAAGATCTGTCCGACATTCATGCGCGAGGGCACGCCCAGCGGGTTCAGCACGATATCGACGGGAGTGCCGTCTTCCAGGAACGGCATGTCCTCCTGCGGCAGGATGCGGCTGATAACACCCTTGTTACCGTGGCGGCCGGCCATCTTGTCGCCCGGCTGCAGCTTGCGCTTCACCGCAACGAAGACCTTGACCATCTTCAGCACGCCCGGGGCGAGTTCGTCACCGCGTTCGAGCTTCTCCTTGCGGTCTTCGAACTTGTCCTTGATGCGCTTCACCGCCTCGTCATACTGGCTCTTCACTGCTTCCAGCTGAGCCTGCATGTTGTCGTCGGCAACGGCGAACTTGAACCACTCGTGGCGCTCGACCTCGTCCAGCACTTCCTGCGTGATGACCGTGCCCTTCTTGACGCCTTTCGGCGCGGCGGAAGCGGTCTGGCCGTCCAGCATTTCGCGCAGACGGTTGTAGGTCGCACGGTTGAGGATGTTGCGCTCGTCCTCGCTATCCTTCTTGAGGCGTTCGATTTCCTCGTTCTGGATGGCGCGCGTACGGTCGTCGATCTCGATACCGTGGCGGTTGAAGACGCGGACTTCCACGATCGTACCGGCAACGCCCGGCGGCAGGCGGAGCGAGGTGTCGCGCACATCGCTGGCCTTTTCACCGAAGATGGCGCGCAGCAGCTTTTCTTCCGGCGTCATCGGGCTCTCGCCCTTGGGCGTGATCTTGCCGACCAGGATATCGCCCGGATGCACTTCCGCACCGATATAGACGATGCCCGCCTCATCGAGGTTGCGCAGCGCTTCCTCGCCGACATTCGGGATGTCGCGGGTGATGTCTTCCGGCCCGAGCTTGGTGTCGCGGGCCATCACCTCGAACTCCTCGATATGGATCGAGGTGAAGACGTCGTCCTTCACGATCCGTTCGGAGATCAGGATGGAGTCTTCGTAGTTGTAGCCATTCCAGGGCATGAAGGCGACGAGGCTGTTCTTGCCCAGGGCCAGTTCGCCCAGATCGGTCGAAGGACCGTCGGCAATCGTGTCGCCGGCTTCGATCACATCGCCCACCTTCACCAGCGGGCGCTGGTTGATGCAGGTATTCTGGTTGGAGCGCTGGAACTTCTGCAGATTGTAGATGTCCACGCCCGGGTTGCCGGCATCGACCTCGCCCGAGGCGCGGATGACGATACGGGTCGCATCGACCTGATCGACCACGCCGCCGCGCACTGCGGAAATCGCAGCGCCGGAATCGCGCGCCACGGTTTCTTCCATGCCGGTGCCGACGAAGGGCGCTTCCGCCTTCACCAGGGGCACGGCCTGACGCTGCATGTTGGAACCCATCAGCGCGCGGTTGGCGTCATCGTTTTCCAGGAACGGGATCAGCGACGCAGCAACCGAGACAAGCTGCTTGGGCGAAACGTCCATCAGCGTGATCTGGTCGGACGGGCTCATCACGAACTCGCCGTTCTGACGGGCTGACACCAGCTCTTCCACGAAGCTGCCATCTTCGTTCAGTTCAGCGGAAGCCTGCGCCACGGTGTGCTTCTGCTCTTCCATGGCGGAGAGATACTTCACCTCGCCCGTCACCTTGTTGTCGGTGATGGTGCGGTAAGGCGTTTCGATGAAGCCGTATTTATTGACCCGCGCAAAGGTGGAGAGCGAGTTGATCAGGCCGATATTCGGGCCTTCCGGCGTTTCAATCGGGCAGATACGGCCATAATGCGTCGGATGAACGTCGCGGACTTCGAAGCCGGCGCGTTCACGCGTCAGACCGCCCGGGCCAAGTGCCGAAACGCGGCGCTTGTGGGTGACTTCCGACAGAGGATTGGTCTGGTCCATGAACTGCGACAGCTGGGACGAACCGAAGAATTCGCGCACAGCGGCCACGGCCGGCTTGGCGTTGATCAGGTCGTTCGGCATCACGGTCGACACATCGACCGAGCTCATGCGTTCCTTCACCGCGCGTTCCATGCGCAGCAGGCCGACGCGATACTGGTTTTCCAGCAGCTCGCCCACCGAACGCACGCGGCGGTTGCCGAGATTGTCGATGTCGTCGACTTCGCCCTTGCCGTCCTTCAGGTCGACCAGTTCCTTGACCACGGCCAGGATGTCTTCCCGGCGCAAGGTCGTCACCGTGTCTTCGGCATCGAGGCCAAGGCGCATGTTCAGCTTCACACGGCCAACGGCGGACAGGTCATAGCGCTCTCCATCGAAGAACAGGCCTTCGAACAGCGCTTCTGCCGTTTCCTTGGTCGGCGGTTCGCCCGGACGCATGACCTTGTAGATCGCCTCCAGACCCTCGTCCCGATTTTCGGCCTTATCGGCCTTCATCGTGTTGCGGATCCACGGCCCGGTGGTGACATGGTCGATATCGAGCAGGTCGAGCTGGTCGATGCCGGCAGCATCCAGCTTGTCGAGATTTTCCGGCGAAACCTCGTCGCCAGCCTCGATATAGATGCGCCCCGTGCTTTCATCGATGAGATCGCGCGCCGAATAATGACCGAAGATTTCCTCGGTCGGGATCAGCAGCGTTTCCAGGCCATCCTTGGCCGCCTTGTTGGCAGCGCGCGGGCTGACCTTCTGGCCGGCGGGGAACACTTCCTCGCCGGTTTTCGCGTCCACCAGCGGGAAAGCCGGCTTCTGGCCACGCCACGCCTCGGCACTGAAGGGAATTTCCCATCCGTCCTTGCCGCGCTTCCAGGTGACCTTGTTGTAGAATACGTCGAGGATTTCCTCGCTATCGAGGCCCAGCGCATAAAGCAGCGCAGTGACCGGCAGCTTGCGCTTGCGGTCGATGCGGACATTCACGATGTCCTTGGCGTCGAATTCGAAGTCCAGCCACGAACCGCGATACGGAATCACGCGGGCGGCGAACAGGAACTTGCCGCTGGAATGGGTCTTGCCGCGGTCATGGTCGAACAGCACACCCGGCGAACGGTGCATCTGCGACACGATGACACGCTCGGTCCCGTTGACGATGAAGGTGCCGTTCCCGGTCATGAGCGGCATGTCGCCCATGTAAACGTCCTGCTCCTTGATATCGAGGACGGAACGGGTTTCGGTTTCCTGATCCACCTCGAACACGATCAGGCGCAATGTGACCTTCATCGGGGCCGCATAGGTAATGCCGCGCTGACGACATTCAGTCGTGTCGTATTTCGGATCCTCGAGCTCGTAATGCACGAAGTCCAGTTCGGCCGTGCCGGCGAAATCGCGAATCGGGAAGACCGAACGCAGGGTCTTCTCAAGGCCGGAAACGTAACCGATCGAAGGGTCGGAGCGGAGGAACTGCTCGTAGCTCTCGCGCTGAACCTCGATCAGATTCGGCATCTGCACCACTTCGTGGATGTCGCCGAAAATCTTGCGGATGCGCTTCTTCTTGGAGCCGACGGTGGTCGGGGCCTTCGCCTTGGTCGCCATAAGAGAGGTGTGCCTCTTTACATTGGGCCAGCCACGAAACGCGGCCGGCGGAAAAATCTCGGGCGCGAGGGAGCATGAAACGCGCGAAAGCCGCATGACGAAGCGCACCCCACGGGGGCCGCCCGACTGCAGCTTGAAACACGTCTCACGGATTACCGGGCTTCCATCCCTTGGCGCGCCCCCGCGTCAGGCACGCCTTGCTCGAAGCTCTCCGGCTGGGGCGGATATAGAGAGCGAGGGCCGCGGGGTCAATTTCTGTTTTGCGAGCAGCCATCCGCGCGATCGCCATCCGGAGCGACATATCGTTTTTCGATATTATCGATTGACAATAAACCCGACTCGCCTTATTGGATATCAATATTGAGCATATCGGAGAACGAGAAATGAGCCACTTCCTGCAAAACACGGCCGCTGCGATTGCCGCGGCCCTCATCGTCACCGCCACGCTGCTGCCACTGGTCAGCACCCCCGCGGCCGAAGCCGCCATGGTCGCCGCACCGGCACTCGCCTGATCCGCCACTCCGGGAAGGAGAAATGAAATGACCCAAATTAAAAGAGACAAGCTGCTTATCGCAGCAAGGATACTCGTCATCTTCCTCAAGGCAGTGCTGGGCATCGCCGCCCTCGGCGTGGTGGTCGCGATCCCGGTCGTCCTGTTCAGCCAGAGCCATGTCGCCGATGCGCTGGTGTCGGGCGTCAGCCTTGCCTCCGGACTGAGCGCCATCGTGGCGACCCTGCTGCTCGGCATGGTCCTGCTTGGGGGCGCCTTCTGGTTCGTTCACCTGCTTGGGCGGATGATCGACACGGTCGGGGAAGGAAACCCCTTCGTGCCGGACAATGCGGATCGCCTGTCCCGCATGGGCTGGATCGCCGTGGCCCTGCAAGTGGCGCAGATCCCGCTGACTGTCTGCGCTTCGATGGTCGACCAGTATTTCCCGGAAGCCAATGTCAATATCGACTCGGGCATTTCGCTGACGGGTATCGCCCTGGCCATCGTGCTGTTCATCCTCGCCCGCGTGTTCCGTGAAGGAACGGCCATGCGCGAAGACCTGGAAGGGACCGTCTGATGCCGATCAATGTGAAACTCGACGACCTGCTCCACGAACGGCGCATGACACTGACCGAACTGGCCGACCGCGTGGGCCTCACCCTCGCCAATCTGTCGATCCTCAAGACCGGCAAGGCCAAGGCAATCCGCTTCTCCACACTGGAGGCGATCTGCCGCGAACTGGACTGCCAGCCGGGCGACATACTCGGCTATGACGGAGAGTGAGGGCAGCAAAGCATACAATAGAGCATACGATGGGGCCGGGGTAATTCCCGGCCCCTTGTTCTACCTGCCATTCAACAAGCCGGTCGCTTGACTTTTGCGCCTGCACAGCTATTTACCCGCTCCGATCGCATACCGGTATTCCCGGGGGCGGTCATCCGTCCGAGACAGTTGGTGAAGGCAATCGGGTCTTCTTAATTTCCAGCCTAGACGGGGAAAAGAGTTTTCCGGCGGTGCGCATTGCGCCGCTTTCGCACGTTTGGCGTGCATCTCCTTCCCCATCAACGGACCTTGCCCGTGTCGATGATCGGCATGGGTGAATGTGAGCCGGTCGCGGCGCCCTTCGGGGTTCGCGGCCATAGTGCCTCCGCATGGTTCCTCCGTGCGGCGGACAGAGAAGGAGTAAGGCATGGATCGTTCGCAGAAAGCCGATTCGGTCGCCCAGCTCAACGCGGTCTTCAACGAGAGCAGCGTGGTGGTTGTCACCCGCAATCTCGGCCTGTCGGTGGCTCAGTCCACCGAATTGCGCACGAAGATGCGGGAAGCCGGCGCGACTTACAAGGTTGCGAAGAACCGCCTCGCCAAGCTCGCCCTGAAGGACACGGACTACACCGGCCTCGAGGATTTCCTCGTCGGCCCGACCGCTCTGGCCTATTCGGCCGATCCGGTTGCAGCTGCCAAGGCTGCGGTGGACTTCGCGAAGACGACCGACAAGCTCGAGATCGTCGGCGGTTCGATGGGCAGCACGGTACTCGACGAAGCAGGGGTCAGGGCGCTTGCCTCGATGCCGAGCCTCGACGAGCTGCGTGGCACGATCGTGGGTCTCATCAACGCCCCGGCGACGAAGATCGCCCGGGTCGTCAACGAACCCGCGTCCAAGCTCGCCCGCGTCTTCGGTGCCTATGGCGCCAAAGAAGCGGCGTAAGCGGTTTTTCCAATTCTCGAATTCCCCGGTGCGTATTGCCCGGGTCCATCATTTGAACGGAGTTAAGCATCATGGCCGATATCGCCAAGCTTGTTGAAGAACTGTCGCAGCTGACCGTCATGGAAGCTGCCGAACTCGCCAAGGCTCTTGAAGAAGAGTGGGGCGTTTCCGCCGCTGCCGCAGTTGCGGTTGCCGGCCCGGCTGCCGGTGGCGCCGGTGAAGCCGCTGCCGAAGAAAAGGACGAATTCGACGTCGTCCTGACCGGCGACGGTGGCAAGAAGATCCAGGTCATCAAGGAAGTCCGCGCCATCACCGGCCTGGGCCTGACCGAAGCCAAGGCTCTTGTCGAAGGCGCGCCGAAGCCGATCAAGGAAGGCGTGAACAAGGCGGAAGCCGAAGAAATCAAGGGCAAGATCGAAGCCGCTGGCGGCACGGTCGAGCTGAAGTAATGGACAGGCGGGCGCGCAAGCGCCCGCCACCTCCCCGCTCCGGCGGGCCATTACAGCGACAAAAGAAAGGGCGGCGCCATCACGGCACCGCCCTTTTCTTGTGTGCAGAAGGCAGGCCGGCGCCAAGCCGGCCCGGTGCCCGAACTTACAATGACTTCACATAATCGACGATAGCCTTGCGCTTGGCATCGTCCTTCACGCCGCCAAAGCCCATGATCGTGCCCGGCACGACCTTGCGCGGATCCTTCAGATAGCGGTCCAGTGTTGCCTCGTCCCAGGTCAGGCCCGATTCGAGCATGGCAGGGCTGAACTTGAAGCCAGCGACCTCGCCCGCCTTCGTGCCGTAAATTCCCGCCAGGCTCGGGCCGATGCCGTTCTTGCCCGGCTCGGTCGAGTGGCAAACGCTGCACTGGACGAAAGCCTGCGGCGGTCCGGACGGGGCCGCAGCAGCGGCAGCCGGCGAAGGCTTCGCGGCAGGCGTGGCGCTGGCCGTCGGCTTGGGCTCGGGTTCAGGGGCGGCAGTCGTCTCTTCGACCTCTTCCTCAACCGCTTCGGCTTCCGCAGCGGCTTCTTCCTCGACCGGAGCGGCAATGTCTTCCGGCGCGGCTTCGGCTTCGGTCACTTCCGGCGTCTCGGTCAGGGCAGGATCGTCCGCTTCCTCTGCGCCGCCACCGCAAGCGGCGAGTGCGAATGCCAGTGCAAGCGGTGCGATAGTCGTGCGATCGAACTTCATGTCGGCCTTTCCAGGTGAATAGAGCGACGCGCCTAGTATAGCCGGATCGGGACGAGGGGAAGCACTTGTGTCCACGGAGCCGCACTTCCCAAAAGAAGGTGTGCCCGCACGACACAGGGCTTTTAGCTGCAACCGGAGCGGCCTACGCAACCGCCGCCATGCAGCCCGCGACAACGCCCCCCACCTGGAAGCGAGAATTCACGGCGACCCTGCGCCTCGCGGGGCCGCTGGCGGCGGCCAATCTGTTGCAGATGCTGACTTATGCGATCGACGTGATGTTCATCGCCCGGCTTGGCGAGGCCGAGCTGGCAGCCTCGGCGCTGGGCATCGCGATCTTCGGCCTGCTTTCCTGGGCGTTGACCGGCCTGACCGGCGCCGTCGCGCCTCTGGCGGCGGCCGAACTGGGTGCCCGCGCCCCTGCACTGCGCCCGGTGCGGCGATCGGTGCGCATGGCCTTGTGGCTATCGGTGATGAGCGGCGCCGGGGCGATGGTGCTGTGCTCCCTGTCGGAACCCTTCATGCTCGCCACCGGACAATTGCCGCGCATCGCCGCGCTGGCGGGCGAATATATGGAAGTGCTGCTGTGGGCGACGATTCCAATGATCGCCGCCAGCGTGCTGCGCAATTTCGTCTCCACGCTGGGGCGCCCCGTGCTCGCCACGATGATCACCGGCGCCGGTATCGGGGTGAACGCGCTGGGCAATTACGCCTTCATCTTCGGCAATTTCGGCGCCCCTGCCCTGGGCCTGCAAGGTGCAGCCTGGGCCACGGTGGCGACATCGGTAATCACCTTCGCCGCCTATGTGCTGGCAATCCGTCTCGATCCGAGGCTCCACCGCTATCACATATTCGGCTTCTTCTGGCGTCCGGACTGGGCGCGCTTCGCCGCGCTGATGAAGATCGGCACGCCCATTGCGCTGACCGTTCTGGCCGAAGCCGGCATTTTCGCCACTGCCGCTTTCCTCATGGGGCTGATCGGCGCGCCGCAGCTCGCCGCCCACACAGTGGCACTCCAGATCGCCGCATTGTGCTTCCAGATTCCCTCCGGTGTCAGCCAGGCGGCCACTATCCGGGTCGGCTATTTCCATGGCGCACGCGAAGCGATTGGCGTCGCGCGCGCTGGCTGGGCCGCGATGGCGCTCGGCACCGGCTTCATGGTGTTGACAGCCATCGCCATGCTGACCGTGCCGGAATGGCTGCTTTACGTCTATGTGGACCCGTCCCAGCCGGCCAATGCCGACATGGTGAAGCTCGCCATCGGCTATCTCGCGGTCGCCGCCGCTTTCCAGCTGACCGATGGCATCCAGGTTGTTGCGGCCGGTGCACTGCGCGGGCTGCAGGACACGCGCATGCCGATGTGGATCGCCATCTTCGCCTATTGGGTCCCCGGCTTCGGCCTTGCCGCCGGACTCGGCCTATATACACCGCTGGAAGGCATCGGCGTGTGGATCGGGCTTGCGGCGGGACTGGCCTGCGCCGCCGCCCTGTTGCTGACACGCTGGCACTGGCGCGGGCGGCTGGGCCTGCTGGAATACGCGAAAACCTGAATCTCCCGCGGCAAAAAATTGTCCCTGCCGGGAGTTGACGCCCATGGTGCGCCCAACCATATGCGGCCCGCTGGCACTCTCAGCCCGAGAGTGCCAACAGGATAAACCACTCACTTTGGAAGAGGTCATAGATATGGCATTCCGTCCGCTGCACGACCGTGTTCTGGTCCGCCGCATCGAGGCCGAAGAAAAAACGGCCGGCGGCATCATCATCCCCGATAGCGCCAAGGAAAAGCCGAGCGAAGGCGAAGTCGTCGCCGTCGGCGAAGGCGCCCGTGACGAAGATGGCGATCGCATCGCTCCCGACGTGAAGGTCGGCGACCGCGTGCTGTTCGGCAAGTGGTCCGGCACCGAGGTCAAGCTCGATGGCGAAGACCTGCTGATCATGAAGGAAAGCGACATCATGGGCGTGATCGCCTGAGGCGACGCAACCCACGCTTTCAACCGCAACGAATTCGCAAAGAGGAATCATAACAATGGCTGCCAAGGACGTGAAATTTTCGCGCGACGCGCGCGAACGCATCCTCAAGGGCGTGGACACGCTCGCCAATGCCGTGAAGGTCACGCTGGGCCCGAAGGGCCGCAACGTGGTGATCGACAAGAGCTTCGGCGCCCCCCGCATCACCAAGGACGGCGTTACCGTCGCCAAGGAAATCGAACTCAAGGACAAGTTCGAGAACATGGGCGCACAGATGCTGCGCGAAGTGGCTTCCAAGGCCAATGACGCCGCCGGTGACGGCACCACCACCGCAACCGTTCTGGCCCAGGCCATCGTGCGCGAAGGCATGAAGTCGGTCGCCGCCGGCATGAACCCGATGGATCTGAAGCGTGGCATCGATCTGGCCGTTGCCAAGGTTATCGAGAACCTGAAGGGCCGTTCCAAGGACGTTTCCGGCTCCTCCGAAATCGCCCAGGTCGGCGTGATCTCCGCCAATGGTGACAAGGAAGTCGGCGAAAAGATCGCCGAAGCCATGGACAAGGTCGGCAAGGAAGGCGTGATCACGGTCGAAGAGGCCAAGGGTCTCGAATTCGAACTCGATGTCGTCGAAGGCATGCAGTTCGACCGTGGCTATCTCAGCCCCTATTTCGTGACCAATCCGGAAAAGATGACCGTCGAACTCGACGATCCCTATATCCTGATCCACGAAAAGAAGCTGTCGAACCTGCAGTCGATGCTGCCGATCCTCGAAGCCGTGGTGCAGAGCGGCCGTCCGCTGCTGATCATCGCAGAGGATATCGAAGGCGAAGCGCTGGCTACCCTGGTCGTCAACAAGCTGCGTGGAGGCCTGAAGATCGCCGCCGTCAAGGCGCCGGGCTTCGGCGATCGCCGCAAGGCCATGCTGCAGGACATCTCGATCCTGACCAACGGCGAAATGATCAGCGAAGACCTGGGCATCAAGCTCGAAAACGTGTCGCTGAACATGCTCGGCCAGGCGAAGAAGGTCACGATCGACAAGGACAACACCACCATCGTCGATGGTGCCGGTGATGCCGATGCGATCAAGGCCCGTGTCGAACAGATCCGCGCCCAGATCGAAACCACCACCAGCGATTATGACCGTGAAAAGCTGCAGGAACGCCTGGCCAAGCTGGCTGGCGGTGTTGCCGTGATCAAGGTTGGCGGTGCGTCCGAAGTCGAAGTGAAGGAACGCAAGGACCGCGTTGACGACGCCCTGCACGCCACCCGCGCTGCGGTGGAAGAAGGCATCGTCCCCGGCGGCGGTACCGCGCTGCTTTACGCCACCAAGGCTCTCGAAGGCCTGAAGGGCGCGAATGACGACCAGACCCGCGGCGTGGACATCATCCGCCAGGCCATCATGGCTCCGGTTCGCCAGATCGCAACCAATGCCGGCTTTGACGGCGCCGTGGTTTCGGGCAATCTCCTGCGCGAGAATGACGAGACGCAGGGCTTCAACGCTGCGACCGACACCTATGAAAACCTGGTCTCCGCCGGCGTTATCGACCCGACCAAGGTCGTGCGCACCGCGCTGCAGGATGCGGCTTCCGTCGCCGGCCTGCTGATCACCACCGAAGCGGCGATCAGCGAAGTTCCGGAAGACAAGTCGTCCGCCCCGGCCATGCCCGATATGGGCGGCATGGGTGGCATGGGCGGCATGGGCTTCTAAGAGCCTGTTGCCGAACGGCCGAAATCAGGGGCCGGGGGAGCGATCCCCCGGCCCCTTTTTCATGCCCGCCGCCCTGGGAAATCCATGTTTACCGCGATTTTCCGGCATTTGGCCGGACACTTCGCGGCTTCTCGGCCGTTGGTGTCTCCAGAAACCCGAAGAAACAGGCCGAAGAAACAGGAGAGCCGCCCCCATGAAATGTCCGCACAAATCCCATGTCGCGCTGGTTGACGGAGAGCGCTTCCTCTTCTTGCGCAATGACGGACAGATCTTCGAACCCAGGCTGACCATGCTGGATCAACCTGAACTGGAGAAGACCAATTTCAGTGCTGGCGTGCGCAACCAGGACGATGCCGGACAGCGCGGGGGAAATACCGATCTGAACGAACTGGCCCATGGCGCGGCCGCAGCCGAATGGCTCAACGCCCAGGTGCTGTCAGGCGATATCGAACAATTGACCGTAATCGCCGATCCCAAGACTCTGGGCGAGATGCGGCGCCATTATCACAAGGAACTGGAAAGCCGGATCGTCGGTGAACTGGCAAAGGACCTGTCGGGAGAACCGATCCCGGCCGTGGAAAAGGCGCTCGCCAACGCCTGAACGCCCTGCTTTGCCGTGCCCGGCCGCAGTGGTAGGATGACGCATAAACAGGGAGAGGAACCGTTCCATGCGTCACATGATCCTGCCGCTGTGCCTCGGCACGGCGCTGGCCGCCTGCTCACCTTCGGCGGAGGAAGCGACAGAGGAAACTGCCGCCGAATATTCGGCCGGGGACTACACCGTCGCCATCAACGATATTGCCCGGCCGGATGCGGACCGGGAAGCCGATGCCGCACGCAAGCCGGGCGAATTGCTGGCCTTTGCCCAGATCGACAAGGGCGAGATCGTGGGCGATTACATCATGGGCGGCGGATATATGACCAGGCTGCTGGCCATTGCCGTGGGCAATGATGGCAAGGTCTTCGCCTTCCAGCCGGAAGAATTCATAGCTTTCCGCCCAGAATACGCCACGGAGCAGGAAGAAGCGGTTGCACCCTATCCCGAACGGGTGACCCCGCTGCGCGGCGCGATCGACGAACCGCAATTCCCCGAACTTCTCGATACCATCGTGACGGTAATGAACCTGCACGATCTCTATCTTGCCGGAATGCCGGAAGGCACTGGAGAAAAGGCGATTGCAGCGCTGTTTGATTCGCTGAAGCCGGGCGGCACGCTGGTGGTCGTGGATCACAGCGCCAGGTCCGGCACCGGCACGCAGGATAGCGATTCGCTGCACCGGATAGACAAGCAGGCCGCGATCGAGGCGCTGACCGCTGCCGGTTTCGAACTGGAGGCAGAAAGCGATTTATATTCACAGCCGGACGACCCGCGCGACGCAAATGTGTTCGATCCCGTGATTCGCGGGAAGACGGACCAGTTCGCCCTGCGGCTGCGCAAGCCGGGCTGAAATGCGCGGCAAGTTGCGCCGGTTCCCGGTTTCAGGCGCAACTTGCCGTCCCTTACCGTCACTTCATCGCGGCTCCGATTGTGGTCTTTCCAAGCTCAGTTAAGTTTTTAACAACCATGAAGGGGTAATCTTGGGAGCTTATGGGACTCGGTAATTTCGCACGTATCGCCGCCACACTCGGCCTGGCTTTTGCAGCGGTCGCCCCTGCCCAGGCAGGTGACGACACGATCGAAGTGGCTTTCGACACCGCGCTCGGCACTGAATTGCGCGCCCCGCGCGATTATACCCCCGATTACGATACGCCGTTCGAACGGCAGATCGCACAGCTGGCAGACGGATCGAACGGCCGCATCGGCGTTGCCGCGATCGATCTCGCCACGGGTGAACAGCTTGCCGTTCTGGGCGATCAGCGTTTCCCGATGGCCAGCACCAGCAAGAT
Source organism: Croceibacterium atlanticum (assembly GCF_001008165.2). Classification (NCBI taxonomy): domain Bacteria; kingdom Pseudomonadati; phylum Pseudomonadota; class Alphaproteobacteria; order Sphingomonadales; family Erythrobacteraceae; genus Croceibacterium; species Croceibacterium atlanticum. Next base: position 2,726,092 of record NZ_CP011452.2, on the reverse strand, counting down.
CGCCGTGGCCGCTGCCTTCCTGGAAGGCGTGGATCAGGGCCGTTTCAGCCTGACCAGCGAATATCCGCTGCTGCTGCCCGTCAATTCCCAGCCTTTTTCTTCACCCGTGGCGCCAGTGCGCAAGGGCAAGTATCTGCAGGCGCGAGAGCTGATTCACCTGATGCTGACACGCAGCTCCAACTCCGCCACCGATGCGTTGCTGGCGGCTGTCGGCGGGCCGAACGTGGTGAATGACTGGGTGAACCGTGCCGGCATCACCGAATATAACCTTACGCGCGATATCGCGACCCTGGTGCGCGACGATGGTGAAATCGATCCTGCCGTCCAAATCGACACGCGCGACAGCGCAACGCCCAAGGCCATGGTGCAGCTGCTTCGCGGCCTTTACCAGGGCCGTTGGCTATCGCCGGAAAGCCGGGACTTCCTGATCCGCACGATGGAAGAGTGCCGGACCGGAACGCGCCGCATCCCTGCCAATCTGCCGGGCGATGTGACCGTGGCCCACAAGACGGGTTCGCTGAACAACACATCAAGCGATGTCGGCATATTGACCGCACCCGATGGCCGCACCATCGCCCTGGCGATCTATGTGACCGGCCAGGGTTCACGCCTCAATCGCGAACACAAGATCGCCAGCATCGCCCGCGCCATCTATGACGGCTATACCAGCAAGGACAGCCGCCAGTGGGTCAGCGCCAGCTACAGCTCCGCCCACTGACACGAATCGGATAGGGTGCGCCCGGCCTCAGCCGGTCAGCCCTGCTTCGTTTGACACAAAGAGAAAGGGCGCAGCCTCGCGGCTACGCCCTTTCTTTGTCGCAAAATGCGCGCTTGGCTTAGTCAGCCGCGGCTTCTTCGACGGTCTCGTCCTGGACGTCGGCTTCGATTTCGTCGCCCATCTGGTCCGTAGCTTCGCCAGCGGCGTCAACAGCTTCGCCGGCTTCGTCCATGGCGCCTTCAGCGGCATCGCCCATGGCTTCGACATTGGCTTCGGTGTCAGCCATTGCGGAATCGACGGTGTCGCCCGCAGCTTCTTCAGTGCCTTCCGAGCAAGCAGCCAGCGAAAGGGCAGCGCCGGCAACGGCGGCAGCGAGAACGATCTTGCGCATGTTTGTTAATCCTTAAACAGCGAGAAGAAATACGCTTTCCCCTTGCGGGGGCAGCGTGAAATCCACCCCCTTGGAGGGAATTCCAGCTTTGCTAAATAATGGCAACTTTGTGGCCGCGCAAGCCAATTGTGGCAAGATCGGGGCAAAGGCCGTTTTTCGCCACATTCCGCCAGCCGCGTTGCAATAGCGGCTGACCTGACGGCGCGGCGCTGCTAGCAGGTTCCGCATGGCGGACAAGCAGCATCTCTATCTCGTCGACGGTTCGTCGTATATTTTCCGGGCATATCACAGGCTTCCGCCGCTCACCAACCCGCAGGGCACCCCCGTGGGAGCGGTCTATGGCTACACCACCATGCTGTGGAAACTGGCGGATGATCTGCACAAGGCGGACGGCCCGACTCACCTGGCGGTGATACTGGATGCATCGGGCGTATCGTTCCGCAACGAGATCTACGACCAGTACAAGGCCAACCGGCCCGAACCGCCAGAAGATCTCAAGCCGCAATTCCCCCTGATACGCGATGCCACGCGTGCCTTCAGCCTGCCCTGTATCGAGGAAGAAGGGCTGGAAGCGGACGATCTGATCGCCTCCTATGCCCGCGCCGCGGCGAAGCGGGGGTGGGATGTCACCATCGTTTCGGGCGACAAGGATCTGATGCAGCTGGTGGGCGAGGAGGTGGAGCCGGATGACGGCTTCGCCCCTGGCAAGGTCGATATGCTGGACACGATGAAGAACCAGCGCATCGGCATCCCCGAAGTGATCGAGAAATTCGGCGTGCCGCCGGAAAAGGTGGGCGATGTCCTGGCCCTGATGGGCGATTCGGTGGACAATGTCCCCGGTATCTTCGGCATCGGCCCCAAGACCGCCACCAAGCTGATCCAGGAACACGGTTCTCTCCAGGCCGCGCTGGATGCCGCGCCGGACATGAAGAAGAGCAAGCTGAAGGAAAGGCTGCTCGAAGGCCGCGAAATGGCCGAACTCAGCCGCGTCCTGGTGCAGCTGAAGGAAGATTGTGCCCTGCCCATGCAGCTGGACGATCTGAAACTGGACGCAGTGCCGAAAGAGCCGCTGGCGGAATTCCTTGCCCATCACGGCTTTACCAGCCTGCTGAAACGGCTGGACGGCGGCACCGGATCCCCCGCGCGCAAGACGGATCTGCATCCGGCCAAGCAGGATAATCAGGCCCGCGCTGCCGCCCCCGAAGGCAGCCGGCAGGCATTGCCCGAAATGCCGCCGGTTGATTGTTCCGCCTATGAATGCGTGCAGTCCATGGAACGGCTGGAACACTGGATCGCCCGCGCCTTTGCCGCCCGGAAAGTGGCGCTGGACACGGAAACCAGTTCGCTGGATGCGTTGCAGGCCAGCCTGACCGGCATCAGCCTGGCACTCGGCCCGAACGACGCCTGCTATATCCCGCTGGGCCATGGCGGCACCGACATGTTCGCCGAAAAGCCGGAACAGATCGGCCGCGATGCCGCCCTCGCCGCGCTCAAACCGCTGCTGGAAAGCGATGCGGTGCTGAAGATCGGGCAGAACATCAAATATGATCTCAACGTCCTGGCCCGGCACGGCATAGCCGTGGCGCCGGTGGACGATACGATGATCATCAGCTTCGCGCTGGACGCCGGCCGGTCGATGGATGGCATTGGCGGCGGGCATGGCATGGATGAATTGTGCCAGCGCCATTTCGGCCACACGCCGATCGCCTTCAAGGATGTTTGCGGCACCGGCAAGAAGGCCATTCCCTTCGGTGAAGTGCCGCTGGACCGGGCGACCGAATATGCGGCCGAAGATGCCGATGTGACATGGCGCCTTCACCGGCTGCTGCATCCGCGGCTGGCCCATGAAGGCAGCACGCGCATCTATGAACGGGTGGACCGGCCGTTGATCCCGGTGGTGGCCGAAATGGAACGCAACGGCATCAGGGTAGACCGCGCCGCCCTGGCCCGCCTGTCGGAAGAATTCGCCACCCGCATCGGCGAGATCGAGGCCGAAGTGCACGAAATTGCCGGGCAGGAATTCACCATTGGCAGCCCCAAGCAATTGGGCGAAATCCTGTTCGACAAGATGGGATACAAGGGTGGCCGCAAGGGCAAAAGCGGCCAATATTCAACCGATCAGGCCATGCTGGAAAAGCTGGCCGCCCAGGACGACGCGCCGATCGCGCAAAAAGTGCTCGACTGGCGGCAATTGTCCAAGCTGAAGAGCACTTATACCGATGCGCTGCAGGCGGCGATCAATCCGGAAACGGGGCGGGTCCACACTTCCTACAGCCTGGTCGGCGCGCAGACGGGACGCCTTTCATCCACCGATCCGAATTTGCAGAACATCCCGATCCGCACGGAAATCGGGCGGCAGATCCGGACCGCTTTCGTCCCCGAAGCTGGCAATGTGTTGCTGGCGGCGGACTATTCCCAGATCGAACTGCGGCTGGCCGCGCATATGGCCGATGTGCCGCCCCTGAAAGAAGCGTTCGCGCGGGGCGAGGATATTCACGCGCGCACGGCCGAAGAACTGTTCGGCCATGTGGACCGCGATACGCGCGCCCGCGCCAAGACGATCAATTTCGCCATTCTCTACGGTATTTCCCGCTGGGGCCTGGCCACGCGGCTGGGCACGGAACCGGACGAGGCGCAGGCGATGATAGACCGCTATTTCGAACGCTTCCCCGGCATCCAGCGCTACATCGTGGCCACGCTGGAAGGGGTGCGGGAACGCGGATATTCGCAGACCCTGTTCGGCCGCAAGACGTGGTTCCCGCGCATAAGCTCCAAGAACCAGGCCGAAAGGCAGGGGAGCGAGCGGGCGGCGATCAATGCGCCGATCCAGGGCACCAGCGCCGACATCATCAAACGCGCCATGGTCCGCATGCTGCCTGCATTGCAGGACGCCGGGCTGGGCAATGTGAAGATGCTGTTGCAGGTGCATGACGAACTGGTGTTCGAACTGCCCGAAAGCGAGGTTGAGGCGGCATCAAAGGTGATCGAAAAGGTCATGGGCGAAGCAGCCCTGCCCGCGATTTCGCTCGACGTTCCGCTGGCCGTGGAAATCGGCCATGGAACGAGCTGGGACGCCGCTCATTGATTGGAGTATCGTTCGCAAGTGCAGCAATGCAGGCGAAGGCTCCGATGAATGATTGACCAGATAAGAACGCAATTCGACAACTGGCCCGAATGGATCGGGGTTTCGATTATCGCCGCCATTGCGCTGGTCGCGGCAATCGCGGCCGCGCTGGTGGTCCACTGGCTGATCTTCCGCTTCCTGCGACGCATCGCCAAGGCGAGCGAAAGCCAGTCCGACAATATCGTCGCCCGCAAGCTTGCCAGGCCAACCCGCTATGCCCTGATCGCGCTGGCTATCGTGCTCGCCTCCGATGCGATCCCGGTGCTCGACGAATTGTGGGAGCGGATTGGCGGCGTGGTGATGCCGTTGCTGATCGGCTGGATGGCGCTGGCCATTCTCCATGCGCTGGTCGAAGCGATGATCCTGCGCAACGACATTTCCGTGCCCGACAATCGCGAGGCGCGGCGGCGGCGGACGCGGCTGTCCATTTTCGGGCGCATTGCCACTTTCGTAATCGTCTTCATCACCGTGGGGCTAATGCTGCTGGCCATTCCCGGCGTGCGCCAGATCGGCGTGACGCTGGTTGCATCGGCGGGCCTTGCCGGCCTGGCCGTGGGCGCGGCGGCGCAGCCCGCGCTGAAATCGCTGATCGCCGGTTTCCAGATGGCGCTGACCGAACCCGTGGTGATCGGCGATGCCGTGATCATTGGCGGCGAATGGGGCTGGATCGAAGAAATTCGCACCACCTATGTCGTGGTGAAGGTTTGGGATGAAAGGCGACTGGTGGTGCCCACCAGCAAGTTCCTGGACGAAATCTTCCAGAACTGGACCAAGACCACGTCCCAGCTGATGGGCACGGTGATGCTCTATGTGGATCCGATGACCAATCTCGATCCGATCCGGGAGAAGTTCTACGAACTGATCCAGGCCAACAATCGCTGGGATGGCCGCGTCAAATGGATGCAGGTGACCGAACTGACGCGTGACGCGATAGAGGTCCGCTTCCTGATGACAGCCAAGGATTCGCCGACCCTGTTCGATCTGCGCTGTGACATCCGCGAAGCGCTGATGGCGTGGATCCGCGATGAAATGCCGGAAGCGATCGTGCGCAACCGCCTGCTGCCGGTGGCGCCGGTGGAAGTGGCCGGCATCGGCCCGGTTTCGGGCGAAGTTCTGTCACAGATGCAGGGCGACGGATCGGGCCCGGCCCGGGGCTAGACCGAAAGAGCGGGCCAGAACGAAAAAGCCCGGCACGATGGCCGGGCTTCTCCTCGATCTAAGGGCCTCAGCCGCGCTATCCGTGTTTACGGTCGCGCGTGCTTTCCACCATGCCTTCATGAATGAAACCGATTGGCCGCACTTCCAGCGCGCGCTTCTTCAGTTCGCCCTTCATCTTGGCATATTCCTGTTCCATCTGTTCGGTCACAGTGGGGCGGCTGTCCTCCAGCGCTTCGGCAAAGTCCTGCGCGGTCACTTCCTTCGCATTGGTGCCATCGCGGCGGATTGCCACCAGGCCGGCCCGGCGAACCACATCTTCCAGATCGGCGCCGGTATAGCGCGGCGTCTTGTCGGCCAGTGCCGACAGATCGACATCGCCGGCCAGCGGCATGTTGCGCGTGTGGATCTTCAGGATCAGTTCCCGCCCGTCCTTGTTCGGCGCGCCGACATAGACCAGTTCATCGAAACGGCCCGGGCGGAGCAGTGCAGGATCGACCAGTGTGGGGCGGTTGGTGGCCCCGATCACCACGATGGAGTTCAATTCCTCCATCCCGTCCATTTCGGCCAGGATCGTGTTGACCACGCGCGCCGTCACCTGCGGTTCGGTGCCGCCGCCAGAACCCCTTGCAGGCACCAGGCTGTCAATCTCGTCGATAAAGACGACGCAGGGCGCCACCTGCCGTGCGCGGGCGAACATGCGGCTGATCTGCTGCTCGCTCTCGCCATACCATTTGGACAGCAGGTCCGAACTCTTCATCGAAATGAAGTTCGCTTCCGCTTCCTTGGCCACGGCCTTGGCGAGCAATGTCTTGCCCGTTCCCGGCGGCCCGTAGAGCAGGAAGCCCTTGGCCGGACGGATGCCGAGGCGGTCGAATGCCTGCGGGTTCTTGAGGGGCAGTTCCACGCCTTCGCGCAGCTTCTCCTCCGCTTCGTCCAGGCCGCCAATATCGGCCCAGCCGACGGTCGGCGCCTGCACCATGACTTCGCGCATGGCCGAAGGCTGCACGCGTTTCAGCGCTTCGCGGAAGTCGTTCTTCTCGACCTGCAATTCCTCCAGCACCTGCGCAGGTATCTCGCGCGCGTCCAGATCAAGCTTGGGCATGATGCGCCGCACGGCCTCGATCGCCGCTTCGCGCGTAAGGGCGGCCAGATCCGCGCCGACAAAACCGTGCGTGCTGCGGGCCAGTTCCTTCAGATCCACGCCCTCGCCCAGCGGCATGCCGCGCGTATGGATGGCAAGGATTTCGCGGCGCCCGTTCTCGTCAGGCACGCCGATGATGATCTCGCGGTCGAAGCGGCCGGGCCGGCGCAGGGCCTCGTCGATCGCATCGGGCCGGTTGGTGGCCGCGATCACCACCAGATTGGTGCGTGACTGCAAACCGTCCATCAGCGTCAGCAACTGGGCGACCAGCCGCTTTTCCGCTTCGCCGCTTACATTCTGCCGCTTGGGCGCGATCGAATCGATCTCGTCAATGAAGACGATGGCCGGCTGGGCCCGCTCCGCCTCCTCGAACACTTCGCGCAGCCGTTTCTCGCTCTCGCCATAGGCGGAGCCCATGATTTCCGGCCCGTTGATGGTGAAGAATTCGGCGTCGCTTTCATTGGCGACCGCCTGGGCGAGCCGGGTCTTGCCCGTTCCCGGCGGGCCGTGCAGCAGCACGCCCTTGGGCGGATCGACGCCAAGCCGGGTGAACAATTCGGGATAGCGAAGCGGCAGTTCCACCATCTCGCGCAATTGCTTGATGGTTTCGTCCATACCGCCGACATCGTCGTAATTGATGATGCCCCGGCCATCGCGCGGTTCCTCGAACTCGGCGCGCAGTTCCACCTCGGTATTCTCGTCAATATGGACGATGCCCTTGGGCTGGGTCGAAATCACCTGCAGGCGGATCTGGGTGAGCGCATAGGCCGGCGCGTTGAACATGCGGCGCACTTCGGGCGGCACGTTCTGGACCGGCTGCTGCCCGTGGGTGGCAACCAGATCCCCGGCGACCAGCGGCTTTTCGAAAAAGACGCGTTTCAGCGCTTCAGTCGGTCCCTGAAGCCGCATCTCGCGCTGCGCGGGGGCGAATACCACCCGCGTCGCCGGACGCGATTCCGTGCGGCGAACCACCACATGCTCGCCGGAAGACGTATCGGCATTGCCGCGCTGCAACCCGTCGAGACGGATGACATCCAGCGCATCATCCTCGCTGGCGGCCAGCAAGGCCACGGCGGCGGTGCTGCGCTTGCCTTCGATCTCGACAATATCGCCTTCGGTTATTCCCAGGGCCTGAAAAGCCGATCGGGGCAACCGGGCAACGCCGCGCCCGCTTTCCTCCTGTCTTGCCGCCGCAACCTGCAGGCGGACGGTGCCCTCTTCCACTTCAGCAACATCGGCATCGGCCATGGGCTCTATCACCTTTTTTTCGATCTGCTTCGAATGAGAGAGCTAGGATCGCACCTCCCCGAATGCAAATGATCGTCAGGCGATATCGTGCCGGCAGGTCATGAAACCAGGCCGGAAAGAAAAAAGGCCCGGCCGTTGCCGGCCAGGCCTTGGAAGTTTTGGGAGAGGATGCCTGAAAGGCAGTTTCGATATGCTCCGACGCCCCTCATTTCGCAAGTGCGAAAAGCGCAAGTTGAGTTGCATAAAGCGCAACTGGCGGTCATCCGATTGATTTGCAATTGTTTTTCAAGGTTCCTGCACTGCTTTCCGGCAGGTGAGCAGATAGATCAGGCACGAGTTCTGCGGAAATTGCTGCATTGCACCAATTCTGCGGCGCAGATATTCCGATCTTGCGCGCCGCCCTCGCGTGACAGCAAAGCGGCGATTTCATATGGCGTGGAAGCACAACAAGCCAATAGGGAGCCGGCGGAATGAAGAAACTCTATCCCGATGCAGAGACCGCACTCGACGGGATACTCCATGATGGCATGTTGATTGCCGCTGGCGGATTCGGCCTTTGCGGCATTCCCGAACGCCTGCTCGACGCAATCCAGAACAGCGGGGTCAAGGATCTGACCTTCGCCAGCAACAATGCCGGAATCGATAATGAAGGCATCGGCAAGCTGCTGCGCACCCGGCAGGTGAAGAAGATGATCTCCTCCTATGTCGGCGAAAACAAGGAATTCGAACGGCAATATCTGTCGGGCGAACTGGAGGTGGAATTCTGCCCGCAGGGCACGCTGGCGGAACGGATGCGCGCAGGCGGGGCCGGCATTCCCGGCTTCTACACCAAGACCGGCGTTGGCACGCAGGTTGCCGAAGGCAAGGAAGTGAAGAATTTCGACGGGGAGGAATATATCCTCGAACGCGGGATCTTTGCCGATCTGGCCATTGTGAAGGCGTGGAAGGCGGATGAAAGCGGCAATCTGATGTTTCGCAAGACGGCACGCAATTTCAATCTTCCGGCCGCCACATGCGGCAAGATCTGCGTGGTTGAAGTGGAAGAAGTGGTCCCCACCGGCAGCCTCGATCCGGACTGCATCCACCTGCCCGGCGTCTATGTCCAGCGGATGGTGCTGGGCGCCCCCTATGACAAGAAAATCGAATTCATCACCACGCGGGAACGTAAAAACGCATGAGAGCCACAGTAACCGGATGTATCGCACTGGCTCTTGCCGGCTGCACGACAACCAACACCTATAACCAGTACACCGCACCGGAACAGGCGGCCGAAGCGGGCCGCGGCGGGGATGCGGCCGCCCCTGATTCGATGCGCTGGCTGTTCGGATCGGGCGAAGGCGCCGCCGCTTCGATCCAGGCGTGGCGGATGCTTGCCGATTACGTCGAAATGCAGGCGCGGCAGGGGGCCGATCAATCTGTGCTGATGGGCCTGCCCGGTGCGGAAGGCGGGCTGGCCCGGACAAGCTGCACGGCAGAGGATGGATCACCCAAACCCCAGGCCGCCGTTTTCGACGTGGACGAAACCGTGCTGCTCAATCTCGGTTATGAATATTGGCAGGCGGAAAGCGGCAGCGGATATGATGGCGGCGTCTGGGCTGAATGGGAACGGACAGGTTCAGCATACACCGCCCCCGTCCCCGGCGCCGTGACCGGGCTGCGCCGCATCCGGGATGCAGGCGTGACGGTGATATTCAATACCAATCGTGTAACGGAATATGCCGCAGCCACGATCGATGCCCTGCGGGCCAATGGACTGGGCGAAGCGGTCCATGGCGATACGCTGTTCCTGAAGGGGGACGATGCGATGGGGTCGGCCAAGGATGGGCGCCGGGCGGCCATCGCCGCGCGTTACTGCATCGTGGCACTTGCCGGGGACAATCTGGGCGACTTTGCCGATCTGCTGAACGAACGGGACCGCGCCCCGCTCGACCGGCGGCAGCTGACCGCACGCGGCCAGATCGCCTCCCTCTGGGGCAATGGCTGGTTCGTCATTCCCAACCCCGTTTACGGCGCATCGATCCAGGGCAGCGTGGACGAGATTTTCCCGCCCGAGGCGCGCTGGACGCCCCAAGCAACCACCCCGAAAGAAGGCGAGTGAGCATGAGCGATACGGCAGTGAAACATGGCTGGGACCGCGACGAGATGGCTGCACGCGCGGCGAAGGAGCTGGAGGACGGATATTACGTCAATCTCGGCATCGGCATCCCCACGCTGGTGGCAAACCACATACCGGAAGGCATGGAAGTCACGCTCCAGAGCGAGAACGGAATGCTGGGTATCGGCCCCTTCCCCTATCCTGACGAGGTGGATGCCGACCTGATCAATGCCGGCAAGCAGACGATCAGCGAACTGGATAAATCCGCCTATTTCGACAGCGCGCAGAGCTTCGCCATGATCCGGGGCGGACATATCGATCTGACCGTGCTGGGCGCGATGGAAGTTTCCGAAAATGGTGACATCGCCAACTGGATGATCCCCGGCAAGATGGTGAAGGGCATGGGCGGCGCCATGGACCTGGTGGCCGGGGTCAAGAAGATCATCGTGGTGATGAGCCATGCGTCCAAGCATGACGAACCGAAATTCATCCCCGAATGCACATTGCCGCTGACGGGCAAGAACGTGGTCGACATGATCATTACCGATCTTGCCGTGTTCCAGCGCCCGGATCACAGCAGCCCGTTCAGGCTGATCGAGCTTGCCCCCGGCGTGACTGCGGAAGAAGTGGCGCAAAAGACCACCGCCCGCTACGTGTCCTGACCTGAAGCCCCATCAAGGGGACGGGAGAGGGATATGAGTGAAGGCGGTTTGCGCCGCGATGCGCCGTGGCTTGCGTTGATCGTCCTTATGGCGATCAGCACGGTCGGCTTTATCGATCGCATCGTGGTGAATGTTCTGGTGGAGCCGGTGAAGGCCGAATTCGGCCTTTCCGATACGCAGGTTTCGCTGATGGGCGTTGCCTTTACCGTCCTCAATATCGGTGTCGGCCTGATCATTGCGCGCATTGCCGAACGCACGCGGCGGATGACGCTGATCTCGGTCGGCACGCTGCTGTGGTCCGTCGCCACGGCGGCCTGCGGCGTGGCGGCCAGCTGGATCCAGTTGCTGGTTTCACGCATGGGCGTGGGCCTGGGTGAAGCGATCGGGCTGCCAAGCCTGCAATCCGTCATCGCGGACTATTTTCCGGCCAATCGCAGAGGCTTCGCCATCTCGATCCTGATGCTCGCCCCGCCGGTCGGTGCCTTTATCGGCTTTGTCGGCGGCGGCTGGATCGCGGAAAATTTCGACTGGCGCTTCACCTTCCTGGTTGCAGCCTTGCCCGGCCTGCTGCTGGCCATGCTGGCCTATGCAATCGTGGCGGAACCTGCGCGCGGCCGCCACGATCCCGGCGCCGGTGACGAGGTGCCGCCCCTGATGGACGTGCTCCGCCGCCTGACCGGCCTGTCCAGCGCACGCAATCTGGTGATCGGATCGGCGCTGGCCGCCATGCTGGGTTTTGGCCTGAACTATTTCTTCGCATCGCTGATGATCCGCCGTTTCGAATTATCGATCGGCGAAGCCGGTTTCTACGCCGGTGTGATCGCCAGCCTCCCGGCGGCATTATCCGTGGTCGGCACCGGCTGGCTGGGTGACAAGTTCGGCGAAAAAACACCTGCCGCCTATGCCCTTGTCCCGGCAGTCTCCCTGCTGCTGGGCGGGCCGATCTACGCCTTCGCCATTACCCGCGATGCGCTTGTGCCCCTGCTCGCCCTGATCAGCATCGCGACCTTCCTCAATTTCGGATATCTCGGTGTTACCTACGCCACGCTGCAAAATCTGATGCACCCCCGGATGCGGGCGACGGCGTCGGCCATGCTCAATGTCGTATATGGCCTGGCCAGCGCGGGCGGGCCGCTCTTCCTCGGGATGTTGAGCGACCGGATGGCGCAGACGCATGGCGTGAGCGAAGGGCTGGTCATCGCCATGGCGATCTTCGGTCTGGCCTATGCCTGGGCCGGGGTGCACTATCTGCTGGCGGCGCGGCGGCTGAAGGCCGACATGGCGGTAACGGCCCTGCGCAGCGGGAGCTGAAGCCTATCGCCGCAACGGCATGCGGCGAAGCCGGGCGGCGCTGCGCCAGAACCATTCGGCTGGGCCCTGACGGAAATGGCCCAGCCATAATGGGGACCAGGCCAGCATGGCTGCCGCCGGGACGAGGGTGATGGCGCATGTTTCCACTCGCCCCAATTCCCCGAACAGGCCGAAACCCCAGCTATGGAAAATCGCGCCCAGCATCACGCTGGTTGCCAGATAATTGGTCAGCGCCAGCCGACCGGCGGCGGCGAGCCGGCGGACCCAGCCCGCATCGGCGCCCGCGCGCACGAACAGCCCCATGGCAAGTCCTGCCCAGCCTATGCCAAGCAGCAGGTCGAATGGCGCCGACCAGACCAGGGCATTGGTCCCGATCACGGCGCCGTTGAAGCCGGAAAAATGGGCCAGCCAGGCCAGCAGTCCCAATACGGGCAAGGAGATGGCCGCCATCCAGCCGGCAAGGCGGAAAGCGCGTGCGGGCGGCCATTGTCCGGCCAGCAAGCCACTGCGCCACAAGGCCATGCCCGCAAGCATGGCCGCCAGGGTGACCGGCATGACCACGCCCGCCGCAATCAGCGAGGCGGCAGGCGATGAAAGGCGGCGCTCGATCCTTTCCATCAGGGGCTCCCGCCCCATGGCCAACCCTCTTTCGAGCGTCGCGGGATCGGCACCGAAAGCCATTTCAGCACGAGCGAGGGGTGCCGGATCCGTGCCGGGCAGGCTGACCGTGCGCCACCAATATTCGGTCCAGCCAAATGCGATATAACCGCCAACAGCCATATAGACGGCCATCAATATACAAGCGGCGATCCACAGGCGGCGCGCCGGCCAGAACGCGCATATTGGCAGGACCAGCCCTGCCAGAGCATAAAGCCGCAGCACGTCTCCGCTGAACAGCAAGGTCGCGTGGATGGCGCCGATTACGAACAGCACCGCCATGCGGGAATAATGGGCGCGCAATCCCCCATCGCCCTTCCGGCCAAGCAGAATCGCCACCCCCACGCCAAACATCATGGCGAAGAGCGTGCGGAACTTGTCTTCGATGAAGAGGAAGCTGGCAGTCCACAGAGCCAGGTCAGCCAGGCCGGTGCCGCCCCAGGCGCGGGGATTGTAATAGGCTGCCCCCGGCATGGCGAAGGCGAAGACATTCATGAAAATGATGCCGATGACTGCAAGGCCCCGCAACGCGTCCAGCGGGACAACGCGCCCCCGCCCGCCGGGTGAGAGCGCAACGCCTTGGGCGGGGCCGGTCATCGAAACGGCCCCGCCCGATGCGGATCAGGCCAGAGCGGCCTTGAGATCCTCCACCAGGTCAGTGCGTTCCCAGGGGAAGAAGTCGCCATCAGCCTTGCGGCCGAAATGGCCGTAAGCCGCACTCTTGCGATAGATCGGCTTGTTGAGGCCCAGATGGGTACGGATGCCGCGCGGAGTCATGCCGCCCAGCTTCCCGATCGAACGGATCGCCTTTTCGATGGATTCTTCCGTCACGCCATCGGCGCCGGTGCCGTGCAGATCGACATAGATCGAAAGCGGTTCCGACACGCCGATCGCATAAGCGAGCTGGATCGTGCAGCGCTTGGCAAGCCCGGCCGCCACTACATTCTTGGCCAGATAGCGGGTGATATAGGCAGCCGAACGGTCAACCTTGGTCGGATCCTTGCCGCTGAACGCGCCGCCGCCATGCGGGGCCGCACCGCCATAGGTATCGACGATGATCTTGCGGCCGGTCAGGCCGGCATCGCCATCAGGGCCGCCAATTTCGAACGTGCCGGTCGGGTTGATGTGATAAACTGTCTCGTCAGAGATCAGTCCCGCCGGAAGAACATCGGAAATCACGCCTTTGACGTAAGCCTTCAGCTCGGCTTCCTTCGCGCCCTTGTCATAACCCGGCGCGTGCTGGGTGGAAACCACCACTGCGGTGCAGGCAACCGGCTTACCATCCTGGAAACGCAGCGTGACCTGGCTCTTCGTATCCGGTTCAAGGAAGGGGGCGACGCCCGATTTGCGATCCTGCGCCATGCGCTGGAGGATCTTGTGGCTGTAATCCAGCGTGGCCGGCATCAGATCCGGCGTTTCATCGCAGGCGAAGCCAAACATGATGCCCTGGTCGCCGGCGCCTTCGTCCTTGTTGGAGCCTTCTTCACCGGCATCGACACCCTGCGCAATATGGGCGGACTGGCCGTGAAGCAGGTTTTCGAAGGTCAGCGTTTCCCAGTGGAAGCCTTCCTGTTCATAGCCGATATCCTTGACGGTCTGGCGCACGACCTTTTCGATTTCTTCCAGCGCGCCCGGGGCCCATTCGCCATTCTCGTAAACGCCCTTGCAGCGGATTTCGCCGGCCAGGACAACGCGCTGGGTCGTCGTCAATGTTTCGCAGGCGATGCGGGCTTCTGGATCTTTGGAGAGAAAGAGGTCGACAATCGCATCGGAAATCTGGTCCGACACCTTGTCCGGATGTCCTTCGGAAACGCTTTCGGAGGTAAAAAGGTAATTGCTGCGCATGCAGGATGATCCTCTTGAGCTGGTGTTTCTGTCGTGTTCCGAATGGCCTCCTATAGAGCGCGCCGTCGCATGGCAACGAAAGCTCCGGCAAGGAATAGTCCGGCCCAAACAATTGCGAGTATGTTACCCATTCTGGAGAAGAGCGTCGGCGGTGCGGCAGGCGGCACTTTCCCGTCCAGCCGCCCGGCTTCATGCATGGCCAGATGTTCGCGCACCACGCCGCGCGCATCAATAATTGCGCTGATTCCCGTGGTGGTGGAACGCAAAACCGGCAGCCCTTCTTCCAGCGCACGCATACGCGCCTGGGCGAGATGCTGGGGCGGGCCGAACGCGCCGAACCAGCCATCATTGGAAGGGTTGAAAATATAGTCGGGCCGGTTTGCCGGATCGACAACTTCGCCCGAAAAAACAATTTCGTAACAGATCTGGATCCCCGCGCGGCCCAATTGGCCGAAATCGAGTGTCTGCGGGCCGGGGCCGGGGAGGAAATCAATGGTGCCGGGAACCAGACGGCTGAGGCCCAGCGGTTCGAGAATCTCCCGCATCGGCAGATATTCGCCGAACGGCACCAGATGGGCCTTGGAATATCCGGCAAGAATGGTGCCCTGCCCATCCAGCGCCGTCACCGAATTATAGGCCCCGATTGCCCGGCCCTGATCAATCTCCAGATCAACCGCGCCGGTGAGCAATACGCTGTCAGGGCCGATCACCCGCCCGATCCGCTGGCGCGCGAATTCCGGGCTGCCCAGCGCCGTCATCCGATCATAATAACGCTGCGGATAACCCGGGCGCAGATAATCGGCGAGGCCCGATTCGGGCCACAGGACGATTCGCGCCTCCCCCGGCACACCGGGACGGGAAAGACCGGCCAGGACCTGGAAATTCGCTTCGTAGAATTCGGGATTGTTCAACCGTTCCTGCCGCAGATCGGGCTGGACCAGGGTGAACGGCAACGTGCCTTGCATGGCCTGCCCCGCGGGAAGATACATGCCCACGCAGAGCAGGATACTGACGAGAACGAGCGGGACCGGGCACCGTTCGCGCACCAGCATGGCAAGCCCGCAGGCCAGGAAAACCGCCAGACCGGACAGGGCATAGCTGCCCATCCAGGGCGACAAGGCGGCAAGCCCCGGCCGGTCGAACGGCCCGAGCAGCACCATGGCGAATGGATCCCAGGCATAGCCGGTAAAGACCTTCGCCCGCAGCAGTTCGCCGAGAATCCAGCACCCGGCAAAGGCTAGAGCCAAGGCCCAGTCCCGGCGCCTTGCCGGGGCAATGCCGCCAATGGCCATTGCCCATGCCCCCAATGCGGCGAGGCCGGGATAGATGGCCAGATACAGCGAAAGCAGTGGCACGGCCGGCCAGCCAAGCACGGCGGGCATTTCCGCCTGGTAAGTGAATGCCG
The DNA here is from genome assembly GCF_001008165.2 of Croceibacterium atlanticum. Lineage (NCBI taxonomy): Bacteria > Pseudomonadati > Pseudomonadota > Alphaproteobacteria > Sphingomonadales > Erythrobacteraceae > Croceibacterium > Croceibacterium atlanticum. The sequence goes on along the minus strand of NZ_CP011452.2, from coordinate 2,710,337 downwards.
TGGCTATCCAGCTATTGGCCAGGGTGAAATGCCCCATGCCGAACAGCCAGCCCCACAGGGCGGCCTGCCGCGCTGTTCGTGCTTCCGCCAGAAGGGCGAAGAAGGCCGCCATCGCCGCGAGGGCGAGCGGCCAGATAGCTATCGGGCGGAAGCCGCAGGCGGCAAGCGCCCCGAAGAGGAGCGCCGACAGGCGCGGATGGCGAAGGAGGATTTGCCAGATCTGGGCGGCGCGCTGCATGGCGTCCCCGTGGCCCGGCAAATCCGGCGGCGCAAGCCCGCTCTAACGATCAGCTGACCGCTTCGAGAGCTTCGCCGTCGCCATCCTCTGCCGTCTTGGCCTTGCGGGTGCGCGTGCGCTTTACCGGCTTCTTCTTCTCGGCCTCGGGCTCGCTTTCGCCTTCATCATCGCTGCGCGAGATCGAAGGGGGGAGAGCGCTGGCGTCGATTTCGGAGCTTTCGCCCGATGCGTCATTGGCCGGCTTGCGACGGCTGCGCGGGCGCGGCGTGCGCTGGCGGGTTTCGCGGGTGAACGGGTTATCGTCCTCCGCCGAATCGCCTTCATCGCCTTCGGAACCCTGTTCGCCTTCATCGCGAGACGTATCGCCATCATCGCGGTCGCGGCGGCCACGCGTGTTGCGGCGGCTGCGCGATTCCTGGCGCTCTTCCTCATCCTCGTCATCATAGTCGGAGGATTGGTCACGATCGGCATCGCGGCGCTGGCGCGCTTCTTCCTTCTGCGCCTTGTTATCCGCGATCACGCGGAAATAATGGTCCGCAAACTGCAGATAATATTCGGTCTGCACACGGTCGCCATTGAGTGACGCATCATGCGCCAGCTTCTTGTATTTCTCCAGAAGCTGGGGCGCATTGCCCCGCGCCCGGCTGTCGATCCGATTAGACTGGTTTCCGCCGCCGGCCTGACCGCGATTGCTGCCACGGCCGCGCCGACGATTGTTGTTACGATTTGTATTCAAGGGAAATCCGCTTTCCTCTTTGAAGGCTGGCAACAAGCCAGCCACATGACCCCCGCCACGGCGTTAGGTTTACGCTTCGTGGTTCCCCATCTGCTCGAACGAAAGACGTTCCAACGCCAATCTGGAAGGCAAATGATGGAGTGAGGCGTGGATTTGGCAACAGCCGCTTTACCACTGGCCCGAACAAGAGGTAGCCACTGGCAACCTATTTGCCAAGTCCTAATCGCATGATTACCGCTCTGGGCCGTCCGGCAAGGTCCGCGCGCAATATGGTTTCAAAACCCGCCCCGGCCCCGATGGCAGCCACCGCCTCCGCCTGAGTGGCACCGAT